>NZ_FRBU01000009.1 GCF_900142695.1 Flavobacterium xanthum | reverse complement strand
ACCTCGGAAAAGGCATCAATTTGATTCTCCAAATGAAGTATATTTACAATTATTAAACAATAATCAGGAATTCGCATTAATTAATTGAATCCACCAAATGAAAATGACTCCATCCTTTGCTAATAGTTTATGTAACAATTTCAATCTCGGGTACATCATGCACAGCCATTTGTCGTGACGGGTTAGATCTTCACTTTCTTTGCCAACGACTTTGCCTAGCCATTTCTTGATTTGTGGCGTATTTACATTGTCGTTGTAAACCCAACTCTCATTTCCGGTATTATAGGGTGGATCTATATAAATGCAGTTGACTTTGCCTTCGTATTTGGGTAATAATGATTTTAAGGCTTCAAGATTGTCACCATTAATAATCATATTTCCGCTGTTAACCTCAGTTTTTGTTCCCCCTTTGGGGGCTAGGGGGCTGAAACCATATTCGTGATTCAGTACTTTGTAAGGGACATCTTGATGATGATTGATGATTTTGTCTTTACCTATCCAGTGTAGTGTGGGCATTTTACGTTTGATTTTCCCCAAATATAAATCTTTCGGAGAAAACTCCGAACTGTAAAATGAATTATTTTATTTGGGATAGGTTTATTTGCTAAGTGCAAAGCGAATTAGACAACATAAAAGAAACTTTAACTGAAAGAATACGTATTCTCTTTATGGAACAGCATAATGGGAATAAGCTTCAATTTGCCAAAAAAGTTGGTTGTGATGAAAAAACATTGCGTCTAGTTTTTGATAAAAATCAAGGAATGACAATGAATTTATTTTTTAAAATTGCTCATGCCCTTAAAGTGGAACCCTCAGAATTAATTAAAGACCTAAAAATTGATTTTGAAAATGATATTTAATTTTCAATAGTAGTGACTAAAAATAATTAAACCTAGACTTTGTTCTGGGTTTTTTGTTTTATGTACAATGTGGTTTGATCAACAGTTATCCTTCACTGTTTGTCACGCTGAAAGCGTCTCAGGTAAGTTGCTCAGCTATCTTGAGTCGCTTTGTGGTTGCGCAAGGGGTGAATATTATATCTATAGCAATGTTGCAAATCAAACACAATATTTGTCATTACGGAGGAATAACTTGATGTTATAAACGGAGTGGTAAGTATCTTTTGGAGCGGTAAATTGGAAGTTCTTGGCTTGTGTGAGACGCTTTCAGCGTGACAAACTTTGAGGAAAACGATATTTTGGAAAAGAGAGAGTTGTTATTTACCACGAGTCCGCATGAGGGATAGGAGCAAGCTACCGAAGTAGCGCGGATAGCCCGACGGCAGAAAGGATAAGGGGCTTATAGCACGGCTGTATGTTGCCCCTTATCGTTACTGGCGGCATGCCCAAATAAAAATCGAAAACCCCAATTCAAATACATGAATTGGGGCTTTCTATAAATAAACCTTTAGTAAACTAAGATCTGATTACTCTTTTCTTTCCTCACGTGGAGGTCTTGGCATAAGTGCTTTTCTTGACACTTTTTCTTTTCTTGTTTTTGGATCCATACCTAAGTATTTCACTTGGAAAACATCGCCCATGTTCACAACGTCAGAAACATTTTCAGTACGTTCCCATGCAAGCTCAGATACGTGAAGCAATACTTCATTTCCTGGAGCTTCTAGGTATTCAACTACTGCACCAAAATCTAACATTTTGATTACTTTCACTTCATACGACTCATTCATTTGAGGTTTGAAAGTGATGGATTTGATTTTAGCCAATACAGCTTCAATTCCAGCAGGATCAGTTCCTAAAATTTCGATAACTCCTTCTTCCGTAGTTGGATCTTCATTGATAACAATTGTCGTTCCTGTTGTTTTTTGTAATTCTTGAATCACTTTTCCACCAGGTCCGATCAATGCGCCAATAAACGCATTAGGAATTCTTCTTGTAATAATTTTTGGAGCGTACGCTTTAACGTCTTCTTTAGGTGATGCTAAAGTTTCGATTAATTTTCCAAGGATATGCAAACGACCATCACGAGCTTGCGCCAATGCTGCTTCCATAATCTCGTATTTCAATCCATCAATTTTGATGTCCATTTGACAAGCTGTAATTCCTTCTGCAGTTCCAGTTACTTTAAAATCCATATCGCCTAAATGATCTTCATCACCAAGAATATCAGACAATACAGCATAACGATCTCCGTCAGTAATTAATCCCATTGCAATTCCAGAAACGGGACGAATCATTTGGATACCAGCATCCATTAATGCTAATGTTCCAGCACAAACGGTTGCCATAGAAGAAGAACCGTTAGATTCTAATACTTCAGAAACCACACGGATTGTATAAGGACAATCAGTAGGAATCATGTTTTTCAACGCTCTTTGCGCTAAGTTTCCGTGACCTACTTCTCTTCTTGAAGTTCCTCTTAAAGGACGAGCTTCACCAGTTGAGAAAGGAGGGAAGTTATAGTGTAGATAGAAACGCTCTTCTCCTTGTTGAGATGGAGAATCAATTTGGTTTGCTTCTCTAGAGGTTCCTAAAGTAGCTGTTGCCAAGGCTTGAGTTTCTCCACGAGTAAACAATGCAGATCCGTGTACCGATGGAAGATAATCTACTTCACACCAGATATCTCTAATTTCTGTAGTTTTTCTTCCGTCTAAACGTGTTCCTAAATCTAGGGTTACGTTCCGAACTGCTTCTTTGTTAGTTTTGTAAAAATATTTAGAAACTAAATCACCATTTTCAGCTAATTCTTCTTCTGTGAATAATGTTTTTACTTCTTCTTTTACTTCTGCAAATGCAGCTGTACGCTCTTGTTTAGAAGAACCTTTGCTAGCAATAGCGTAAATTTTATCGTAAGAGGCGTCTTTTACTTTTGTGTAAATAGCTTCATCTTCTCTTTCTCCTTCGTAAGTACGAGTTTCTTTTTTACCAAAAGCAGCTTGTAAACGCAGTTGAGCAGCAATTTGATTTTTGATGTGTTCGTGTGCGAATTTAATTGCTTCCAACATTTCTGCTTCTGAAATCTCTTTCATTTCACCTTCTACCATGGCAATAGAATCCATAGAGGCGCCAATCATCATATCGATATCTGATACTTCTAATTGAGCACGTGATGGGTTGATGATGAATTTTCCGTCAACTCTTCCAACTCTAGCCTCAGAAATTAATGTTTCGAAAGGAATGTCAGACAAAGCTAAAGCTGCTGATGCTGCTAAACCTGCTAATGCATCTGGCATTACGTCTTCGTCGTGAGACATCAATTGAATCATCACCTGAACTTCAGCGTGGTAATCATCTGGGAACAGCGGACGCAATACTCGGTCAACTAAACGCATGGTTAATACTTCGTTATCACTTGGTCTTGCTTCTCTTTTGAAGAAACCACCAGGAAAACGTCCTGCTGCAGCAAATTTTTCACGATAATCTACCGTAAGTGGAAGAAAATCGATCCCTGGACTTGCTTTTCTTGAAGATACAACCGTACCTAAAATAACAGTTTTACCTATTCTTACTACTACAGATCCATCCGCTTGTTTGGCTAAACGACCTGTCTCGATTGTGATGTTTCTGCCATCACCTAAATCGATACTTTCTACAAATAATTGTGGAATCATAAATTTAATTTATTAGTTAAACATGGGTTCTAGTTGTGTTGTAGTTGTTGTTTTGCGTAGTTAATGCCTAAAACCCAATGAAAAACCAAACTTTTTTTTATTTGTCATTTACGAAATGGTAAAGACTTTGTGGAGGAGTATTGATTCTAATCCCTTTTGTGTCAGGATCGAAATAGAATTTTTAGACTCTAAATTATAAAATAAAAAAGAGGCACTTTCGCACCTCTTTTCTATTGATTATTTTCTGATATTCAATACTTTGATAATTTCACGGTATCTGTTGATTTCTGTTTTCTTCAAGTAATCCAACAAAGACCTTCTTTTACCTACTAGCAATACTAATGAACGCTCTGTATTGTAATCATGACGATTTTTTTTCAAGTGCTCCGTTAAATGGCTAATTCTGAAAGTGAACAAAGCAATTTGAGCTTCTGATTTTCCAGTGTTTGTTTTTTCTCCGTGTTTAGCGAAGATTTCTTCTTTAATCTCTTTAGTTAAATACATTCCAATATTTGTTTAATGATTTTTATGTATGTCATACATCTATTGTACGACGGGTGCAAAAGTACCATTTATTTTCTAAATCTAAAATTAAACTTTGATAAACTTTTAAAAACTTTATTCTCAAGTATTTAATATTATATTGCTTTAACTGTAATGGGCAATGAGTATAGAAATCGAACAGGAATTCCCCTTATTTTGCCGGGAATCCAATTTTTAGCTTCCCTTATAACTCGCAAAGCCTCAGAACCCGTTCCAAAACCTAGATCACGTAGTACCTTAGGCTCTACTAGTTTTCCATCTTTATCCACAACAAAAGTCAAATAAATTTTGCCAATAAGACCTTGTTTTTTTGGTGTTTTAAAGTTTCTACCCACGTATTTATAAAAATCATTTATTCCATTTTTAGGAGCTGCTTTTTGGCTTACTTCGGTATAACTATATTGGGTGTTATTTTTATCAGTACTGGTTCCCGTGATCAATTTACCATTTTCGTATTCTTCAATAAATGTAATTTTTGGATGGGAAGAATTTCCTTTCCAAACTCCATGTCTAAATCCATTCTTGATTTCTCCTTTCTCATAGAGTGTATCTTTTTCGGTATTACCTTTATTATAATTTTCAATTAATGCATCATATTTTCCACTGCCATCAATAACTTGCTGTAATTTATTTGTATCCCAATACTGCATCAGCTTTTCATTGCTTTCCATTTTTATTTTGTCAAATGTAAAATCTTTTTCAAATTGCATTACTCCATTTTCATACCATTGAAATTGTTTTCCTTCTAAACGGGAATCAACATAATTTGAAATTTGCTTTTTATTGCCATTTTCATAATATGACACCGCAGTTCCATCTAATATTATCCTGTCTCGGTCTTTGGTTGTTCCCGTTAATGCCACTATACCAGATTTGTAGTAATCTGAAAATTCATACTCTTTTTTAGGTAGGTAGTATTCTTTTACTGATCTTATGAATTTGTAATTAAATTCTTCACCTATATTGCCTAAAGAGTCAATATAGAATGCGGCATCTTTATTGTCTTGCGCAAATGAAGGAGTTAAAAGTAATAAAAGGAGCAAAGAAAAAAGTAATATTTCATATTAGGATGGTTGTACTGATGTTTAATACCAATAGTTTTAATACAATTTCGCTATTGTCGCACAAACAAATTCTAAGAATAATTCATCCTCTTTAGTAAAGGGATCTAGTACATGACTGTCAATATCTATTTGCCCTATGTTTTCGCCATTTACAAATAGAGGGACAACAATTTCAGATTTTACGGTAAAACTACAAGCAATATAATTGTCTTGTGCAGCAACATCAGGCACGACAAAGTTCTCATTTGAAACTGCCACTTGTCCGCAAATTCCTTTTCCAAAAGGAATTACAGTATGATCCGTTTCGGCTCCTACATAAGGGCCTAGATGTAACGTTTTCTCTTGGTGATTGGCAAAATAAAATCCAACCCAGTTGTAGTACGAGATGGAGTCGCTAAGCAGTTGACAAATTGACAATAGTTTTTCGTCTCTCGATTGTGTTGTATTCAACGTTATTTCGGTTACTTTTGGATGTAATTCTTGAAATGTCATGGTTTTATGTTTATTTCTACAAAAGTATTAAAGCCAGTTTTAAAATTTGTATAAATTTGTTAAAAAAATAGACGTTGAAAAAATATTTAATTCTGTACAAACCTTTTTTGCTTTTTCTGGCAGTCTTTTTTTTGACTTACATCGTTCTTACCTTTTTGTATCAAAACTATTTGAACAGTTTTGAGGAAAATAAAACGGATTCCATCACAAAAATGGTAGGTAAAAATACAGAACAAGTACTATTGTTGTTTGTTGATGATGCGGCAATTGAAGAGAGTACGGCGCACCCTTACATGAAGCTGTTTTATAACACTAAATATGTAGCGCGAATTGTTGAAGGCTGTAATGCAGTTAGTGTGATAATTTTATTCCTTTCATTTGTGATTGCTTTTTCAGGAAAGCTTATAACGACAGTGCTTTATATAGTTGGCGGAAGCCTGGTTATTTATCTATTAAATGTTTTGAGGATAGCGGCTTTAAGTGCGCTTATTTTTTATTTTCCAAAACAGGAGGCATTATTGCATGAAGTTCTTTTTCCATTGTATATTTATGGTGTGGTATTTATTTTATGGTTGATTTGGGTTCGTAAATTCTCACGATATGCTTCAAACGGTAATTAAAAATAAAGTTCGACTGATGCAACTCCTTTTTTTGGTGTTGTTGCTAATACTAATCCGTGCTTTTGAAAACCAGTTGTTTTATGATCCTTTTTTGGATTTTTTTAAAAAAGATTTTACTAGCCTGAGATTGCCAGCTCTAAACTCCTTTTCTTTATTTTTAAGCTTGCTTCTGCGATATACCTTAAATACTTCTATATCACTCGGTATTATTTACGTGCTTTTTAAAGAGCCAGCTATGGTGAAATTTGCTTTTGTCTTGTATTATTTTTTCTTTTTGATCTTGATAGTTGCTTTTTTCTACATTGTTCACTTCACTAGTGAAAATCACAACTGGATTCTTTTTTATATTCGTCGTTTTTTAATTCAGCCTATTTTTCTGTTGTTATTCGTTCCTGGATTTTATTACCAAAAGCAACATCAATAGTTTTTTTTGCGTATCTTTAATTTACTAACTATCAGTATTGTAAAGGCATGAAAATCATCAAGCATTCTGGGGATATTGTCGAATTTAGTTCGGAGAAACTTAAAAAATCACTACTGAAATCAGGGGCAAATACCGGTACAGTAGATGAGATTTTGGAAACCATAAAAAAACAGATGTATGAGGGCATCTCTACAAAGCAAATCTATAAAATGGCTTTTTCATTATTAAAAAAAACAGCTAATGCTCATGCGGCTCGTTACAATCTAAGAGAAGCCATTCGCTTGTTGGGTCCAGCAGGTTTTTTCTTTGAAAGATACGTTGCGCGACTTTTTGCCTCTGAACATTATACGACCATTATTAATTTAACATTGCTTGGGAAGTGTGTATCTCATGAAATTGATGTTTTAGTGAAAAAAAATGAAGTGATAGCAATGGTGGAATGCAAGTATCATGCGGGTAGGGAAGCAGCGTCTGATGTCAAAGTTCCCTTGTATATCTTGTCTCGATTTAATGATTTGAAAGATAGAAATCATCCCATTTTTAATGTAAAAGATATTGTTTCCAGTTGTTGGATTGTCACTAATAATCGGTTCACTTCTGATGCGATCAAATTTGCAAAATGTTCTGGATTAAATTTGTTGAGTTGGAATTATCCTGAAGATAACAATTTGAAAACTAAGAATGATAGCAATTCCCTTTATCCCGTAACCTGCTTAACGACATTGTCTATCGCTGAAAAAGATAAATTATTAATCTTGGATGTTATTTTAGTAAAAGAAATTATAAACAATTCAGAATGTTTAAATAGAATCGGATTGAGTCCAAATCGGATGAAAAACGTTTTAAAAGAAGCGTCAGAATTATGCAGGTATATTTAGAAGAAATGATTATTGAGAGTGTTAAATTTTAAATTCAAATCAAATGAAAGTTAAATTTATAGGTGGAGCGGGAACCGTAACTGGTTCTAAAACATTAATAGAAAGCAATGGGATTCGGATTTTGATTGATTGTGGATTATTCCAAGGATTAAAACCTCTACGGGAGCTTAATTGGGATCCGTTGCCAGTTTTACCTTCCACCATAGATTTTGTCTTGTTGACTCATGGTCATTTAGATCATTGTGGGTGGTTGCCTAGGCTAGTCAATCAGGGTTTTAAGGGGAAGATATATTGCACCAGTCCCACAAAAGACATAACGAAATTAATCCTTTTAGATAGCGCTAAAATTCAGGAAGAAGAAGCCAGTAAAGCCAATGAGGGCAAATATTCTAAACATGAAGTTGCCGAGCCACTTTATACAGTTGAACAAGCCGAAAAAGTTTTTCCGTTGTTTAGAGTGATCAAAATTCAGGAGCCTATCGCTTTAGATGCTGAAATTGAAGCTATTTTTACTAATGCGGGACATATTTTAGGTGCTTGCAGTATTGCTTTGACGCTTGAAAATAAAACATTAGTTTTCTCGGGAGATATTGGTCGGGATGATGATGTGTTGATGTATCCGCCAACTAAACCTAATAATGCCAATTATGTTTTTCTTGAAAGCACCTATGGCAATCGGATTCATCCTAAAACGGACACTAAATTAGAACTAGAAATGTATATCAATAATACGGTTAATAAAGGCGGAACGATTATTATTCCGAGTTTTGCCGTAGAGCGTGCCCAAACCATCATGTATTTGTTATGGCAACTCAGGGAGGAAGATAGAATTCCAAATATCCCCTATATCATTGATACACCAATGGGTATTAATGCCCTAAATATCTTTTCCAATAATCCAAAATGGCATAAATTATCGTTAGAGGAATGTGCTGAAATGAGTAAAATGTTTTCTTTAGTTTCTGATTATCAAGAAACAATGGAGTTAATACTAGATGATCGTCCTAAGGTGGTTATTGCTGCTAGTGGAATGGTTACCGGTGGAAGAGTTTTGAGTTATCTGGAACATTATATTGGTCTTCCGGAAACTACGTTGATTATTGTAGGGTATCAAGCCGAAGGAACACGTGGAAGAAAATTACTCGAAGGGGCAAAAGAAATTAAAATTCATGGGCAATATTATCCGGTAAAAGCAAAAATATTAGAAATACAGGGGTTGTCAGCACATGGAGATCAAAAAGATTTGTTGAATTGGTTGTCAGAATTGGAGAATAAACCAACCAGAGTGTTTTTAGTTCATGGTGAAAATGAGCCATTAGATGAACTCCGCATAAAAGTACAGGAAAAATATGGTTTTGATTGTAAAGTTCCATTGATGGGGCAAGAATTTGAATTGTGATATTGCTTGCTTAAAGAAGTATGCCTGTCAGTAGAAGTAGTTTTGTGAAAAAAGAGGCAATTTTGTAGGTGTATTTTACAAATTTAAATTTCTTGTACATTTCTAAAATTGAGTTACAGTATTAACCGTTAATAAAACTTTAAAATAGCGACATAAATTGTGGTTAAGATATATTATCCGTACTTTCACACACGAATAATTTTAGCATAAAACACCGTAGAATGAACGATTTTGATTGGAAGAATTTAATTGACCCACTTTTTTATATTCATTTTGATGTTAATGGAATTAAGTTGGGGATTTATATAGTTTTATTTATTGTATTTGCTGAAACAGGTCTTTTTGCGGGTTTCTTTTTACCAGGAGATAGTTTGTTGTTTTTAGCAGGAATTTATAGCCGGGAATTAATAGAAAATATTTTATTTATTAATAATGACTTTCTTAATGTTGTCCTTTTATCAACATTTGTAGCGTTGTCTGGAATTTTAGGAAACGTTGTTGGGTATTGGTTTGGTTCAAAAAGTGGATACTATTTGTATAATAAACAGGATAGTTTTTGGTTCAAGAGAAAGTACTTAGTTCAATCCAAAGATTTTTTCGAAAAATACGGTGGAAAAGCAATCATCTTTGCTCGTTTTCTTCCAATATTTAGAACTTTTGCACCTATTGTAGCTGGAATTGTATCCATGGACAAACAAAAATTTATGTTCTATAATGTTCTAAGTTCATTCATCTGGTCTTTTACGTTAATTTTTGCCGGACATTATTTATATGGTTTCTTGCTTGATAATTATCAAATTGATTTGAAAGAGCATATTGAATTAATTGTATTAGCTTTAGTAGGAATTACTGTTTTACCCGTAATTTACAAGTTTAGTAAAAAATCGAAAGTTCAAGAATAAATCTAATTTAAAAATCAAAAATGCCCCCAATTAGTGTAGAGAACTATTTGGGGGCATTTTAGTGTTGCTTAGTTTTACTGTAATTGAGCCACCTTTTCTTCATGGAAAATTTGTCCGTCTGTAGTCATACCTTCAATGATAATTTTGCAGTTTTTTTTGTTATAATCTAGAATATCAAATGTGAAATTACCATTTGAATCTGAAATTGTTTTTGTAAACCAACTAATTATGCCAAAATTATTAAAACCATTACTAGAAGCACCGGCGTAATCTAAATTTTGAAAAGTACTACTTTTTGAAAACGCATCTTTTACAAAAAACGAATTTGGATTTGGTTTTTTGGAGTAAGCATTTTGTTGTTTTTTGGTGTAAATTCTAATTATTCCAAGATTATTGTTAATGCTAGGCACTATAGCTAGAGAATTAATATAGATTTCATCAAGTTCATCCATTTTTATAAATTCAAGTTCTTGATAATCAAAGTAGAGTTGCCTATTATCAATATAAACAATAGGTGTGGGTAGTTGTGCTACACCAGGCAATCTAGTATATATATTTATCTTGCCAATGGTTCGATCTACCTTGAACCCATTTGCTTCTATAAAATTTAAAATACTTGAAAAGTTGTTGGTACTATCAATTTTATGACCACGAAGCATTCTGTTTGAAAGAATTTTGTTATATCTTAATTGTTTTTTTTTATTTTTTGATACAACTTCTTGAAGTTGAATTATTTTTTCCTTAAAGTCTGGTAAATCAAGATTTACGGTTTTAATAGTGTCATTTTCTGAATTGCAGTTCTCTTTATTAAGACCAGTAAATGCCTTATTATAGGGTTTTTTTCTATTGACAATTTGTATCGCTAATTTTGCATCAACATATTCAAAATTTGGTAGTTTATGTAAGGATAAATTAACATAAGTAGAATCTGTTAAAAGTAGATTTTGGAATTCGAAAGTACCATTTTCTGTGACATCTGCTGATGCCATTATGAATTCTTTACTGCTTACTAGTTTTACTTTATGAAATGATTTACTTTTAAGTGGGTTAGCCATTGTTCCTTTTAAATTAATTCCAATGTCAAAAGAATAATCTGCAGTAGGTGGTTGCAGTTTCATGTATTCCCAATCATATTTTAGGCTTTCTTGATTCAGTAGAGCCAAATCTAATTCGTAATATTTTAATCTATTTAAATCATTTAAATAATAATTAGAATTTAGAAGAGTTGTCTTTATATAAGGGTTGATAGTCAATCCTGCAATGATAGAATTGTTGTCGTCGATACTTTTCGTTTCTGTAGGTAAAACAGAAATACTGATCATATTATTAGCTGCATTGGAGAATGCGGCAAGTTTTATAGTGTCTTCCTGTTGGTTATTTTTTATAACATCATAATTATTTTTTGCAATGGGACTAATGTATATTTGTCTTTCAGACCATTGTTTTAATTCATTATCAATTATTCTGATGGTATTAATTCCTGGATTTAGATCTGTATTATTGACAACAATTATTTGCTCTAAGTCATTAGGATTAATGTTTAACGGTTGAACGATGTAATTTTGGTCTTGATGAATGACTAAATTTAATCCACTTGATTGTAAACTATTGAAACTAGATTTATTTGTTTTTACTTTGATTGTAGTTTTGTTTTCTAGCATGAAGGAACTTGCTTCAATAGCTACGCCTATTAAATTAGCAGAGGGCATATTATTTTCGATAATTTTGTCTTCATATTTCACTACTACTTTTAGTACTTCTGTAGTTGGGATTGTGAAAAATTTCCCGAAGCCAAAATTATTTAATTTGACGGTTTGCAAAGCCTCTCCTTTGCTATTTTGTATAGTTGCTTCAAGATTTATAGGTGTATTATTATTGCAGTCTTTTACTTGTATCCCAATGGTAGTTGAAACTCCGCTAATAAGATTTTTTCCTTCTGGATTTAGGTAAATTTTAAGTGTTTCTTTAACTATTTTTTTTGTGTTGCGAATGCCTTGGTCTGGATTGATTATGTTTACTTTTACCAAAGTAGATTCGTTTTCTGTAAAGTTATTCATCCAGTTAGTATATACTTGTATGTAATAGTTTCCAGAATCCAGATTGGGGTCAAGTTTAATTTGACCCGAAAAAACACCATTATCAGCAAATACTAATTTTTCAGAGAGTTGTTTTCCATTCTCGTCAAATAGTAGTACAAAAACATTGGAAGTGTAAAATGGTTTAGTAGTCTTTCTATTAACTATGTATCCTTGATACCATATAGTCTCTTCGCTTAAGAATGTTGTTTTATTTAGATGAATATGGATTGCTTCTCTATCTAATTTAAAATAATGTTCAAGAACAGCACCAATCTTTGATTTGACGGTTTCTTCATTAGGCTGGCTAAAAATAACCGAAGAAACTAATAAAGTAACGAGTAGAAAAAAATGCTTTGGTTTTGTCATAAAAACAGGTTGTCTTAGTTGCTAATTTAGTAGTAAAAGTATGAAATTAATTCACTAATCCAATTTTAATTGTACAGGCAAAAAAAAATGAGCCCGAAATACAATCGAGCTCATTTTCTTTAAAAAATCTAAATATTTTTGGTTTATTTTAAATTTTAATCTAAAGGAAGTGATATTACATCATTCCTGGCATACCGCCACCCATTGGGTTTCCGCCACCATTATCTTCTTTGATATCAATCAATGCACATTCAGTAGTCAAGATCATTCCAGCCACCGAAGCAGCATTTTCTAATGCTACACGAGTTACTTTCTTCGGATCTATGATTCCTGCAGCAAGCATATCTACATATTCATCTGTTTTAGCATTGTATCCAAAATCTCCTGAACCTTCAGCCACCTTTGCAACAACAACAGAACCCTCAAGACCTGCATTTTCAACAATAGTTCTCAATGGAGATTCAATGGCACGAGATACAATTTGAATTCCTGTTGCTTCGTCAGCATTGTCTGCTTTAATTGCGCTAAGTGCAAGTTTAGCTCTTAAAAGTGCAACACCACCACCAGCAACAATTCCTTCTTCTACAGCAGCGCGAGTAGCGTGAAGTGCATCGTCAACTCTGTCTTTTTTCTCTTTCATTTCCACTTCAGAAGCAGCTCCAACATAAAGTACAGCAACTCCACCAGCTAATTTAGCCAAACGCTCTTGTAACTTTTCTTTGTCATAATCAGAAGTAGTAGCTTCCATTTGACCTTTAATTTGGTTGACACGGTTTTTGATGATATCTGCTTCGCCAGCACCACTTACAATTGTCGTGTTGTCTTTATTGATAGTCACTTTTTTAGCTGTTCCTAACATTTCGATAGTGGTATTCTCCAAAGTATATCCTCTTTCTTCTGAAATTACCGTTCCTCCAGTTAAAATAGCGATATCCTCCAACATAGCTTTTCTTCTATCGCCAAAACCAGGTGCTTTTACAGCAGCGATTTTCAAGGCTCCACGTAATTTGTTTACTACTAATGTAGACAATGCTTCACCATCTACGTCTTCAGCGATAATCAATAATGGTTTTCCGGATTGTGCAACTGGTTCTAAAACAGGTAACAACTCTTTTAAAGAAGAAACTTTTTTATCGTACAAAAGGATGTAAGGGTTTTCCAACTCTACTTCCATTTTTTCTGAATTGGTAACAAAATAAGGAGAAAGATATCCTCTGTCAAACTGCATACCTTCTACAACATCAACATAAGTATCTGTTCCTTTAGCTTCTTCAACGGTGATTACTCCTTCTTTTCCTACTTTTGCGAAAGCAGTAGCAATTAGTTCTCCAATTACTTCGTCATTATTAGCTGAAATAGAGGCGATTTGTTTGATTTTTTCAGAATCACTTCCTACTACTTTAGCTTGTTTCGCTAAATCAGCAACAATAGCTTCAACTGCTTTGTCAATACCACGTTTTAAATCCATAGGATTTGCTCCAGCAGCAACGTTTTTCAAACCTTCTTTTACTATAGCTTGCGCCAAAACAGTTGCAGTTGTGGTTCCGTCTCCAGCTAAATCATTGGTTTTAGAAGCAACTTCCTTTACCATTTGAGCACCCATATTTTCCAATGGATCCTTTAATTCTATTTCTTTTGCGACAGTAACACCATCTTTAGTAACCGTTGGTCCACCAAAAGCTTTTCCAATAATTACATTACGACCTTTTGGTCCAAGAGTTACTTTTACTGCATTTGCTAATGCATCTACACCGCGTTTTAATCCGTCACGTGCCTCAATATCAAATTTTATATCTTTTGCCATTTTAATTTTTGTTTAATGTTTAAAATTGTTTTTGTTCAACGATTAGGATTCTAACTTAAAACCCGAAACTTGAAACAAAATTTAAATAATTGCAAGAATATCGTCTTCACGCATGATCAAATAATCTTTTCCTTCTAGTTTCAATTCAGTTCCAGCATATTTTCCGTAAAGTACAGAATCTCCAATTTTCACTGTCATCGTATGTTCTTTTGTACCATTTCCAACTGCCACAACAGTTCCTTTTTGTGGTTTTTCTTTGGCTGTATCTGGAATAAAAATCCCTGACGCAGTTTTTGTCTCAGCTGCGACTGGTTCGATAAGAACTCTGTCTGAAAGTGGTTTGATGTTTAAAGCCATGATTTTATGTTTTTAGTATTATTTAATATATTAAAAGAATAAGATTTCAGAAATTATGCCAGCCTATGATAACTGACACATTTTCTTATAAAAAATGCCAGCTTTGACAAGCTGGCATTTTTAAAATAGGAAATGTATTTTTATTTTGCTGGATTTGTTGCAGCTGGTGTGTTTTGAATTGGGGCTACTGGTGCAGTTGTAGTTGTATTGTCAATGATTTTAGAATCAGTATCACTCAAAGTTCCAGTAAAGCTTAAGCTAGAAAGAAGAATAAGTGCTATAAGTATAGTTGCTAATGTCCAAGTGCTTTTGTCTAAAAAGTCAGTTGTTTTTTGTACGCCACCTAACATCTGAGAACCACCTATTGTAGAGGATAATCCACCACCTTTAGGGTTTTGAACCATGATAACTACGATTAATAGAAAACAAACGATAGTTATTAAAACTAAAAAAATTGAAAATGTGCTCATTGTTTAATTATTATTATGTTGTAAAATCTTAATATCCGATATGCGGTCCGCAAAGAAACTACTTTTTTCTGGATATTTCAAAATTAATATTTCATATGCTTGAATCGCTTTTTGATATTTTTTTTGTTCCAAGTAGACACGGGCTAAAGTCTCTGTCATCAAATAAGAATTATCAGCCGCATTTAGATCAAAAGTAACGGTAGAAGGCACGCCGTGCTTTACAGGTGAAATTTTCGGACTTGTTTCGATAAACTTATCTATTAATTCTATTTTTTTTCTTTTATCAGCATCTATAATAGGAGCTAGTTGATTTTTAGGGTCCTCAATTTCTCTATTGATAGGTTCCGTGCGGGACAGTTGTAGCCATTCTTGAAAGGAATGTTGTTCCTTTTTCGAAAAGTCTAATGGTTTTCCAATAGCGAGTTTTTCTTCAACTGATTTTGAATAAACTTCAGTTTCTACTGGTGCAGCTTCTTTTATTGAAGTCAGAATAGAGTGTTCTAACGAGTTTATTTTAATTTCTGATTTTCCTTCCGGAATAAGAATTTCGCTATCTACCACTTGGATTTCTAGAATTTCTAGTGCTTTTCTATCGTATAAACTTTTATGTATAGAAGTAAAGGTATCCGAAGTGATGAAGTCAAATAATATGGATCTGTCCGTGGTATGCGCTGCTGTTCTTTTTAAAGCAGTATTGTATCTGTAACTGTTTTGATTGTACAATCCTTTTAATTGAATCGCCCTAGCACTTTGAAAATAAGGAAATTCATTTAATACTATTTCTAAAGCTTCCGTTTGCTTTTCATGGATTGCATCGGGTTTGTTAATCAAATAGGTATAATCGGTTACATTCATTGTTTTGTATTTAATTGCCGTCTTATTTAACTGCTTAATTGAGTGAACAAAAAAACAGTTAAACAAACGAACTTCAATTTACCATTTAGCTAATGATTCATTAAAAATATCTTGTGTTATTCGTTCAAAAATTTCTTTTAAAGCAGCATTTAATGTGGCTCCCGTTAATTGCTGTTCTGCTGGATAATCAAAGAAAAAGGTAAATGGTTTTTCAAAATCATCAGTTTCTTTTTTCTTATTGGTGAAACGTACGTTTATCCGAATCGTTAATCTATTTTGAGCGGCCCTTTGATCTGCCGTTGCCGTCATTGGACTAACTCTATAATCTATGATTTCTCCCTCATAAGTTAAATCAGCACCGTTTTTGACTAAATTTAAATTCGTTTGATTCTGGATTAAATCTTGTAATTCTAATGTGAATGTTCGATCAATTCCAGGCTCAATTAACTCCGCATTATTTTGAAAAAATCCAACTTGAAAAGTTTCTGCGTCAATTTTTCCAGTTCCGGTAAAGTTATAAACCGAGCAACTATTGATGCTCAAAATAATTATTGAAAGGAGAATTAGTTTTATATGTTTCATTTTCTAATTTAAAAATTTCTTGGTCAGTTCTAAAGGTTGGGTCAAATATATTCATTTTCAATCAAACCACTTCCCACTTCGTGTCTTTATGAAAAAGCTACAAATCAAATTGCTTTATTTTACGATACAACGTCCTTTCTGAAATACCTAGTTCATCGGCGGCAGCTTTTCGTTTTCCTTTATTTTTTTCTAATGATTTTTTTATCATTTCAATTTCTTTTTGCTCTAAACGCAAGGTTTCTTCTTCCTCAATTGTTTCTGCAAAAAGATAATTATCATCATTCTCTTGGTATGCGTCTTCAGTATTTTGGGAAGCGATTAAGGCAGATCTTGGCTCTTCTTCAAAATCGATTTCACTATCATTTTCTTTGGAGCCGTATATTTTTTTAATCAAATTCTGATTGGTCTCTTGTACTTTTGAACTTCCGTTTTGAATCAGTTCCAGCGTTAGTTTTTTTAAATCATTCAAGTCACTTTTCATGTCAAAAAGAACTTTGTATAAGATTTCCCTTTCGGTGCTAAAATCACTTTCACTCTTTTTGTCTTTAATGACAGAAGGTAAATTACTTCCTTGTACTGGCAAATAGGATTGCAGGGTTACTGAGGAGATGTCTCTATTGGTTTCTAAAACCGAAATCTGTTCTGCAACATTTCGTAATTGTCTAATGTTTCCGCTCCAACGAAATTTCTGCAATAATTGAACTGCATTTTCGTCTAGTTTCAAAGGAGGCATTTTATATTTATGTGCAAAATCAGCAACAAATTTTCGAAACAATAAATGAATGTCATCTTTACGATCGCGTAATGGTGGTAAAGTAATGTCTACCGTACTTAAACGATAATACAAATCCTCACGAAACTTTCCTTTTTCAATGGCATCGAATAAATTAACATTGGTAGCAGCCACAATTCGGACATCTGTTTTTTGAACCTGTGAAGAACCCACTTTTATAAATTCTCCATTTTCGAGAACACGTAACAAACGCACTTGCGTAGTAAGGGGTAGTTCGCCTACTTCATCTAGAAATATAGTTCCGCCGTCAGCTACTTCAAAATAGCCTTCGCGCGTATTTGTTGCACCAGTAAAAGCGCCTTTTTCATGTCCAAAAAGCTCACTGTCAATCGTTCCTTCAGGAATGGCGCCGCAGTTTACGGCAATATATTTCCCGTGTTTTCTATGGGAAAGCGAGTGAATAATTCTAGGGATATTTTCTTTCCCTACACCGCTTTCTCCCGCTACTAATACCGTAATGTCAGTAGGAGCAACCTGAATTGCTTTTTCTATTGCACGATTAAGTTTTGGGTCATTCCCAATAATCTCAAATCGTTGTTTTATAGCTTGAACTGTATCCATGTTTTATTTCTCAACCACAAATTACACAAATTTTCGCAAATTTATAATTTTATGTATTTATTAATCTTTTGTGAACTAACGATTTATTTTGAAAGTTTGCTATTATTCCAATGGGAGTGTCGGCTAATTTCATATAATTTAATGTTTGTGCAAGATGATCATTATTGATTTCTTTTATTGATTTTACTTCTAAAATAATATCACTATAAATGACAAAGTCGGCATAAAATTTATGAGGCAAAATAATTCCTTTGTATTCCACATTGTACTCTTTTTCTCTTTCATATGGAATATTATGGTTTCTGAATTCTATTTCTAAGGCATCTTTATAAACAATTTCAAGTAAACCAGGTCCGAGTATTCTGTGTACTTCCATACAAAGGCCAACTATTTCATAGTTTTCATTTTTTTTATAATAATACTCATTAGACTCGGTCATGTTCGATGTTTTAGTTGAATTAATTTGTAAAAATTTGCGTAATTTGTGGTTAAAAAATCAATTCATTTCACTCAAACCAACTGCTTCTCCTTTCAAAGTTCCGCTGGTACAGGAAGTAATTCTCACATTCACAAAATTACCAATCTTGTAATTCTCCTTTGGAAAAACCACTGTGATACTTTGGGAATTTCTTCCTGAAAACTCTTCCGTTGATTTTTTGGAAACTTTCTCTACTAATACTTCTACGGTTTGACCAATGAATTCTTCACTGCGGAACCAAGCGTGTTTTTGTTGTAAATCGACAATTTCTTGTAATCTTCTGGCTTTCGTTTCTTCGGGTACATCGTCTTCCATTTTTCGTCCTGCTAAAGTTCCCGGACGTTCCGAATACGAATACATATAACCAAAATTATACTTCACATAGTCCATCAAACTCAAGGTGTCTTGATGATCTTCCTCTGTTTCTGTTGGAAAACCTGAAATCATATCTTGCGAAATCGACCCGTTTGGGATAATTCTTCTTATTTTATCGATCAAAGTCATGTATTCTTCACGCGTATGCAAACGATTCATCTCCTTCAGAATTCTGTTACTACCTGATTGTACTGGTAAATGAATGTGTTTGCAAATATTGGGATGTTTGGCAATCACATGCAAAACACTTTCGTGCATGTCCTGCGGATTAGAGGTTGAAAATCGAATTCTCATTTTAGGAAAACCAACGGCTACCATTTCGAGTAATTGGTCAAAATCTACTGCTGTGGCTTTTTGCATTTCTGATGCTGTTGCAAAATCTTTTTTCAAACCGCCCCCATACCAGAGGAAACTATCTACGTTTTGTCCCAAAAGCGTAATTTCTTTAAAGCCTTTGTTCCACAAATCTTGAATTTCGGACATGATACTTTGCGGTTCACGGCTGCGTTCACGTCCGCGAGTAAAAGGCACCACGCAAAAAGTACACATATTATCACAACCACGCGTGATAGAAACCAAAGCCGTAATTCCGTTGCTCATCAATCGAACTGGCGAAATATCCCCGTAGGTTTCGTCTTTTGATAAAATTACGTTTATTGCATCACGTCCTTCCTCGACTTCAGCGAGTAAATTTGGTAAATCTTTATACGCATCTGGCCCCACAACGAGATCCACTATTTTTTCTTCTTCCAGGAATTTGTCTTTCAATCGTTCAGCCATACAGCCCAAAACGCCGACTTTCATTTTTGGATTAATGCGTTTCACCGCATTGTATTTTTCTAAACGTTTTCGAATAGTTTGCTCTGCCTTGTCCCGAATAGAACACGTATTGACCAGAACTAAATCGGCTTCTTCTAGAATTTGTGTCGTATTGTATCCATTCCCTGATAAAATAGAAGCTACAATTTCACTATCCGAAAAATTCATCGCACAGCCGTAACTTTCTATAAAAAGTTTTTTAGTATTCTCGGGTTTATTCTCTAAAATTAAGCTTTCGCCTTGTTTGCTTTCTTCAATAATCTTCTCCATGGGGTAATTTAAAGTGCAAAGATAAGTGAATTCCAATAAATATGACAAGATGTCAGACTAAGAATTAACATTGTTTTAAAGTTTTAGTTACCCAACTCAGTGCAGTCGAAGTAAGGAGCTATTTCCCGCTTTCCGTTACAATCTTTTTGTTTTTTAAGAAAAAAATAAAAAGGATTTCCACTACAATCGGGGCTAAGCAGTTGTGTATTTCAGCTATTTTTTATGGGTATTAAATATTTTAATGTCTCATTTGGATATAGCTTTTTCTATTGATTTGAAAAAGATTGAGGAAAATTATAAACAAGAACTTGAGTACACCGTTGGACGTAGCATTATTTTTAAACATTATCTTCAAAATTATAGAAGCTTACATAAAAGTTGATTGTAAGCGTTAGTTGTCGCATTATTCAACCTTTTTTTTATCCTTAAATAGGATGGATTGAAAGTTACCTAAAGCCTTGGAGCCTCATTGTTAAAATGAGTGCTCAGTTATAAATTTTCACTATCTTATCGGTCGCAATTGTAACTCGATTAAACAATATAATTGTGAAAATGGAATTCAATTGCAATCATCTAGAGGCTGTATTTCAACGAGGAATTTGACTTTTAAAATTTAAAAAACTTAAAATTTAAAAAAATCATATACTTTTGCCGACATAAACAATCGGGATATGGCAAAGAATTTAGTTATAGTGGAGTCACCTGCAAAGGCGAAAACAATCGAAAAATTTTTAGGAAGTGATTTTCAGGTAGAGTCAAGTTATGGACATATTGCCGATTTACCATCCAAAGAAATTGGAGTAGATGTCGAAAATGGTTTCAAACCTAAATACGAAGTTTCTGCTGATAAAAAAGCGTTGGTTACTAAATTAAAAGGACTAGCTAAAAAAGCTGAAATGGTTTGGTTAGCAAGTGATGAGGATCGCGAGGGTGAGGCTATTTCTTGGCATTTAGCCGAAGAATTAAAATTAGATAAAACTAAAACAAAGCGTATTGTTTTTCATGAAATTACCAAAACCGCAATCCTAAAAGCGATTGATAATCCACGAGAAATCGATTATAATTTAGTCAATGCGCAACAAGCCCGTCGGGTTTTAGACCGATTAGTGGGTTATGAATTATCGCCTGTATTGTGGAGAAAAATAAAAGGAGGGCTTTCTGCTGGTCGTGTACAATCGGTTTCAGTACGTTTGATTGTAGAGCGAGAAAGAGAAATTCAAAACTTCAAGGCTATCGCGAGTTATTCTGTTATTGCCGAGTTTACTAACGAAGGTGGAAAGTCATTCAAAGCAAAATTGCCTAAAAATTTCAATACTAAAAAAGAAGCTGAAGATTTTTTAAATAAAAATATAGGTTCCACATATAAGGTAGCCGACTTAGAAACTAAGCCTACCAAAAAAACACCAACAGGCCCTTTTACCACTTCGACTTTACAACAAGAAGCAGCCAGAAAATTGTATTTACCTGTTGGAATTACCATGCAATTAGCACAACGTTTGTACGAAGCGGGACTCATTACATATATGAGAACGGATAGTGTGAATTTATCTAAAGATGCGATGGAAGCTGCTCAAGCAGAAATCATCAAATCCTACGGAAAAGAATTTTCTAAGCCTCGAACTTTTGTCAATAAAAGTAAAGGAGCTCAAGAAGCGCACGAGGCCATTCGTCCAACGGATATGTCCCGTCATACCGTTGATATTGATAGAGATCAAGCGCGATTGTATGATTTGATATGGAAAAGAACCTTGGCTTCGCAAATGAGTGATGCACAATTAGAGCGTACTAACGTGAAAATTGAAGCAAATAATCACGGGGAAATTTTTACGGCCTCAGGAGAAGTTTTGCTTTTTGAAGGATTTTTAAAAGTATACTTAGAAGGTCATGATGACGATGAAGAAGAGCAAGAAGGTATGTTACCAGCGATGAAAGTCAATGAAAAATTGCAGAATAATTACATCACAGCTACGGAGCGATATTCTCGAGCTGCAGCAAGATATACTGAAGCTTCTTTGGTAAAAAAACTAGAGGAATTAGGAATTGGCCGTCCGTCTACCTATGCTCCAACGATTTCTACCATTATAAACAGGAATTATGTGGAGAAAGGAAATCTTGATGGACAAGAAAGAAATTATACACAACTGACATTGCAGTCTGGAAAAGTAGGTGAAAAGTTGCTTAAAGAAAATACGGGTTCAGACAAAGGAAAATTAGTTCCAACAGATATCGGAACCATCGTAACGGATTTCTTGGTTAAAAATTTTGGAAACATCTTGGACTATAATTTCACTGCTAAAGTGGAACAGGATTTTGATGAAATTGCCGATGGAAATATCGTTTGGACAACAATGATGAAGGAATTCTATGATAAGTTTCATCCAAATGTAAAAGACGTAGAGGCTAATGCAGAGCGAGAAAGTGGAGAGAGAATTTTAGGAACAGATCCAAAAACAGGAAAGCCGGTTTCGGTACGTTTAGGAAAATTTGGACCAATGGCTCAAATTGGAGCTCCAGATGATGAAGAGAAAAAATTTGCCAGCTTAATGAGCGATCAAAATATTGGGAACATTACTTTGGAGGAAACGCTGAATTTATTTTTGTTGCCAAAAAATCTTGGAAACTATCAAGAAGAAGAAGTAGAGGTAAGCAATGGCCGTTATGGTCCTTACATTCGTCATGGTGCAGCCTTTGTTTCCTTGCCTAAGGGAGAAAATCCCTTAGACGTAGATTTTGATAGAGCCAAACAATTAATTGATGAAAAAGCACTTGCTGATGCTCCAATTGCGGTTTACAAAGGCGAAGGAGTTCAAAAAGGAGTAGGTCGTTTTGGTCCTTTTATCAAATGGGACGGTGTGTTTATCAATGTGAGTAAAAAATATGATTTTGATAATTTGTCGCAGCAGGATATTGAAGCTTTGATTGAAGACAAATTGCAGAAAAATATTGATAAGGTTTTACATAATTGGGAGGAAGAAGGAATTTTGGTGGAAAAAGCTCGCTGGGGACGCTCCGTCATTACCAAAGGCAAAATCAAAATTGAATTGAGTAAAGAGGTAGATGCAACAAAGTTGACCCTAGCCGAAGTTCAGGAAATGATAGCTAAGAAAACTCCAGCTAAAAAAGTGGCGGCAAAAAAGGCTCCAGTTAAGAAAGCAGTTGCTAAGAAAGCAGTCGTAAAGAAAGCAGTTGCAAAAAAGAAATAACACACTCTTAATTCATAACAACCTTGACTGCTGAAATTTTGCAATGTCCCGAAATTTGAGCAGGAGAGAGGAAAAAAATAATACAATGGAATTTGATTTTCTAAAACCGATAGCGAATGAAGTCTTAGAATATCTAGACGGATTAACTTCTCAGCAATTAGGGAGTAAAATAGTTTTGCATACCACGGAACAATTCCCAGATTTAAACAAAATTAAAATTGCAATAATTGGTGTTTTGGAAAATCGAGGTTCGAATAACGCTATTTCCGATAGTGATTTGACGCCGGTGCGAAAGGAATTATACGGACTTTTTCCAGGAAATTGGAATGCGTCCATTGCTGATCTAGGGGACATTCTGCCTGGCAATTCCGTTGAAGACACTTATTTTGCTCTAAAAAAAGTAGTTGCGAGCTTAATCAAAAAGAAAATTACTCCCATAGTAATTGGAGGTTCACAGGATTTAACGTACGCCATTTATAGAGGATATGATGATCTTGAACAGATGGTTAACCTAGTTTCCATCGATTCTAAATTTGATTTTGGGAAAGAAAATGAAGATGTTTCAGCTTCTTCTTATTTGACTAAAATAATCATTGATGAGCCTAACAATCTTTTTAACTATTGCAATATAGGGTATCAAACGTATTTTAATTCACAGGAGGAAATTGATTTAATAGAGAAATTGTTTTTTGACGCCTACAGGTTAGGGGAAGTGTCAAATAATATCTCTATTTCGGAGCCTGTGTTTAGAGATGCAGATGTTGTAAGCATAGATTTACATTCCATTAAATCAGCTGATTCTGGTAATTTCATTTCGTTTCAACCTAATGGTTTTAACGGAAAAGAAATTTGTTCATTGGCCCGTTATGCAGGAATAAGCGACAAGGTTTCTTCGTTTGGGATTTTCAACCATAATAATTCGGCACAAGAATCAGTCCTTATTGCACAGATTATTTGGTATTTTATAGAAGGATTTCATTATCGTTCTAATGAGTATCCATTTGGAAGCAAAGAAAATTATATAAAGTACAATGTACCGCTAGAAGAAGAAGAACTTGTTTTTTATAAAAGTGATAAAACAGATCGCTGGTGGATAGAAATTCCATTTATTTCAAATGTTAATAATAAATTAAAAAGAAACACGTTATTACCCTGTTCTTATGATGAATATTTGTTGGCTTGCAATCAGGAATTACCTGAAAGATGGTGGAAAGCCCAAAGAAAAAACATCGTTTAGAATCTTTTTTTACTTATTTATGATTTTTTTATAAAAAACAGTTTGTTTAGTGTAAAAAAATTGTTTTTCTAAAAAATAATAAATAGGTTTACACACTTAAAAATAATGAATAGATAACCAAATTTATATGAAGAAGTTCATAGCTTTTACGACAATTTTGACCCTTTTAATTGGCTGTGGTAAATCAAGCGACAAAGGAGAATTAGTTGGTATTAATGGAGGAAAATGGCATCCTGAGAAGCCGTATGGAATGGCGTTAATTCCAGGCGGTGCTTTTATCATGGGTAAATCAGATGCTGATTTAGCTAATGTTGAAGATGCTCCTACAAAAACGGTTACCGTTCGTTCCTTCTACATGGATGAAACGGAAATTACCAATAGTGAATACCGTCAATTTGTAGAATGGGTAAAAGATTCTACAATGAGAGTTCGTTTGGCTATTCTAGCTGATGAAAGCGGTCAAACAGCTGGAACAGGTAAAGGAAAAAATGCTGGAAGTATTGGTGATTTTGCCTTTAACGACTCAGATCCTGAGAAAATGACAGCGTATGATAAGTACATGTATGACAATTATTATAGTGTAGGAACTGCTGATGATCCTTACGCTGGTAGAAAACTAAATAAAAAAGTAAAATTAATTAAAGATACTAAATTGTATCCTGATGCGTATTACGCTGAAGTGATGGACTCTATGTATTTGCCTATAGAGGAGTCATACAATGGTCTAAGAACTATCGATGTTAATAAATTAAAATTCCGCTACTCTTGGATGGATATTCAGGCTGCTGCCAAAGCAAAAGTAGGACGAAGAAAAGATTTTATCAAAACAGAAGAAGTTAATGTTTATCCTGATACAACTGTTTGGATTAAGGATTTTGCCTACTCTTACAATGAGCCAATGCACAATGATTATTTTTGGCACAAAGCCTATGGTGATTATCCTGTTGTTGGAGTGAAATGGACACAAGCAAAAGCATTTTGTGCTTGGAGAACATTAAATAAAAATAGTTATGTTAAATCAAAAAAGAAAGGTCAAGATTTGATCAATTCTTTCCGATTGCCTACAGAAGCAGAATGGGAATATTCCGCAAGAGGGGGTCTTGAGTCTGCGACTTATCCTTGGGGTGGTCCTTACACAAAAAATGATAGAGGTTGTTTTTTAGCTAATTTTAAACCAAATAGAGGTGATTATGCTGCTGATGAAGCGTTGTATACTGTTGAAGCTAAATCATACGAGCCAAATGGATATAATCTTTATAACATGGCAGGTAACGTATCGGAGTGGACGGATTCTTCTTATGATCCAAATGCTTATGAATATGTTTCCTCAATGAATCCAAATGTACTTGATGCTTCCAATAAGCGTAAGGTACTTCGTGGTGGTTCTTGGAAAGATGTTGCTTATTTCCTACAAGTAAGTACTAGAGATTATGAATATGCTGATTCAGCCAGAAGTTACATTGGTTTTAGAACCGTTCAAGATTACATGGGAATTCAAACCACCGGCAACGGGAAAAAGAAAAAATAAACAAAAAAACCAAATCTATTAAATTTTAAATTACATTTTTATGGCATTATTAGGCAAAAAGGCGATGAATTTCGCATACGGTATGGGAGCAGCGGTTGTAATCATTGGCGCATTGTTCAAAATTACCCATATTGAATTTGGTCCAATTACGGGTAATCTTATGCTTACGATTGGTCTTGTTGTAGAGGCAGCTATTTTTGCGCTTTCTGCTTTTGAGCCAGTTGATGACGAATATAAATGGGAAATGGTTTACCCACAGCTTAAAGATAAAAATGCTATTGCTATTGCTAAACCAGTAGTAGCTGAACACGATGCACAAGGAATGTTATCTCAAAAATTAGACGCCATGTTAAAAGACGCTAAAATTGATGGGGAATTAATGGCTAGTTTAGGAAGTAGTATTAAAAATTTCGAATCAGCGGCTAAGGGAATTGCTCCTACTGTGGATTCTATTAATTCTACTAAAAAATACAGTGAAGAATTAACTTTGGCTGCAGCCCAAATGGAATCTTTAAATAGTTTATATAAAATACAGTTGCAAAGTGCTTCTAGAAATGCCCAAATAAATGAAGAAGTTGCTGAAAATAACTTAAAATTAAAAGATCAAATGCAATCATTGACTTCTAATCTTTCGTCTTTAAACAACGTATATGGAGGAATGCTTTCTGCAATGAGTAACAAAGGATAATTAGTTTCGAACTATACAAAAACAATAAACTAATTATTTAGAAAATATGGCAGGAGGAAAACTAACCCCTAGACAGAAGATGATTAACCTAATGTACTTGGTTTTTATCGCAATGTTAGCATTAAATATGTCCAAAGAAGTATTATCTGCATTTGGATTAATGAACGAAAAATTTGAAGGCTCTAACTCTTCCGCTGTGCAGTCAAATGCTCAAATGTTAGCAGGATTAGATGCAAAAGCGGCTGAAGCAGGTGGAGAATTTAAAATAGCGGCAGTCACAGCTCACAAAGTAGAGGTTATAACAAAGAACTTTTACGATTATATTGAATCAATAAAATCACAGGTTTTAGTAGGCACAGAAGTAGATCCTGAAACGGGGAAGTTACCTTACGAGGAAATGGACAAAGGAGATAATATTGATAATTTATGGTTTAGCCCCGCGGGTTATTCTGCTAAAGGGAAAGAAGTTATTGCCACAATTGAAAAGTATAAAGCGGATATGAAATTGGCTTTAGGGGATAATAAAAAATTAGCACCAATTTTATCTGAAGTTCAAACTAAGTTTAGTTTGGCAGATGTGAAAAATAAAGATGGAATAGCGATACCTTATTTAGATTATCATTTTAAAGGTTTTCCAGCTGTAGCATCATTGGCAAAATTATCTGCATGGCAGAATGATGTTAAAAAAGCAGAATCAGATGTTTATAGTACTGCATTGGGTAAAGCGGCTGTTGCTGCTGCCTCTTATAGTAATTATCAAGCTATCGTGGTATTAGATAAAAATGCTTACTTTCAAGGAGAGAAAGTTACAGGAAAAGTAGTATTGGGTCGTTATGACGAGAATACTAAACCTACCAATGTTACTGGTGCAAGATTGGATCCAGCTACAGGTCAGGCTAAAATAGCTTTAACCGCAGGAGGAGTAGGTGAGCAAAATATTTCGGGAAAATTTACTTTTGTTGAAGATGGTAAAACAATTCCTTTACCATTCGCTGGAAAATATGTTGTTGTACCAAGACCTAATTCTGCTACAATTTCAGCAGACAAAATGAACGTAGTCTATAGAGGTGTATCTAATCCAATGACGATTTCATTTGCTGGTATTCCGGATAATGCTGTTAATGCTTCTGCTCCAGGTTTATCAAAGGTGGGTAATGGCAAGTACGTTATGAATCCTGGTGGAGGTAATGAAGTTGTAGTAAGCGTTTCTGGTAAAATGTCTGACGGAAAAGTTGCGAATGATAAAAAAGTATTTAGAATCAAAGGAATTCCAGGTCCAACAGGAACAATTAGAGGAGAAACAGGTGTGGTTAAAGGACCTAAATCTAATCTTGAAATTGCTACTATTGGAGCAAAATTAGAGGATTTTGATTTTGAAGTTGGTTTAAATGTTGTTGGATTTAATTTAAAAGTAACTGGTCAACCTACAGTTGTTGTTCAAGGAAATAGATTGAATGCGCAATGTAAAGCGGTTCTTTCAAAAGCAGGAAGAGGAGATCAAGTAACAATCTCTGAAATTAAAACTAAACTTGTCGGAGCAGGTAGTTATTTATTGCCAAGAACTGCTCCAGTAATTTTTGAAATACAATAATAAGTAGGTTTTGGTAACCTATTTCAATATCTTATAAGGATAACATGATGAATGTAAGAAATTTTTTAATCGCCATTATCTCTATTTCCGGAAGTTTTGCGTCAGTAGCGCAATCCAATCTGCTTAATGCAAAAATTCCAGAAGAAATAGGGCTGAAAACTGCTGCTCAACTTGATTCAGATAACGATAAGCCTTTAGCTTACGGTTATGTGCATGATAGAGATGTTCTGATGGGAAAGACTACTTGGGAAATTATAGACTTGAGCGAAAAAATTAATTTTGCCTTGTACTTTCCAATTGATACTGCAAACATAGGATCAGATAGAAGGTCTTTGTATGATTTGTTGACCAAAGCAATGAAAAATGGTGAAATCACGGAAGTGTATACCGACAGCTATTTTAACACTAAGAAATCGTTGCAAGACATTCAGGGGTCGCTAACACGAATTGATACGACGGATGCGGGTAGAGAACAAATTAACGCTGGAAATCAAATTTCTGATGAGTATATTTTGAGAACAGATTTATCAGCACAAGATGTAACACAATATAAAATTAAAGGATATTGGTATTTTGACAAGCGTCAAAGTGAATTGAAATATCGTTTGTTAGGATTGTGTCCTGTTACTCCAGATGTTTACACGGTCAACAGTGATGAAAAAGATTATATTGAACTATTTTGGATCTTTTTTCCTGCTGCTAGAGAGGTTTTGCATGAAGCAAAAGCTTTCAATGATAAAAATTCAGCAATGCCCGTTTCATTTGACCAAATATTAAATTCAAGACGTTTTAACGCGGTTATTTATAAAGAAGAAAATGTGTATGGAGATAGATCTATTGAAGAATACATGAAAGATAATGCACAAAATCAGCTGTTAGAATCCGAGAGAGTGAAGGATAAAATTCGCAATTTTGAATCAGACATGTGGAACTATTAGTTTTTCTTAAAAAATTATTTAAAAACTCTTACTGTAATGGTAAGAGTTTTTTGTTTTAAAGGGTTTTCTTTGTATTTCGTTTTTTAAAGAGTTTTTATATGATTGATTATTTAATTATAGGTAGTGGATTAGCAGGGATTTCTTTTGCAGAAAAGGCCTTGCAAAATGGTAAATCTATTTTTGTCATGGATAATAATTCCCAAAATTCCTCTAAAATTGCTGGTGGGCTATACAATCCAGTTATTTTAAAGCGCTTTAGTGAAGTTTGGAAAGCGAAGGAACAATTAGAATTAATGGAACAGTTTTATGCTGTTTTAGAGGAAAAATTAAAATGTACCGTTGATTTCAAAAGGCCCATCTTACGGAAATTCTTTTCTGTTGAAGAACAGAATAATTGGTTTGCGGCTTCTGATAAGCTAACATTAGCTCCCTTTTTATCCACTCAATTAATTTCTAAAAAATATCCTGGAATTGATTCTCCTTATGGATATGGTGAAGTTTTACAGACAGGCTATGTGGATACTGCTTTGTTAATAGAAAAGTATAGAGCCTACCTGATCGACCATACGCTTTTTCAAGAAGAATCTTTTGATTATGACGCTTTACAGCTTGAAACAAGTGGTATTCGCTATAAAGATATTCAGGCGAAGCATATTATTTTTGCTGAGGGTTTTGGTATGCATGCAAATCCTTTTTTTAAGGATTTACCATTAGACGGTACAAAAGGAGAGCTTTTTATAATCAAAGCACCCAAATTAGATTTAGATGTAATAGTTAATACGAGCGTCTTTATTTTACCGCTTGGCAATGATTTATTCAAGGTAGGTGCAACTTACAATTGGAAAGATAAAACAAATTTGCCTTCAGAAGAAGGTAAAACCGAATTGGTAGAAAGAATACAAGAAATAATAACCTGTGATTTTGAGATTATAGCCCATTTTGCGGGAGTTCGCCCTACGGTAAAAGACAGACGGCCGTTAGTAGGAACGCTACAAAATCACCAAGCTATTCATATTTTGAACGGCTTGGGGACTAGAGGTGTGATGCTGGGGCCAGCAATGGCAAAAGAACTGTTTGACTCTATTGAATACCAAGTTCCTTTAGATGCTGCTATTGATATTAGACGATTTAAAACTAAAGAAAAGAAGTAAAACTATTTCAGTTTATTCTTTGAATCGTAGGAAACAAACATGTTAATGTAGATGTTCCTAGCCCAACGTAAAACGAATGGGAATGATATAAGAAGTGAAACGATAATTACTATAAAAGCTACTTTAAGACTAGATCCTAAAAATAAAAATGAGATAATGAAGGCTGCAACTCCTATGCCAACATTTAAGCCGTAACTAACGTACATCGCACCATAAAAAAAGGAAGGCTCAATTTGATAATGTAAGCCGCAATGACTACAATTTTCATGCATTTTTAATATTTTATTTAAATGAAGTGGATTTTTATCTAAATACATACTCTCATTCTGACATTTTGGACAAGTTCCTGTTAAAATGCTATATAATTTGGATCCTTTTTTTAACATTTGCAAAAAATTTAATTTTTCCTTTTTTGGAGTTACAAATTTACGCATTCGAAAAGGAATAAAATCACAATACATGCTTAATATACACAATTTATCTGTTTCTTTTGGTGGTACTTATTTATTTGAAGAAGTTACCTTTCGATTGGGTGCCGGAGACAGAGTTGGTCTTGTTGGGAAAAATGGAGCCGGAAAATCTACCATGCTTAAAATGTTGGCTAGAGATTTTGCACCTGATTCAGGGGTTATATCTCAAGAGAAAGATATCCGTATGGGGTTTCTGCGTCAGGACATTGATTTTGAACAAGGTAGAACAGTTCTTGAAGAAGCCTATGAAGCTTTTACGGAAATAAAAATTGTAGAAAAAAAGCTGGAGGAGATTAATCATTTGTTAGTGACCCGTACCGATTATGAAAGTGATGAATACAGTCAAATTATAGAGGATCTATCTGATTATACCCATCGATTTGAATTATTAGGAGGCTATAATTATGTAGGAGATACAGAGAAAATTCTTCTGGGATTGGGTTTTAAAAGAGAAGTTTTTGATAACCAAACCGAAACTTTTTCTGGTGGCTGGAGAATGCGGATCGAATTAGCCAAATTGCTGTTGCAAGCCAATGATGTTTTGTTACTGGATGAGCCAACGAATCACTTGGATATAGAAAGTATAATCTGGCTAGAAAGTTTTTTGCGTAATTATCCAGGTGTGGTAGTAATCGTGTCTCACGATAAAATGTTTTTGGATAATGTCACCAACAGGACCATTGAAATTTCGCTGGGAAAAGCTTATGATTTTAATAAACCCTATTCTCAATATTTAGAATTACGTCATGAAATCCGTGAAAAACAATTGGCAACGCAAAAAAATCAAGCCAAAAAAATTGAAGAGACGGAGAAATTAATTGAAAAATTTCGTGCCAAAGCTTCCAAAGCTTCGATGGCTCAATCTTTAATTAAAAAACTAGATAAAGTAGAACGTATCGAAGTCGATGAAGATGATAACTCAGTGATGAATATTTCTTTTCCTGTTTCTAAAGAGCCAGGAAGAGTTGTTATCGAAGCGGAGCATGTGACTAAAAGCTACGGTGCTGTTACGATTTTGAAAGATATTAACTTGTTAGTAGAGCGAGGCAGCAAGATTGCATTTGTTGGACAAAACGGACAAGGAAAATCTACCTTTATCAAAGCTATAGTTGATGAATTTGAGTATCAAGGAAACATTAAATTAGGTCATAATGTACAACTAGGCTATTTTGCTCAGAATCAAGCCGAATATTTGGATGGTGAAATTACTTTATTGCAAACTATGGAGGACGCGGCAGCAGATACAAACCGGATGAAGGTGCGTGATATGCTGGGTTCTTTTTTGTTTAGAGGTGATGATGTAGATAAAAAAGTAAAAGTGCTTTCAGGAGGCGAAAGAAATCGCTTAGCGTTGTGTAAATTATTATTACAACCTATTAACGTGTTGTTGATGGATGAGCCTACAAATCACTTAGACATTAAATCAAAAAATGTTTTGAAAGCTGCACTTCAAAAATTTGGTGGGACTTTATTACTGGTTTCACATGATAGGGATTTCTTGCAAGGAATGTCAAATTTGGTATATGAATTTAAAGACCAAAAAATCAAAGAATATTTAGGCGACATCAACTATTTCTTAGAACAACGCAATATGGAAAACATGCGCGAAGTGGAGAAGAAAGATGCTGAGAAAGCTGCCGCACCTAAAGAAAGTAATAAGGCTTCCTATGAAGATCAGAAAAAGGGAAAAGCATTGCAAAACAAACTAAGCAAAGTGGAGAGCCAAATTAAGCAATTAGAAAAAGACATACAGCAGGACGATAAAATGTTGGCTTCAAATTATGATAAGCATGTTGAAGACGCAAAATTTTTTACAGCCTACAACAAGAAAAAAGCAGAATTAGACAAACTCCTGCTGGATTGGGAAGTTGTTCAAGAAGAAATTGATCAATTATAATAACAAAGAGTTCCGTAATGGAGCTCTTTTTTTATGTAATAATTCCTATTGATTGGGAATGTGCGATGGCCTCACTACTATTTTTAAAATAACAAATAGAAACATTTAATGTCTCTAAATTTTTCATAACAGTCATTATTTTTTCTTTTTTAGTGGAGCCAGTTTGTCGTATGTAAACCGCTTTTACCGTTACGGGGAAAATCTTGCAAATCGCTTCATATAGAAAAGGATCGTGTTGCGAATCATCCCCAAGGAGTACATATTCTAAATTGGGGTAAAATTCTAAGATATGTTTTATTTTATCAAATTTATGATTGTGGTTTCCTCTGCCAGTCATGAAGAAATCGGTTAGACTCGTTTTAATATCTTTTAGCAATAAAACAGCTTTTGGAAGTTTATGGATTTCGGTGAATTTTGTTATAAAACGATACAAATTCCATTCACTGCTGGAAACATAAAAAAAAGCATTAAACTCTTCTTTATTGTCTCTTCCTGCAGTACTTAAAGCTTGATAATGGGTGACAACGTCCTCATATATTTTTCTCTTATTTACATTTTTAAACAACAGCACATATAATTTTTTCAACGGATTTAGCGTATGTGACACTAAAAAAGTATCATCTATATCAGATATAATTCCTAAATTTCCTTTGTGTGGCCTAATGTAACTATCCTTCGTAGTAATGGTTCCATTTTTATAAACAATACTAACTTCATAATCAATCCAGCCGTAGTTTTTGTCTTGATCTAAAGGCACACAAAATTTGAAATAACCGTCCGCTAATGTTTTGGTATGAATTTTGGAATTGTTGTGTTTTAGATAGACATCAGCATTAGCTTGAGTTTTTATTTGGAACATTTTGATTACAGAAGTAGCGTTTTTTAGATTCTTTTTTTGAAAATTATACTCCTCAATCGATGTGGGTTTGAACACATGTCCCATGACAATTAATTCTTGTTCATTAGCATAACCTCGATATAATTTTAAAATTGGTTTCATATATTGTAGTACTTTTGATAAAAGATGAATTTAACGGTTTTAAATCAATAAAACAGAATAAAATTTGAAAAATAACGTAATCCTAGTTGTTAATCCCATTTCGGGAGACGTTGATAAGTCTGATCTTATTGATGAGGTCGCTTTTTTTGCGGAAAAGGAAAATTTGAATTTAGTGATTTATAATACATCTGGAGTTTCAGATAGTGACAATATAAAAGCGCTTTATGCAACCTACGCGCCAAAGCGAATTATTGTAGCGGGAGGTGACGGCACAATAAAAATGGTGGCGGAAGCCATGGAAACTCTTGATGTGATCATTGGTATTTTGCCAGCCGGTTCCGCCAATGGTTTAGCTGTAGATTTAAATTTACCCTCTGGGATTTCAGAAAATTTGGAAATCGCTTTTCAAAATGGTTATATGGAAATTGACATGGTTTCCATTAACGGAAAAAAAAGCATTCATTTAAGCGATTTGGGAATCAATGCAGAAATGATTAAGAACTATGAAAACAGCAGTATTCGTGGAAAATGGGGGTACGCACTGCAAACAGTAAACACTTTGATTGATTTAGAAGATCCATTTATCGCGACCATTACTGGTGATTTTCCCACGATAGAATGTGAGGCGAGAATGATCGTAATCGCTAATTCTCAAAAATATGGTACTGGGGTTTCCATAAATCCAAATGGTATAATGGATGATGGGAAATTTGAATTGGTTATTTTGAAAAATATGGATTTGGTGGTACTAGGCAAAATCATAACCGGTAATATGCCAATCGATGTGAATGATGTAGAGATTATTTCGACTGATAAAGCATTTATAACAACAAACATTCCGGTTAGTTTTCAGATTGATGGAGAATATTGCGGAACAGAAACCAAGCTAGTTATTGAAATTCTACCCAAACAAATGAAAGTGGCAATTCCTAATCCTCCAATTCAAATTATTTAAACGGATTTCGTTCTTGCCAGATGCTTTCGGGTTCTAGATATTTGAATATTTTTGACATGTAAGGATTTACCAATCTATTGTTGTGCGCTATAAGTCCATACATTTTTAGGGGTTTAGCACCAACAGAACTTTTTATTTCCAAAGCTGTTCTAGCAAAAACTATTTCATTGAAGCCTTTGTTTATGGAGTAAGCAATCATATCATATAACATGTTTAAATAAAGCATCTTTTCTCGTTGAATGCTGTCGTCATAGCCAAGAAAATACGTATCCATGATTGCTCCATTTTTTATTAAAGTATTGAAGCCAATTAGTTTTTCGCCAATAAAATAACCATAAAAAAGGAATTTGTCTTTAAAGATTTCTTTAAAAATTCTAAAATGGTTTTTTGGTAGAAAAAAAGTATTAAAAGGAGCATTTTTAGCAACATGAAAATACAGCTCATAAATGGTGTCTTCCAGTGAAATAATGTCTTCCAGATTTAATTTTCGTTTCTGTATGTCAGTTGCCCTTTTACGCGCTCTTTTATACTGATCTCTGTATTTTTTTGAAAGAGAATCAATGTAATCTTGCTCTGATTTCCAATTTTCATTTATGGAAAAAATCATGTTGGGTTGTGTCGAAAATTGATAATCATTTTCGAATTCTGGAATGGCGAAGTTTTTAATTTCTTCCTCGCCAAAATCTTTATAGGTCGTAATATGAATAGTAACACCTTTAGATTTAAATATTTTTTTTAATTCCGTTGTAGCGAAATATAAGGCTTTCATCGCTTTTTTCTTATCGATTGAATCGGATAAAGCATAGCAATTTTGTCCTGTTAGCATGTTGTTTCCAAGGACCAAAACTTGTGATCCGAAATTTCTAAAAACAATATTGCGGACGGCAGTTTTTATACATTGGTCTCTTTCTCCAAAAGAGGCTAATTTATTCAAATTTAGAAATTGAGAAAGGGAAATGCCAACTAAAGTCTCCTTTTCAAAAATGCCAATAAAATGACAAATCATGTTTTCAGGAGACGATTTTTCTAAAACTTCTAAGTATTTTTTAGATAAAAAAATAGTTGAAATTGCTACATCATCCCAATTTAAAGGAAGTTGCGCTGTTGAAGTATAAATTTTAAAGGAATAATCGGTGTTCAAATTGAGTAGAAATGTTTTTTCCAAAATTAGTTAATAAAGTTAAAGTATCATTGATTGTCTAGAAATTAAGTAACTTTATATGATAAAATAAATAAATTATGAAAACTTATTCAGAGGAATCCATTCAAACCCATTTGGAAGAGCTAAAAGGCTGGACATTTAACAATAGCGGAATTGAGAAAAAATTTAAATTTGCTGATTTTACTCAAGCTTTGGGTTTCATTGTACAAGTAGGAGTGATGGCAGAGAAAAGAAGCCACCATCCGGAATTATTTAATGTCTATAATAAGGTGACTATTCGATTGACCACTCATGATGCTGGTGGAGTCACGGATAAGGATATTGATTTGGCGCAGGCCATAGAAAAAATTTAGAAAAAAATCGTCTTGATTGTCTCAAGACGATTTTTTTTATTTAAAACCTTTGCTCCTTGCGCTAGTTTTGTTCAATTATAATAAAAAAGGGGCACAGATTGCTTCCAGTAATTAGTTGCATTAAAATCTGAATATCAAGGTCTTATAAAATGATTTCTATAATTTTATGTCGCTTGTGTAAACAGCATTAGAAAGTTAAAGTGAGAATAAATTAGAAATTAAAAGTAAGCTATTTCTGTAAATAAAGTGAAATATTGTGTTGTTTGTCGATTTTATTTGCTGATTAACTATTTTGTAGGTAGTTTTAGATGTGCAAATTAAAATTCCAGTCATGAAAATTATACCTACGCTACTTTTATCCATTTTATTTTCTTTTTCAATGCTTGCAAATGTTTCTCAGTCAGAGAAAGAGGCCTTGGTGAAATTATATGAAGCTACAAATGGAAAGCAATGGATTAATAAGTGGGATTTGTCATTGCCAGTTTCTACATGGTATGGCGTTAAACTTCAAGATGATAAAGTGATCTCAATACGATTAGCGGATAACAATTTAGTAGGTGAAATTCCAACGGAGATATTAAATTTGACTGGTCTTCAAGAATTAGACTTACATAAAAATAAGATATCGGGAATGATACCTGTTTTTATTGGAAATCTAAAAGAAATGAAAGTATTGAATCTTTCTTTTAATAATTTATCTGGATCAATTCCTGCTTCAGTTTGTGATATGGCTAATTTGAAAGATTTAGAATTGTATATGAATGCACTCACTGGAGAATTGCCAATGCAAATTGGTGCGTTGAAGCAATTAGAAGTTTTATCTTTATTCAACAATGAAATTGTTGGAGAAATTCCAAATTCTCTTTATGATGTAAAAACGATGAAGGTATTGTTGCTAAACAGTAATAAACTGGTAGGCGGATTGAGCAGAGATGTTGAAAATATGACTGCATTAGAAAATTTCAGTTTGTTTGATAACAAGATGGATGGTCAAGTTCCATTTGAATTAGAAAACTTAAACAATCTTAAAGAAATGAATATTTCCTATAATAGATTTAAGGGTTTAGTTTCTAAAAATTTAGCTGTTTTGGATACCTTGAACATGACGATGTTGAACGAGCAAGGAATAACCGTTTTATTAGATGTAACAACGAATAGAAATTCAGCTATTGTTTCAGAGGATTAATTTAGAATTACGTTAGATACTATTTTTCAAATAAAGATTTTAGTTGGTTTCGGATATTTAATTATAATAAACTTAGTTGGTTGAAAACCTGTATGACTTGTCGTATAGGTTTTTTTATTTAGTTAAATGTGGTAATCAATGCCTAATTTAGTTTTCTTAGGTTCGATAGAACCCTTTATTAAGTAGCTATTTTTTTGAGTTAGTAGGTATTCAGTAATATAGCGATAATATGAAAAGAATCGAATTCAAGGGTAATTGTTTCTCCAGGCTTTACCTGAATTCTTAAGCTGTGAGCATCTTTACCTTTTTGCTATTTCCAATACTTACCTTTTTTCAATATACATACTGCCGTTTTATTGTGCTATAAATCGGTTTTGATACGTAGTCCAAAGTAATTTTTTAAGTATTATTTTCAATACCTATAATTCTGGAAGATAATCTATGTGCTAAAAAGGTAAAGAGTAGACATAGATATAAGCAAAAATAGAGATGGCGAGTAGGTTTTTCAATCCTATTTGTTCAAGCAAAGTTCATTTTAATGGTTATGATAGAAAGCAAGAAATTTAAGAAGTTGGGATTGATATAGATTTAGCTTTTAATTTTTTTGATCCATGGAAGAATTTATTTATTTAAAATTAAATAGTCATAGCTATTTTGAAAAAAAAGCTTCAGATTTCTCTGAAGCTTTTTAGGAACGGTTAATCTTGAAAATTCCAACGCACTTATTGATGGTTCTTATAAAATTGTTTGTGTTAATAAAAATGTTGGAAATATACTTTTAGGAACCGTTATTGAGGCATTTTTGGTGTTGCAATTCGGCCGTTTGGAGTGCTTAGTGTTTCAATAAAAGCTAAAAGCGCATTGATTTCGGCTCTGTTTAAATCTAGTTTTTTAAGAATTGGTGAAGTTACCGGAATCAAAGAATCGCGAGCTGTTCCTAAATATCTCTTCTGAATAGCGGAAGGATTTCCTAAATTATAAAATTCCACCACATCTAGTAAACTTGGAAAATGTCCGTGATGCATCCAAGGTCTTGTATTGACAACCTCTCTTAAAGTTGGCGTTCTAAATTTTCCAAGATCTTTTTTATCTCCAGTAACATTGTAACGACCAAAATCTTCATCTTTGGTCCCAAACAATGTTTGTCCGTCATTATGGAATTGATTATCGCTAAAATAAGGGGTATTGTGACAGTTGATGCATTGCGCTTTAGTTCTGAACAAATGCAATCCTGTTACTTGTTGGTCTGTAAACGCCTCCGATTTTCCACTGACAAACTGATCAAATTTACTTTTTGGGCTTTTTATTGTACGTTCAAAAGTAGCAATAGCATATTGAATTCTTTGCAAAGTAACTTTCTCGTCACCAAAAGCCTCTGTAAACAATTTGCCATAGCCTTTTACACCAACGATTTTATCTACGGCAATGGTCAGTTTTTCATTCATTTCTAAAGGATCTGCAATAGGAAACTGGGCTTGATCTTCTAGGCTGGAAGCACGACCATCCCAGAACAATGATTTGGCATACCCTGAATTTAAAATAGTCATGGAATTTCGTTTTCCGTTTTGTCTGTTATGACCAAAAGAACGTGTCAGATTATCCGTCCAGCCCAATTCCGGATTGTGGCAGGAGGCACACGCTATTTGTCCGCTTACTGATAATCGAGGATCAAAAAATAATGTTTTACCCAAAAAGGCCTTTTCTTTAGAGTATTTATTGTACTCTGGGTAAGTCATCTCTGGTAGTGGCCCAATATCTTGAAAAGTGGTTTTGTCAACATTCTTGTCCAAATTAGGTTTTGGCCATAACGCTGGATTTCCGCTGGAATACAGTTGCCTTAAATCTTGTATGTCAATATATTCGTTTTCGTCATCTGTTTTATAAGCGGACAAAAAAATCAATAAAGCGACTGGAAGTATGATGTGTTTTATTTTCATTTGTAACTACTATTAATAATTTTATAGACTAATTTCTTTGAGACAACTCTCAGTTATTGGAGCCGGTTTTGGATATACTCTGTTATTAAAAATTCGGTATTGTGCGGAAACAGGTCCGCCAAAAAGGGCTGTATTGTTTGCTTTTAATTCGAATGAAATTTCAAATAATCCAGTACTAATTTCTTTGTACGTTCCACCGCCAGAAATTCCTATGCTGTAACTTTTACCATTTGTTCCTGCAATAGTGATGTATTGCGGAATCACTAAAACAGCACCTTTAGTTTTACTATTTCCATTTTCAGGGAAAAATTCAAGCGCCGAAGTAATATTAAATCCTGGAGAATTTGCAGCGGAAACACTTTCATTAGAAAACCATCGTTTCAAACCGAAAGAATTAGTTGTATTAGTCCCGGTAGCAACATTAAACCCAATTTTAAAAGCATGATGATACACATCATCTGTAGTGCTTGGGGTTCCTTTATCGCTATATAAGATAGCGTTTTCTGAACCAGCAGGAACGACCACTGGAAAGGTAAATGCATTAAAAGTCTGCCATGCACAAATTCCGTTTCTATCAAACCAATGCTCTCCATAAGTCAGGTAAAATGGATTTGATAAATCATAGAAATTTGCTGCTGTATTAGTAGCAATATCTCGGAAGGATTTAATAGGTTTCACGATTTGGAGCACGGTATTTCCTGTAGTCGTATACGTATCCGAATTTACTAATGCAATATTCGTTTGATAAAAAACATCATCATTATTTATGTTTTCCAATAGTTTCAAACGGTAGGTTATGCTGTTTCTATTGTCTCCAAAATCATCGTGAGTCAACGTATAATTGAAACCATTTAAAAACTCAAAAATCCTATCGGTGTTGATTTCCGAAGGTATAAAACCATTTGGAAAATCAACTTTAAAAACAATTTCTTCTCCTATTTCGCCTTTTATCTCAAACCTGTTTATCGGAAAAGTGTAGGTGGTTTTTACCTCATCGAGATTGACTTCAAAACTATTATTGGGAGCAACAGTATTCAAATTTCCAAGAGTGATGGCTGGATCTGAACTTTCTTCTAGTTTTAAAGTAATCTTTTGTTTTGTATTCCATCTTTTGTCGAAAGACAAAAATATAGTATCCGTAAGTTGATTTCCCGCAAAAGAGATTTGGTTCAACGGTTTTACGCTATAATTGTTGCTCTCTCCAGTTCCTGTTATGCTGTAGGTTACAAAAACAGGTTTTTTCAAGGTGGAAGAGGTCAACGTAACTGGAATTTTCAATGGTTTCACTGATCTGTTCGTGTAACTGATCACTGGAACTAATGCGCTGTTCAATGCGGGATATGCCAAGGGGACATTATTGCTGCTTACTAATATATTGAAACGTACAAAGGGATCAACAGCATTAGTACTTAATTGATAATCATCCTTTGAGCAAGCGGTAAACAGGCTTAGGATCAAAACGGCTATCGATATAATTTTAATAGGATTCATTTTGCTGTAAGTTTGAATTAAGATTAATATTTTTGCTTGGAATTGGCAACACAAATTTTGGAGACGGAAAATCCAAACTACAGTTTTGCGACAAGCATCCGTCGATTCTTGCTACAGACTTATTTCTTCTGGCCAAATCAAAAAACAAATGCCCTTCAAAACAAAGTTCTTTTCTACGTTCCAGTAACAAGGCTTGTTCTAAATTATCAGTTGTGGTCAATAAAATCGCTTTTGCTCTAGCTCTTATAGTATTGATATCGTTTTTGGCAGTTTCTAGATCTCCAAGTTCCAAGGCTGCTTCGGCACGAATAAGATAGAGTTCACTTAACCTGAAGGCTGAATATCCCGGATTATCCTGAAACTTTTTGGTAAAAGAATAATTTACATTTACAAAAACCCCATTTATCAATGTAGGAAGTGCTTTTTCTAGAAATAATTGCTTTCTTATGTCAGTAGATTCGTAAAGTCCTAATAAATCTTGAGAAGCCACATATTTATTGTAATTTGTATTTGAAAAATACCCAAAATAACTGGACAAAGAACCTCCAACGTCGCCACCGCTGTCTCTGGGAACTGAGAATTCTAGCAGGTTTTCAGCAAGTGGAACATTTGTTTGCTCCCATTGCGAAACATAATTTTCACTTGGGGTTAATGAAACTCCAGCATTTAAAATAACATCGTTTGCCGTTTCAAAAGCATTCTGCCAATCGTTTTTAGACAAATAAACGCGCGCCAATAAGGCTTTCGCATTTACACGGTTGAAATAGGAGTACGATGGTCCGGTTAACAAAGAATTATCCGAAAAATGATCCAAAGCCACTTTGATATCCTCAATAATTAAAGAATAAGTGCTTGTCAAAGTTTCTCGTTTTGGATACGTAATGCCTCCCGATAAACTTGTTTTGTTATAGATAATTCCTAATTGCATCTCTAGGCCCGTATTTCCTATAGCCTGACTGTAAATTAAAGTTAGTAAATAATGGGAATAGGCTCTTATTGCTAAAGCCTCGGCTTTAATCTGCTTTTTTTCAACATCGGTGGCATCGGGCAAAGCATCTACATATTCTAAAATTAAATTGGTTTGATTGATGACATCATAACTTGCATCATAGAAGGTCGTGAAGTCACTTTCTTGTGCCAGATCTTGGAACGAGTACACATTTTCTAAGTTGATAGGAACAGTAATCTGACCCCTATTATTACCAGTTATTGTGGGTGTAAATTTAAGATTTCCGCCTTGTAAATCAGCATAAACTGCAAATCGCTCACCTCTTACATTTGCTTCAAGCGATCCATAAGTGCCATTCAAAGCGCTCAACATTCCTTTTTTTGTTGCTAATTGTTCCGTAATCGATGTTTGAGAACCGGGTTCTTGTTCTAAAAAATCACTGCAACTCTGCAATGAAAAAAGAACAAATAAAACGGTTAATAATCTATAAAAATATGTTGTTTTAAAGTATTTCATCGCATTAAAATTTAGTGTTAAAACCTAAAGAAATTGTTCGTGCTTGCGGATAGGTAAAATTAAATTCACGTATGCCGTTCCTTCCAGACGGACTTTTATCTTTATACCAATAGACTACATTCGAAACATCGACAAAAACAGATAATGCATCCAAAAAGGTTTTTTTGAAAGGAACATTATAGCTTAGATTAATGTTGCTGATCTTTAAATAAGTAGCGTCATATAGAAATTTACTCAAATTTGGAATCAAGGTTGTATTACTGATAACCAAAGGTTGTGAAACTACATCACCTTGATTTCTCCAATAATCATAAGCATTAACAGAAAGGTTTCTATTAGAGGTAATGTTATATTTTGAGATCAGGCTGTTATCCACTAAATAATCTCCCCCCAATTGAAAGGCTCCTCTTATTGATAAAACAATTGCATTATTGATAGTGAAATTATTATTAAAACCACCGTAAGCTTTGGGTTGGTTGTCGCCAATAGGAACCCAATCAGCCGCAGTAAATAAGTTTGTATAAGTAGCTGCATCATATATTTGTCCGTCTTTCTCTACCAGATCTCTTCCGGTTGCGGGATCAACGCCCGCCCATTTTACTCCCCAAATTTTGGAGGTGCTGTATCCTACTTTTTGAGCAAGAGCAACTTCTGAAGTAGAAAATTCACTTCCTAAACCTACAAGTTGCGTTACTTTATTTTCAACAGTAGAAATATTAAAGGATGTTGTCCATTTAAATTGATCGCTTTGCAACCATTTAATACGAGTTGAAAATTCCAGTCCTTTATTATACATGCTAGCTGCGTTTAATTGAATGGAATTGTAACCGGTTTCGGTTGGTATATCTCTGCTGGTTATCAAATCTTTTAAATCGTCATAAAAATATTCCAAGGACAATTCTACTCTTCCCAAGAAATTAAAATCGATACCTGCGTTAAATTTTGTGTTTTTTTCCCAACTCAGTTGCCCGTTTGGAGCTTCGCTAGGAGAGGAACCTTCTGCGCCATTGTACCCGTTTTGATTTAAGATATAAAGTCCTTTTGAACGATACGATCCTATTCTTGAATTCCCAGTTGTTCCATAACTGATTTTAAATTTTAGCAAATCAATACCGCTGTTCGATTTCAAAAAATCTTCATTACTGACAATCCAACTCAATCCGGCTCCACCATTTAAAGCTACATTAGTATCATCCCCAAAAACCGAGCTTTCATCTCTCCTAAAATTACCTAAAAAGTAATACCTCTTTTTATAATTGTAGTTAAACTGAGAAAAAAACGAGACTCTTGAACTGTAACTGATGTCATCCCCATACGTTTGATTTAATAATGATTCATCAACGGTTGTCAACGGATCATCATCTCGAATTGCGTCTTGAACATTATTTACACCATTGGGATTTACAAAACCTCTACCAGATGAATAATTAAAATTTGCTTTGTCGCTAGACAATTCAAAACCAAAAATCCCATCAATGTTATGGTCTATATTCACTGTTTTATTGAATAAAGCTTGTCCCTGCCAGTTCCATTTAGTTGAGTTTCTTTCATTCAAAAGACGTCTTCCCCAATTTGGATATTGCATTCCTTCTAAAGTAAATGAACCATTGTATTGTCCGCTTTCATTGGCACCGGAAAAATATCTGTCCTGCGTTTTGTCTTTGTAATCTATTCCAAAAAGCGTTGAGAAACTTAAAAATTTATTGAATTCATACGAGGCATTCAAGCTTGCTAAAATACCATAACTATCGGTTATGTTTTTGTTTTGCTCAATAGCTGCTAATGGATTTCCTAAGCCTAAAACACCAACAGTTGCATACGTTCCGTCCGCATTATAAGGCGAAATAGTAGGGACAAAGGCATAACTATAATAAATATTTGGGGCATCCTTTTGAATGTAACTAGGGTTCATAGACAAACTGAAATCAAATTTATCCAAGCGGTAACCTAGATTTATACCGGCGTTAAATTGTTTGGTTTTATTCCCTTTTTGTGGCTCATCAATAGTAAGATAACTTAAACTGCTGCGATACGACAATTTAGAATTTGCTCCTGAAACATTAAAATTATATTTATTATAAATTCCCGCTACATTTAGTAAATCAAACCAGTCCGTGTTTATTCCATTATAGGGAACGGGTACATAATTTGTCTGACTATTTTTAAGATATTCATTTCTCAAATCATTGTACTGGAAACCACTTAGATATTTGATTGGATTAATGGCTGAGGAAACTCCAAGTTGGTTAGAAAATCCAAATTTTGCTTTTCCTTTTTTTCCTTTTTTAGTTGTGATAAGAATGACACCATTGGCACCGTCAGCGCCATAAATACTTACTGCAGCAGCATCTTTCAATACTGTAAAACTTTCAATATTCTCCGGTGAAATTTGGGCAAGAGGATTGGATAGATTTTCAGAGAAAGTTCCATTTGCATCAAAAAACTGACTATCAATACCCACTTCTTCACTCATTATTACACCATCAACAATAATCAAAGGCTGTGTCGACGTTCCTAAATTAGAATTTGTCAACGAACTCAAACTTCCTTGGCCTCTAATATTTATTTTAACAGGGCCTCCTATTCCCGAAGTATTTTCTATTAAGACACCTGCAATTTGTCCTACCACCATTTTATCAATACTTTCTGAAGCTTGCTCTACTGCAATATCCTTTGCGTTAAGGGTAGAAATACTTCCTACGATTTCCTCTTTTAATTTTTTAGTTCCGTAGGATGACGTAATTACAACTTGGTCTAATTCATCTGTGGCTTGTTCCATATTGAAAACAAAATCAAATGCGTTTCCCACACGAACGGATTGCGTTTTCATTCCTAAATAAGACACTTCTAAAACCGTATTTGGAATAGCATCTCCTCTTAATAAATAGACAAATTTTCCTTTGCTGTCACTAATAGCTCCAGTTGAGGTTCCTTTTATCAAAATAGTTGCACCTGGAACAGGGAGTTTGTCTTTGCTGTCTAGGACAATACCTTTGATGAAACGTTCTTTTTCCTGTGAAGCTGCTTTATCTGAAATTTCCAGTAATAATATTTGTTCTTTTTGTATAAAAAATGATATTTTCCTGTCTTTTAAGAGTTTAGTTAAAGCATTTTCTAGTGTACTATTTTTAACCGATACAGTTACTTTTTGATTGATGTCAATTTTATTAACGTTGTAAATGATTCGGTAATTCGTTTGTTGTTCAATAAATTTGATAACCTGGCTTAAAGGTTCTTCTTTAAAATTTAAAGTAATGGTCTTCTCTTTTGTTTGGGAAAAAGTAGTGATACTCATTAAGACTATCCCAAAAGTCAGTAAGAGTTTTTGCCAATAGGGGTACGCTGTAAACATCATTTAATTGTAAGTTTTGGTTAGTTAGTTGTTATTTAGTTATTGTTAATGGGTTATTTTTATAATGCCTTCTTTTTTAGTATATTTAAATGGAGTATCCAGCTTTAACAAATCTAGAATATCTTCCACTTTAGATTCTTTAATTTTAATTGTTCCTGAGAATTTCTGTGCCACTAAATTGCTGTTTGAGTTAACAATCGTGACATCAAATGCTCGTTCTAATCTTTTGCAAATGGATCCAAAAGTAGCGTCTTTCAAAACAAGTTCGCCTTGAACCCAAGCTGTAAATAAATCGACTTCTACTGTTTGAGTTGTAAATTTTTTAGAGGAACCATCCCACGTTGCTAAATGATTTGGTGATAAGATTGAATTATTTTTACGATTAGCATTCTCTGATAATCGCACACTTCCTGCTACTAAAACAGTTTGTATTTGTTTATCATCCGGATAAGCTGTCAGATTAAACTTTGTACCAAGGACTTCGATACTTACCTGATTAGCCTCTACTATAAATGGATGGAGTTGGTCTTTGGTAACATCAAAAAAAGCTTCTCCGGTTAAATACACTTTTCTATTGGTGTTTATTCCAAATTGTTGTGGATATTTCAGTGTACTTCCCGCATTCAAATGAACCGTCGTGCCATCTGAAAGGATTACTTTGAATGTCTGGCCATATGGAACTTTAAGTGTATTGTAAACCATTTTGTCATTCATGGCATGACCGTAATAAACAATGGAATCCTGACTTTGTTTCGCTATTGCTTTGCCTTTCTCATCAATAACGTTTTTCGTTTTATCTTTCGAAATATATTCTAAAGTGCCGTTGCTTAATTCCAAAACAATTTCTTTGGAAGGATTTGATTTTGGAACAAACAACTGTGTGGCTGTTTTTCCCAAACCAATAAATACAAGAACGATAGCTGCATATCGTAAAAACCTGTACCATTTACGGCTACTTTTCTTTTGTTTTTTCTTGTAAAATTCCTGAAGCGCTTTTGCTGGTATTTCATTTGATATTGCTGTGAAAGCCCACGCTTTTTTCAAAGCCATAAACTGCTTTTTGTTCTCTTCAGAAGTTTCAATCCATTTAAAAACAGTAAGAACTTCTTCTTCAGAAGCTTCATTGTCTAAATATTTATAAATCAATTCCAAAATCATATTGTTTTTTATTTAATCAAATACTCTTGTAAGTACCTTTTAGAAAGTGCGACAATCATTATTATTTATAAAAAAATTAAAAAATAGCGCAAGTCGTACTCCAATCGTTTAAGTAAGTACACTTAACAATTGAAATACCCTATGTTAAAATTTAATTATTTTTTAACTATTTAATAAAGTGATAATAATAAAGGAAGGCAAATAGTCTGATAATTGCTCTTTCAAAATTTTTAAAGCTTTTGTCATATGGGCTTCAACCGCTTTTTGGCTTACTCCCATTTCAGTAGCAATTTCTTCGTTTTTTTTATTCTCAAAACGTTTTTTTAGGTAAACTTGTTTTGTTTTTTCAGGAAGTTCAGCAATTACTTTATTTATTAAAACTTCTAATTCTGTTAATTCTAAGGAATCAAAATGCATCGAATTCAAAATTTGAGTATCTAATTCTTTCTCTTTTTGATTCAGTAACTCATTTTTAAATTTATTTTTTACTTCATTATGCCTTAAAAGATTTAAGCAAATCGATTTGGCATACGTGTAGAGAAAGGGTAGAATCCCATTTGCAGTTTCAATTTTGTCCTTGTTGATCCATAATTTCAAAAAAGCTTCTTGGGTTACATTTTTAGCTTCGTCCTTATCGTATAAAAATTGAATACTAAAACCTAAAACACGATTATAGTACTTGTTGAAATAAAAGTTGAAAGCGTCATTGTCCCCTTCCTTAAATGCTTTGAAGTAGTTTAATTCATTATGATTTATTTCTTTCATTAAATAAAAAATGATCGGTTGCTGTAAAAAGCTAAATTAGAAAAATAATTGAACTAATTGTAACTGTTCAGTACCTAATACGTTTATTAATTTGAATCACTCTGGTAAAAGGAGTATTATATAATTACATCAACAGAGGATGTTTTAACAAGGAAGCTGATTTAAAATAAGTGGATTAGTAGACCCATTATTTATTTTGATTGTAGTCGTTAAAAGAATTAATAATCTTTTAGTTAATTTTATACCATGTATTGTGATTGTTCTTTAACAAAAAAAAGTTCCAGATTTCTCTGAAGCTTTCTAGTAGTCCGCCACATCGGAGAGTCGTATCAGTGTCCGCCGCGGCGGATATGCGCTATCTTAAAGCTATATGTCAGCGATTATTTTATAAATAAACGCTCTTCCAACTCCAGTTTTAAGCTGTTTTTCTCTTTGCATAGCATGTGATTTAGAATGATAAAATTCAACATGAATGACAATCCAAGGTCTATATTTTAATGTATGCCCTTTTGTCCCTAGAAAGTTATGGGATTTGAATCGCTCAATTAAGTTGGAAGTATATCCGGTATAGTTTTGCTTATACTTAGAGGAATATAGAATGTAAACTACAAATTCATCCATCAGTTATTTTTGATAAATGTAAATAAAAAAAGCTCCAGATTTCTCTGAAGCTTTCTAGTAGCGGGAACAGGACTCGAACCTGTGACCTTCGGGTTATGAGCCCGACGAGCTGCCTACTGCTCTATCCCGCGATGTGCGTTTTGTAATCTCAATAAGGCTACTCTAGTAGCGGGAACAGGACTCGAACCTGTGACCTTCGGGTTATGAGCCCGACGAGCTGCCTACTGCTCTATCCCGCGTTGTTTCGGGTGCAAATGTACAACGAATTTCCGTATTTCCAATAAAAATTTTTAAAAATGTTTTATTTCATCTATTGACTTGATATGTCTACCTTTGCAAAATAAATTATAATAGAAATGTCACATAAAGCAGGTTTTGTAAACATCATCGGGAATCCAAATGTTGGGAAATCAACACTAATGAATGCCTTTGTTGGAGAAAGATTATCCATAATCACATCAAAAGCACAAACAACACGTCATAGAATTCTAGGAATTGTAAATGGGGAAGATTTTCAATTGATCTTATCTGATACACCGGGAATTATCAAACCAGCCTACGAAATGCAGGCATCGATGATGAATTTTGTAAAGTCGGCTTTTGAAGATGCTGACATCTTAATTTATATGGTAGAAATTGGTGAACAAGATTTGAAAGACGAAGCGTTTTTTAACAAAATCATTTATGCTACAATTCCAGTTCTTCTTTTATTGAATAAAATAGATAATTCTAACCAAGAACAACTCGAAGAGCAAGTGGCTTTCTGGACTGCGAAAGTTCCCAATGCAGAAATTTTTCCAATATCAGCTTTGCAGAATTTTAATGTGCCAGAAGTATTTGGACGAATCATTGAATTGTTACCGGAATCTCCAGCGTATTATCCAAAAGATCAGCTTACGGACAAACCAGAACGTTTCTTTGTGAATGAAACGATTCGTGAAAAAATATTGTTGAATTACAGCAAAGAAATTCCATACGCAGTCGAAATTGTTACTGAAGAGTTTTTTGAAGATGAAAATATCATTAGAATCCGTTCTTTGATTATGGTGGAACGTGAAACTCAAAAAGGAATTATAATAGGGCATAAAGGTGCTGCTTTGAAAAAAGTAGGAATGGAAGCCCGTGTCGATTTAGAGAAGTTTTTTGGAAAACAAATTCATATCGAATTGGTAGTGAAAGTAAATAAAAATTGGCGAAGTAACGTTAATATGTTGAAACGTTTTGGTTATAACCAGTAATTTTTTCTGGTCCTTTTTTTTAAAATCAATATTGGAATTCAATTTTCGATATTGATTTTTTTTTAGCCCAGATAGCAGCGGCATCCTTTTATGCAGTCCCGAAACTTCGGGACTGCATAAAAGATATAGCGGAGAGCTGGAATTGCTCCAAATAAAAACTAAGATGCTATAATCTCCAAAAATAAATTTTCCAAATCATTCATTTGGTAGTGACCGTTACTTCGGATTTGTTTGGCTACGAAATAGAGCAAAAACCAGGCGAAAACCATTAATCCCATAACGATCAGATCGAATGTTACGGGATTTTTCAGGATATAATCAGAATAAGCAATCCCCGAAAAAATCAAAAATATTCCCGCTATAACAAAATGGAAGAACATAAAAAGTGTCCATAAGGTTGGGTCAGGTCCAAATAGTGCTCTGATATGCGTTTCGTTTTGGTCTTTTGATTCCATTTCTATATGTAAATGAGGCGACCAATACGCTTTTTTAGGTCCTTTTATGTTTAACCAAATGTGATAACCACGAATTTTAACGAAGTAATCTTTGGACTTGATTTGGGTGTAATTTGCAAATTTAACGCGCAAAGCATCTATGTTTTGCGGAACATCTTTGTAAAATCGTAAGCGAAGTCTGAGTTCATTATTAGTGTCCATAGCAGTAAACTTGTAAGTGTTAAAAGGATAAGGTCTTGCTAATATATTAAAAATATTGATATTCATGGTTTTAAACACTACCTTTGCAAAATATTTGAATTTATATTATGAATAACATTGTTGCGATAGTAGGAAGACCTAATGTAGGGAAATCAACCCTTTTTAATAGGCTGATACAAAGAAGAGAAGCTATTGTAGATTCAGTATCGGGGGTGACCCGTGATAGAAACTATGGTAAAAGCGAGTGGAACGGAAAAGAGTTTTCTGTAATTGATACCGGCGGATACGTACGTGGTTCTGATGATGTTTTTGAAGCAGAAATCCGTAAACAAGTAGAATTGGCTATTGATGAAGCTGACGTTATCATTTTTGTAGTTGATGTAGAAGAGGGGATTACTCCAATGGATGATGCCGTTGCGAGATTGTTGCGAAAAGTGACGAAACCAGTTTTACTTGCTGTAAATAAGGTGGATAATGCGATGCGTGAGAAAGATGCAATTGAGTTTTATAACCTTGGTTTAGGAGAATATTACACGTTTGCCAGTATTTCTGGAAGTGGAACAGGCGATTTATTGGATGCATTGATTGATGCTTTTCCTATAAAACCAGAACCAACTCAAGAAGAAGTGGTATTGCCTCGTTTTGCAGTGGTTGGTCGTCCTAATGCTGGAAAATCAAGTTTTATCAACGCTTTAATTGGTAAAGAGCGTTACATTGTTACTGATATTGCGGGAACAACCCGTGATTCAATTGATACAAAATTTGACCGTTTTGGTTTCGAATTCAACTTAGTGGACACTGCGGGAATCCGTCGTAAAGCAAAAGTGAAGGAAGATTTAGAATTTTACTCAGTAATGCGTTCCGTGCGTGCGATTGAACATGCCGATATTTGTATCTTGATTATTGATGCCACACGAGGATTTGAAGGCCAGGATCAAAGTATTTTTTGGTTGGCTGAGAAAAACCGTAAAGGAGTTGTAATCTTAGTAAACAAATGGGATTTAGTCGAAAAAGAAACGATGTCAACCCGCAATTATGAAGAAAAAATTAGAGAAGAATTAATGCCGTTTACGGATGTGCCTATTCTTTTTGTTTCTGCTTTAACCAAACAACGTTTGTTGAAAGCATTAGAAGCAACGGTAAAAGTTTTTGAAAACAGGCAACAACGCATTGCGACTTCAAAATTCAATGAGTTTATGTTGAAAGTGATTGAAGCGTATCCGCCACCAGCAACAAAAGGGAAATATGTAAAAATTAAATATTGCATGCAGTTGCCAACACCAACACCACAATTTGTGTTTTTTGCCAATATGCCGCAATATGTAAAAGAACCGTACAAACGTTATCTGGAAAATAAAATTAGAGAAAACTGGGACTTTTCAGGAGTGCCAATCGATATTTATATTAGAGAGAAATAATCTTTATTTCCATAATTATACTAGAAAGTTTATTGAGTTTGTAAAAGCTCGGTAAACTTTTTTTATTTTTAGGAAAAAATATGAATGCAATAAATGGCAAAATAGTTTGGATTACAGGCGCTTCAAGCGGAATAGGAGAGGCTCTTGCCTATGAATTAGCAACTAAAAATTGCAAACTAATTCTTTCGGCTCGAAATAGAGATGCTTTAGAAACTGTGAAATCGAAGTGTTCAAACACAGAAGTTATGATTTTGCCTTTTGATCTGGTTGATTTTGACAACGCCAAAAATCATGCAGAAAAAGCTATTGCTGCCTTTGGAAAAATTGATATTCTAGTGAATAACGGTGGAGTAAGCCAACGCTCACTGATTGTAGAAACTGATTTTGAGGTGGATAAAAAACTCATTGAAGTAGATTATCTTGGCACGGTTGCGCTAACAAAAGCTTTGTTGCCTCATTTTATCAAAAATAAGAAAGGACATTTTGTTACTGTAACGAGTTTGATGGGGAAATTTGGTTCGCCATATCGTTCTGGCTATTGTGGCGCAAAACATGCTTTACATGGTTTTTTTGATGTTTTGAGAATGGAACATCAACGGGACAATATAAATGTCACCTTAATTTGTCCGGGATTTATTCAAACGGATGTGGCCAAAAATGCACTTACTGCTGATGGATCGAAACAAAATATAGATGATGAAGCTACTCAAAATGGAATGCCAACAAGTATGTTTGCCAAAAAATTTGTGAAAGCAGTTGAATCGAATGCTTTTGAAGTTTACATTGGTGGCAAAGAAACTATGGGCGTTTATTTGAAACGATTTTTTCCAAAATGGCTGCATCATTTTGTTTTAAAAAGCAAAGTAAGATAAATTTCAGTAGTAACTAATCAAAATTTAAATCAGAAATTCATAAGAATAGAAAATCCCGATTGCTCGGGATTTTTTGAGTTAAAATGGATTCGAATGATTAGCTTTCTTCTTTTTCTTCTTCCAAAGTCTCCATTGGATGATCTCCATACCAATCTTTAAAAGTTTTTGTAGTTGTATAATCATCAGTAAGGACGGTATAAACCATTAATAATATTAACGGTATACCTACGCAATAAAGGGTCATTATTACTGGTAAAGCAACGTTAGTTTGACACATACCGGCAAATACAAAAACATAAATGGTGGTAAACCACACGAGTTTAATTGCAAAATTTTTCATGGCTATATCTTTTTATTAAAGTTACACCATGAATTGTAAATATTAAGTTAACGTATTGGTAATCAATGTTTAAAATATTTATTAGTTACTAATTACAAATGCTCTTTATACTTTTTTTGAGCTTTTAATTTTATGAAAAATACTGATTCGGATAATATCTCTGTTGAAATAATCGGTTCCATTAGCTCGTCGTTGAAGACTGTTTAGGTAGCCGAGTTCAAATGCGACATTGCTATTGAGTCCATAATGTATGGCAGCATAAATTCTATTTTGATCAAATGTATTTTTAATTATATTTTTTCCAAAATTGAACATTATTTCATCGGATAGTACAGCTTTTAACAGCTGCTTTTCTTTTTTCCAAAAAGTGTATTCTGTTTGAAAGCGGTACCTGAAGCGCCATGAAAATAGGGTTCCTGGCAGTAGCATTTCCTTGTTTGCCTTGTGAATGAATCGCTCCTCTAACTGAAAACGCTGGTTAATCCCAAATTTCCCAAAAGTTTCTTTCCACGTAAGATCCTGTTGTCCTCGATATTCCGGTGTAGTGTAATCAGGATTAATTTCAGGGATTTGTGTATCGACTGAGAAGTAGGCAAAGCCAGCGCCTGTCTCTAAATGCGCATTGATTTTATAGCGACCTTGAACTCGGATGACAAATAAATTTTCTTGTGTTGGTTTTAGAAAAAGTCGGTTGTCAAATTCAGAATGCAAAGACCATTTTTCGCTTAGCAATAATTGATTGTAATAACGCGTCCAAAGAATGCTTTGATGATCTATCTTTTTCTCTGATTGAGCAATTGCTATTCCATTTGTCAAAAGAATCAATGGGAGCAAATAATATAACTTCATTTTTTTAATTTTCACCAAATATAAAAAAAATACCCTATCGTTTTGATAGGGTATTAATATTTTTAAAATCAAATTGTTACCAGCCTCCGCTAGATCCGCCACCAGAGAAACCTCCGCCACCAAATCCACCGCCGAAACCGCCTCCACCAAATCCACCACCAGAGGAACCGCCACCAAATCCACCGCCACCGCTGTTTCTTCCAAGGCTGCTGAGTATAATAACATCCAATAAACTAGGTCCAATGCCACCGCCTCTGTTTCCAGAATTACCGCCGCCGCCTTTGTTTCTTGAAATAAGTACCAGTATAATGATGACAATAACAATTAAGGGTAAAATGGGGAATCCTGTATCTTTGGTTTTTTTAACTCGTTCTCCTTTGTATTTTCCCTTGAAAACATCAATAAGTGCGTCTGTGCCTTTGTCTAATCCGTTGTAAAAACTTCCGGCTTTAAATTCAGGAATAATAATATTCCGAATTATTTCTCCACCTATTCCAGCAGTTAGTCGATCTTCTAATCCATAACCGGGATTGATTGCTATTTTTTTTTCGGCTTTAGCCAATAAAACAATAACACCATTATCGTCTTTCTCCGTACCGCCAATTCCCCACGTTTGTCCCCATTTGGTTGCCAGTTGACTGACATCTTCGTTTTGAAGGCTTTCAATCGTAATGACGACAATCTGAGTTGTGGTAGAATCAGAATATTTAATCAGTTTTTCTTCTAATTGTGCTTTTTCTGTTGCGCTGAGCACATTCGCATAATCATAAACTGAAGTTTGAAGAGTTGGTTTTTCAGGAATGGTAAATTGCGCAAAGCCAATTTGTGTGAATAATAAACAGACAAAAAGCTTTAGTGCAATTAGAGTACTCTTTTTTTGTAATAGCATTATCCTTTAGATATTTCGTTTGATAATTCGTTTGTGTCGCCTTCTAGCCAAGGAAAATAGTGTTGTAATTGTTCCCCTGCTCTGGCAATTCCATCAATAAGACCTTGCTTGAAATCACCTTTTTTGAACTCCGCTACCATAATATCTCGGGTGCAATTCCAAAAATCATTTGGTACAACATCATTAATTCCTTTATCTCCGCAAATTACAAAATGATGATCTTCAACTGCTAGGTAAATCAAGACACCATTTTGCAACTCGGTTTCATCCATTTTCAATTCATGAAAAACTTCCAAAGCGCGATCATACGCATCCATGGAAGTTGTTTTCTCTATATGAACTCTAATCTCGCCAGAAGTGTTCTTTTCAGCCATACGAATAGCTTCAACAATTTCTTGTTCATCTTCTTTGGTTAAAAAATCTTCTACTTTTGACATGGGATAAATTTTTGAATGATGATTAGCGATTTTTGACTGTAGAATGTCCTACAATCAAAAATCATTAATCGAAAATCTGAAATCGTTTTTAGAATTTTACTTCAACTGGTTTATCTGCACCTTCAACTGCATTAAAGTATGCTTTCTCTTTGAATCCGAATAATCCAGCAAATAAGCTGTTTGGGAACGTTTTGATATGTGAGTTATATGGTTTTACCGCTTCGTTGAAACGCGTTCTAGCCGTTAGAATTTGATTTTCTGTACTGGCCAATTCGTCTTGTAATTTCAAGAAGTTTTGGTTGGCTTTCAATTCTGGATACGCTTCAACAGTTACTAATAATCGAGACAATGAACTGCTCACGCCACTTTGTGCTTTGTTGAATTCAGCTAATTGTTCAGGAGTAATATTTGCAGGATCAATTTTTACAGAAGTAGCTTTAGAACGCGCTTCGATAACTGCTGTCAAGGTGCTTTTTTCAAAATCAGCGGCACCTTTTACGGTATTTACTAAATTCCCAATAAGGTCATTTCTTCTTTGATACGCCGTTTGAACATCACCCCAAGATTGTTCTACATTTTGGTTTAACGTCACAGCAGTATTGTTAATTCCTTTAACCCAGCTGTAAATTACAAAAATTACAACCGCTCCGATAATCCAAGGCAAAAATCTTCTCATGTTTATTTATTTTAGTGTTTAGTATTTAATTATTTAAAATTTTAATAGGGATGTAGTCGTGCTGACTACAATTCGTTTTTAATAGTTGTTAATTGTGTGCGTATTGTTTCTAATTTTCGAATAATATCAAACTTATCTAAGGTTTTCTTTTGTCCTTCTTTCAAATGGGTTTTGGCACCTTCCAGTGTAAAACCTCTTTCTTTGACTAAGTGATAGATCAATTGTAAATTAGTAATATCTTCTGGGGTAAACATTCGATTGCCTTTAGCATTCTTTTTTGGTTTCAGAATATCAAATTCATTGTCCCAAAAACGAATCAGCGAGGCATTAACATCAAATGCTTTGGCTACTTCGCCAATGCTGTAATATCTTTTGTCTTTAAATAATTCAATATGCATATCTGTTTTTTATTTTTTTGTCCAGCTGAATTGTCACTGAACACTATTTTTTATCTTTTATTTGAACACTGCAAACCGAACACTGAATACTATTTTGCATTAGTCTAATGATTGATTCTCCTGGTTTGCCAGTTGCGCGATGACAACATATTCCACTGCCGAAATATTTCCGTAATAAAAATTAAGAGGATTCACTACTTTTTTATCCTTGTGAACTTCATAATGCAAATGCGGAGCTTCTGATCTTCCTGTGCTTCCCACATAACCAATAACATCACCTCGTTTTACGCGTTGTCCTGCTCTGGTATTGTATTTACTCAAATGGGCGTACAACGTTTCGTATCCAAATCCATGCCGAATAACAATATGATTTCCGTATCCTGAAGCCGTATTGTCTGCTTGTGCAACTACTCCGTCACCAGTGGCATAAATAGGCGTTCCACTTTTTGCCGTAAAATCCATGCCTTCATGCATTTTTCTTGCTTTAGTAAAAGGATCTGTGCGGTATCCAAAACCAGAAGCCATTTGTTTTAAATTTTCATTTTGTACTGGCTGAATGGCAGGGATGGCTGACAAAAAATCACTTTTAGCTTCTGCCAATTTCAAAATAACGTCTAATGATTTGGACTGAATCGCTAATTCTTTAGTCAAAACATCCATTCTTTTTGTGGTATTCATAACCAACTGCGAATTGTTATACCCTTCCAGCACTTTATACCTATTTTTCCCCTGAAATCCTGCCTCGCGAACTGAATCTGGAATGGCCGCTTTATTAAAATAGACCCGATACAAATTGTTGTCTCGATCTTCAATAGCTTCAAGAACACCATTTATCTGATCCATTTTTTTGTTCAGTAGCGCGTAATTCAGTCTCAAGTTTTCAATTTCACGGGCTTGCAAACGGTCTTTTGGTGTTTCAAAATAAGGAGTGTTCAATAAAATAATAAAACTTAAAAAACCAAACAACGCCGCTGCCAATAAAAACAAGATAACAACACCAAATTTTGTTCTTTTTTGTGTTTTTATTTTTCTATAGGCTAGATTTTCGGAATCGTAATAATATTTTACTTTCGACATATTTTAAAATACCCTATTTTTGCACACTGTAAAAGGTTAGACGAACAAATTTAAGAAATGTTTCATTTGTTACATCCTTTTTTCAGGAATAAATAAAATAATGTGCCTATTCCAGCTATTCGTTGCAAGTTCTCGTCTTGAAATTTTTTTTTCTATTGAGTCAGCAGGAGCTTCCTCCGGTCGCTCTGCCAACCCAAGAAAAAATAGATTTCAAAACTTCAAAGCTTTCCACTGCAAACACTAAGTGTTCAGTGAACTCCGTTGAAAATAAGAGCATGTGAGATAATCTGAGGCAAAAAAAGAATAGTAAAAAGATATAGTTTCGGGATTAATTAACTTTAAACCTTAAACTTTAAACTAAAATTAAAAATGACATCACAAGACGTACGCAAGCAATTTCTGGAATTTTTCGCATCAAAAGGACACTTAATCGTTCCATCGGCTCCCATTGTTCTTAAGGATGATCCAACCTTGATGTTCAACAATTCAGGAATGGCTCAGTTCAAAGAATATTTTCTAGGGAACGGAACGCCAAAAAGCAACAGAATAGCCGATACGCAAAAATGTCTTCGTGTTTCAGGAAAACATAACGATCTAGAAGATGTAGGTTTTGATACCTACCACCACACGATGTTTGAAATGTTGGGGAACTGGTCATTTGGTGATTATTTCAAGAAAGAAGCCATCAATTGGGCGTGGGAACTTTTGACGGAAGTCTATAAAATCCCAAAAGAAAACTTATACATTTCCGTATTTGAAGGAAATCCCGCTGAAAATGTACCTTTCGATCAAGAAGCTTGGCATATTTGGGCAGCATTAATTGACGAAGACCGAATCATTCTTGGAAACAAGAAAGACAATTTCTGGGAAATGGGAGATCAAGGTCCGTGTGGTCCATGTTCCGAAATTCACGTTGATATTCGTTCTGCAGAAGAGAAAGCGTTAGTTTCAGGAAAGAGTTTGGTAAACAATGACCATCCGCAAGTAGTGGAAATCTGGAACAATGTATTCATGGAATTCAACCGTAAAGCAGATGGTTCTTTGGAAAAATTACCTGCGAAACACGTTGATACCGGAATGGGATTTGAGCGTTTGTGTATGGCGTTGCAAGGAAAAACTTCCAATTATGACACGGATGTTTTTACGCCACTTATTGAAAAAGTAGAGCAAATTACAGGATTCAAATATGTAGACAATGCTGTCACTCCGAGCGCAGTCGAGGAGAAAACGAATATTGCTATCCGTGTTGTGGTTGATCACGTTCGTGCTGTTGCTTTCGCTATTGCCGACGGACAATTGCCGTCAAACACAGGTGCTGGTTATGTAATTCGTAGAATTTTGCGTCGTGCGATTCGTTACGGATTTACGTTCTTGAATACCAAGGAACCTTTCATAAATCAATTGGTTAGCGTTTTAGCGAATCAAATGGGGGAATTTTTTCCAGAAATCAAATTGCAACAACAATTGGTTACGAATGTGATTCGGGAAGAAGAAGCTTCTTTCTTGAGAACATTAGATCAAGGATTGCAATTGTTAGATAAAGTTATTGAAGAAGAAAAAGGAACAATAATAGCAGGTGCAAAAGCATTCGAATTATACGATACTTTTGGATTTCCAATTGACTTAACAGCATTAATTCTGAGAGAAAAAGGATTCGAACTAGACGAAGCTGGTTTTAACGCTGCAATGCAAGAACAAAAAAAACGTTCCCGCGCCGCATCAGAAGTTTCTACCGAAGACTGGTCTGTGTTGATTCCTGGAAATGTAGAAACATTTGTAGGCTACGATCAATCAGAAAGTGATGTGAAAATCACTCGTATCCGTAAAGTGGACAGTAAAAAAGATGGTGTTTTGTACCAGATCGTTTTAGATAACACACCTTTTTATCCTGAAGGTGGTGGTCAAGTAGGTGATAAAGGAATGTTGGTTTCAGCAAATGAAACGATTGAAATCATCGACACGAAAAAAGAAAACAACCTGATTTTGCATTTTGCAAAACAATTACCAGAGAATGTTAACGCTGGTTTTGGTGCTAAAGTAAATACCGATTTGAGAAATTTGTCCTCAAGAAATCACTCGGCTACGCATTTGATGCACCAAGCCTTGAGAAGTATTTTGGGAACGCATGTAGAACAAAAAGGGTCTTTAGTAAATCCAAACTATTTGCGTTTTGACTTTTCGCATTTTGCTAAAATGACGGAAACCGAATTGCAACAAGTAGAAGATTTTGTAAACGCAAAAATTCAAGAGCAATTACCACTTATTGAAAGAAGAAATATTCCTTTTGCGCAAGCAGTTCAAGAAGGAGCGATGGCGTTGTTTGGAGAGAAATATGGAGATGAAGTTCGTGCGATTAAATTTGGCGAAAGCATGGAATTATGCGGAGGAATCCACGTGAAAAATACAGCTGAAATTTGGCATTTCAAAATCGTTTCTGAAGGCGCAGTTGCTGCAGGAATTCGTCGTATTGAAGCCATTACAAGTGATGCTGTAAAAGCATATTTTGCTTCGTACGAAAACACATTAAATGAAGTAAAATCAGCCTTAAAAAATCCTCAGGATATTTTGAAAGCCGTTCATTCGATGCAAGAAGAAAATGCCAAATTAGCGAAACAAATTGAAGCTTTAGTAAAAGATAAAGTCAAAAATTTGAAAGCGAGTTTAATTGCTGAAATTCAGGAAATAAATGGTATTCAATTTTTGGCAAAACAAGTCGATTTGAACGCGGAAGGAGCAAAAGATTTGGCGTATGAAATAGGGAATTTAGGGAATAATGTGTTTTTAGTTTTGGCTACAGCCGACGAAGAAAAACCAATGTTAACCTGTTATGTTTCTAAAGAATTAGTAGCGGAGAAAAATCTGAATGCCGGACAAGTAGTGCGTGAATTGGGTAAATTTATACAAGGTGGCGGTGGTGGACAACCATTTTTTGCGACAGCAGGTGGTAAGAATGTAGCTGGAATTCAACAAGCTTTGGAAAAAGCGATAGACTTTGTAAAGTAGAACCCTGTTTGTTTTTTTATAAAGGAAAACCTTTTAGAACATAAGTTCTAAAAGGTTTTTTTTGTTTAAAAGAACGGATTTTAGAATCTTTATTGGGTATTGGAATTCGATTCAGAAGTAGTAGTTCAACCGAAATATGTGGATTGTAACGATGAATTTTGAAGTAGAATTTTTATTTGGTTACGTTTGCGAACTTTTGTGCCAAAATTAAAGGGAAAAAGCGATTGATTTATTATGAAAAATAAAATACTGCTACATTTATTCTTGTCGTTTTTGGTGTTGACAATTTATTCGTGTTCAAATGATAATCACGACAGTATGAAATTGCTGAAGAAGGTCGTTGAGACTTCAGAAGGCGGTACTGCAGAAACAACCCTTTATACTTATAAAGGTAATCAAATAGTTAGCATGGACGGTGCCAATAAGCGTACCGATTTCACCTATACGGAGGATTTGATTACAAAAAGGGTAACACAAAACAAAACAAATCAGCTTCTGGAGACTATTAATTACAGTTACTTTGAAGGGAAATTAGTTGAAGTTATATCTTTGGGTAAGTATAGAATTAAATACGTTCACAATGCAGATAAAACGGTTTCTTACGAAAAATTTTCGATTGCTTCTGGGAATCAGCAAGTAAAAGAATTTCACGGAAAATTGTATTTTGAAAATGAAAATTTCATCAAAGACGAAAGAATTTTAGATAATACTGCATCAGGGACTTTGATAGAATATACTGTAAGTTTTGATTATGATGCAAAGTATAATCCGTTATATAATATTGTGGGTTACAAAAAACTGTTAGATTATAATGAAGAAATCTCTTCAAATAATAGTTTGATAAGTACTGTAATTACAAGTGTTTCTAAAGACGACCAAATAACATCATCGGCTAATTTTTATACTACTTCTTTTAAATACGATTTAGATAATTACCCAATAGAACAGGTTTCAGAAAATAGTGTTGCTACTAATGGAAATGGAGGATATTTAAAAACAGAATACTACTATTAATAAAAATATTTGTTTTTATAACAACCCTTTCAAAGTTTTAATCTCTGAAAGGGTTTTTTAATTTTAGATTTTTTATAGCCAATGAAAAAAGAGCGAAACACCATTTAATTCGCTAAAATTATTCAAATTTGTAGTAAATAAAATAGCCATGCAATTCAGAACCCAAATCCCCATTTCTAAAAGTAATCATCCTTTAGATTACAATTCAAAGATTGTCTCTTTAGGTTCTTGTTTTGCTGAAAATATGGGAGATAAATTCCAGTATTTTAAATTTCAAAATACCATCAATCCGTTCGGGATAATTTTCAATCCGGTTTCTATTGAGAAAATTATCCAAAAAGCCATAAATACAGTATTATTCACCGAAAAAGACATTTTTTTTCACAATGAACGCTGGCATTGCTTTGATGTGCATTCTGATTTGAGTAATCCAAATAAAGAAGATTTATTAGCATCTTTAAACGCACTAATCAAATCAACAAATCAACAAATATCCAAATCAACGCATATCATCATAACGTATGGAACCTCGTGGGTTTATCGAAATATAGAAAGTGATTCTATTGTGGCCAATTGCCATAAAGTGCCACAAAAGCAGTTCAAGAAAGAATTGCTTTCTGTTGAAGGAACAGAAAAAAGTGTTGCAAACACAATCAAATTAATTCATGCTGTAAATCCTAATTGCACTATTATTTTCACTGTTTCGCCGGTGCGTCACATCAAAGACGGTTTTGTCGAAAATCAATGGAGCAAATCCAATATAATTAGTGCACTTCATAAGACTTTTGACTGTCAACTTTCGACTATAAATTACTTTCCTTCTTACGAAATCATGATGGATGAACTTCGGGACTACCGTTTTTATGCCGAAGACATGCTGCATCCCAATCAAGTCGCAATCGATTATATTTGGAAACGTTTCATGGAAACTACTATTTCTGAAACTGCTTTTCCTACGATGGAAGAGGTAGAACGCATACAAAAAAGCCTTTCTCACAAACCTTTTGACCCGAATTCAGAAAGTCATTTGAAATTTGAGTCTAAAGTCAGAGAAAAAATCACTAAATTGGAAAGTCAATATTCATTTATGAAATTTTAATTATGCTTAGAAGAATACTTATTGGAATAGCAGTTGTTGGTGGAATATTTTTATTGTTTAAATACTGTGATTTTAAGAAAAATGACGACCAAGATATCACGTACAATACTAATCTCATTCAGCAACAAATCCTAAACGTAGGGAAATTGGTCGTAACCGAAGGACATTTTTCGGAAGTTATCACCTATAAAAACCAACAAAAATACTTAATGGATATGCTTTCTTTCGAGAAAAAAGCGTTGGTTGTTGTGAATGCTGACGTTACGGTGGCTTATGATTTGCATCTCATGAAATACGATATTGATTCGATCAATAAAACAATCACGATTGTGAGTATTCCAAAAGAGGAAATTAAAATTAGTCCTGATATTCAGTTTTATGATGTGGAGCAGAGTAAATTAAATCCGTTCACGGGAGAAGATTACAATAAAATAAACAAATCTGTAAAGGCGAATTTGGCTAAGAAAATTGAGAAATCATCTTTGAAAACCAATGCGCAAAATAGATTAATTAGTGAGTTATCCAAACTTTTAATTACGACCAGTCAATTGGGTTGGACCTTAAAATACGATGGAAAAGTGATTGAAACCGAGAAGGATTTTGGGAAGCAAATCAAAATGTAATTTAAAAAACTTAGGCACAGATGCACCGATTTTAAATAATTTTAAAAATCTGTGAATCTGCGGTTGATTTTTATTGGTTAAACAAATAATAGAAAACATGCATTTTAGTGTATTTCGCTTTAGCTTCTACAAATATTTTTTACCACAATTTCCGCAAATTTTCACAAATTAATATGTGAAAATTTGTGGAATTTGTGGTGAAATTTTGACCCTGCAGACTTTCATTCCGAGGTTTAGTTAAGCTTTCTCTTTGTCAAAAATCAAGTCCAAACCTCCAGCAATCAAATGCGCTACTTCAGGTCTTTTGTTTTTTAATTGATCCAGATAAACCATTATTTCTTGCAACAATTGTGGCTCGGTTCTAACGTTTAAAAGTTCTACGATTTCAACTGCTAGCAACCAATCGTTTGGGTGATTGTTTTGTAGTTTTTCAAATAGTGGTGCCAAAGAAGTTTCCGTATCCTTGGTTTCTCTTATGTTTCGAACCGTTTGGTATAAAATTTCTAGATCATCGCGTTCAGCCGAATGTTTGGCTTTTATAGTGGTGCTGGACGGAAGGTGCGAAATCAAGTCAAAACTATTCACGTCAGCAGGACCTGAAAAAGCCGAAATTACTTTCTTGCCCACGGCCATATCGTAAATGCCCCATTCCGGCTGAAATAAAACAGTTTCGCCATGCGTAACCGTACAGTTTTTAAAGCGAATCAGCGTAATTTCTCCTTGTAAATTTCTGGAACCGGTAACAATTTCACCATCAACAATGATTCCGCCTTCAAATTCCAGTTTAACGGTTTTAGATTCTAAAATGTCGTAGGCATTCAAGTCTTTTGGACTCATGTCTTCAATGGCTAAGTTGATGCCTTCTAGCTTTCCTATTGGACTTCCAAAGCCTTCTGGGTGTGTCAAAGTGCCGTGTCCTACTAACTCTTTCTCTCTGTAAGCCAAAGCTGTTTTACCAGTAGTTTGTATGTAAATAGGTTTGCCATCCTGCTCAATAACGGAACTGAAAACACCTGAAATTTGTAAACCAGTACTCAATTCAATAGTTCCTAAAGCATTCGAGTCAATAAGTTTATTAATTCCCGATAAACCGCCAGTGCGAAGTGCCATTTTATTGGCAAATTCTTCTAAAACCAAATTCAAATACGCAAATGTTGGCGTAACATACAATTGTGGTTGCAGTTTTGTAATGTCAAAATTTTGCGTAGCAGCCGAAATATCATAAGGAATCTTCTTTACTTCCGGTGTCATGCAATGCGCACTTTCACCAATAGAAGACAGTAAACCAGCGCCGTAAATTTTTGGATTCTCCACTGTTCCGATCAAACCGTATTCCACAGTCCACCAGTGTAGGTTTCGTATTTGGGCCATTTCGGATAATTCGCCCATGTTGTTCTGTAAATCTTCCACCGCTTTTTCAGCAGTATCAATCGTAGCTTGTGGCGTATCTTCGGCTTCCTTCACAATCGAAAGCAGTCGGATTGCTTCGTACATTTCGTAGTCTTTGTGCGAAGAAATCGCTTTGCAACCTATCTCTCCAAAACGACGTAAGTATTCCGCATATTCTGGATTCGCAATAATGGGCGCATGACCGGCACCCTCGTGAATAATATCCGGTGCAGGCGTGTATTCTATATGTTCAAGTTGGCGAATGTCTGATGCAATTACAAGAACATTATAGGCTTGGAATTCCATAAAAGCATTAGGTGGAATAAATCCATCCACGGCAACTGCAGCCCAACCTATTTCGGTTAAAATTCGATTCATACCGTACATACTCGGGATTTTGTCAATCTCGATTCCTGTTTTTTTTAAACCTTCCAAGTAGGAACTATGCGCCACTTTTGATAAATACGCTACATTTTTGCGCATCACATAACGCCAAACCGCTTGGTTTATAGGCGTGTAATCGCTATAGTCCTGAGGTTTAATAAATTGTCGTAAGTGCTTTGGCAATCGGTCTAATAACGGATTGCTTTCTAAAGTTGAGTTCATATCGAAAACGTTGTAGTTCTACTGCAAAAGTACGAATTTCAGGAGCGATTTCCCGCTTTTCATTGCAAGTTTTTGCAAACCCGTTTGTTTTTCTAAAGTTCCAGCAGGAGCTTCCTTTGGTCGCTCTGCGGCAACAAGAAAAACCAAAACGGCTTTTGCAAAAAGCTTTTCATTTCACTCGGGGCTAGGGCATTTGGGGGATTTATGAAACAGTATCGTTTAAATTTTATATGGTTTTTTTAACTATTTAGTTTTGTTATCCCTTATGATATTTAGTTCTAATGAAAAAGGAATCTCTGTACAACTGTGCGTTAAAAAATGGTATCTTTACTCTATTAAATGAAAATGTTATGAATATCGAGTCATATAAGAATCAGATTATCAAAAAACTAATAGCAGTTCAAGATGAAAAGCTATTAGAGCAAATAGAGTCTATTTTAAACGGGAATTATGTTGTTGCAAATACTTTTGAAGGTAAATTTTTGACTAAAACCCAGTACATAGAGCACATAGAATTTATTAGTCAATCTGTTGCAGATGGAGCAGAAACCTATACTTCAGAACAAGTTAGAAGCCATGTTTTATCTCAAAAGAAATGATTGTAATTTGGTCTCAGGAAGCTAGCAAATCGCTTTCTGAAATTTATAATTATATTTTTGAGGATAGTCCACAAAACGCAGACAAAGTTTTGAATAAGATAATTGATTTGGTAGAGTCGTTACAAGATGAACGCTATGAATATTCAATTGATCCTATTATTAATAAAGAAAAATTTCGACATATAAGTATTTGGTCTTACAAAATTATATATGAGCGGACGAATGAGAAAGTCCTGATTCTAGACATTTTTAATGGAAAGCAAAACCCGGATAAATTGAAAAAGTTTTAATAATCCACAACAACTGTTAAGTATTGTTTTAAAATCTACTCCACCACCTCAAACACCAATACCTGCGTTTTTTGTTTTTCCGAAAAATTATTATCAGATACAAAAATCAAGGAGGAATTACCATTGGCTAATTTTGGTCCAAAAGTAAGTCCTTCGATATTATCAATAAAAATTCCCAAATCATCCATGTTTAGGATCAGTTTTTTAGATGCCAAATCTAATTTTTGGTTTTGTAACGAGTTGTAGTTTTTTACATCAGTAGCTTTTTTCAAGTCACATAAAAATACTTTTACCGTGCAGGCTTGTGTTCCCGTTGAGTAGGAACGCTCCACTACTAATAACTGATTTTTACCATAATGCTGAATCGCTGAAACGCCATTGACCGCAAAAGTTCCTTTTGGATTGGGCTCAAGAGCAATGGGTTCTAATTTATAGCCGAATTGAGCGGTATTCTTTTTAGTTTTCGCATCAAATTTATAGATTCGGATGTATCCGCCGTTGCTGGTATTGGCTTGGTTGCCATCTTCAAAAAGTGGTTCTTCAATGTTGGTGTAAATGTTTTTATATTTTTTGTCAAAAGTGATGCCTTCTAAAGTGCCGTTATTTCTCGGTCCTTTTTCTTGTTGCTGCATTTTTAAATTTTCTGGTAATGTGACATTGCTTAGAAAATTACCTTTTAAATCCGTGAAATTTAAGGAAGGATCTTGCAACACTTGTTTGTCTCCATTAATCACTCGTGCGCCTTCGCTACTCCAAACTAAAGTGTTTGTTTTTGGGTTGTATCGAATATCTTCAGGATCTGATGAAGTGGTTGGTGTGGTATTCCAATTACCATAAACTTCTCCACTTTCGTTTTTTAAATAGCTAACACTTTGGAAAACCATGCTTTGTATTTTGTTTTCGACTAACGGAATTTTTGCAGTATAAAAACGAGCCTCGTTAAACATCGATCTGTCATCACAAATCAGGTAATACAAATCGTTTTTTGCATCATAATCTATGCCGGACAATCCGCCTACTTTTGTATTCTGAAACGTTTCCTCAAATGGAATTTCAATGGTGCTGATTAGTTTTAAATTGGGAGCTGGTGTGTTTTCAACGGTTTGTTTTAAATTGGAACAAGAAAACAGAAAAGTTGGTAAAACGACAAGAAATAATAATTTACGCATAAAAGAATGTATTGGTGTTTGCGAAAAAGACAGGTTTTAGATTAAAAAAACTACTTTTAAAACTATGAATTGTTCGTTTGGTTTTTTTCAAGATTGCGGAAATAGTCAATTTTGTAGTTGAACATTTCTGCCATGTTTTTAGCGCGGTATTTCGCTTCATCGGCTAATGGCCCTGTAAATAAAGTATCCGTAGTTTGTGTGAAAATTTCCATCCATCGGTCAAAATGTTCTTTGGCAACTGGCAATTGTTTGTGCGGCGGAAAGGGACTTCCGGAATAGGAATGTACTTCTAGCAAGATAGTTTGCCAAAAGCGGTACATTTTTTCGAGATGTTCCGGCCAGCGATCGCCTATTTTTTTGTTGAATATAGGTCCAATGAATTCGTCTTTTTGAACTTTAGAATAAAAAGTATCTACTAGTAATTTGATATCTTCAAGTGTAGTAATGTCGGTTTGTGGTGTCATGATTGGGAATAAAAAAGCCTACGCAAAGGTAGGCTTTAAGTTTGATTTTAGTCGAAATCTATTTTGCTTTTGGTGGAAACTGCTCCAAAATTTTAGCGACAAATTCATTGATTCTATTTTCTTTATCTTTTCTATTTTCTGTCAGATATCCAATGCCTTCGCCCTGCCATACCAATTCTTTTTTCTTACCGTCAATTAAATCTATAAATAATGTTCCTTCCGTTGAGGACGAAGCCATAGTGTTTTGTCCTCCCCACATGAAAGGATTCCATCCCCAACCCCAACCGTATCCCCAACCCATGTTGAATTGATTGACATCTATTTTCTCTCTTTCTTTAGTGAGAATGTTGATTAGTAAATCAGGATTTTCACTTTTGGTCATTCCTTTTTTGCTTAATTCCCGATCAATGGCATTGAGTATTCTTTTCTTATCTAATTCTGAAATTTCAACTTTATCAATTCCTTTTTTGTGAAAAGCGTAGGTTTTATATTGGCTAAAATCTACTTTATTGTCAAAATCAGAATAGACTCTTACGGAACTGCAAGAGGCAACTACGAGGAGTATTACGACGGGAAGGAGTTTAATTGCTTTCATGACTTAATTATTTGATTACTATGAGTTTCCTAAAGATACGTTCAAAATTTTAAAAATCCAACAAATTGTCGGCTACTATATTAGGGATGGTTACTTTCAATAAAGGTTGCGTCTCCATCGCTCTTTTTATAGCAAATACTGCTCCTTCATTTCTCGCCCAACTTCTTCTAGAAATCCCATTGTTGACATCCCAGAAAAGCATTGATGCTAAACGTTTTGAAGCTTCTTTAGATCCATCAAGAACCATACCAAAACCACCGTTAATTACCTCGCCCCAGCCCACGCCACCACCATTGTGAATGGATACCCAAGTGGCGCCTCGAAAGCTGTCTCCAATGACATTTTGTATCGCCATATCAGCCGTAAAACGGGAGCCGTCATAAATATTAGAGGTTTCTCGGTAAGGGGAATCAGTGCCAGAAACATCGTGGTGATCCCGACCTAAAACGACTGTTCCTACTTCGCCTTTGGCTATAGCCTGATTAAAAGCTTCGGCAATTTTTACGCGACCTTCAGCATCAGCATAAAGGATGCGAGCTTGGGAACCTACAACCAATTTGTTTTCCTGAGCGCCTTTTATCCAGTGAATGTTATCCTGCATTTGTTGCTGAATTTCGTCAGGAGCAGTTTTTGCCATTTCCTCCAGAACTTGGCAAGCAATTAAATCTGTTTTGGCTAAATCTTCGGGCTTTCCCGAAGCACAAACCCAACGGAATGGGCCAAACCCATAATCAAAACACATTGGGCCCATTATATCCTGCACATAACTCGGATACCTGAAATCGATATGATTTTCTGCCATTACATCAGCACCAGCACGGGAAGCTTCCAGTAAGAACGCATTTCCATAATCAAAGAAATAGGTTCCTTTGGCAGTGTGTTTATTGATAGCTGTGGTATGGCGGCGTAATGTTTCCTGTACTTTTGTTTTAAATAAATCAGGTTTTTGAGCCATCATTTCATTGGCCTCTTCAAAGGAAATATCAGCAGGGTAATACCCGCCCGCCCACGGATTATGTAGCGAAGTCTGGTCAGATCCTAAATCGATGTGGATATTTTCTTGGTCAAATTTTTCCCAAACATCAACCACGTTTCCTAGATAACCGATAGAAACAATTTCATTATTGGTTTGCGCCAAAGCTACTCGTTGCACTAATTCATCTGCGTTCTCAATGACTTCATTGATCCATCCTTGACTGTGGCGAATGTGTGTGATTTTTGGGTTTACTTCGGCACAAACGGTGATGCAACCTGCAATATTTCCAGCCTTTGGTTGTGCGCCACTCATTCCGCCCAAACCTGATGTTACGAATAAACCGCCTTTTGGGCTGCGTTTTATTTTCCGAAAACCATTTAAAACCGTAATGGTAGTTCCGTGTACAATTCCTTGCGGACCAATATACATGTAACTGCCTGCGGTCATTTGTCCGTATTGTGAAACGCCTAAAGCATTCATTTTTTCCCAATCGTCTGGTTTAGAATAATTAGGAATTACCATTCCATTGGTCACGACAACTCTGGGTGCTTCTTTGTGGGAAGGAAACAAACCCATAGGATGTCCGGAATACATGGTCAATGTTTGTTCCTCGGTCATTTCTGATAAGTATTGCATCGTCAATAAATACTGTGCCCAATTTTGAAAAACAGCTCCGTTACCTCCATATGTAATCAATTCATGCGGATGTTGTGCCACAGCATAATCCAAATTATTTTGAATCATCAGCATAATGGCTTTGGCCTGTTCACATTTTCCTGGATATTCATTAATTGGACGCGCGCGCATTTCATAATCGGGGCGCAAACGGTACATATAAATACGACCGTAGGTTTCCAGTTCTTCTGAGAATTCTATGATTAATTCAGTGTGATGTTGCGGTTCAAAATAACGTAAGGCATTGCGTAATGCTAGTTTTTTTTCTGCTGTCGAAAGGATTTCTTTGCGCTTTGGGGCGTGGTTGATGTCTATTTCGTATGGTTTTGGTTTGGGTAAAACCGATGGAATTCCTTGTTGTATTTGTTCTTGAAAAGTCATGTTTAGCTGTTGATTCGTTATTTTTTTATGTTGATTTGTTAAAGAAGCTTTTACTTCTTAAAAATGTAACAACTAAGGATAACGAATATCCGACCTGTGGTAGGATTTGTGAATTTTGATTCGATATTTCTGGGAACAAATATCCATTTTTGTTGATTTGTTTAGTAAGGATGCTTACTTTTTATTGGTTCCTGTTTTTTTATCAAAACCATACGGACAATGTCTACAACCGCTTTTACAGCAATAACCCCTTTTTAAATGGTGCTTTTCAGTAAAACATTTGTATCCTTCCGGAGTGTAATAGAAATCTTCCCCTTCTGTCATTTTATTTTCCTTACTTTGTTCAATCATAATTGGGATTGTTCTGTGGTGTGCGTAGTACCTACTTTTTCAATTAACCGCATCTCTCAAACGATTGCGTTTTTGATTAAAGGATACGCCTTTATCAATACAAATTTATAAATTTTATAGCGAATGTTTCTAATTGTTGCTAAATATTTAATTCCGAAAGGATATCGCGGTGTCACTCTATTTCCGTTTGTATTGTTAAAATATCGGGAAGATTTAAAAGATATTATTCTGATTAATCACGAAAAAATCCATCTTCGTCAGCAAGTAGAACTTTTAATCGTGCCGTTCTTTATTTGGTACCTATTAGAATATATTTTTCGTTTGTTCCAATATAAAAGCGCCAATCTCGCCTACAGAAACATTAGTTTTGAAAGAGAAGCTTATGCTAACGAAAAGAATAATAAATATCTGGCTAGAAGATCTTTCTTCCGGTTTATAGAGTATGTAGTGCTGCATAAAAAATAACTGTAGTACTATTTTTATACTTTTGGCACCTCTTTTCTAAAGTGCACTCTATTTAAAGTTCCCCCTATTTAAATTCTCATTTTTAGTGGTTTTTGATCATTTTTTTTCGAGTCTGTATTTGGACAATTTCCGATTTTTATTCAAATTAATTTTATAAGAAAATAATTATTTAAAATATAAAAAGATGTATTTAAACGATTATTTATACTTTTTATCGGTATTAATGACGTTTGCTATTGTCTTTTTATTGTAATTTTAGATAAAAATACGAGGTTTTGTATTTGTAATATCAAAAGCAAAACGGTTACTTGGATTAGCAGATCTGTTTTTTAGGTCTAACGGATTCATTTTTAGACTTTAAAGCAGTCTTGTTCTTATAAGGAATATCGTATTTAAAACAAAAAAATTAGCATTAACGCAATTAATTTACACGATTATGGAAAGAGAACTACTTAAAAAAATAATGGTATTAGCAACAGTACTTTTAATTCAAAACTCCATTGAAGCCCAAATGTATGTTAGCGCTAATAGTTCCGTTTTTGCCAGCAACGAGGTGGTTTATATTGGGCAAGATTTAGCGTTAAATGCCGCTACTAGTTCTTTTTATTTGAGGGAAAACGCACAGCTTTTACAAGGTTCAACAAGTGTTGGAGCAAATAAAGGAGTCGGTAGTTTGTCTGTTTTTCAAAAAGGATCAACAAATAATTTTCAATATAACTATTGGTGTTCGCCTGTAGGAGGGAGTATTGCAACTGCCGGAAATTCGCCATTTGGAGTGACGCAACTAAAGGACATTGACGGTTTGATCACTTTCAAAGAGCCTTCTATGTTGCCTATGAACAACTATGATGGGACTGCAAGTCCGTTAGCCATAGCTCCTTTTTGGATCAATAAATTAACAGCTTCATCGGAATATTCTAATTGGATTCAGGTGGGATCTAGTTCTAGTCTAAATGCTGGAGAAGGATTCACAATGAAAGGAACGTCAGGGACTAATGTATTTACAGTTAATGGAGTTCAAAATAATCCGGGAAGCCAACAGCGTTATGATTTTAGAGGGAAGCCAAACGATGGTACCATTTCGATACCAGTGGCAACCGCGCAATTTACTTTGACTGGTAATCCGTATCCTTCTGCAATTGATTTATCTGCTTTTCTATCTGCTGAAACAAATTGTACTGGTATTGCTTATTTTTGGGAGCAAGATCCTACTGTGAATTCGCACTTTATTGCAGACTATAAAGGGGGTTATGGGACGTTCGCTCCGGGAGATTTAGGAACTACTGGAATTTATGTCCCAGCGACATTTTATTCTTATGATGGTTCTGGAAATGAAGGAACGGCTGGTGTAAATGGGGCTAATTATGAAAGACGTTTTTCGCCAATAGGGCAAGGGTTTTTAATTGATGGTGCTGCAAATGGAGTGGTACAGATGAAAAATGTTTACAGAGCGTTTGTTAGAGAAACGCCACCTGTTGAGTCTCCAAGTAAAATGATGAGTACTGTAAAAACAAAAAGTGCTACGGGTTTTATGACTGCAATACAAGCAGTGTCCGGATTTGATTATGCGACGGTAAGTATGGCTCCAACACCACAAATAAGATTCAATACTTTGATGAATAATCAAGGTGTGCGTCAATTGGCTTTGGCATTAATTCCTGAAGCAACTGATGGAGTCGACCGTGCCATGGATGCGATGTCCTCTGGAGATAATATCCAGTCAGATGTTTACTTTGTCATTGAAGGCTCAGAGTTTATTATTAATGCTGTAAATTTTGATATGGATAAAAAAATTGCAATTGGTTTTAGAAATGACAAACCAGCCAATTACAAAATTACAGTAAAAGAAATGGTCAACTTTAGTGGCGCAAATGCGGTTTATTTGCACGACAAAGTGAAAAATACCTACTTTGATATTGTAAATGATTTTCATGAATTAGATTTGCCAGCGGGCGAAAATAACTCACAGTTTGAAATATCATTTAAAAACAACGGTACTTTGGGTATTGATGATGCAGCAAAAGAAAATTTTGTAATTTTTCAAAATAATCCAACTAAAAATGTAATGATTGGTAACCCTTTACTTATGGATCTTGATACTTTTGGTCTTTATGACGTAGCGGGTAAATTGATTTTTGTCAAAAAAGATTTAGGAGTGAATGCCTCGTATCAATTTTCTACTTCTGGATTAGCAGATGGAATTTACATTGCTAAGTTGGCTTCCAAAGATAAAAGAGTGGTTGGCAAAAAAGTGATCATTAAAAACTAAAACGGATTAAAATAATTCAAAAATGCAATCTGAACTGGTTGCATTTTTTTATATTTAAACTTTACCTTTGTACCAAAAGCAATTCCTTTGAATCAAAAGTTGATAACATCATTTTCGAACTCTATTTCAGTACAAATCAAAAGAGAAGATTTGATTCATCCCTTTGTTTCTGGAAATAAGTTTAGAAAGCTCAAATACAATTTACTTCAAGCCAAGGCAGAGAATCAACAAACCTTGCTTACTTTTGGAGGTGCTTTTTCCAATCATATTGCTGCAGTAGCTTTTGCAGGTAAAGAACGAGGATTCAAAACTATTGGAATCATTAGGGGAGATGAATTAGCGCAGAAAGTCAATGAAAATCCCACTTTGTTATTTGCCCAAAATTGTGGTATGCAACTGGAATTTATTTCTCGGGAAGAATACCGATTGAAAAGTGAAGTGTCTTTTATCGAAAATTTGAAACAAAAATTCGGCAATTTTTATCTAATTCCAGAAGGCGGAACAAATGCGCTAGCGATCAAAGGCTGCGAGGAAATAATTACGCACGAAGATACTGATTTTGATTATATTTGTTGTTCCATAGGGACTGGCGGAACCATTTCAGGATTAATTAATAGTGCTTTGCCTCATCAAAAAGTTTTAGGTTTTCCTGCATTAAAAGGGGATTTTTTAAAAGAGGAAATTCGTAATTTTGCTCAAAATGAGAATTGGGAGCTAATATCGGACTATCATTTTGGTGGATATGGAAAAATAAATGCAGAACTAGTGCTATTTATAAATCACTTTAATGCTGAAAACCATATTCCTTTGGATCCTATTTATACTGGAAAGATGGTTTTTGGCGTTATAGATTTGATACAAAAAAATTATTTCCCTGCAGAATCAAAAATTTTAATGATCCACACTGGAGGAATTCAGGGAATTCAAGGAATGAATATTAAATTAAAAAACAAACAGTTACCAACAATAGATACCTATGTTTAAAAAAATCCTACTCCTTTTTACCCTACTTACTTTAATAGGCTGTACCGCCACCAAGCCAGTTATTGTAACCACAAAAAAAGCACCTTTAAAATCAAAAAAGGAGGTCGTCAGGACGGTCAGAAAGACAAACACAATTACCCCAAATAGAACAAAAAGCAGCGCGTCAATTCCAATCAAGGCGGAATCTAAAAGGAATGATACGGAAACAATTGTTTCTACTTCAAGAACCGTAGTCACAAACGATGTTGTTCGCGTTTATATTTCTCAATATAAAGATGTGGCAATGGGAAATATGCGAAATTACGGAATCCCAGCAAGTATTATATTGGCACAAGGAATTTTAGAATCGGGTGCAGGAAGAGGCGATCTAGCGATGAATGCCAATAATCATTTTGGTATAAAGTGTCATGTAGGTTGGACCGGAGATAGTGTCAAACATGATGATGATGCAGCACAAGAGTGTTTTAGAAAATATGATAATCCATCGGAATCGTTTAAGGATCATGCTGTGTTTTTAACCGGAAGAAGCAGGTATGCAAAACTTTTTGGATTTTCAAAAGGCGATTATAAATCATGGGCCAGAGGACTTCGAACCGCGGGATACGCAACAGACCCCAAATATCCAGATAAATTAATCTCTTATATTGAGCGGTACAATTTATATCAATATGACAATCAGGTTTTGGATGTTAATTATGTTTCCAATGAAAAACAGCTGGTAGAGGAACTCACCATCGAAGCCAGAAACCCTGTCAATACTAGTTTGGCTTCCTACATAGTTCAAAAAGGAGATACGCTCTATTCGCTTTCTAAAAAATTTGAAGTACGCGTAGAAGATTTAAAACAAAAAAACAATCTCTCTGACAATACACTTTCTATTGGGCAGAAGCTGGTCGTAAAATAATTTAAAATAATGATAACTTATAATTCATAAATGGTATACAAAAGAAGTAGTCAGCTTTTTGCTGAAGCAGAAAAAGTAATTCCAGGAGGTGTCAACTCGCCAGTACGAGCTTTTAAAGCGGTGGGTGGAACTCCAATTTTTGTCAAAAGTGCCAAAGGAGCCTATTTGTACGATGAAGACGGAAACCGTTTGATAGACTATATCAATTCTTGGGGACCTATGATTTTAGGACATGCTTACGAACCAGTGGTTCAAGCCGTAATTGAAAAAGCGAAATTAGGAACTTCGTTTGGAATGCCAACAGAATTGGAAACACAAATTGCAGCTTTAGCCGTTTCGATGGTTCCAAATATCGATAAAATTAGATTTGTAAATTCCGGTACCGAAGCCTGTATGAGCGCAGTTAGGCTTGCTCGTGGATTTGCCAAAAAAGATAAAATAATCAAGTTTGCCGGCTGTTATCACGGTCATTCGGATTCTTTTTTAATCCAAGCGGGAAGTGGAGCAATCACTTTCGGTTCGCCAAACAGTCCGGGAGTTACTGCGGGAACGGCCAAAGATACTTTGCTGGCAACATACAACGATTTAGAAAATGTAGCGGCTTTAATTGAAGCGAATAAAAATGAAATTGCAGCGATAATCGTTGAACCAGTTGCAGGGAATATGGGTTGCATTCCGCCAAACAAAGGCTTTTTGGCAGGCTTACGCCAAATGTGTACTGACAATGATATTCTATTAATCTTTGATGAGGTTATGACCGGATTCAGGTTAGCTGCAGGTGGAGTTCAAGAATTACTAAATGTAAATGCTGATATCGTTTGTTTCGGAAAAGTAATTGGAGGAGGTTTGCCAGTAGGCGCTTTTGCCGCTCGTGCCGAAATCATGAATTATCTGGCTCCGCTAGGTCCTGTTTATCAGGCAGGAACATTGTCAGGAAATCCTTTGGCTATGGCCGCAGGATTAGCGATGTTACAAGCATTGGATAGTGATCGGGCTATTTTTAAACGATTAGCAGAGAAAACAGCCTATTTGGCTGCAGGAATTGATAAAGTGCTGAAAGCAAATAATGTTACGTTTACGATCAATACCATTGGCTCCATGATTTCAGTTCATTTTGATGCAACGCCAGTGATAGATTTTCAAACTGCTGCAAAGGGCGATAATGAAACGTTTAAGAAATTCTTTCACGGTTTATTGCAGGAGGGAATCTACATTGCGCCTTCGGCATACGAAACGTGGTTTATTACCGATGCATTAACGTATGAGGATTTAGATTTCACTATTCAGGCAATAGACAAAATTTCTAAAACATTTTAAACCTAAAAAAGCCCCAATTCGGGGCTTTTTTATGAACTAAGATGAAATAGTTTAAGTAAATGGATTATTTTTTATCACCCATTTTTGCTGCTTTTCTGCCGTTATGATGCGCCATTCTTTGATTCATTCGGTTGTGCTTTTTCCCTTTCATGTCATCCCATTTTTTATATTGGTCTGCTGAAAGAATTTTTTTCATTCTCTCTTTCATCACAATCTGTTCGTCTAACATTTGGCTTTTTTTAGCAAACAGCTCTTCCGAAGTAAGTTGTTTTTTAGTTGCCGCTTTCGTGCCTTTTCTTTCAGCCATTCGGGCTTCTCTTTTATTAGTTTGTTCAGCAATGACTTTACTCATTTCTTTTTGTTGAGAAGCATTCAATTCTAATTCCAAAGTCATCTTTTTCAAGTGCAATTGGTTTCTTTGCTCTGGAGTCATTTGCTCCATTTTGGCTCTTTCTGGTCTTGCTTTTCTTTCTTGTGCAAAGCTTGTCATTCCGACAACTACTAATGCAACGATAAATAATTTTTTCATTTGTATTGTTTTAAGTTTTATAGTTATAGGATAGGAATGTACCTAAAAAGTTTAATCGTTAACAAAAGTTTATCTTTTTGGTTTTAGGATTGAATGTGAATTTTAAGTTGTTTTTTTTCTGTAAAATGTACTTAAATAAGTCCGGATTCTAGTTTTGAAAGCATGATATTTATCAGTTTTTATACGGTTTAGTTTCCCGAATTTTGGGGTTTATTTATTAAATCATTTTTAACATGACAGAAAATAATCCCCTTCATACGTTCCATATTCCCGTGATGGGACTTGCCTATACTATTGATAGTCCGATACGTGTAGCTAAATATGGAATATCGTCCGTTATTTCAATTATGGATGATGAGCTTATCGAAAAAATGAATGCTTTTTACAGCAAGAAATTCGATTTACCCTATCAGGAAATTACACAAAAAATTCACGATTACCGCGCAGAACGCATTACTTCGTATCTGAATTTGGTAGACAAAATCGTGAAGGAAAAATTCGAAAATTTCAAAACGGAATTATCGGAAAGCAAATCAGCTTTGGAAAATTACATTGCCATGTTGCCCAACAAATCAGCCATTAAAGCAGGCTTGCAAAATTTGATGGAAGACGGTTTTGCTTTCAAAGATAATATCAAAAATTATCTGGAGAAAAATCTTTATCCGGGCGATATTGATGTTAATATTATGACCAAATTGGATAAGGATAATTTCATCAAAGAGGAACAATTACCCATTACTTTTAATGATGCACATGCTGCGCTGCGTGGGTTTGTAAACAGTACATTAGCATCTTCGGTTGTTTTATCGGCAGGGATGAATCCAAGATTATACAGCTATTTCGAAAGTTTTTCAGCTTTCTTTCCGGATGCGAATAATGCACTGAAGAAGAAAATCACGCTGAAAGTAAGCGACTTTCGCTCGGCGATGATTCAAGGGAACTTTTTAGCTAAAAAAGGACTTTGGGTTTCTGAATACCGAATCGAATCCGGACTGAATTGTGGCGGACACGCTTTTGCCACCGAAGGCTATTTATTAGGACCAATTCTGGAAGAATTTAAACAGAAAAAAGAACAACTGATTCAATCTGCGCATGAGTTAATGGTGAAAGCATTGGCACAAAAAGAAATACATGTTCCAGAACAACCTTTGGATTTAAAAATCACGGTTCAAGGCGGCGTAGGAACTGCTGAAGAGCATGATTTTCTATTGGAAAATTATAATGTGGATTCTGTGGGTTGGGGTTCGCCGTTTTTATTGGTTCCTGAAGCCACTTCGGTAGATAAACACACCAGAGATTTATTGGCTGTAGCCAAAGAAGATGATCTGTATTTAAGTCATATTTCGCCGTTGGGAATTCCTTTTAACACGTTGCGAGGAACTACTAATGAAACGCTAAAACAAAAACGAATTAATGACAATAAAGCGGGAAGTTCCTGCCCCAAACGCTTTTTGGCGTTAAGCAAAGAATACGATGCCACGGGAATTTGTACGTCATCTAAGAAATACCAAGACTTGAAACTGGAAGAATTGCTGCTTCAAAAAGATGTTTTAACTGCTGAAGTTTTCGAAAAAAAGAAAAACAGTATTACGGAGAAAGCCTGTCTTTGTGTGGGGTTAGCTAATGCTTCGTATTTGGAGAATGACATTAAAATAAAAGGTCAGGCGCAAGGCGTCATTATTTGTCCAGGACCCAATATGGCTTATTTTGATCAAGAAGTTTCACTGTCTAAAATGGTGCAGCATATTTATGGAAACGCATCAGTATTGACGGTTACCAATCGACCAAATCTATTTGTGAAAGAGTTAAAAATGTATTTGGATTATCTGAAAAATGAAATATCAGCAGTTACGGAAGAAATCACTTTGGGACAAATTAAAAAATGGAATTCGTTTAAAAATAATTTGCTACAAGGAATCGAATATTATGAAGATTTATTTTCAATAACTCCTTTTTTCGAAAGTACTAAAAAAGAGATTCTTAGTCAATTTAATTCCTATAAATTAGAATTATTTGAGATTGAAATCCCCGAATTGAAATTGGCGTAAAGCCTCCAGAAAGTTGTTTTTAAATAGAATGATTTTTACAGGATTATTCTATTTAAAAACATTTTTTATACTCCATGATGTTGTAAATTTGCACCGTGAAAAAAATCATATTCATAATTGTATTAATCCTACTTGTAAAGCCAGTCCTTCCGGTTTTAGAGTATGTTATCAATTATGAATACATTTCAAAAGTGCTTTGTATCAATAAGGACAAACCTAAAATGCAATGTAACGGAAAGTGTCATTTGATGAAAGAATTGGCTAAAGCTTCTGATGCTGAAAAGCCTCTTTCTACAGATAAAAAAGGAACGACTTCAATCCTTGACGTACTCATTTTTGAGGAAATAAAATCTTTTGATATTATACCGCTTTGTTTTGGAACCAAAGAAAAAACAAACTCCTACTATTCTAATTTATATTTTCACTTGAATAGTGCTTCTGTGTTTCACCCGCCCGCTTTCATTTCTTAAATTTTTAGGCACGTAGTGTGCTTTTATTAATTCGTTTTTTTTAAACGGATGAGATTTTGTTTGCTTTTTTTGGAAATAAATCATCCAAAAACGGCATGCAAATCAATACCTAATATTTAAAATAAAATCTTAAGAAATGAAATTTCAATTAAAAAATATACTAGCTGTAATGGCTATCGCAGTTACCTTATTTTCTTGCTCTAATGACAATGATAATGAAGCGATTACCGGAAACGGAAATCTAAAATTAGAATTCGATAACGTATACAAATCGGCTAATTTTGCTTTTAATACGAACTACACTAATCCGAATGCTGAGGTGGTTGCAGTTTCTAAAGCCATGTACATTGTGAGTAATATTGTATTGACAAAAGAAGACGGAACTACATTTACGTATCCAAAAAGTCAAAGTTATTTTATTGTAGATGAAGCTACGCCTGCAACATTAGTATTGAATCTTACTAATATTCCTGCCGGAAATTATACTAAAGTTACCTACGGAATTGGAGTTGATAAAACCCAATGGGAAGCTGGAGCAACGGGTCAAGGGGACTTTTTGGCAACAGCACAAACTGCTGGAATGATGTGGTCTTGGAGCGCCGGTTATAAGTTTGTGGCTTTCGAAGGTTCTTTTACAGCACCCACAGTGTCAGTAGCCAAAGAATTTAAAGTACACACTGGACAAACTGGAACCGATTATAACTATGCCGAAGTTACTTTGGGTTTTCCTGAAAAAGCATTGGTACGAACTACAATTACGCCTCAAGTTCACATTATGGCTGATTTGTCCCAAGTAATTGACGGAACCAATAAAATCAATTTTTCAGAATCAGCAACCGTCATGGGCGGTGCTAAATTAGCATTAGTAACCGCTAATATTTCTTCGATGTTTACAATAGACCACGTACATAACGACTAAATTTAAATCTAATAGCGGTTTGATATTAAAGTCTGATCGCTTTTAAAAAAAATATAAAATGAAAGCAAAATATATCATATTGCTCATTTTGCCGTTGTTTTGGAATTGTTCTACTGATGACAACGAGGCTTATCAAAATATCCCTTTGGATTTTCAGGTTCCGGCAAATTTCCCACCTTTGGCTTATAATTTAGCGAATAATCCACCAACAGAAAAAGGATTTGAACTCGGAAAAAAACTTTTCTACGACGGGCGATTGGCTTCGGATGGCATTGTTTCCTGCGGTTTTTGTCATATTCAGGAAGATGCATTTACGCATCACGGCCACACTTTGAGTCATGGTGTTGATGACGCCATAGGAACCCGAAACACGCCGCCAATCCAAAATTTGGCCTATCAAACCACATTTATGTATGATGGTGCAACGACACATTTAGACCTGCAACCCATAATTCCGTTCACCAGTCCTATCGAAATGAATGGTGATTTTGCGAAAGCGGTTGCTATGATGAAAGGAGATGCTGAGTACCAAAAGCTATTCAAAATTGCTTTTACGGATGGACAAATCAATTCCGAAAACATGCTCAAAGCCTTGGGACAATTTATGGTAATGGTTACGTCCTCAAATTCTCGTTTTGACAAGTACCGCCGCAGCGAATCGGGTGGAACACTCACGCAAGTGGAGCAGGATGGTTATGCCATTTTCAATCAAAAATGTTCCAGTTGTCACGCCACAGATTTATTTACGGACAATTCTTTTAGGAATAATGGTTTGCCTGTAGATCCCGCATACAATGATATTGGTCGTTTTCGCGTGACGGAGTTGCCTCAGGATAAGTATAAATTCAAAGTGCCAAGCCTTAGAAACATAGAGAAAACGGCTCCTTACATGCACGATGGCCGCTTATTTACGCTGGAAGCTGTTATGGAACATTACAATTCTGGTGTAGTCAATTCAGCTACTTTAGACCCCATTTTGAACAAAAACGGATCACTCGGAATTCCATTAACAACAACCGAAAAAACAAAAATTATTGCTTTCCTAAAAACATTGACGGACGCGCAATACCTAACAGACAAACGTTTTTCTGAATATTAATTTAAGAAGCTATTTCCTGCTGTACACTGCAAGTCCTCACTACAAAAGCTGTTTTTCTATGTCCTGAAAAGAGCTTCCGCTGGTCGCTTTTTCAGGACAAGAAAAACAAGCTTTTTCGCTCCGGGCTTTCCGTTTCCATCAGGGCTAAAAACAACAAACATGAAAAAATACGCATTACTTTTAGTACTTCTATTTCAATTGGCAAACGCCACCGAAAAAGATAGTTTAAATACCATAAATCCATTTACAAAATACCATTCATTCCTAGAAGAAGAGGATTTTTGTGATGCCTGTGGCTGCTCAGCCAGCGGCGGAAGCATGGGATTCGCCTCGATGTTGAATTCTAATTTCGTCGGGATTCGGTATTTCAATCAACAATACAAATCCATGGATGGTTTGTACAGCAATTCACCTTGGTACAAAGAAAATTTCAATACCGTTCAGGTTTGGGGCCGAATCCCAGTAAGCGAAAAAGTGCAGGTTTCGGCATTACTACCGTATCATTTTCATGAAAGAGAAACCGCGACAGGCGATAAAAGCATTAGTGGGATTGGCGATATCACGGTTTTGGCAATGTATCGGTTGTATCAAACGCATAAAGACAGCACTTTTTTGGTTCATACGTTGCAATTGGGAGGCGGAATAAAAGCGCCAACCGGAAAATTCAATGAAGCGAATTCTGGAAGTATCAATCCAAGTTTTCAAGTCGGAACAGGAAGTTGGGATTATCTTTTGGCTACCGAATATATCGTAAAAAGAAAGCAATTTGGCTTAAACTCGATGCTGAATTATGTTATAAAAACAGAAAACCAAAAGAGTTATCGTTTTGGAAATCAGTTAAATTATGCAGGGACTTTTTTCTATTTGTATGAGAAAAATAGTTTTTCTATTGTTCCACAACTGGGTTTTGCTGGTGAAGTTTATGAAAGTAATTGCCAATACAATCAAAAATTACGGAATACAAGTGGCGATATTCTTTTCGGGAAAGTTGGTTTTGAGGTTGGTAAAGACAGACTTTCTTTTGGAGCGAATGCCATGTTACCCATCAATCAAAATCTTACCGGCGGCAATGTAGAAGCAAATTACAGATGGAGTGTAAACCTTAATTATAGTTTGTAATTGTCGAGTCTCTTTTATGTTGGAGTTGTCATTTGATGCCACTTCAATTCCTTACTTTTACAGTCCAATTAAAAAAAAGAATATGTTTCAAAATAAGAATTTTTGTTTTTCGTTTTGCTTCTTAATAATTAGCACTCTCGGTTTTGCACAGGTAAATGAATATGTTTTGCAATTTAAAACACCATTACAATTGCATCGTTTTTTAAAATATTCGAACAAAAGTATCCCTTTGATCAGTGCGCATAGAGGTGGTCCAACAACAGGATTTCCAGAAAATAGTACCGCTACATTTGCAAATGCTATTCGATACAATCCTACAATTGTAGAAACGGATATTGCGCTGAGTAAAGATTCTGTTTTGGTTATGATGCACGATAATAAGCTTGATAGAACAACTACGGGTACGGGTAAGATTGAAAAATACACCTATAAAGAATTACAGCAATTCTTTTTAAAGGATAATGAAGGCAACCAAACCCCTTATAAAATAGAAACTTTAGATCAGGTTCTGCAATGGGGGAAAGGCAAAGTAATTTATAACCTTGATGTAAAAAAAGGAGTTCCTATGAAAATGATTGTCGATGCAGTACGCAGGAACAAAGCCGAAGCGTATTCTGTTATTATAACCTACAATGCAACTCAAGCCGCCGAAGTAGCTCAACTGGCTCCGGATTTAATGATTTCGGTTTCGGCGAGAGGAAAAGAAGATGTAGAGCGTATGGAAAATCTGGGTGTCAAAGTGGATAAAATGATCGCTTTTGTGGGTACAGCAGAGCCAAAGGCCGAAGTGTATCAGTATTTAAACGGCCGAGGTATAGCTTGTATTTTGGGTACTATGGGCAATATCGATAAAAGTGCTGCCGCAAATGGGGATGCTTTGTATTATAAATTAATTGAAAATGGCGCAACTATTCTTTCGTCTGATCGACCTGTTCAAGCAGGAAAACAAGCAACGAAATTCACTAACGACAAAAAGCTGAAATCAAGGCATATTAAAATTATAAAGCGATAATAATAAAAAAGCATTATTTTAAATTCTCTATTATTTTCTAAAATTGGTTGGCAACCCTTTCTAGTGAACCAATTGAAGTAGTTTTTTATTTCGGCAAACGTTTCAATTTAGTTGTTTTTTAAAGTTTTTTAAAATTTTAAAACCATAGTGAACTACACTTCGTACATGAAGGGATAACTAAATAAATAAACGATGAAAAACAAACAACAAAAAATAGGTTTTGCTTCCATTATTGGTCTAGCCCTTTTATCTAGTATTGCAATTTCTTGTAATGATGAGGATAGCAATGAAATGATGATGCCAGTATCGGCACCAGATGTAAATTTTACGGCATTAGCCAGTAATAATACAATTCTGACCTTTAATGCACGAAATTTAGGAACTCCAACTTCGACTACACCAATTGTTGGTTTACCTACATCAGAAAACATCGTAAGTATTGATTACAGACCTGCAACCGGACAGTTATATGCTGTAGGTTCGTCTAGTCGTCTTTATTTTATTAATGAGAAAAGTGGAGTTGCAACTGCATTGGGTGCTGGATCTTTTTCTCCTGTTGTTGCTGGAGTTAATGCTTCATTGGATTTTAATCCAACCGTAGATAGAATTCGTTTGGTAACAGAATCAGGCCAAAATTTAAGATTGCACCCAGAATTAGGAACTGTTGTAGCAACGGATGGTGTTATTAATGGCGGTACAAATCCTAAAATTGGTGCAGTAGCGTATACGAATAGTATGGCTGGTGCAACAACTACAATGTTGTATGATATCGATTTCGAACAAGATAAGTTATATATTCAATCGCCACCTAATGATGGTGGACTTCAGCTTGTAGGTGATTTAGGAGTTGACTTTCAAGGTGCAGGGGATATGGATATTTCAGCAGATAATTCTACTGCCTTGGCTGTAACTAATAATACAAATGGATCTACATTATATACCATTGATTTAGCAACGGGGAAAGCCGTTGATGTTGGAAAATTCACTGCTCCAGTAATTAGTATTGCGTTCAAGACGAATCCAGTTGCTTATGCTACAACTTCGGGCAATATGTTGGTTCGTTTTAATCCTACAAACGGAAGTAATACTTCTGTTTCATTAACTGGGTTGGCTACAAATGAAAGTATTGTAGGGCTAGATTTTAGACCAGCAAATGGAGCATTATATGCGATCTCTAATCAAAGCAGATTATTTTCTGTGAATACAGCTAGTGGTGCATTAACAGCAGTTGGGTCTCCATTGTTAACGGTCTTGTCAGGTACTTCTTTTGGTTTTGATTTCAATCCAACAGTAGATAGAATCAGGTTAGTAAGTAATACAGGTCAAAACTTGCGTTTACACCCAGATTTAGGAACAGTAGTATTTGTAGATGGTAATTTAAATCCTGGAACCCCATTTGTTACGGGTGCCGCATATACCAATAATGTGGCTGGTGCAGGTACAACCACTTTATTTGTGATGGATTCATAAACGGATATGTTATACCGTCAAGATCCACCAAATAACGGAACATTAGTTGCTATTGGAAATTTAGGAGTTAATATTGATGAAGATAGCGGATTTGATATCGGTGGAAATAGTGCTACTGCTTTCGCCTTATTAAAGGTAAATAATAGTACTTCAGTTTTTAGTATCAACTTGACAACTGGTGCAGCAACCAAAGTTGCTGAACTAAATATTCAAGCTACAGCGATGGCGGTTGGTTTAGGATTTTAAAACTAAAATATTCTTGAAATAAAAAGTTGGCTCTAATCAAAGAGCCAACTTTTTTTGTTTTTACACACTGACTATTTTAAAAATGCAAAGCAAAACCAAGATTAAACTGTAAACTATTGTCATAATATTGTTTGTGAGTTGCCATATTATAACGAATTCCGGGTTCGATACTTACATTTTTACCTAAAAATACCGCATAACCAACTTGCGCACCTATGTAGGTAGGATTAGCATCTGCGTCACCAAAACCGACTCCATTATAAGAAAGCTCAATAGGAATCATCGTTTTTAAATAGTATTTGGCTCCAATTTTATAAGCAATCGGTTCGCCGACCCCATCTATTTCTCCATAGCCTAATCCTAATTTAAGTGCCAGATTATCTTTGATAAAATAACCTCCTTCAGCTCCAATGTTGTAGGAAGTGATTCCGTCCGAAGAACTAAAATACATGGCGGTAGTCCCTACGTTTCTTCCAAAGCCAGTATTGGCTTCAATAAGCCATTTGCCTTTTGATACTTGACCTTCTTTGGCTTGACCATTGGCGAAGCCAAAAGCAAATAAGGCTAGAATCGATACAGTAATTTTTTTCATGTTGAATTGTTTTTTGTTCATCAAAAGTAACAGTTAAATCCAATTACCTAAGAATTTTATGACTTATTTAACAGAAGTAAAGTAGTACAAAAGAAGACGATTTTCTGTAGCTGAAAAGGAAATTTTTAGTCAGATCGAGTATTTTTCTCTCGAAGGTTCGGGAATAAAAATGTATCGAGAAGCGCTTTGCATTATAGAGTTCTCGAACATATGTTTGTCATCATCATCACCAAACACGTCTCTCTCGTTTATCCCGAACTTGTTTCGGGAAGTGTTTTTGGCTTGTAATGGATTTTCCAAACTAACCTAAAACTGTCAAGCCAAAAATGTATCGAGAAGCGCTTAATGTTATAAAGTTCTCGATACAATTTTTAAAGCAGTTCATTTAGTTTAAAAAGCGAGCTCGACTTTAGCTTTAAAAACCACTCGAACAGACGTCCGTAAAAGGTGTTTTAGTTTAACAAATCGAGCTTAGTATTGATAGCTATTCTTGTCTAATACATCTCCTCCGTTTATCCCGAACTTGTTTCGGGAAGTGTTTTTGGCTTGGAATGGATTTTCCAAACTAACCTAAAACTGTCAAGCCAAAAATGTATCGAGAAGTTCTTTTCGTTATAGAGTTCTCCTCAGTGCTAACTATTCCTGTCCTTGACGTCTCTTCGAGTGTTTTTGGCTTGTAATGGATTTTCCAAACTAACCTAAAACTGTCAAGCCAAAAATGTATCGAGAAGTGCTTTTTGTAATCAGTTCTCGATACAATTTTTAAAGCAGTTCATTTAGTTTAAAAAATAAGCTCGATTTTAACTTTAAAAACCACTCGAACAGACGTGCGTAACTGGCGTTTTAGTTTAACAAATCGAGCTTAGTATTGATTACTATTCTTGTCCAACACGTCTCTTCCGTTTATCCCGAACTTGTTTGGGGAAGTGTTTTTGGCTTGTAATGGATTTTCCAAACTAACCTAAAACTGTCAAGCCAAAAATGTATCGAGAAGCGCTTAACGTTATAAAGTTCTCGATACAATTTTTAAAGCAGTTCATTTAGTTTAAAAAGCGAGCTCGACTTTAGCTTTAAAAACCACTCGAACAGACGTGCGTAACAGGCGTTTTAGTTTAACAAATAGTATTTAGTATAGTATGCTTTTCCTTTCCTCTACGTCTCTTCCGTTTATCCCGAACTTGTTTCGGGAAGTGTTTTTGGCTTGTAATGGATTTTTCATTTTATCCTCAAACTCGTCAATCCAAAAAGGTATCGAGAAGTTCTTTTCGTTATGAAGTTCTGCTCAGTGTTAACTATTCCTGTCCTTGACGTCTCTTCCGTTTATCCCGAACTTGTTTCGGGAAGTGTTTTTGGCTTGTAATGGATTTTCTAAACTAACCTAAAACTGTCAAGCCAAAAATGTATCGAGAAGTTCTTTTCGTTATAGAGTTCTCGATACAATTTTTAAAGCAGTTCAGTTAGTTTAAAAAGCAAGCTCGACTTTAGCTTTAAAAACCACTCGAACAGACGCGCGTAACAGGCGTTTTAGTTTAACAAATAGTATTTAGTATTGTATACTTTTCCTTTCCTCTACGTCTCTTCCGTTTATCCCGAACTTGTTTCGGGAAGTGTTTTTGGCTTGTAATGGATTTTCCATACTAACCTAAAACTGTCAAGCCAAAAAGGTATCGAGAAGTTCTTTTCGTTATAGAGTTCTGCTCAGTGCTAACTATTCCTGTCCTTGACGTCTCTTCCGTTTATCCCGAACTTGTTTCGGGAAGTGTTTTTGGATTGTAATGGATTTTTTATACTAACCTAAAACTGTCAAGCCAAAAATGTATCGAGAAGTTTTTTTCGTTATAGAGTTCTCGAAGATATTTTCGTCATCATCACCAAACACGTCTCTTCGAGTGTTTTTGGCTTGGAATGGATGTTCCATACTAACCTAAAACTGTCAAGCCAAAAATGTATCGAGAAGCGCTTTTCATTATAGAGTTCTCGAAGATACTTTCGTCATCATCAACAAACACGTCTCTTCCGTTTATCCCGAACTTGTTTCGGGAAGTGTTTTTGGCTTGTAATGGGTTTTTCATACTAGCCTAAAACCCGCAAAGCCAAAAAATTATCGAGAAGCGTTTAACGTGATAAAGTTCTCCTCATTAGATACTATTCCTGTCCTTAACGTCTCTTCGAGTGTTTTTGGCTTGGAATGGATGTTCCATACTAACCTAAAACTGTCAAGCCAAAAATGTATCGAGAAGCGCTTTTCATTATAGAGTTCTCGAAGATACTTTCGTCATCATCAACAAACACGTCTCTTCCGTTTATCCCGAACTTGTTTCGGGAAGTGTTTTTGGCTTGTAATGGGTTTTTCATACTAGCCTAAAACCCGCAAAGCCAAAAAATTATCGAGAAGCTTTTAACTTGATAAAGTTCTCCTCATTAGATACTATTCCTGTCCTTAACGTCTCTTCGAGTGTTTTTGGATTGTTTAGAATTTCGCGGACTAACCTCAAACCCGTCAAGTCAAAAATGTATCGAGAAGCGCTTTTCGTAATCAGTTCTCGATACAATTTTTAAAGCAGTTCATTTAGTTTAAAAAGTAAGCTCGACTTTAGCTTTAAAAACCACTCGAACAGACGTGCGTAAAAGGTGTTTTAGTTTAACAAATCGAGCTTAGTATTGATAGCTATTCTTGTCTAATACATCTCCTCCGTTTATCCCGAACTTGTTTCGGGAAGTGTTTTTGGCTTGTTTAGAATTTCGCGGACTAACCTCAAACCCGTCAAGTCAAAAATGTATCGAGAAGCGCTTTTCGTAATCAGTTCTCGATACAATTTTTAAAGCAGTTCATTTAGTTTAAAAAGTAAGCTCGACTTTAGCTTTAAAAACCACTCGAACAGACGTGCGTAAAAGGTGTTTTAGTTTAACAAATCGAGCTTAGTATTGATAGCTATTCTTGTCTAATACATCTCCTCCGTTTATCCCGAACTTGTTTCGGGAAGTGTTTTTGGCTTGGAATGGATGTTCCATACTAACCTAAAACTCGTCAAGCCAAAAATGTATCGAGAAGCGCTTTTCGTAATCAGTTCTCGATACAATTTTTAAAGCAGTTCATTTAGTTTAAAAAGCGAGCTCGACTTTAGCTTTAAAAACCACTCGAACAGACGCGCGTAACAGGCGTTTTAGTTTAACAAATCGAGCTTAGTATTGATTACTATTCTTGTCCAACACGTCTCTTCCGTTTACCCCGAACTTGTTTCGGGAAGTGTTTTTGGATTGTAATGGATTTTTTATACTAACCTAAAACTGTCAAGCCAAAAATGTATCGAGAAGTTTTTTTCGTTATAGAGTTCTCGAAGATATTTTCGTCATCATCACCAAACACGTCTCTTCGAGTGTTTTTGGCTTGTTTAGAATTTCGCGGACTAACCTCAGACCTGTCAAGCCAAAAATGTATCGAGAAGCGCTTAACGTTATAAAGTTCTCGATACAATTTTTAAAGCAGTTCATTTAGTTTAAAAAGCGAGCTCGACTTTAGCTTTAAAAACCACTCGAACAGACGTGCGTAAAAAGTGTTTTAGTTTAACAAATCGAGCTTAGTATTGATTACTATTCTTGTCCAACACGTCTCTTCCGTTTATCCCGAACTTGTTTCGGGAAGTGTTTTTGGATTGTAATGGATTTTTTATACTAACCTAAAACTGTCAAGCCAAAAATGTATCGAGAAGTTTTTTTCGTTATAGAGTTCTCGAAGATATTTTCGTCATCATCACCAAACACGTCTCTTCGAGTGTTTTTGGCTTGTTTAGAATTTCGCGGACTAACCTCAGACCTGTCAAGCCAAAAATGTATCGAGAAGTTCTTTTCGTTATAGAGTTCTCGATACAATTTTTAAAGCAGTTCATTTAGTTTAAAAAGTAAGCTCGATTTTAACTTTAAAAACCACTCGAACAGACGTGCGTAAAAGGTGTTTTAGTTTAACAAATCGAGCTTAGTATTGATAGCTATTCTTGTCTAATACATCTCCTCCGTTTATCCCGAACTTGTTTCGGGAAGTGTTTTTGGCTTGTAATGGGTTTTTCATACTAACCTAAAACTGTCAAGCCAAAAAGGTATCGAGAAGTTTTTTTCGTTATAGAGTTCTCGAAGATATTTTCGTCATCATCACCAAACACGTCTCTTCGAGTGTTTTTGGCTTGTTTAGAATTTCGCGGACTAACCTCAGACCTGTCAAGCCAAAAATGTATCGAGAAGTTCTATTCGTTATAGAGTTCTCGATACAATTTTTAAAGCAGTTCATTTAGTTTAAAATGCAAGCTCGATTTTAACTTTAAAAACCACTCGAACAGACGCGCGTAACAGGCGTTTTAGTTTAACAAATCGAGCTTAGTATTGATTGCTATTCTTGTCTAATACATCTCCTCCGTTTATCCCGAACTTGTTTCGGGAAGTGTTTTTGGATTGTAATGGATTTTTTATACTAACCTAAAACTGTCAAGCCAAAAAGGTATCGAGAAGTTCTTTTCGTTTTAGAGTTCTCCTCAGTGCTAACTATTCCTGTCCTTGACGTCTCTTCGAGTGTTTTTGGCTTGTAATGGATTTTCTAAACTAACCTAAAACTGTCAAGCCAAAAATGTATCGAGAAGTTCTTTTCGTTGTAGAGTTCTCGAAGATACTTTCGTCATCATCACCAAACACGTCTCTACCGTTTATCCCGAACTTGTTTCGGGAAGTGTTTTTGGCTTGTAATGGATTTTCCATTTTATCCGCAAAATCGTCAAGCCAAAAATGTATCGAGAAGCGCTTTTCGTAATCAGTTCTCGATACAATTTTTAAAGCAGTTCATTTAGTTTAAAAAGCGAGCTCGACTTTAGCTTTAAAAACCACTCGAACAGACGCGCGTAAATAACTAGTTAGAAGGAGTAGATAATTAGATTTTCCATCTTCTTTTTTCAAGTACATAAATAATTATTTGAATTAAAAAAAAAGGAACTCCATTACGAAGTTCCTTTTAATATTCTATTATAAAATAAATTACTCTTTCAATCTACACGCTTTAGTATCACCATTTACGACAACTTCTGTCAATCCCAGAGAAGATAAGTTTTTCATGGCTTTATCCCATTTTTTACCGCTTAAGCCAGAGGTCATTTTTAGTGCGCCAAACTCCATTTGGTTGTCATTGGTTTTCAATAGCGCAACAATCAATTTCTCATCGTCTTCCAACTCGATTTGAACTTGTTTTTTCTCTTGTCGCATTTGTGGAAATAACAACACTTCTTGAATCGAAGCATTATTGGTCAAGTACATAATCAAACGATCCATTCCAATTCCCATTCCAGAGGTTGGAGGCATTCCGTATTCAAGCGCTCTCAAGAAATCTTCATCTATAATTCCGGTAGCCTCATCATCTCCTTTCTCAGCCAAACGCATTTGGTCTTCAAAACGAGCTCTTTGGTCAATTGGATCATTCAATTCTGAATACGCATTGGCCACTTCTTTACCACAAACCATCAATTCAAAACGCTCCGTCAATTCTGGATTGTCGCGGTGTTGCTTACACAAGGGTGACATCTCTTTTGGATAATCCGTGATATAAGTAGGTTGAATATAGTTTCCTTCACATTTGGCACCAAAAATCTCATCAATCAATTTTCCTTTACCCATTGTAGCATCCACGTCAATTCCCATGCCTCTTGCAGCATCAAAAAGTTCCGTTTCACTTTTTCCAGAGATATCAAAACCAGTAAAATGTTTGATTGAATCCGTCATCGTAACCCTAGCATAAGGCGCTTTAAAGCTGATTTTGTGTTCTCCAAAAGTAACGTCACTCGTTCCGTTGACCGCAATGGCGCAATATTCTAAAAGGTCTTCGGCAAATTTCATCATCCAGTTGTAGTCTTTATAGGCTACATATATTTCCATGGCGGTGAATTCCGGGTTGTGCGTACGATCCATTCCCTCATTACGGAAATTTTTCGAAAACTCATAAACCCCTTCAAAACCACCAACAATCAATCTTTTTAAATACAATTCATTGGCAATACGCATGTATAATGGCATGTCAAGGGAATTGTGGTGCGTAATAAAAGGACGCGCTGCAGCACCACCAGGAATCGGTTGTAACACTGGTGTTTCCACTTCGAGATAGCCTCTATCATTAAAGAACGTACGCATTGCATTAAACAATTTGGTTCTCTTGATAAACGTTTCTTTCACATGGTCGTTCACCGTTAAATCCACATAACGACGGCGGTATCTTTGTTCTGGATCTGCAAAAGCATCGTGCGTTTTTCCGTCCGCATCCGTTTTTACCACCGGAAGCGGTTTCAAGGCTTTCGCCAAAACCGTCAATCCATAAACATGAACGGAGATTTCGCCTACTTGAGTTTTAAAAACAGTCCCGCAAACCCCAATAAAATCGCCAATATCCAATAGCTTTTTGAAAACTACATTGTACATCGTTTTCTCTTCATCCGTCGAAATATCATCTCGCGATACATAAATTTGAATCCGTCCTTCGGCATCTTTCAATTCCGCAAAGGAAGCTTTCCCCATGATGCGTTTTCCCATCAAACGACCGGCCAAAACCACTTCTTTACCGTCGTACTTCTCGAAATCAGCAAGGATTTCGCTAGAATAGGCGGTGGTAATAAATTCGGCTGCAGGATAAGGTTCAATGCCTAAATCGCGTAATTGGGTAAGTGCTTCTCTACGTAATATTTCTTGTTCGGATAATGCCATTTTGTGCTGATTTTAAGAGCGCAAAGATACTGTATAAGTACCAAAGTAGCAAAGTGCTAAAGGTTTTTTGGAGCTATTTCCAGCTTTCCGTTGCAATCTTTTTATTTTTAAAGGAAAAATAAAAAGGATTTTCACTTTAATCTGGGCTAGGAATTGTAGTTATTAAGTTACATTTGTTAAAAATAACGATTCAAAATCATAAAAATTGAAAAATAAAATTTACATCGTACTGCTTTTAGTATTTTTTATAACAAGCTGCCAAGTCACAGAAACCATTCATTTAAATGAAGATGGAACCGGAAAAATTGAAATAAATAAGTTGCGAGACGAGCAAAGTTACATGCAATTAATGGGTGAAAACTACTCCAAAGAAGAAGTATTCAAGGATACCACTTATATTTTCAAGGATTTAATAGCACAGCATGCAGCAACATTTTCCAGACTACCTGCCTTTGAAAAAGCTATTTTCGAAAAATTTAATTCGGTGGAAGTACACAGCAAGAAAAGCTCTTTCGAGAAAGAATTTTGCACGACAATCCGTCAAAAGTTTACTAAAATAGAGGAAGTTGCCGACTTGTACAAAACCGAAGAGTATGCGGACGACATAGGAAATAATTACGCCTTGGTTGCCGAGGAGCATTACTACAGTGTGAATTTTACTTTTGATGGGAAAATTTTCAAACGAATAATCAAAATCACGGATGCTGTCGAACTAAAAAAACAACAAGATAAAATTTCAGAATTGAAAATTCAAGTAGCCAGTCTTAAAATTAGCCAAACTTATGTTTTAAAATATCATTTTCCTCGAAAAATAAAATCGGTTTCAAATCAAAATGCAAAAATAAGTGAAGATAAAAAAGCATTGGAATTGCAATTTCTTATAACCGATTGTTTGGTAAATCCTGAGAGTACCAATCTAGAGGTTTTCTTAGAATAACTAACAGAACTGAGTGTTGTTTTACAGAGCTGAATTGAGCTGCCAAAAATTAACAATGTTTTTAAATGTCTGAAAATTAAATATATGTAAAATTATCGCTAACTTTAAATTCTCTAAAATTCATTTAAAATTGCATCCCTTATTCCAAGTTTAAACGGAGGTGATTTTAAGAAATAAGTAAACAATTTAAATAAAGATAGTATGAAAGCACTTGTTTATTTCGGTCCTCGAGACGTGAGGGTGGTACAAATGCCGGATGCCAAAATTGAGCAACCGACGGATGTATTGGTTAAAGTAACCACAACTAATATTTGTGGATCAGATCTTCACATGTACGAAGGGAGAACAGATATGGAATCTGGAAGAATTTTGGGTCACGAAAACATGGGTAAGGTGGTTGAAGTTGGCAAAGCTGTAACTCAGATAAAAGTAGGAGATATGGTTTGTCTTCCGTTTAACATTGGATGCGGTCATTGTCAAAATTGTGAACGCGGCTTAACTGGTTTTTGTCTCACAATGAATCCGGGAACTGCCGGTGCTGCTTATGGTTTTGCGGGAATGGGACCTTACAGCGGGGGTCAGGCTGAGTACCTGCGTGTACCTCATGGCGACTTTAATTGCCTAAAATTACCCGAAGACGCCATCGAGAAGGAAAACGATTATGTGATGTTATCGGATATTTTCCCTACTGGATATCATGCCACGGAATTGGCTGGTGTAAAGCCAGGAGACTCTGTGGTTATTTATGGCGCAGGTCCGGTTGGACTTATGGCAGCACATTCAGCGAGTATTAAAGGAGCTAGTAAGATTATGGTTGTTGACAATCATCCTGATCGATTGAAGCTTGCTGAAAAACTAGGGGCGATTCCTATTGATTTTTCAAAAGGGTCAGCAGTAGAGCAGGTTTTGGAACTTACCAAAGGAATAGGCGCCGATAAAGGTTGCGAATGTGTGGGCTACCAATGTTGTGATAAACATGGTACTGAACATTCTAATATAACGATGAATGAACTCGTACAAGCAGTAAAAGCTACAGGTTCAATAGGGGTAGTGGGGGTTTTTGTTCCCAAGGACCCGAAATCAAAAGAAGATTTACAAAAAGAAGGGCACATGGATTTTGATTTTGGCCAATTCTGGATGAAAGGACAGCGAATAGCAACTGGACAGGCAAATGTAAAATCCTATGATCGTCAGCTTTGCACATTAATTTCTGCTGGTAAAGCTACACCATCATTAATTATTTCACATGAACTTTCACTGGACGAGGCTCCTAATGCTTACAAACATTTTGATGCTCGTGATGAAGGATGGACAAAAGTAATACTGAAACCAGAGATGGTTAAAAGTAAATAAAAAACGTATAATTATAGGAGGTATTCAACACAAGGGGAAACGAAAGGTGCGGTACCCTGCTTTGTGAACCGAATTCAGTAATTAAATGGGGTGATGTAATGCTATGTAAATAGATTATATCATCCCTTTTTTGCGTAGTCTAATTTCCAATATTCTACATTCATGTTTCAAACTTCGTATCTTTGCCACGCTGAAACTTTGCAATTCATAAAAATGAACAAAATAATCCAACTTCAAGATTTAGGAAATAAAGATTACAAAGCGACTTGGGAATACCAGGAAGAACTGTTTAAGGGAATCGTCGATTTAAAAATTCGAAATCGCAGAGAAGAACTCGACTTAGCAACGCCCAATTATTTTTTGTTCGTCGAGCATCCACATGTCTACACCTTAGGAAAAAGCGGTGATTTATCTAATTTACTGTTGTCTGAAAAACAACTGGAGGCCAAAGGAGCGACATTCTACAAAATCAATCGTGGCGGTGATATTACGTATCACGGACCCGGGCAAATTGTAGGGTATCCTATTTTAGACTTGGAAAATTTTTTTACGGATATCCATAAATACCTGCGTTTTCTGGAGGAAGCCATTATTCTGACGTTGGCTGAATACGGAATACAATCGGGGAGGAGTGTTGGTGAAACAGGAGTTTGGCTGGGCGCTGGAACACCTTTTGCCAGAAAAATTTGTGCGCTCGGTGTTCGTGCTTCCCGTTGGGTGACCATGCATGGATTCGCCTTAAACGTAAATGCCGATTTGGGGTATTTTGATAATATTATTCCGTGTGGCATTCGTGGAAAAGCAGTTACTTCATTAAACGTAGAACTTGGTGTTGAAAAAGTTAACGAAGAAGAAGTCAAAGCAAAAATACTGACGCATTTCACGAAGTTATTTGTTTGTGAGTTTCAATAACAAAAAGCACTTGCCACAGTAAATCCAAATCGCATTGCTGACAATTTTTATTAAAATAGCACTATTCGTAACCCGAACCAAAACTGTATGTTCCCACTGATGCACAGATTCAAATCGATTAAAGAAAAAGTGAAGTCGAGTGATGCGATAACTCCGTGAAAATCCTTTAAATCTGCAATCAAAAAACCAGTTTCCGTTTCCACATCTAATCCCACCTCTGCAATCAAAAATCGTTAATCTACAATCAAAAATCAATTCTCGTTTCCACATCTAAACCTACCTCTGCAATCAAAAATCGTTTATCTACAATCAAAAATCAATTCTCATTTCCACATCTAAACCCAAATCTGCAATCAAAAATCGTTAATCTACAATCAATTTCCACCACTACTTGTCCGTGTTATTGATCTCAATTAACCGTTGGGTGCAATTATTCAAAACGTCACTGTAGTTTATACCGAACTTTTTTCGGCAAGTTTTTTTGTGCAGTAAAACGAAACAAAACTTCTCGATACGCTCCGCTACTCGAAGTGACGTTTATCCAGAACGGTTTGTAATGAAATTTTTTTCTGCCCTGAGTTTCCCCATCTCTGCAATCAAAAATCGTTAATCTACAATCAAAAATCAATTCTCGTTTCCACATCAAAACCCACATCTGCAATCAAAAATCGGTAATCTACAATCAAAAATCAATTCTCATTTCCACATCAAAACCCACCTCTGCAATCAAAAATCGTTTATCAAAAATCAATTTCCACCACTACTTGCCCGTGTTATTGATCTCAATTAACCGTTGGGTGCAATTATTCAAAACGTCACTGTAGTTTATACCGAACTTTTTTCGGCAAGTTTTTTTGTGTAGTAAAACGAAACAAAACTTCTCGATACGCTCCGCTACTCGAAGTGACGTTTATCCAGAACGGTTTGTAATGAAATTTTTTTCTGTCCTGAGTTTCCCCATCTCTGCAATCAAAAATCGTTAATAAAAAATCTGTAATCAATTATCGTTCCCACATTTAAACCCACATCTGCAATCAAAGATCGTTGATCTACAATCAAAAATCAATTCTCGTTTCCACATCTAAACCTACCTCTGCAATCAAAAATCGTTTATCACAAATCAATTCTCGTTTCCACATCTAAGCCCAAATCTGCAATCAAAAATCGTTAATCAAAAATCAAAAATCAATTCTCGTTTCCACATCTAAACCCACCTCTGCAATCAAAAATTGTTAATCTACAATCAAAAATCAATTTCCACCACATAGAACAGTAGTTCACTAAGCCAAATCAACAGTCTTCGGGTCCGAAATGCGTTGATTGCCCTTTTGCAAGTTATGGGATCAATCGAAACGTCAATCGGTGGTATTTTGTAACGCCGTATTTTCGAATGGCTTCTCGATGTTCTTTGGTGGGATAGCCTTTATTTTGTTTCCAATTGTACATGGGGAATTCATCATGAATTCGATTCATATAGTCATCGCGGTACGTTTTTGCTAAAACGGAAGCTGCGGCGATACTCATAAATTTCGAGTCTCCCTTAACAATGCAGCTAAAGGGAATGTCGTTAAACGTATTGCAATCATTTTCAGAAAATCGTTTGACCGTATTTTTGACCAGGACTTCGCCTGTGAAAAGCAACGGAGTTTGGGCTATCGAACTGTTTCCATCCACAATAATATAATTAGGTTGCGGATGCAGCTTCAAAATGGAGTGTTGCATCGCTTTTATAGACGCATTCAAGATATTGATTTGGTCTATTTCTAGTGGTTCAAGGTGCGTTACCGCATACGAAATACTTTCCTGCTCAATAATGGGACGCAATCTTTCTCTAACTTTTTCGGATAGTTTTTTACTGTCATTTAACAGGTCATTGACAAAATTAGCAGGCAAAATAACTGCTGCTGCGGTAACAGGTCCAGCGAGACAACCCCGACCGGCTTCATCGGTTCCGGTTTCTAAATGTGGTACAGAAAAATAGGGACGTAGCATAGTTGTATTTTGATACAAAGAAAGTACTTTAACTTGGTGGGTGCAATTATTCAAAACGTCTGTTCGAGTTTTTTTCGTGAAGTAAAACGGAACAAAACTTCTCGATACGCTCCGCTACTCGAAGTGACGTGTGTCAAAAACTAATTACATCCAACAGGTTACTTTATAATGGATAAGTCAAAAGCCGGCATCACAATTCAAGTTGGTGTGATAAAAAATCAAAATTAATTTTTGTACTAAAATCAATGTTTTATAGCTTTCATTGAGTATTAATATCCTTTTTAACAATTACGATAGTATCATATCATAATAATTATGGTATTCATAAAAAAAATTTATGCATCTAAGTGCTATTTTTTAACATTTTATTATCATTTTTGCAGGATAACTAATTTAACTAATTTAATATGAGATTAAAATTAAAATGGGTTTTTTCGCTAGTATTAGCGTTATCTATGCAGTTTTCTTTTGCACAAGAGCGAACTGTTTCGGGAGTTGTTTCAGATGCCTCTGGGCCAATTCCAGGAGCCAATGTCGTTGTTAAAGGGAGTAGAAACGGAGTTCAGACTGATTTTGATGGGAAGTTTTCCATCAAAGCGAAAGTGGGTGATGTATTAGTGGCTTCTTTTGTGGGCATGCAAGACGTTGCCGTTAAAGTTGGGATTTCTAATACGGTTAACATTAAGTTACAAGATGGTAGCGTATTAGAAGAAGTAGTTGTCGTTGGATACGGTACTCAAAAAAGAAGAGATGTCAATGGTGCTATCGCTAAAATTGCAGGTGATAGAATCAAAGATATTCCAGTTCAAAGTTTTGACCAAGCACTTTCTGGAGCGGCATCAGGAGTTAATGTATCGCAGCCTAATGGTGTATTGGGAAATCAAGCAGTAATTAGAATTAGAGGGGTTAACTCGATTACTTTAAGTTCGTATCCATTAATTGTAATTGATGGTGTTCCTTCTTGGAATGGAGATAACTTAAATCAAAATCAAGCGGCTAATAATCCTTTAGCCAACATTAATCAAGCAGATATTGAAAGTATTGAGGTATTGAAAGATGCCTCTTCGGCGGCAATTTACGGTTCTCGTGCTGCTGCTGGTGTAATTTTAATAACGACTAAGAAAGGGAAAGCGGGTAAGTTTACGGTAAATTTTGATTCCTCAGTAAGTTTTACAAAACCATTTAACTTAATTGATGTGTTAGATGCGCAGCAATTTACCGATATTAAGAATGAAGGATTAAGAAACGCAGGTATTCCAGCCAATGGAACTACGAGAGGTTTTTACACGATGAATGATGCTAACGGTAAACTAGTAGATACAAATTGGTATGATCTAATTTATAGAACAGGTGTTGCGACGAACCACAGTGTTAGTATTTCTGGTGGAAATGAGAATACAAAATATTTTCTTTCTGCAGGACAATTAGAGCAAGAAGGGATGTTTGTAAATAATGACTTTAGAAGACAAACCGGTCGTTTTACTTTAGATCAAAAAGTAACGAGCTGGTTGACTTTAGGGGGAACATTTAATTATACCAATTCAAGAAATAATGGAATCAGTACAGGTTCCGTTGCTGGGTCTACTTTCGATTCCTCTGGTGCAGCAAGGTTGGCTTTCGCTCAGGCGCCAAATGTGGGTCCATTTAATAACGATGGTACTTACAATTTAGCACCTACTCAAATCGGTCAAGGAAATAACTTGACGCCTCTTCAGTGGCCAAACGTTAAGTACATCTTAGATAACAATAAAATTTCGAATCAAAATGATCATTTTATTTCTAATTTTTACGTGGGACTTAAGTTAGCCAAAGGACTTAACTTTAAATCGTTATACGGAATCGATAACCTGCTAGTGGAGAATAAAGATTTCCTCGGGCCTTTGAATGGTAATGGACAACAATTTATTGGTGTAGCCACTAATACGATGAACAGGTATTCTAGAAAATCAATTCAGAATATATTAGATTACAATGTTAGTTTATCTGAAAATCACAATCTAAGTGCTTTAGTTGGGTCTGAGAGACAATATTCTAAAATAGACGCATGGGGAGCATCAAGAAGAGGGGTTTCGGATCCATTTTTTAATGAGTATCAGGGTGGATTTAACACTATTGTGGTTTCCGGAAACTTACTCACAGAAAATTATTTGGAGTCCTATTTTGGTCGTGTCAATTATGATTTTAATAAAAAATATTTTGTTTCTGTAAATGCGAGACGCGATGGATATTCTGCATTTGCTCCAGATAATAAATGGGGTAATTTCTGGGGAGGATCTCTTGGTTGGAATTTAACAGAAGAAACCTTCTTTAAAAATATCGTAAGTTCTGATATTGTAAATCAATTGAAATTAAGAGCAAGTTATGGAGTTGTAGGTAACAACCAAGGATTAAATGATTTTGCTTCAAGTAGTTTTTATGATGCAGGTGTAAATGGATCCAATACTACTTTATTTTATAATCGTGCTGGAAATGATAAATTGAAATGGGAAACCAGTAATAAAACAGATTTAGGATTAAATTTCGGTTTATTTAATGATGTTATTACGGGAGAATTGGGGTATTATAAAAATGATATTGATGGATTGATTTTGAATGTACCACAAGCAGCTTCTGCTGGAATTCCTGGGAATTCAATTTTGGCAAATGTGGGTAGCATGAGAAATACCGGTTACGAAGCGACCTTGAGTGCTAAAATATTAGATAAAGGGAGTTTTAAATGGAACGCAAGTTTTAATATAACCAGTCAAAAAAATCTTGTAACCGCATTAGATGCTAATAATTCGGATATTATTGTAGCAACGCAATTAGAGAATACGAATATAATTAGAGTAGGACAATCGATTGGTAACTTTTATATTGTTCAAACAGGGGGTGTAAATCCAGCTAATGGAAGAAGAATTTTCTTTCATGGAGATGGAACAGCAGTGCAATACGATCATTCAGCTCCAGTTGCAACTCGATGGACTAAAGTTAGTGATGGTAGTGTAACGCGCGCAGCGAATCAAGCTTTAGATGCTAAAGTTATGGGGCCTGCCTTACCAACCTTCTTTGGTGGTTTTAATAACACATTCGCCTATAAAGGATTTGATTTGAATGTTTCAGTCTATTTTTCAGGAGGCAATTATGTATACAACGGAACACAAGCTGGACTTCGCGATCAAAGAGTTTGGAACAATAGTGTAGACGTTCTAAACCGCTGGCAAAATCCTGGTGACGTGACGGACATACCAAAAATAGTTTTTGGAGATAATGTATCTAATGGTTCATCGATGCCAATTTCTGCCAATTTAGAAAAAGGGGATTTCATGAAAGTAAGAAACATTGCATTGGGGTATAACCTGCCTAAAAGTTTATTAGACAAGATGAAATTGGCCAATTTTAGATTTTATTTAAGTGCTCAAAACGCATTCACTTTTACTAATTATTCAGGGTTTGATCCCGAAATATCTAGTAATGGAAATGCAAATGGTTCGCCAAGTGTAGACAGGAACTCTGCGCCCATGGCTAGAACATTTTCATTTGGTTTTAATTTAGGTTTATAATTTTAAAAATACACGTATGAAAAATTTATATTTAACACTGATTGCAGCAATTCTAATTGTTTCCTGTAGCGATACGGAGGCATTAAATCCAGTCAATCAAACTAGAATTAGCGATGCGAATGCATTTGCTACACCGCAAAGAATCGAACAACTAGTCTTGGGAATTTATGGCGGCGTAAAGGTTGGAAATTTCTATGGAGGTCGGTTTTTTAATTACCAAGACGTTCGTGGGCCAGAATTTATAAATGAACGCAACAACGGTGTTACTAATTTATTTACCTGGAGTTTTGGGGTTCAATCCGCTACAAATGAAGTTCAGAATTTATGGGGAGCTGCTTACACAGCAATTAATAGATCAAATATTGTTATTAGTGGTTTAGAAACAGCTACTGTATCAGCAGCTTTAAAAACGAGATATCTTGCTGAGGCTCGTTTCTTAAGAGCTTTGTCTTATTATTCACTAGTAACTTTATATGCAAAACCGTATACGCAAGACAATGGTGCTTCACCTGGTCTTCCATTGCGGTTATTACCGGAAACAAGCAGCGGGAATAGCAATTTAGTTCGGTCTTCGGTTGCGGATATTTACAATCAAGTGATTGACGACTTAAATTTTGCTGAGCTTAATTTGCCATTAACTAATGGTTTAGCAATAAACAATACATCAAGAGCGCATAGAAACACGGCAATTGCGCTTAAAACAAGAGTTTATCTCAGCATGGGTAAATATCCAGAGGTCGTTACAGAAGGGAATAAAATTGTTTCTGCCACAGCACCTTTTACCGCAACAAGTGGAGTTCCTAACGCCTTAGCGTCTTCTATTGGAACTGTTTTTGCGAGAGCCACTACAGCTGAAAATGTATTTTCATTTGCATACAGCTCCAATGATACGCCGGGTACTCAAAACAGTTTAGTGTTTTATTATAATTCTACTTCAAACGGTGGTAGTGAATATTCATTAGCGCCTACCGGTATAGTTTCAAATACAGGTTGGAAAACTACAGACGCAAGAAGGAGTTTTAATGTGGTGACTGGAGGTAAAACTTGGGTTCATAAATGGACTAGTCCACAAGCGGATCCCGATTTTGTTCCCGTTATTCGCTACTCAGAAGTACTTTTAAATCTGTCCGAGGCATTAGTTAGAAGTTCAAATTCTTTGGATGCACGTGCCATCCAATTGTTAAATGCAGTTCGAGGAAGATCAGATGCTACGACAGTTTTTACCAGTGCGTCTTTTACAAATGTTCAAGCATTATTGGACCAAATTGCAATTGAAAGAAGAATTGAGTTATTAGGCGAAGGGTTTAGTTCTCCTGATATTATGAGGTTAAAACAAAACTTCCCTGCTAAAGGACTTGCGCCATTGGTGATTACCACCGATACGCAGTATTTATGGCCAATACCATTAAATGAACTCTTGTATAATAAATTAGCGGTTCAAAATCCTGGACACTAAATAATATTTGGAACACTATCTAAAACCTTCTGTGATGCGTCACAGAAGGTTTTTTTTTGTAGTTATGTACATAAGCGCATTGCCGCTTCCTTTTAATTTGCTCTAAGCGTATTTTTTTAATGAGAGTTAGGGACGCTTTGCCAGTGCAGCAACACTTTTGACTCCCTGTAGAAGAGACGTCCTACTGTAGCACTTTAGGAATAAGTGTCGTACCACACCATAACTTGCAGTGTTCCTAGCCAATCCCACAAGTAGAATTGGATTTCAATCCAATTCTAAGAATACAACAAAACTCTGATTGCTAAAGGATGTTCTAGACTTCATAGTAGTACCAAAGAATACAGTTTCAGTTAGTACGCTTTTATAAAGGTTTCTTACCGCTTTAGTCCTAATCAGCTGAAAGATGGTACTCTCACCGCTTTTTTTTCGATGCAAAGCAAGTTAGCCCGATACAATCGTAATTTTTTCTAAGACTTAAAAGGCATTCCAAAAAAGAAATACGCTAACCCTTCGTTTTTAGTGGGATACTTAGTCCAAATGATATATATTTGCCTCGTAACGACTGCCTTTAACCAACAAAACGGAATTCGTCTCGACTGAGTTGAGCAGCAGGCAAGCAAAAGTAGGACATTAGCATCAATCAATGAACCATTCAGAACATACAAATACCACTTGGCTGTTTGAAATAACACCCAAAAATAAATTTTTCACCCTCAATCTCAAGGAAGTCTGGCAATATAGAGATTTGCTGCTTCTTTTTGTAAAAAGAGATGTGGTGACAATGTACAAACAAACGGTTTTAGGACCGCTGTGGTACCTGATCCAACCTTTATTTACTTCAATTACTTTTACTATTATTTTTAATAATTTAGCGGGTATTAGTACAGGAACCGTTCCTCCCTTTTTGTTCAACTTAGCTGGAATTACGGTATGGAATTATTTCACGGCTTGCCTAACAGGAACTTCGAATACGTTTGGTGCGAATGCCGGAATTTTTGGAAAGGTGTATTTTCCAAGAATTATTGTGCCTATTTCGATAGTGATCTCCAATTTGATTAAATTTGGAATCCAATTCTTAATTTTTATCGTTTTTTACTTGTATTACTATGCGCAAGGTGCTACAGTGAGCCTTAACCCTTTGGCTGTGTTTTTTCCTTTCCTCATCGTTTTAATGGGGGTTCTAGGATTGGGATTGGGAATGTTTATTTCGTCATTGGTTACTAAATACAGAGATTTTAGCTATTTAATATCGTTTGGTGTGCAGCTACTGATGTATGTCTCGGCAGTGATGTACCCTTTGGCTTTAATCAAAGAGAAAATCCCAAATTATGCCTGGTTGGTGCAATACAATCCATTGGCCTATATTATAGAAACAACCCGTTATATGTTATTGAATGTAGGCTCCATTTCTATTTTAGGATTGGCTTACACAGTAGGAGTGACAATCGCTTTACTTTTGGTAGGGGTATTGATTTTTAACAAGACGGAGAAAAGTTTTATAGATACAGTGTAGCGTATTAGCAGCAGTCAATAGAAGGCTATATTCTTTAAAACTCACACGTAGGACTTCGTGTGTAGAAAAATAAAATCACATCTGATTTCAATAATTGTTGGGACTCAGATTGCGTAGCTGTATAAGAAATTTTGTTTTTGTAGTTTGCAAGAGAAAATTTTTACGATAGTAGAAGATTTTCGTAGTATGGATTCGTTAAAGTAGAACATCGAATAAAAAATGAAAGACATAATTCTTAAAGCCGAAAATATCTCTAAGCAATATCGCTTAGGTCAAGTGGGCACCGGTACTCTTAGTCATGACTTGAACCGCTGGTGGCATCAGGTGCGGGGCAAAGAAAACCCGTATTTGAAAATTGGCGATACCAATGACCGAAGTACTAAAGGCGAAAGTGATTATGTGTGGGCGTTACAGGACATTAATTTTGAAGTTGAGCGTGGCGAAGTTTTGGGCATCATTGGGAAGAACGGAGCGGGTAAATCTACCTTACTCAAGATATTGTCAAAGGTGACGGCACCTACAACAGGCAGCATAAAATCTCGTGGTCGTATTGCTTCTTTGCTAGAAGTGGGAACAGGATTTAATGGCGAAATGACGGGTAGAGAAAACATCTATCTTAATGGAGCTATATTAGGAATGACTAAAAAAGAAATTGCCTCTAAGCTAGACGAAATTATTGATTTCTCCGGTTGTGAACGTTATATTGACACCCCTGTAAAACGATACAGTTCCGGTATGACCGTTCGTTTGGCTTTTGCTGTGGCGGCTTTTCTCGAACCTGAAATTTTAGTTGTTGATGAGGTTTTGGCCGTGGGTGATGCCGAGTTCCAGAAAAAAGCGATTGGCAAGATGCATGATATTTCAAGAGGGGAGGGTCGAACTATTTTATTTGTGAGTCATCAATTGGGAACTATAGCAAATTTGTGTACTAAAGGAATGTTGTTAGACAAAGGAGGAATAGTTAATTATGGCAATCTTTCTAGTGTGTTGGAAAATTATACGACTTTGACTAATAGAAAAGAGCTTTCATATTTATCTGTAGATAATACAAAAGATATTTTTATTAATAATTGTTCTTTAAGTAAAAATATTAGTATCTCGACAAATGAATTTTTGTCTAGTGACACAATAAATATAAATATAGAAATTTGCAAGAATAGACTAATTAATAATGCTTCTTTTTCTTTTACAATTCAATCAAATACGGGAGATTATTTAACCACATTTGTTAAAACTATTGATGAGTTGTTAGAAGAGAAAAATATAAATAATTTTCAAGTGTCTTTTGATTGTGATATTTTAGCAGCAAATAATTATTTTTTAAGATTGGCAATTTTTGATGTAAGTACATTCCAAGTTTACGATTTACAAGAAATGATCTGTCCTTTCAAAATTAATGATGAAGGTACTGATATGGCAAGGTTTGAAAATGTGAATTATGGGTATTACAACTTAAAATATAAAATTACTTGATAATGAAAAATTTAATAATAAAAATATTAAAACTTATATATCATTACGTCTTTGTCGATGAAATAACGAAAGAGAAAACAATAGATGGATTAACTATTGGAGATAATACTGATAATAATGCAATAATTACCGTAAAATATCCTGAAAAATCTAAAATAGAAATAGGAAATGATTGTCTAATTTATGGTAATATTTCAACTGAAACTGAAACAGCAAATATTATTATTGGAAACAATGTCTACATCGGGCGTTCAACAATTTTTGCTACTATTGAAATAATTATTGAAGATGATGTATTGATTTCATCAGACTGTTTGATACAGGATACTGATAATCATAATTTTAGTAGAGCTATTAGAAAAAAAGATACAAGTGATGCAAAGACAAAAAAAAATCAACAATGGGATTTAGTAAATAAGAAACCAATAAAAATTTGCGCAGGTTCGTGGATAGGAGCAAAAACGATAATATTAAAAGGAGTAACTATTGGAGAGGGAGCGATAGTTGGCGCTGGAAGCGTTGTTACTAAAAACGTGGCACCTTACACTATTGTGGCTGGTAACCCTGCTAAATTTATAAAAAATGCTTTACCATAATACATAAGCTTAAAATAGATAGGACTTAAAAAGACTGATATATTACAAATACATTGTCACTAAATAAAATAAGTTTTATAATTTAAAAATGAAAATACAATCTAAACCAGAACTACTCGTATTTAGTATCTATTTAATGGGCGGAGGAGCAAGTTTTCATAGAAATATGATTAACAATCGTCCTGATGATTTTTTTGATATAACATGTATTTATCTTAATCCATTGCATTGGAATGCGAAGAGGAGTGATGATGTTATTTTGGATGAAAATAATATTATTTTTGATTTTTTAGAGGAACCCATAAATGATGTTTCATCTCGACTTGAAAAATTAATATCAGAAAGAGAAGGTGTTGTTATTACTAATTTTGATACAGAATTAGCTACACTAGACAATTATGGAAGGCAAAAAAAGACAATTTTTTTTATTTGTCAAGATGATGCTTATATCTATTTGGCTAAAAAGTACGATCACATAATAGATGTTATCATTACTCATAACATAGCAGTATATGAAGATATTTGTAAATTATTGCCCAACAGAAAGAAAGATATACATTTTATTCCTCATGGAGTAACTGTTCAGAGCTTTGACAGGAATCATAATTTACACAATAAATTGCGATTAGTTTTTTTGGCTCGACATGTAAAACTTAAAGGGATTTATGATTTACCCAAAATCGATGATGAACTTAGAAAGCGTAATATAGATGTCGAATGGTTTATTTGTGGAGATGGTGAGGAAAAACAAAATTTTATAAATGAAGTTCAATCAAAAGATAATTTTAATTTCTTAGTTCCACAAACTACGGAAGATCTTATAGAAGCTTTAAAAACTTCTGATGTTTATGTTCTACCATCTTCGCTTGATGGATTGCCTGTTTCATTACTTGAATCAATGAGTGTGGGATGTGTTCCTGTTGTTTATAATTTTAGTGAAGGGATAAAAAAAGTAATAACTTCAGATATTGGTTTTGTAGTAGGGAAAGGAGATGTAATCGCTATGGCAGATAAAATTGAGTTTTTGTCGAAAAATAGAAATGAATTAAAAAAAAGAAGTATTTCTTGCTCGGCAAAAATTAGTCAAGAATTTGATATAAAAAAGCAGTCTGCTCTCTATTTTCGTTTGTATAAAAATTATAAAAAACTAAAAAAAAGGAGATTTGCTAATTTGAAGCGTATAGTAAAAAAATATTTTGATTATAAGTTTGTGAAGATAGTGTATCATTTTGTCAAAGAATAAATATTATGACAAGTAATACTGATTTGCATATTTTAAGGGTTATATGGTTTTAAGTTTACTATTAAATGTTTTATTTTTCGGTTATTTAAAAATCTGACAAATAATTTTTAATCTAATTAAATATTTTTCAAAATGAAAATGCTTATCATTGGTTCCAAAGGTTTTATAGGCAGTCATTGTGTCGATTATTTTAAATCTCAAGGGCATCAAATATGGGAAGTGGATGTAAATGAATCGCAAGAGGATAATTGTTATGTCATAGATCGCCATAATTCTGATTTTTCTTTACCGTTTCAAGAGCATCAATTTGATGTTTGCATTAATGCATCTGGATCGGCTCATGTTGGATTTTCATTTGAAAATCCTTCTAAAGATTTTGAGCTAAATGTGATTAATGTGCAAAAAATTTTAGTTGCAATTCGGGATTATAATATCAATTGCAAGTTCATTAATTTTTCGAGTGCTGCAGTTTACGGTAATCCACAAACATTGCCTATTTCAGAAGATAGTGTTTGTAAACCCTTATCTCCCTATGGTTTTCATAAGTTACAAAGTGAATTATTGCTTACAGAGTATCACAAGTTTTTTGGTTTAAACACCTGTAGTTTGCGAGTTTTTTCGGCTTATGGACCACGCTTAAAAAAACAATTGTTCTGGGACTTGTCTCAAAAATCACTGAAAAGTAATGTGATTTCACTTTTTGGGACAGGAAATGAGACCCGGGATTTTATTTATATTAATGACCTGGTCCAAATTATTGATTTGGTCATTCAGCATTCTACTTTTCAAGGTTCCATTTATAATGTTGCCAGCAATGTAGAAACGACAATTATTGAGGCTGCAAAAGTTTTTATTAATGCTTTTTCACCTGATAAGGAAGTGGTTTTTAATGGAGAAGTGAAAGTAGGTGACCCAAATAACTGGTTAGCCGATATGGAAATCCTTAAAAAATATGGTTTTGAACCTCAGTTTAATTTACATTTGGGACTTAAAAAATATGCTGAATGGCTAAAGGAAAACGAGTAGGGATTATTTATAACTACAATGAAAACTGGATAGGCGGAGCTTATTACATTCAGAATTTGATTCGTTCAATGAATTTTCTTCCTGAAAACGAACAAAATCAATTGTATATTCTTACTGGTAATAAAGGCTTTTTTCAAGAACTAAAAAAGAGTACAGGTTATTCTCATTTAAAGTTTTTAGAGTATCCATCACATTATAATATACTTGAAAGGATAATAAATAAAGTTTCTTTAAAAATTGTAAAAAAGAAAATTGTTGAAAGAAAGATTCAACTACACTGTGTTTTTCCTCTTTATCATATCGCGGAAAATTTAAAGCACATCAAAAATTTAGTCTTTTGGATACCCGATTTACAGGAAAAATTCTTTCCGGAATTTTTTTCTTCGGAAGAAGTGAAACAACGTTCTGAATGTTGTGAAAAAATGGTCGTTTTAAATCATACTATTGTTTTTAGTAGTCAAGCAGCTTTAAATGATTTTAATATCTTTTACCCCAATTCAAAAAACGTTAAAAAAGTATTGCAATTTGCAGTTGTACATCCTATATTGAAGCGGAATAACATAAATGAGGTTATGGTGAAATATGGTATTCAAGGAGATTATTTTTTTTCTCCCAATCAATTCTGGCAACATAAAAATCAAATAGCCATAATTGAATCAGTAAAAATTTTAAAGGATAAAGGAATTTTCGTTAAAATTGTTTTTACCGGTAAAGAGCACGATTATAGAAGCCCTAATTACACCAATAACTTAAAGCAAAAAGTGGTTGATTATCAATTAGAAAAAGAAATTATTTTTCTCGGGTTTATAGATCGAATAGACCAGCTGGTATTGATGAAAAATGCACAAGCAGTAATTCAACCCTCCTTGTTTGAAGGTTGGAGTACTGTTGTAGAAGATGCAAAAGCATTGAATCAAACGTTAATTGTATCTAATATAGCAGTTCATCAGGAACAATTAGAAGAAAAAGCATACTATTTTTCACCACATAATTATAATGAATTAGCAAATAAAATAGTGGAAGTAATTGAGAATCCCGTGAACAAATTAAGATATGATTTGGATTACTCTGAAAACATTAAAATGTTTGCGTTAAATTTAAAACAACTCTTATATACTAATTAAGGATTCTCTAGATAATGAGCACAAAAATTTCCATTATAACCATCAACTATAACAACCTCGAGGGCTTAAAAAGAACTATTGAGAGTGTAGCGCAACAAACTTGGGCAGCGTTTGAATATATTGTTATTGATGGTGGTTCTACGGATGGGAGTAAGGCTTATATTGAGGCTCAAAGTGAGAATGTAGATTATTGGGTAAGTGAGCCAGATAAGGGTATTTATAATGCAATGAATAAAGGTATTCTTAAAGCTTCAGGAAATTATTTGCTATTTTTGAATAGCGGAGATCATTTTTACAGCGATACTGTACTCGAAGAATACCATAACCGTGTAGCAAATTATGATTTAATTTATTTCAACCTTAAAGTCATTGGTGATAACAATACTTTTCTAAAAAAATATCCTGACCAATTATCATTTTCCTATTTTACAAATGATACTTTACCTCATCCCGCTACTTTTATTAAAGCCTCTTTATTTACTAAGATAGGAATGTATGATGAAAGTTTTAAAATTGTTTCTGATTGGAAATTTTTTATGGAAAGCATATGTAAATTTAATTGTTCCTATATAAGAGTTGATGAAACTTTAGCTACTTTTTATTTGGATGGCTTAAGTTCAGTTCCTCAAAATAAAGTTTTAATTCTTGAGGAAAGTCGGAAGATTTTAAAATCTAACTTCCAAGCTTTTATTTGTGATAATGAGAAATTATTTGAATTGAAAACGATAGTCGAAAATCTTAGAAAATCTAGAAAAATAAAAATATTAGTGAAACTTGGAATATTAAATAAGTTTTAAATGAATACTATAGTCTCCATAATTGTTCCATGTTACAATCAAGCCCAGTATCTGGATGAAACATTACAATCGGTATTAAACCAAACCTATCAAAAATGGGAATGCATTATTGTAAACGATGGAAGTCCAGATAATACAGAAAATATAGTTGAAAAATGGCTAAAAAGAGATGCGAGATTCCAATATTTTTTTAAAGAAAATGGAGGAGTTAGCAGCGCTAGAAATTTGGGGATAAGTCATGCGGTTGGAGAGTTTATTTTGCCTTTAGATGCAGATGATAAGATTGGGAGTGATTATATCAGTTTAGGAATAGAGGTGTTTAAGTATGATACAGCATTAAAAGTGGTATACTGTAGAGCCGAATATTTTGGTGAAAAAAGTGGACCTTGGAACTTACAGCCTTATTCACTTAAAGAATTAGCAAGGTTAAATATGATTTTTTGCTCAGCATTATTTAGGAAAAAAGATTGGGAACTGGTGGGAGGTTATGATATAAATATGATTTATGGTATTGAAGATTGGGAATTTTGGATTTCAATTTTAAAAGATGGAGGAAAGGTTTTCTGTTTAGATACGGTACAATTTTATTACAGAACAAAACAGGTATCGAGACAAAGACAATTAAATGGTGAAACGGTTAAAATCATGAATGAGTATATGAGTATTAAACATGTCGATTTCTTTGTAAAACAGTTGGGATCTTTTATGGAACTTAATGAAGTAATAGATACTAATAATAAGTGTTCTGAAAATTTAAAAAGCGAGAAATTTGTAATTGATGCTTTTTGTTCTACCTTTTTTGGTTTTTCGGTATTTGGATTGTATAAAATAAATAAATAATAATGCTAGCTATAGTTATACCATATTATAAACTCTCTTTTTTTGAAGAAACGTTGCAGTCGTTAGCCAATCAAACGGATAAGAGATTTAAAGTCTATATTGGTGATGATGCAAGTTTAAAAAATCCTTCCAATTTAATTGAAAAATATCGAGGGCAGTTTGATTTTGTATACCATCGTTTTGAGAGTAATCTTGGAGGAATATCTTTAGTAAAGCAATGGGAGCGTTGTATTGCTATGATAGGTGAAGAGGAGTGGATAATGATATTGGGAGATGACGATTATTTAGACTCTACTGTTGTTAATTCTTGGCATAAGCATTATGATGCGTTTTATAACAAATCTAATGTAGTTAGATTTGCTTCAAAAGCTGTAGATATGAGATTGAATGGGTTTATTAGTGATTCTTTTACTCATCCTTTGTGGGAAAATGCAACTGATTCCTATTATAGAAGGTTTAAAGGACAAACTAGGAGTAGTTTATCTGAATATGTATTTTCTAAAGAATCTTTTTTAAAATATGGGTTTCGTGATTTTCCGTTGGCTTGGCACAGTGATGATGCCGCCTGGTTAGATTTTTCAAATGACAAACTAATTTATACAATATGTGAAAGTAATATATTTGTACGACATTCCGACGAATGTATTTCGGGAAGTAAAGAAAATCAAGATTTAAAAAGCATTGCAAGCGAAAATTTTTGTACACAATGTATTTATACTAAATTGCCGCTATTTGTTAGGGAACAACGGAAAGATTTGTTGATGTATTATGAAACCTCGATTAAAAATAATAGAAAATTAAAGTTTAATGAGTGGTATAAATTAATGTATTTTTACACTTTAAATTTTCAATTTATACAATTACTTAAATGTTTTCGAAGATTTATTAAGAGTTTTTATATTTAATATATTTGTCTATGGTCACAATTATTATTTCTTATTAATAAACTTACCTTCTTTGAAGAAATTTTGCAGTCATTGGCAAATAAAACCGATAGACGTTTAAATAAATATATAGGTATTCATACAATTCCAGAAAATCCAACGGTTTTATCAGAATGAAACAAGAAAATATTTTAATAAATAGAATGTTTTTAATAATATGTAGTATATGATTACATTCGCAAGTCTTAATAAGAAGGGGAATTTAGGGAATCAGTTATTCTATATAGCTTCAACTATAGGAATAGCGAAGTGTAATGGACATAAATACGAATTTCCAGAATGGCAATATGCCGACTATTTTGCAGAAAAACTTCCAGTTATAAATTCTAATGTATATTTCAAGAAAATTATAGAGGTTAGTAATAACTACTATGATTGGAAAATTGGAGAGGAAAATTATGATATTACCGGGGCTCTACAATCTGAAAAATATTTTAGCATTAAGGACACTAAAAAACAATTTGAGTTTAATCTTCAGTTTTCACTTCCTTTAAATAATAAATATCAATTTTTGTTTAATAAGAAAAATATAGTAGTTAGTGTTAGAAGAGGAGATTTTGTGTACCATCCTAATTATTTTCAATTATCTTATAAATATTATTTTCTTGCCATAACAAAAAATTTCACTGATTGGCAAGAAAGAAATTTAATTTTCTTGAGTGATGATATAAACTACTGTAAGTACCATTTTGGTTTTATGAAAAACACTTTTTTTTTAGAGAACTTAACACCGATGGAGCAGTTGGCTATAACTGCAAAAGGTCAAGATTTTGTTATTAGTAATTCTACTTTTTCTTGGTGGGTAGCTTGGTTAGCCGAGAAAGAGGATAGTAAAATTATAAGACCATTGAAAAATTTTAGAGGGTCATATGCAGAATTAAATGATGACAGTGATTTTTTCCCTTCTCGTTGGATTGAATTTGATCATAACAAAAAGAATATAAGTAAAACTTATTCTGGTTTAATAATAAAAGGCGTTTGCTATCAAATATTTATTATTGTTCAATTTGTAGCAAAGAAAGGATTTTTATTGCCTAAAAGGATATTTAGTAAAATTGCAAATCTTTTATTTAAATGAAAATTCTTTTTGTTTCGATGCATTCGATCCATGCTATTAGGTGGATTGAGAATCTACAAGATACTACTCACGAATTATATTGGTTTGATGTCACTGGTAATGGTAAATTAAATACGCTTAATAAAGTACATCAATTAACTAATTGGAAAAACAGAAAAATTCCAAATCTAAAAGGGGAGTATTTTTTGAGAAAAAATTATTCGTCTTTATATAATTTATTAAATCCTTTTTTAGAAGTCACAGCAAATGAATATTTGGAAAAAATAATTCTAGAAATTCAACCTGATCTTATCCATAGTTTTGAAATGCATACCTGTAGTTATCCAATTTTAAAAACAATGATTAAATTCAAACATATTAAGTGGTTGTATTCTTGTTGGGGTAATGATTTGTATTTTAATAGACAAATTCCAAAGGATCTAAAAACAATCAAAAGGATGCTGGCAAGAATTGATTTTTTGCATACCGATTGTCAAAGGGATTTTGAGATCGCGAAATCGTTGGGGTTTATGGGGGATTTTTACGGTGTTATCCCTACAGGAGGAGGTTATGATTTAACTTATTATAAAGATTATGCCCTATCTTTTGAAGAAAGAAGAATCATTTTGATAAAGGGATATGAACATTTATTTGGTAGAGGATTGAACGTTATAAAAGCTTTACAACTTGCGAATAATCTTCTTCTAAATTATGAAGTAGTTGTTTTTGGAGCCCACCAAGAAGTTATTGATTTTATTGATCTTAATAAACTCCCATATAAGACTTTTGGAAGACATGATTTGTCTCAAATGGAATTGATAAAATTGATGGGTAAATCTATTTTATATATTGGAAATAGTATATCGGATGGAATGCCGAACACGCTATTAGAAGCGATAATTATGCAAGCATTTCCAATACAATCTAATCCAGGAAATGCCACTGCGGAAATTATTGAGAACAAAAAAAATGGATTGGTTATTAATGATTCTAATGATGTAAATGAAATTAAAGATAAAATTGTTTTTGCTTTAACTAATTTAAAATTATTGAAGCGGGCGATGATTCTAAACAATGAAATAGCTGAACAAAGACTGAACTATAATCATAATCAAATAAGAATCGAAGAAATTTATTCAAGAATAGATAATATTTTAAATTATTAGGAGATTAAATTTTAATAATAAAAACTCTAAACGGTATGTATATATTAGCAACTTAAATTTATGAACCCATTAATTTCCATAATCATTCCATCATACAATCGTGAAAAGCTAATAAGCGAAACTCTGGATAGTGTTTTAGAACAAACGTATAGTAACTGGGAGTGTATTATTATTGATGATAGATCAACTGATGGTACAAATGTCATTCTCAAAGAATATTCAAATAGAGATAATAGATTTATCACAATTGCAAAACCTTTAGAATTTAAGCAAGGGGCCAGTGTTTCAAAAAATTTGGGACTTCAAATAGCAAGAGGCGAATACATTCAGTTTTTAGACTCAGATGATATTTTAGCAAAGAATAAATTAGCAAAGCAAATTGATTCCTTAAAAAATGAGAATGAAAAAGTAATTTCTGTTTGTATAACTAGTACTTTTAAGCAGATAAATGATGATATTATTTTAGATTATGATAGAAAGGATTATCGAAATTTTAATAATTCTGAATCGTATTTTGACATAATTGGTGAAATGGGCGGATATTATGCACCGGAAAGCTTCTTAATAAGTAGAGCCTTAGTTAATTTTTCGGGGTATTGGAATGAAAATTTAACTTTGAATGATGATGGGGAATTTTTTTTTAGGATAATTTATAACTCAAGTAAGATTATTTTTAATAAAGATACTTTTGTTCGTCACAGAGAAAAGACCAGCAATAATTTAAGTATGCTTAATTCATTTCAAAAAGCAACTAGCCTCTTGAATAGTTGGAAAATTATTGAAATATTATACAAAACAAAATATAATAAATTAAATTCTAAATATTTAGATAAAAAAAAATGGGCCGTTTATAATGAGTTGAAAAGGACCTATCCAATATTAATTAAACAAAATAATTTTTTTTTTTATAATCAAAAAAAGAAAGATAATCTTTTATACAAGTTCAATAAATTAAAGAGAAGAGTAAAAGCAAGATTAAAAATTATTTTTAAATACTAAATGCGAGTAGGTTTCAACCCACATAAAGATCAACCACAAGAGGATCCTGAATATACACATCAGATTATTATACCAATCTATATTCCAAATGAAGAAGACTATTTTAAGGATAGTTTTACCATTTTTAAAATCTGTTTGTCTTCTTTATTTGCAACTATTCATAACAAAACATTTATCACAATTGTAAATAACGGGAGTGGTATTTTTGTTAAAGATTATTTAAATGAATTATTAGCGCAAAATAGAATACATGAAGTAATTCATACCCAGAATATTGGGAAGCTTAATGCAATTGTAAAAGGTTTAGGCGGAAATAATATTGAGTTGGTTACTATTACTGATGCTGATGTAATGTTTCTTCCCAATTGGCAAAAAGAAACAGTGAAAGTATTTGCACAAATACCAAAAGTTGGAGTAGTTGGTATCGTTCCGCAATTTAAAACGTATGAAGTAAATTGTGGGACTGTTATTTTTGATAATTTTTTTAATAAAAGTTTAAAATTTTTACCAGTAAAAAATAAAGAAGCATTAATTCGTTTTTATGATAGTATAGGTTGGGATAGAAGTTACAATCAGGACTATTTAAAATACAATTTAGGATTGGAAATAAATTCTGATTTAAAAGTTTTGGTAGGTTCGGGACATTTTGTAGCTACCTATAAAAAAGATATGTTTCAGGAAATTACAACATATATAGGCTATAAATTAGGAGGAAATAGTGAAGGGTATTTAGATCGAGCACCACTTAAAAAGGGATATTGGCGAGTAACAACTTGTGATAATTATGCTTATCATATGGGCAATACCTTTGAAGATTGGATGGGAGTAGAGCCGCAATATGAAAACGCTAAACAATATCCAATTTCTAATTTTAATAAAAATAAAACACTAAGTGGTTTTAGCTATTTTGTAAAAAACAGAGTTTTTATAAAATTCATTTCTATAAAGTTGTTGGTTAAGTTATTTATACAATGGAAAAAGTTGCCACGAGAAATGATTGAAAAATATTAAAAATTATTTTTTTAATCCTATTGTCACTAATACAAATTTAATTATCCAAAAATTACTACTAATTAATAAAAATCTATGAATATTAAAAGAAATATAAATGATAAAATCAAACGTGTTTTAAACAAAATGCCTTATGTTAAAACTATATATAAACAGAGTACAAACTGTATTTATCCAAATGGACATTACAATTCCCCAGTATTTATGCTGCTCCCCAAAAAACGTACAACTTTTTGTGTGAATTTAAGATAGGATTAAAAACCTTAAATTAGCAGAATTATGTCAAGAACAAGAAGAG
>NZ_FRBU01000073.1 GCF_900142695.1 Flavobacterium xanthum | reverse complement strand
AATTACATTTAAAAATACAAAAAACGAGGCAGAAAATAAAGTTTTTCTGCCTCGTTTTTATGATAATAATTATAAAATGACTTTTTCAGTGCCCTGAATTTACGAGGCATCTTTGTTTTTAATTCAAAGTAGGATTATAGTTTGAAACCATAAGCTAAACGAACACCTACTTGTCCAACTCCTTTACCAAGAGAACCATTATTGTTTAAACGATCAAAATGACTGTAATGTGTATAGTTCAAAGAAACATCTATGTACTTAGTTGCGTAACCTATACTTGGGGATAACAATAAAGAAGTTTTCTCTCTAGTATTATCTACATTACTTACTGCAAATGCAGCACCAGCTTCTCCCATTAAGTAAAATTGATCATTCCATACAAAAGCTTTAAAACCCGCTTTTGCTGGGATAATCCCTAAATCTTTTCCTTCTGTTTGTCCAGGAAAAGCATCCGCTTTGCTGACAAATAAGTTAGTGTAACCTGTAGTCAAAGTCAAAGAGTATCTTTTTGATAAATCATATTGTCCTCTTACATCAGCTCCAAGTGCTAATTTGTATGGGTCATGTACTGAGTATCCAGCATTTGCACCAAATCCTAAACGAAATCCTTGATCGTAATTTGTTGCTTCATTTGTTGTTTCTTGAGCTTCTACATTGCTAGCAAACATCATTGAGATTGTAAGTGCTAGTGCGAATTTAATTTTTCCTGCGATTTTCATAATTGTATTTTTTTAATATTTTCGTTGTTTTTAGGGGTTTTGTTTGGCTAAAAACAACATTGCAAAAGTAAGACTGTAAGTTTTTCAAAAGTTATAGAATTAAGTTGTTTTGTTATAGAATTCCTTGTTTTTGCAGGTAGCAGAATAAAATAAATACGTTATATATCCAATTGTATGGATGCAATTGAAAGCTTCTAATTATATTTGCCAACAAAAAAGCGAAAAGTGAATTTTTCTATATACTTCAAAGAGTTTTCTTATAATATTAAATTAGCCTATCCTGTTATTTTAGGAATGTTAGGTCATACTTTAATAGGAATCGTTGATAATTTTATGGTTGGCAAATTGGGTTCTACCGAGTTGGCGGCTGTTTCGTTAGGTAACAGTTTCATTTTTATAGCTTTGTCTATAGGAATTGGGTTTTCTACAGCAATCACACCATTAGTTGCAGAAGCAGATGCGGAGAGAGATGATCAAAAAATCCGAACTACTTTTCATCATGGACTGCTTTTGTGCACGGTATTAGGCATTGCATTATTTATTTTGACGGTGCTTTCCAAACAAATTATGTATTTGATGCAACAACCCAAAGAAGTGGCTGACTTGGCGGCGCCTTATATTGATTGGGTGGCCTTTTCTTTAATTCCTGTAATCATTTATCAAGGTTACAAGCAATTTGCGGATGGATTAGCGAAAACTAAATATTCTATGTACGCTATATTATTAGCGAATGTGGTACATATCTTTTTTAATTATGTATTGATTTACGGAATTTGGATTTTTCCAAAATTAGGTATTTTAGGTGCGGCTTTGGGCACTGTAATTTCCCGAATAATGATGGTTGTTTTTATGCATTATCTCATGAAAAATAATTCCGTCATGAAAAAATATTTTAAGAACTTTAGCTTTAAAGAAATTCGCAAATCAATTTTGAAGAAAATTATCGATCTTGGTTTGCCTTCAGCCATGCAAATGTTATTTGAAGTGACCTTGTTTACTGCTGCAATTTGGCTCTCTGGTTCTTTAGGTAAAAATAGCCAGGCGGCCAATCAAATTGCGCTTATTTTAGCCTCGTCAACCTTTATGGTTGCAATGGGATTAAGTGTTACGGCAATGATTCGGGTGAGTCATACTAAAGGAATGAATGATTATAAAAAATTGATTGTTGTTGCTCGATCTATTTTCTTGTTAGCCATTATTCTGGAAACTTTATTTGCGATCATCTTTGTGGTTTTTCATCAATTTTTGCCTCATCTGTTTTTAAATATGGACGATCCGAGTCAAGTGCTAGATAATTCAGAAATTATTATAATCACTTCTAAGTTACTTTTGGTAGCTGCCATTTTTCAAATTTCCGATGGGATTCAAGTTGTTGTTTTGGGAGCTTTACGGGGTTTACAAGATGTAAAAATCCCCATGTACATTACCTTCGTTTCCTACTGGATTATCGGTTTTCCGATTTCATATTATTTAGGGAAGTTTACGGAACTAAAAGCTGTTGGAATTTGGATTGGACTTTTGGCAGGATTGACTGCTGCCGCTTTATTTTTGTATATTCGCTTTGCGCGATTGACAAGAATGTTGGTGGTTCAAAACGAAAAAAAATAAAATAACTAAATTACTTAAATAATCAAATTCATGGAATTACCAAAATTTTTACTAGGCGACAATACTGATTTTCCAGAGGATATTTTTATCATCCATCTTGATTATCCTCGTTTTATTATCAATCTGAAGGATGATGAGGTAGAGTTTATCGAAGAAGCCGAAGATCTTGATGAAGGCGAATTAAATGCGGAATTGGAAGGGCTTATTGTTCTTGCAAACGAATTCTACGATCGAGAAATGGAACGTTACGAGAAAGAGTAAACTTTATGGAAAGGGACAATTGTAATAGATCTTAGTTCCTGTTTTTTGTGCAACTAATAAAATTTAGGTAGAAATGAAAAATATATTTATGTATGTCATGTTTGTTTTTGGGACGATGCTAATTATCACTGGGATTTTTAACTTTTTACCATTTGAAATTAAATCGAATACGAACTTTGGAAATGCTTATAATTTAGGACATAGTGTAGGATATGTTATTGGTAAGTTTATCAAAATTATTTTAGGACTTCTGATGTTAAAATATGGATACGAAACCTATTTAGAACTAAAGATCAAAGGATAAAATACTAGTCTTTTTTAAAATATTTTTCCAGCAAAAACTGAGCGGCTGCAAAGGGTGAAATTTCATCATTTTGTACCGCTTTTTTGGTTGAATCCAATGATTTTTGAATTTCCGAGTTGTTGTAAAAATTGGTTTTCAATTGCTCGTTTATCGTTTCTAACATCCAATATTGATTCTGTTCTTTTCGCTTTTCAAAGAAGTAATTATTTCCCTTTGTCAATTCAATAAATTTTTCGATAGTTTCCCAAACCACCGGTATTCCTTCGTGTGTAACAGAACTGCAAGTTGAGGTTGTAGGCGTCCAACCGGATTTTTTAGCTGGAAAAAGATGCAATGCTCTATTGAATTCCATTTTAGCAAATTGTGCTTTTTTAATGTTATCGCCATCCGCTTTGTTGATTACAATTGCATCTGCCATTTCCATAATACCTCGTTTAATGCCTTGTAATTCGTCCCCAGCACCGGATATTTTCAATAACAAAAAGAAATCTACCATGCTGTGAACGGCAGTTTCACTTTGACCTACTCCCACGGTTTCAATGATAATAGTGTCAAAGCCACAAGCCTCACAAAGGGTAATACTTTCGCGGGTTTTTCGTGCGACACCCCCTAATGTGTCTCCTGAAGCGGATGGTCGGATATAGGCATTTTTGTCTTTAACTAATTCTTCCATTCGTGTCTTATCACCCAAAATACTCCCATGGCTTATCGTACTGCTGGGATCAACGGCAAGAACCGCCACTTTTTTTCCTAACCCCGTCAAGAATTTTCCAAAAGCTTCGATAAACGTGCTTTTTCCTACGCCTGGAACACCAGTAATTCCTATTCGTACCGATTGGCTAGCATGCGGTAAACACGCATTAATTACTTCAGTGGCTTTTGCCAAATGAGTGCCATTCGTACTTTCTACCAATGTAATCGCGCGACTTAAAGCGGTTATGTTTCCTGCTAAAATACCTTCAACTAATGCTGCCGCTGAGGGTTGTATTTTTCTAAAGTGCTGGATGTTCTCAACAGCGGTTGCGCTAATCATTTCTGGCCTAGGAATTCCTGCTTTTTCGTGTAAGGCGCTAGGGTGGGATTTTTTGTTTGACAAAACGTGTGATTTGAAAAGTAAAAGTAGTGAAAACAAAAATAGTTTCAAAAAGGATTTCTCTAAGAAACCGTTACTTTGTGGTGAAAAATTTAAATTAGTATAGCGTTTACGCTGTTTAGTCCTGTTTCTGATATTTTTTGAGAATAAATCGAACGTATTTAGCAGATTTAATTCACGCCGTTTTATTTTTAATGCTTGATTTTTAATTTTTATATGTTGTAAAACTTGGTAAGAAGGTTTTTTACTTTACCAATAAAAAAAGGACCTAGTGTTATAGTAGTTAAAACCCGTTGGGTGTAATTAGTTTTTGATGGTAATTTTTCGTCAATTCGAGTATTTTTCGGTAGAAAAATGTAGCGAGAACAAGAAAAGTTTCATTAAAAACGGTTCTTGATACACGTCACTTCAAGTAGCGGAGCGTATCGAGAAGTTTTGTTCCGTTTTACTTCACAAAAAACACTCGAACAGACGTTTTGAATAATTGCACGCAACAGGTTAGATAAAATGTATTTCTATCTTTTGGTTAAAATTATAATTTATAAATTTCTTTATTCCGGAACTGAATTTAAATGGTATTTTTACAATCAATTCTTCGCCATGAGCAACTTTATTTTAATCTTCGTTTTTTTGTTTTTAGGTATTATTTTCCAAAATATTAAAGGATTTCCCGTTCCTATTTACAAGTTGTTAAACAAGATAGTTATTTACGTTTGTCTTCCCGCTTTAGCCTTATATTATATTCCAAAAATTGAGTGGAGTAACGAATTGCTATTTCCTATTGGAGTTGCTTGGATTACTTTTGCTGGTGCCTACTTCTTGTTTAGTTTTTTGGGAAAAAAATTCGGCTGGTCCAGAAAACTCATCGGCTGTTTAATTATTACCGCTGGTTTAGGGAATACCTCCTTTTTAGGCTTTCCCATAATCGAGGCTTTATATGGTGAAGAGGGCTTAAAAACAGCTATTTTAGTTGATCAACCGGGTTCGTTTGTTGTGCTTTCCACTTTAGGAATTCTAGTAGCCACGTTATATTCTACGGGAACGCCAAACGGTTTTCATATTGCCAAAAAAATCATGTTCTTTCCTCCATTTATAACTTTTCTTGCCGCCTGTTTAATGAATTATCTGAATTTTGATTTTCACGAATACGTTCAATTTGTATTGCAGAAAACAGGAAGCGTTATGACACCTCTAGCGATGCTTTCAGTAGGTTTACAATTGCAGTTTGATAGAAAAAGCCAACATTGGAAGTTTTTAGGATTAGGACTTTTGTATAAATTAATGTTGACTCCTGCACTGCTTTATTTATTGTATGTCGTAATTTTGCAACAACATTCAAAGATGATTGAGGTTGCCATTTTGGAGTCAGCTATGGCTCCCATGATTACAGCAAGTATCTTAGCGACTTCCCACGGTTTAAAACCCCGGTTAAGCAGCATGATGATTGGTTTTGGAATTCCACTGTCATTTATCACCTTGGTGTTTTGGTATTTTGTGCTTCAAATTTAAAGCCGATTTAAGCCATCTTGAATTCAATTAATAAATGCGAAAGTTAGGAATCTCAAAGAAAGATGAAATATTTTTTCAGAACAAAGAAAAGAAAATTAATTCTTTTCCCTG
>NZ_FRBU01000023.1 GCF_900142695.1 Flavobacterium xanthum | reverse complement strand
CTCAGGACCCCTACCCATCGTTGTCTTGGTAAGCCGTTACCTTACCAACTAACTAATGGGACGCATGCTCATCTTTCACCGATAAATCTTTAATATCATGTTGATGCCAACTCGATATACTATAAGGTATTAATCCAAATTTCTCTGGGCTATCCCTTTGTGAAAGGTAGATTGCATACGCGTTACGCACCCGTGCGCCGGTCTCTAATTCCGAAGAACTATACCCCTCGACTTGCATGTGTTAAGCCTGCCGCTAGCGTTCATCCTGAGCCAGGATCAAACTCTTCATCGTATATTGTTTGAGTTCAGATAAATCTGTTCTCTTTGTTTATTCGACTCCAATTCTATCGGTTTTTTCAAATCTCTCGATTCTATTACTCTTATTCTTTTGTTCTAACATCTCTGTTAAAACGGCTGTCAATTCAATATGTCTAGGAACGTGTTCTTATCTTTTTTTTCGTCTCAATCAACACTTGTTAAAGTGTTTCTCGAAGCGGGTGCAAAAGTAACAACTTCTTTTGTTTCTCGCAAGAAAAATTTAAAGTTTTTTTTGAAGATTTAAAACTTCTTTTCTTTATCTTTTCTTACCAGTCTCTCAAGGAACATTGCGCGTTTTGCGGGGTGCAAAGGTAACATCTGTTTTCTAATCTCACAAGCTTTTTTAAATCTTTTTAGAAAAAAAATTTCTAATTTAATTCAGTGTGCTTGCCAGTATTTAAAAGAACGTTTGCCGTTGTTGCGGGTGCAAAACTAACTCCTTTATACCGGTATTCAAGCTTTTTTAAACTCTTTTTTTATCCTTTTCTTAACTTTAGCTTTAACTTACTGAAACCGTGAATTTTGAAAGTAAAAGTTTTTTGTACTTCTCTCTCCCTTTCCAAAGCTAAGCATACTAAAAGGACCAAAATCTAGTTTTTTTATCATTATATCGCGCTAGCAGCGATTGGAAATGCAATCCCTTTGAGACATTTATTGGTTCTCTAAGTCGCTTTGGTAGGATCACAGACAGGATTAATCCTGAAATTAGGTCCTTGACTGCACTATCATCTGAGATAGGTTAAGTTTTTTATCGTCTGGGCAGTTGTTCCTTGTTTGTTTCTTACGGTACTTATTATAGTAAGACATTTTATACCTACCTATATATAAGGTACACCGAATTCTAAATCAATTATACAACTCCCCGCGTTAGGGATAGTAGCGCAAAGCCCGCAGCCAAGTGAAGTGTAACGCAACTTGACGAGGACTTGTAGCGAATAGCCCGACCCATTTTAAAAAAGAGGCTACTACCCATTTAGATAATAGCCTCTTTTTTATAATGGGAAACGCCCAAGTTATAATCAAAGCTACTTTTTTAACTCTTTATAACTACTATTTGAAGTCATGAACTAAATCCATTATTTAACTACCGTAAAATTATTTAAAAAAGATTCTGTGTTAAACGCCAAAACAAACCCTATTTTTGCCGCGTGAAGAAATCAGTTTCAATTATTGGAGGAGGTCCCGCAGCACTTATACTGGCTGCATCGCTCGATTGCAAAAAATTCAAGGTCACTTTATATGAGAAAAACAAAACAGTAGGAAGAAAATTTCTGGTGGCTGGAAAAGGAGGTTTTAATCTGACTCATTCAGAATCCATCAAGGAACTTATAGCACGATATACTCCCGCGCATTTTTTACGTGAAGCGCTAAATGAATTTGACAATCACGATTTTCGAAATTGGCTCGATTCCATTGGCGTTCCAACATACGTGGGCAGTAGCAAACGCGTGTATCCTGAAATCGGGATTAAACCCATAACGGTATTGAACGCAATAGTAACTGTTCTTGAAAAACAGGCTGTTGACATCCGTTATAATCACATTTGGACAGGCTGGACCTCGAAAGGCGCTCTCGTTTTCAATACTGCTACTGAAATAGAATCTGATTATACTATTTTTGCCCTTGGTGGAGGCAGTTGGAAAATAACCGGCTCTGATGGGTCATGGCTTGATCTATTTAAAAAGCAAAATATTCCTGTAGCACCGTTTCAATCCTCTAATTGCGGTTACCTTGTAAATTGGCCGAAAGATTTTATTACTGAACACGAAGGCAGTCCGCTTAAAAATATTGCCATGAGCTGTTTGAATAAAAGACAAAAAGGCGAAGCGGTCATTACACATTTTGGATTAGAAGGAAATGCCATATATGCGTTGAGTCCACAAATCCGTGAAGAACTTCAAAAATACCAAAAAGCCATTATTTGTATCGATCTAAAGCCTTCTTTAAATTACACTGCTGTACTTCAAAAGATCCAAGAATCAACCTTCAAGAAGACAAGCGAAACACTGCAAAAAGAGGTTAAATTAAGTCCTGTGCAAATTGGACTCTTGAAAAAGTACCTTTCAAAAGAAACCTACCTTAATCCAACATTATTAGCACAAAACATTAAAGAGCTACCTATCGAAATTATAGGTTCAGGACTATTAAATGAGGCAATATCTACTATAGGCGGTATCCAACTTAATGCTGTGGATGAACATTTTGAATTAAAAAAACTGAAACGGTATTATTGTATTGGTGAAATGTTAGACTGGGACGCCCCTACTGGAGGCTACCTTCTTCAAGCAAGCTTTAGCATGGGCAAGTATCTCGCAAAGCATTTAAACAGCCTTCATTAATAAATTTTTTATTTTATTGTTAGCTGTAAAAGTCTTGTGTTAGATCAAAACGGCTTTTAAAAAATTTATTTTCCTTTATTTATAACACCATTTCCTCAAATAAGCGTTGGGTTGTTTGTTCTAAATCAGCGCTCAACCCTGGATGTGGTCTTGAGGTTTGAATAGATGAACTTCGAAGCGCCGTTAACCAACGAAAACGGGATGGAATATCAAATTGCGCGATAGGCCCACCAGTTATAGCTCCATTACCAATTTTTTGAAACGCTTCTAAATTTAATTGCAGTTGTTCCAAGTCTAATTCACTTGCAAAAATTTTGAGTTTTGACTCGTCTAGAGCATAAATCACCTTTATATATTTTGCTTTTTTACAAAAAAGAACAATACCCACATTAAGGAATTCTTCGCGTTCTACCCTTGGTACAACTCGGATTACGGAGTACTCATATAAGTGTTTCTCTTGCATTTTGGGCTTCATTTATAAAAATTTCAGAATGGTTCAATCGAATTAATAAAAACCGTAGATAGATCGCTCGAAGCGCTTCGGGAGCATCCTCGCTGTCTTCCCACTTGAGCCATTCCTCAGGAATAAGGTTAACAATCGACTGCAAAACTTCTTTTGTTAAAATATTTTTGAATAAAACATCGGTTTCCTTCAACAAAGAAGCTTGTGGCAGCAGTACATGATCTTTGATCAATGCGAAAGGACTTTGAGCCTGTTTTTCCCAATTGGTCCACGAATGATGAAAATACAAACATGCACCATGATCAATTAGCCACAATTCCTTATGCCACATCAGCATATTAGTATTTCTAAACGTACGATCCACATTAGTAATATACGCATCCAACCACACCACCTGGGAGGCTAATTTTGAATCGACAACAGTGACAACGGGATCATAATTTATGGCTCCTGATAAAAAATGTAATGCTAAATTAAGTCCTTGACTGCCTTGTAATAAATCTTGAATTTCTTCATCCGCTTCAGTGCGTCCAAATGCTTCATCCAGATTAGCATACACCAATTCTGGAATTTTTAATTTCAAAACACGAGCAATTTCTCCGCCAATCAATTCGGCGATTAAGGCTTTTACGCCATGACCGGCACCTTTAAATTTTAAAACGTATTTAAAATCATCATCGGCTTCAGCCAATGCAGGCAAAGAACCACCTTCTCGCAAAGGAGTGATATATCGGGTAACATTTACGGTTCTTAGATGGGGGCTATTTTCCATAATCTAATTTTAATTACGCTTTTTGCGTTGCTACAAACTTACAAATAAGTGGGATGGATTTTATAGCTACTATTGCTATTTCTGAGCATTTTCTAAAGTCAAATAGGCTTTTCCAATATTCTCGATGACATTTGAAGCTATAAAAGACTGATAACCTGTTTCCGGCAAAGCAATATCAGCGGTTAATCCGTGAAGGTAAATACCTAGAATTGCCGCATTCACCGGTTCATAGGATTGCGCCAATAAACTGGTAATCATCCCAGTTAAAACATCCCCACTTCCTGCCGTTGCTAGCGCAGCATTTCCAGTGGAATTTTCATAAATTGTTTCGCCATCAATAGTATGCGTTGGTGCTCCTTTCATGACTACAATCAAATTATATTGCTTCGAAAAGAGTTTTGTTTTTTCAAATTTTTCTTCCTCCGAATTCCACTTTCCTATCAATCGTTCCAATTCTTTCGGGTGTGGCGTGATAATAGTTTTTGGAGCCAATAATGAAAGCCATGATTTGTTTTGGGATAAAATATTCAACGCATCGGCATCAATGACCAAAGGGATTGTATTGGTTTTTAGGAATTCATGTAAGGCATTTTGAGTAGCAAGTTCCTGTCCGATTCCAGGTCCTATTGCGATGGCTTGCGGTTCAATTTCAAACGTAATATTTGAGATGAATTTTTCTTGAACATCTGTCAAAACCGTCACTTCAGGAATACTGATTTGAACAATTTCATACCCACATTTGGGAACAAAAGCAGTCACCAAACCACAACCTGTTTTTAGTGCAGCTTTGGAAGAAAGACAAACGGAACCTATTTTTCCATAGCTTCCACCAATTAATAGAGCATGACCTTGAATGCCTTTATGCGTCTGTTTATCAATGTATTTATAACGTTTTAGAATTTCTTTTTGGTCGATATAAATGGTATTCATGGTAGGATTTGTTTGTCTAAAATTACACATTTTAAATGAAAATTCTTTATCCTACAATAAAATTTCGGAATTTAGATATTCAAAAATTCACTTGCATACTTTCAAAGATAGATTTTAAATTGTCTTTATTTATCGTAAATATGTTCTGACGGTATTTGCCATTGTTTTAAAAAACAATACATTAGTATTTTTAAACTTTGTTCCTAAAACTAAATCCTATTAACCATCTCATGAAAAAAACACTGTTTTTATTAGTATTCTCTGCATTTATAAATCATTCTTACGCACAACAAACTGGTTCTGAATCAAAAAAAACAAAAGGGCTTGCCAAAGATGAAAAATCTTCTCCCGCAAATCTTGTGTTCAATCCCGATGAAAATGTGGTTACAGAACACACTACAACAATCAAAGGACAAAAAATTTCTTACAAAGCAACCACAGGAACCATGCCCGTTTGGGACGAAGAAGGAAAAGCAATTGCAGGATTGTTTTACACCTATTATGAACGCTCCGATTTTAAAGATCGTGCTTCCCGCCCACTAGTGATTTCCTTTAACGGTGGTCCAGGTTCAGCTTCCGTTTGGATGCAAATCGCTTACACCGGCCCTAGTTTATTAAATATTGATGAGGAAGGTTATCCTTTGCAGCCTTATGGAATCAAAGAAAATCCCTATTCTATTTTGGATGTTGCCGATATTGTTTTTGTAAATCCGGTCAATACCGCGTATTCAAGAGCAACGAGTAAAGAAATACCAACTACAAAATTCTTTGGTGTAAATGCCGACATTAAATACCTTGCCGACTGGATTAATGGATTTGTATCCCGAACCAATCGCTGGGCTTCGCCAAAATACCTAATTGGCGAAAGCTATGGTACTACACGCGTTTCAGGATTGGCGCTAGAATTACAAAACAGCGAATGGATGTATTTAAACGGTGTGATATTGGTTTCGCCAACAGAATTAGGAATTGCGCGCGGAGTCGCTTCTGAAGCGGCACTGAAACTACCCTATTTTGCAGCGACAGCTTGGTATCACAAAATGCTGCCACCCGATTTACAGAATAAAGATTTGACTGATATGCTTCCAGAAGTAGAAGATTTTACCATTAATGAACTGCTTCCTTCTTTAAGCAAAGGTGGCTCACTTGACGAGCAAAAAAGAAAAGAAATTGCCGCTAAAATAGCGCGTTATTCCGGTATTTCGGAAAAAGTGGTTATGCAAAATAATCTGGATGTTCCTTATGATTACTTTTGGAAAGAATTGTTACGTGATAAAGGATTTACTGTGGGAAGACTGGATTCTCGATATAAAGGAATTGATCGCAAAGATTCTGGAGACAGTCCAGATTTTAATGCAGAACTTACTTCTTGGCTCCACTCTTTTACACCTGCCATTAACATGTATTTGCGCAATAATTTGAATTACAAAACGGATTTCAAATACAATATGTTTGGATCTGTGAGACCTTGGGATGATTCCAATGATAAAACCGGAGAAAATCTGCGTCAAGCCATGGCACAAAATCCGTATTTGCATGTAATGGTTCAGTCCGGATATTATGACGGCGCCTGCGATTATTTCAACTCGAAATACAATTTATGGCAAATGGATCCAAGCGGAAGACTAAAAGACAGAATGAGTTGGAAAGGCTACCGAAGCGGACACATGATGTATTTAAGAAAAAAAGATTTGGAAACGGCAAATGAAGACATTAGAGAATTTATTAAACAATCATTACCCAAAACTGGAGTATCGGCTAAGTACTAAGATGGTTTGGTTTTAGAAAAAAAAGACACTTCAAACCCATTTTGATTTGTCTTTTTTGGTTTAGTCAACGGGAATAAGTTTTTAAAGAAGAATGGAATTAAATAGACAAATACCCTAGCCCAGATAGAAATGGAAAGCCCACAGTCGAGCCTTTTTTGGCGAGACGAGGACTTGCAATGGATAGCTGGAAAAAGCTCCTAAAACCAATTATCTAATAAAGTGATTTGTGATTTTCGAAATCGTTTGAATCAATTTCTCTTTGACTTTGCCACTCCATAAAAAATCAATAAATTAGCACCATCAAATTTTATACAAAAACACAATGAAAAATACTGCGCTTACGCACATACATGAGAGTTTGGGAGCGAAAATGCTTCCGTTTGCGGGATACAATATGCCAATTTTATATGAAGGAGTCAATGCAGAACACGAAACGGTTAGAAATGCTGTGGGTGTTTTTGACGTGTCACACATGGGAGAATTTCTACTTACGGGTCCAAATGCATTGGCTTTGATTCAAAAAGTGACTTCGAATGATGCTTCCACTTTGACGATTGGAAGAGCGCAATATTCTTGTTTACCAAACAATGACGGCGGAATTGTAGATGATTTGATTGTCTATAAAATGAAAGAGGAACAGTATTTATTGGTGGTAAATGCGTCGAATATTGAAAAAGATTGGAACTGGATTTCAAGTCATAACGATTTGGATGTGGAGATGAAAAATCTATCGGATGATTATTCTTTGTTGGCAATTCAAGGACCCAAAGCCGTTGAAGCAATGCAATCCTTGACATCCAAAGATTTAGCAGCGATTCCTTATTATCATTTTGAAGTGGGTGATTTTGCTGGAATTGAAAACGTAATCATTTCGGCTACGGGTTACACTGGTTCTGGAGGATTTGAGATTTATTGCAAGAATTCGGAAGTGGAACAAGTATGGAATAAAGTTTTTGAAGCGGGTGCTGCATTTGGAATTAAACCAATTGGACTAGCCGCACGTGATACGCTGCGTTTAGAAATGGGTTTCTGTTTGTACGGAAATGATATTAATGATACTACATCTCCTCTTGAAGCTGGATTGGGTTGGATTACGAAATTCAACAAAGAATTCACGAATTCAGAAAATTTGAAAAAACAAAAAGAAGCAGGTGTCACTAAAAAACTGGTTGCTTTTGAAATGCAAGAACGCGCTGTACCAAGACATGACTATGAAATTGTGAATGCTGCCGGAAATGTAATTGGAATTGTAACATCAGGAACGATGTCTCCTTCAATGAATAAAGGAATTGGTTTAGGTTACGTGACAGTTGAAAATAGCGCTTTAGATAGTGATATCTTTATCAGAATTCGTAAAAATGATGTTCCTGCCAAAGTGGTGAAATTGCCTTTTTACAAGAAATAAAAGTAAATGAAAAAGATTTCACTCGCATTTTTATTGACTACATTTTCATTATTTGGTCAAAATGATGCAAAAACCTGTGAAATAGTTTCTAAAATAAACACGCTACTTCAGCGGGAACATTACCAACCAAAACCGGTAGACGACAGTTTATCGGTTTTTGTTTTTGATAGTTTTATGGATGCTTTGGACTCCAATAGAAATTTATTTACCCAAATTGAATATCAAAAACTACGTCAACATAGGCTACAATTAGACAATTATATTTTACAGAATAATTGTTCTTTTATGAATGAATTTGTTTCTGTTTATAAATTGGCTTTAATCCGAAAAAAGAAAGTACTTGAAAAAATACAAAAAGACCCTTTTGATTATACGACTAAAGACTCTGTTAGATTCTCCAAGAAAAACTTTCCGTTTGACCTAGTTGCGACTGACCTAGAACGTATTTGGAAAAAGAGAATTAAATATGATATTCTGGAAGATATTTCGAAATTGAGCACCAATTTAGATTCGCTGACTCAAAACTTTGTTACACTTGAAAAAACAACTAAAGCAAGATTATTCGATGCTAATTTATGCCAAGTCAATAGCATTTTAGAAACTAAAAACCGAATTGATGATGATCTTCAAAATACTTTTTTAAATCTTTTTTGCACTTATTTTGACCCTCACTCCAATTATTTTTCACTAGCTGCTAAATCCAGTTTCATGTCGGGATTATCAACAAGTACCCTTTCTTTAGGTTTGAATGTTAGCTTTAATGAGAAGGAAGAAATCATCATAGCTGAAATTGTACCTGGCGGACCCGCCGCAAAGACCAATAAGTTTGACAAAGAAGATGTCATTCTGAAAGTTTCAAATACTAAAGGAATCGAATATACTGTTTCCTGTTCTTCGATTGAAAGGATTGGAGAATTGATCTTTTCTGATTCCCAAACTGAAATTGAATTGACGATACAGAAAAAAAACGGGGCAGTCCTGAAGGTTTTTCTCCAAAAACAATTAATGAAAGCGGATGATAATGCCGTTTATAGCTTTATTGCCGAAAAGGAAACTAAAATTGGCTATATAAACATCCCAAGTTTTTACTCCAATTTTGAAGGCAATACCGTTCAAGGTTGTGCCGATGATGTTGCCAAAGAAATTGTGAAACTTCAAAAAGACAACATTAAGGGACTCGTAATTGATCTTCAAAACAACGGCGGTGGTTCGATAGAAGAAGCGATAAAATTAGCTGGAATGTTCATAGATATAGGGCCTGTGTCTGTTTTAGTAGACAGCAAAGCCAATCAAACTATTCTTAAAGATTACAATCGTGGAAGTGTTTACACGGGTCCAATAGTGCTGTTAATCAATGGAAACTCTGCATCAGCGAGTGAATTTTTTGCAGCAGCAATCCAAGATTACAATAGAGGAATTATTATTGGAAGCACGTCATTAGGGAAAGCTTCGATGCAGTCAATTTTACCTTTAGACGAGCAAAATCAGCAGGATTTCGTTAAAATAACCATTGAAAAATTCTATAGAATTACAGGTGAAAGCCATCAAATAAAAGGCATTATTCCTGACATTTCGCTTCCAGTATTATTTGATAGCATTATTCCTCGCGAAATCAATTACAAAACAGCTTTCAAAAATGATGTAATTATAACCAAAGCCCGCTTTAATCCATTGCCAAAAACCCATTTTTCAGAATTAATTCACCTAAGTAATTCCAGAATAAAATCTGCAACTCTTTTTAATGAAATAAGTGTTGCAAATGACCAAATAAATGCACTTTACAACAATCCTAAAAAACCAACACGATTGGTTTTTAAAGATGTATTTAATGATGTTCATCAGATTGATTCGCTCTGGAAAAAGGTTAAAAAAATAGTCGATAGTCAGTGTAACTTCACTATTTCAAACACTTCTTATGATTTAGAAAAATTAAAATTCGATGCTTTTCAGCAAGATATTAATACGTACAAAATTCAAAATCTTAAAAACAGTCCCTATTTAGAGGAAGCTGTCGCTATACTGAACGATTACATTACAATAACCAAATAAACTAAACCATACACTATGAAATCAACCTTTACCTCACTTCTATTTTTGTTTACAGTAACTTTAGCTACTGCTCAAGAGTTTAAAACACCTGTGGACTATCTAAATTATATTGGTAAAGAAACGGATGTTATTGCAAGAACTACTTGGAAATATACATCCGCAGTGGCGCACAGTAAAAATGCAAGAAAAATTGATGTTACTAGAAAAACGTTAGTTAGAAGTATACAAACTGCCGCCAAAAAAATTGAAGCACTAAAAGAGGGTTACAAAGGAGATGTGGAATATAAAAACCAATTGTTAGCCTTTTTATCCATTTCCGAAAAACAAATTAATCAGGAATATGAAAAAATCATAGACATGCAAGAAGTGGCGGAACAGTCGTATGATTTTATGGAAGCTTTTATTTTAGCGAGAGATTTAGTTAATGCAAAAATTAATGAAGAAGTTGATAAATTGAATGCCAACCAAAAAATATTTGCAACCAAATATGGTATCCAAATTGGCGAGGATAACAGTGAACTGGGCAAAAAGATGAAAATCTCTAACGAAGTTTTTGAAAATCATACGCAATTGTACTTAATCTTTTTTAAAGTGAATTTTACAGAATCTGTCTTAATGAAAGCAATAGCCGAAAACAATTTGAACGCCATACAACAAAACAGCAATGCGCTAGAACAATATTCAAACGAAGGGTTAGATAAACTGAAAACATTCAAACCGTATAAAAACGATTTACTTTTAGTTAATGCAACGAAAAAAGTATTGGAATTCAGTAAAAAAGAAGCTGTAGAATTCGCTCCAGGAGTTATTGGTTTTATGATGTTGAACCAAAAATTTCAGGAAAGTAAGAAAACAATGGATGATAAAGCTACGAAGAGCCGAACAAAAGCAGAGGTAGATAATTTCAATTTGCTAGTAAATGAGTTGAATAAAGAAGTAGGGACTTATAACAAACTCAACACGAAGTTCAATACAGAGCGGTCAAACGCAATCAATTCTTGGAATACAGCGGGAACTACTTTTATTTCAAAACACGTACCAATTGATTAATAAAAACATTTGAAAAAATAACTAATAGCTGTATTTTTGCAGTTCAAAATAATAAATTAGTAATGGGAAGAGCATTTGAATTTAGAAAAGGAAGAAAAATGAAACGTTGGTCAGCAATGGCCAAAGCATTTACCAGAATTGGAAAAGATATTGTAATGGCTGTAAAGGAAGGCGGACCAAATCCTGATGCCAACTCTAGATTAAGAGCCGTTATCCAGAACTCTAAGGCAGTAAATATGCCGAAAGAAAATGTGGAACGCGCCATAAAAAAAGCAACTGATAAAGACACAGCCAATTATAAAGAAGTTTTATTTGAAGGATATGCACCGCATGGAATTGCAATCCTAGTGGAAACTGCAACGGATAATAACAACAGAACGGTAGCTAATGTTAGAAGTTATTTCAACAAATGCAACGGAACTATGGGAACGCAAGGTTCTGTAGAATTTATGTTTGATCATACCTGCAACTTCAGAATTCCAGCCAATGGAATGGATCCTGAAGAACTAGAGTTAGAATTAATCGATTTTGGAGCTGAGGAAGTTTTTGAAGATGAAGACGGTATCTTGATTTATGCTCCTTTTGGAAGTTTTGGAACCATCCAGAAAGAATTAGAGAATAGAGGCTTAGAAATTCTTTCCTCTGGTTTTGAAAGAATTCCGCAGATCACAAAGAAATTATCGGAAGCTGAAATGGCCGATGTGGAGAAACTTATTGAAAAACTGGAGGAAGATGATGACGTTATGAACGTGTATCATACTATGGAAGAGGCCTAGACATCATTACAATTATACTTAAAACTCTAGCTTTGGCTGGAGTTTTTTTTTCATCGTTTACGTACTAAGAAGATAGCCTCTGTAAATCGTTTTTTAAAGTATTCTGTGAGCTGATTTTAAAGCGGCCGAAAACATAATTTGAACACAAATCAGATAATTGCTAGGAATTATTTGATCGCCCTTTTTCTTTTTGCTTTTATGAAATTTTTTAATACTAATTAGTAATGCGTCATATTATTTTTAATAAGTATTTACTTTAAAATTATGGTGCCATTACCTTTTAAATAAAAGACTTTAATTAAAAACAGAAAATTTAGCAAATGAGTATTTGTTACTGCTTTTTACTGCTACCAAGTTTCTTATATTTGCTGACTTTTGCGAAATGTAACGCCCTAATAAAAGCGAAACATAAAACTATTGGGAGCAGAATCATTTTTTGTAAGGATGTTTTACAAAAGACAGTCCCTGATTGAATGACTTTATTTAGCAAGCTAAATTTCCAAATACAGAATATCGTTCTAAGGAACGCTTAAAATTAAAACAAAATATGACAAACAATATTCTAATTGAAAATCAATATAAAAGAAGCAGCTTATTTGAAAAAGAAAATGTAAACTATTTAGTTCGCATTTTAAAAAGATTTAACACCGTTCCAAAGATAAATAACATCAATATTATTACGTCTAATAGTGAGCCAACTATTTTCAAAATTGTACCCAACAAATCAATTATAATTGGTTCCTCCTTTTTGGACAAACCCATTTTAGCTTTAGTCTATTTAAGATATGGAATCGAATGGCAGCTCTGGTATAAAGCATTGAACGCCGAGAAAAAAGATGTTGTTTTATGTGATATTGCAGCTCTTGAAGTAATCAGAATATTTTATAATTTACTACCGAAAGATGATAAAGAAAAATTAGAAAATCTTGATTATCTTCTCATTAATTTAATTAAAAATGATATCGATCTAAATACTGAATCCTCCTTAATAAACGAAGAAATTCAATCTTTTCATGGTTTAAAAAATGCTAACACTGCACTCAAAGAATCTTGGAAACCAATTATCGAAAATCTAGCAAAACCCACAGAATACATGTTGATGTCTGGTGGAGATCTTAGATTGAATATCGACGAGATTCATTTACTTAACAAATACGGATGTCGCCCATTTCCAAGACCTGATGCTTTTACTTTTGCTTCTTCTACGGCTTCGAGCGTTTCTAATTTTGCTTTTGATAAAACAGATAAAGTGAGAAGTATATTGATTAGAAATAGCTTGAAAAAAGGTTTTCAAGATACTACGATCGAATTTTCAGAATTGCTAAAAAATAACCTGCGACATATCTTTAAATTAAATGAGGAATGTGAAATAATTTTTTCTCCATCAGGCACTGATTCTTCACTTCAAATAGCAGCCATCACGCAAATTATTTCCGATAAAGAGATCACACATATCCTGGTTGCCTCTGATGAAACTGGCAGCGGTGTAGCAGCGGCCTTAAAGGGATGTCATTTTGAAAATACTACTGCTTTAAATTATCCAATTAAAAAAGACACTAAAATTGAAGGTTTTAGAGATGTTGATTTAATACAAATTCCTTTTAGAGATCAAAATGGTGCATTAAAAACTTCTGCTCAATTAGATCAGGAGGTATTAGATGCCGTTATTAGTACCAAAAATCAAGGCAGGCACATCGTATTACATACTATGGACCAATCAAAATTAGGGTACCAATCTCCAAGCGACGAATTTATTAAAAAACTAAACTCTCTTGAAAATTTATCAATTCAAATAATTGTCGATGGTTCACAGCTAAGATTAGATCCAAAAGACATACAAAATTATTTAAATAAAGGATATATTGTCACCATTACGGGAAGTAAATTCTTCACTGGTCCACCTTACTGTGGTGCATTAATTTTACCTAAAAGTGTCAATAAATTAATTCATTCTGCAAAAAATACATTACCCAAAGGCTTAACCCAATATTATAATCGTTCTGATTGGCCGACTTCCTGGTTTTGTTCCAATGCGCTATCTGACGGCTATAACTACGGTTCTTACATGAGGTGGAATGCTGCTGTAGTTGAAATGGACAGATACTACAAAACACCTATTCTATATCGAAATATGGGTATTGAGATGTTTTGCAATTTTGTGGATGACTCCATAAAAGAGGCTACTTTTGTGCAGCCTATTTATGGTGATGAAACAAAAACCAAGAGTTACAGCAGTAAAGAATTTGGAATAAGAAATATCCGTACTATTTTTCCTTTCTTTATTTTTAAAGACAATGAAGTCTTATCTGTTGATAAAGTAAAAAAATTATATACTTTATTAAATTCTGATTTATCGGATCAGTTTGAAGGTTCTTCTTTAGAAATCATTCGTCTTGCGGCTCAAAAATGTCATATTGGTCAAGCAGTTAATGTAAAATATACTACTGAAATTGAAAGTGCTATTTTAAGAATTAGTTTGGGCGCCAGAGTAATTTCTGAAAGCTGGGTCAATAGAGATATTAGTCTCTTTTTTAGAAATATAGAATCACAAATGAGTCAGATCACAATTACTATTAAAAAAATTGAATTGATACTGAATAATCCTGAACTTTTAGATTAAATAAAAAAGAGTTCTTACTTAAAGTTCAAAAAAAAGTCCCATTTGCAAAAAATGGGACTTTTTCATTTATAATTTTCAACTTATTTTATCATTTCAATTTTTTGAACTTCTTCTTCGTTGATGCTGTCAAAGAAACCTTGTTCATTCATCCAATCATCGCTAAATACTTTACTCATATACCGAGAACCGTGATCCGGGAAAATTGCGATTACATTACTGTTTTCGTCAAATTCACCTTCTTCTGCATATTGTCTTATCGCTTGCATCACTGCTCCTGAAGTATATCCAACAAATAAACCTTCTTTTCTGGTGATTTCCCGGGCTGCATGAGCGCTTTCCTCATCCGTTACTTTCATGAACTTATCAATAATATCAAAATCCGTTGCGGATGGAATTAAATTTTTCCCCAGACCTTCTATTCTGTATGGATAAATTTCATCATTATCGAATTCTCTGGTTTCATGGTATTTTTTCAATACAGAACCAAAAGCATCCACGCCAAGAATTCTAATATTTGGATTTTGTTCTTTTAGGTATTTTGCCGTACCTGAAATAGTTCCGCCTGTACCACTACAAGCAATCAAGTGTGTAATCGCACCATTAGTTTGTTTCCAAATTTCCGGTCCGGTAGACTTATAATGCGCATCAACATTTAACTCATTGAAATACTGATTGATATAAACCGAGCCTTTCGTTTCTTCGTGCAGACGTTTGGCTACGTTATAATACGAACGTTCATCATCAGCAGAAACATGTGCCGGACAAACATATACTTTAGCACCTAAGCTGCGAAGCATGTCTATTTTATCTTTAGATGATTTAGAACTAACAGCAAGAATGCAGTTGTAGCCTTTTATGATACTGACCATTGCTAAACTAAAACCCGTATTTCCTGAGGTCGTTTCAATTATCGTATCGCCCGGAGATAAAATACCTTTCTTTTCAGCTTCTTCAATGATGTATAATGCTATTCTATCCTTTGAGGAATGTCCTGGATTAAAAGCCTCTACTTTAGCGTAAAAATTTCCTACTAATTTTTCGGTAACTTTATTTAGCTTAATAAGTGGCGTGTTTCCTATCAGTTCTAAGACATTATTATAAGCAGTTATTTCTTTTTTCATAAAAAAATAGTTAATCGTGACAATTTTTCATTAAACACGAATGTTGCAAATTTAACAAAAAAAATCTAATTAGTTTTTAATTCCCTCTAAATCTAACAAAAAGCTAAATTCTTTTGCTAATTCTTTGAGCGCTTCAAATCGTCCAGAAGCACCACCATGGCCAGCATCCATGTTCGTATTCAAGTATAAAACGGTATCATTTGTTTTTTGAGTTCGTAGCTTTGCAACCCACTTTGCAGGCTCCCAATACTGCACCTGAGAATCGTGAAGTCCGGTTGAAACAAACATATTAGGGTAGTTTTGAGCTTTTACATTATCATAAGGCGAATAGGATAACATATAATCATACGATTTTTTCTCGTTTGGATTTCCCCACTCGTCATATTCTCCAGTTGTAAGCGGAATCGTATCATCAAGCATCGTCGTGATTACATCTACAAAAGGAACCTGAGCAATTACTCCATTGTATAATTCAGGCGCCATATTCACTACTGCTCCCATCAATAAACCTCCAGCTGAACCGCCTTCGGCATATAAGTGTTTAGGTGAAGTATATTTCTCCTTGATTAAAAACTTAGAACAGTCGACAAAATCAGTAAATGTATTTTTCTTTTTCAATAATTTACCATCTTCATACCACTCTCTTCCTAAATCCTCACCACCACGAATGTGCGCTATTGCAAATACAAAACCGCGGTCTAATATGGACAATCTGGTAGATGAAAAGTAAGGATCCATTGTCACACCATAGGAGCCATAAGCATAGAGTAATGTTGGATTATTGCCGTCTTTTTTTAATCCTTTTCTGTAAACCATAGAAACAGGCACTTTGGTTCCATCCGTTGCAGTAACCCAAACCCGTTCTTCTACGTAATTATTTTTATCAAATGTACCGCCAAGAACCTGTTGTTCTTTCTTGATTTCTTTCTCCTTAGTTTTCATGTTAAAATCAATAACCGAAGAAGGTGTCGCCAAAGATTGATAACTGTAACGCAAAATATCAGTATCAAAATCTACATTGGTTGTCGTATTTGCGCTGTACGTTTCGCTGCCAAAAGGCAAGTAGTACTCCCCTTCACCATTCCAAGGCATGATGCGAATATGATTCAAACCATTAGAACGTTCTTCAACCACCAAATAATTTCTAAAAATTTCAATATCTTCTAGCAAAACATCTTTACGATGTGAGATAACATCTTTCCAATTTTCTTTTGCAGTAGCATTTTCAGGAGTTTTCATCAACTTAAAATTAGTCGCTTTGTCCTTATTTGTAATGATGTAAAAAGAATCTCCAAAATGAGATATACTATATTCTAATCCACGTACTCTAGGCTGAAAAACTTTAAACTCTCCATCTGGCAGATCTGAATTTAATGTTCTATACTCCGTCGTTAAGGTACTTCCTGATGCAATTACAATGTATTTTTTTGATTTTTCTTTTCCAACAGAAACGTTGAACGTATCATCTTTTTCATTAAAAACCAATATATCGGCAGCGGAGTCGGTTGCTAGTTTATGTTTGAAAACTTTATCGGATCGCAAGGTAACTTCATCTTGCCTAGTGTAAAAAATAGTTTTATTGTCATTGGCCCATACAGAACTTCCGGTAGCATTTTCAATCTTTTCAGTAAGTAGTTCACCTGTTTCGAGATTTTTTATTTGTATGGTATAAATCCGTCTTCCCATTATGTCCGTGCCAAAACTTACAAATTTATTGTCTGGACTTATGCTTAAACCTCCCAATTGAAAATACGAATGCCCTTCAGCCAGCTCATTACAATTGAACAAAATTTCCTCTGTAGCAGCAAGATTCCCTTTTTTTCGGGAATAAATAGGGTAGTCTTTTCCAGTTTCAAAACGCGTGATGTAATAATATCCATTGTACAAATAAGGAACCGATTGATCGTCTTCCTTGATGCGGGCTTTCATTTCTTCGTATAATTCTTTCTGAAAACCTTTAGTATCCGAAGTCATGGCGTCATAATACGTGTTCTCTTGATTCAAATAATCAATGACTTCCGGGTCCTCTCTATCGTTTAACCAAAAGTAATTATCTAGCCTTTTTTCACCATGTTTTTCTAATGTTTTGGGAATTATTTTAGCTATTGGAGTTGTATTGCTTTTTGACATTATTTGTGCTTTAATTTTAGTATTTGATGCTGCAAAAATAACACAAAGACAACTGAGGATGAGTTTATTTTTCATGAATATTTTATTGATTATGACTATGCAATATAGTAATTTTGTAAATCAAATTAATTTAAAAAAATTAAAACATGGATTTAATGGGAATGATGGGCAAACTTAAAGAGACCCAACAAAAGATAGAAGATACAAAAAAACGTTTAGATACTGTTCTAATTGACGAGCAAAGTACCGATAGTTTATTAAAAGTTACGTTGACAGCTAACAGAACTATCAAATCAATTACCATTGACGACACTTTGTTAGAAGACAAAGATCAACTGGAAGATTATTTGATTTTAGTATTGAATAAAGCGATTGAAAAAGCGACAAATGTAAATCAAAGTGAACTGGATGCCGTTACTAAAATGGATATGCCAATGATTCCTGGAATGGAAGATTTGTTTAAATAAAAAAGTTTAACGTTTAAGGTTTAACGTTTTTTGATCGTGATAAAAACTTTAAACCTTAAACGTTAAACAAATTCCCCAAAAAGAATTACACTAACTTTTGCAACGTTTCTAATACATACGTGTGCATTACTTCTTTGTAATCTAGATGTGTGACAATTCGCAGTTTTCCGTGGCCCATTGAACTGATTAAAATATTTTTTTGTTTCAACAATTCGATTAAGTTCTTCTCGATACAATTTGGAACCAGTGAAAAAATCAAAATATTAGTTTCAACCGGTTCTACTGAGGCTACCCAACTCAACTTTTTTAATACTTCGGCAATTTCTTTAGCTCTACGGTGATCTTCAGCAAGGCGTTCTATATTATTATCCAAAGCATAAATTCCGGCTGCCGCCAAATAGCCTACTTGACGCATTCCGCCTCCTAATATTTTACGAATTCGCAAAGCTCTATGAATCGTAGCTTTATCAGCCAATAGCACAGAGCCAATAGGAGCTCCCAAACCCTTAGACAAACAAACTGAAATGGTATCAAAGAGTTTTCCAAACGCTTTCGGATCTTGATTTTTAGCAACCAAAGCATTCCAAATTCGGGCACCATCCATGTGAAATTTCAAATTATTGGCATCACAAACCATCTTTATTTTTTGCAAATCTTCCAGTTCATAACAAGCACCTCCACCTTTATTAGTGGTATTTTCTACGCAAACCAAACTCGTTAATGGACTGTGGTAAAATTCCGGATCATTAATCGCTCCTGCTACTTGCTCCGCAGTAATCATTCCGCGATTCCCATCCAATAAACAACAGGAAACCCCGCTGTTAAATGAAGCACCACCGCCTTCATAATGGTATACATGTGCATATTTATCCGCTATTAATTGCTCACCCGGCTGTGTATGTAATTTTATTGCCGTTTGATTCGCCATAGTTCCTGACGGGAAAAAAAGCCCCGCTTCCATACCAAACATTTCAGCAACTTTGGCTTCAAGTTCAATCACGGTGGGATCTTGTTTGTAAACATCATCACCTACTACAGCGTTTAACATGTATACCAGCATTTCGCGCGAAGGCTTTGTAATTGTATCGCTAACTAAATTTATTTCCATATTATTTTTTTATTTTTGATAAGGAGAAGCCACGACTTGTCCCTGCGTAAAATTTTTCTATTTTTGTGCCACAAATTTACACAATACCGTTTGTTAATTCCAACTAGTTCCGTTAAAACTAAACTAATTGTAGTACACAAAGGGATTTTTGATGAATATTGAAAATAGACCTATTAAATTAATACAATTTTATGACAACTACCGAACAGATTAAAGGTATTGTAGAGCGCCTTGGTGCGTTGAGGAGGTATCTTTGACGTTGATGCCAAATTAATAGAAATTTCAAACGAAGAAGAGAAGACTTTTGCACCCGACTTTTGGAATAACGCAAAAGATGCCGAAATCATTGTAAAGAATCTTCGAAATAAAAAAAAGTGGATTGAAGATTACAATAAAGCCATCGAAATGACGGACGAATTGCAACTCGCCTATGATTTTTACAAAGAAGGAGAACTTACAAGTGAGGAATTAGACGAACATTACAGCGCTACACAGGCGCATATTGAAGCCATCGAATTCAAGAACATGCTTTCTGACGAAGGTGATACTTTGAGTGCAGTGGTTCAAATAACCGCAGGTGCCGGTGGAACTGAAAGTTGTGATTGGGCCGAAATGCTCATGCGCATGTACATGATGTGGGGCGAAAAGTACGGTTATAAAATAAAAGAACTGAATTTCCAGAAAGGAGAAGCTGCGGGAATAAAAACCGTAACACTCGAATTTGAAGGCGATTATTCTTTTGGCTATTTAAAAGGAGAAAACGGAGTGCATCGATTAGTTCGAATCTCCCCTTTTGACAGTAATGCCAAGCGTCATACGTCGTTTGCTTCTGTTTATGTGTATCCGCTTGTGGATGATAGTATCGAAATTGAGATAAACCCTGCTGATATCGAAATTACAACTTCGCGATCTAGTGGCGCAGGAGGACAAAATGTAAATAAGGTGGAAACCAAAGTACAATTGTTTCATAAACCAACTGGAATCCAAATACAATGTTCCGAAACGCGCTCGCAACAAGATAACAGACAGCGTGCTATGCAAATGTTACGGTCGCAATTATACGAAATTGAGCTAAAAAAGAAACAGGCTCAACGAGCGGATATCGAAGCGGGAAAAATGAAAATAGAATGGGGATCACAAATCAGAAATTATGTGATGCAACCTTACAAATTAGTCAAAGACGTTAGAACTGGTCATGAAACCAGTAATGTTGATGGTGTCATGAATGGTGAAATTGATGAATTCTTGAAAGCCTATCTAATGATGATGGGACAAAAAGAAGAGTAATCAGCTGGAATAACTCAAAATACAATCATTACGCTTTAATAAGACCTAAATTATTTAAAAAGGCTCCACTATCTTTTATCAAAATAGTGAAGCCTTTTTTAATTATAGGATAATCTATACATAAATTGTAGCTGCAGTTAAAGATCTAAAGCCATTCAATTAATGAAACACCAAGACCGACGGTAGTTTGCAAATGATTATAATCAATCAATGTTTCCCCGTATCCGTGAGAGATTAATAAATACCCTTTTAAATTATTTTTAATAGGATAAGACCAAGAAAATGTCGAATTACCCCTAGCTTTGGAATTAAAATTAAGATTGTGACTACCAACGAAAGAAAGTATATTTCCGTTTTTAGTATACATTACATTCACATCACCTCGTCCTACAAACTCGGCAATATCTGGATTATCATCTTTCCCACCTGGCACTCGCAGCCACGGTCTGACATAAATGGTCCAGTTCTTACGTTCTAGTCCAGCGTGAAAAATTACTCTATTCCAACTTCTTGAAAAGGGCTCGCTTTTACCATTAGACTGATGATTGAAAGCGACTCCTACCATTCGGGTTTTAAAACCCAAGAAATTAAATTTAACAGGCACGTTCAAAATTAGTTCTGGCTCATAATTAACTTCTCTAAAGGGTCTAGAAAGCGCATTATTGTAAATTTGCCAGTGCGATATTTGCGTGTAAGCAACCCATAAGTCACCATGTCCCCAAAAGATACCCTGCATTACTTTAGTCTTAAAACTCAATTGAAATTTAGATTCAATATTATTATAGTTAACGCCTGGAGGAGCTACATAATCTGGATCTAAGTTCCCAGAAATTGGTTTTTCATTAGGATTACTTGTCCATCGAACGGGAAGTACATACATTGGTTTATAAGGAGTAACTAAAAAAGTTCCTCTCGTTGAAGTAGTATCCAATTCCCAACGTTCCGTCAAGTCCCTCAATTGTGTCTTGCTATTGAAAAGCGCTTGAATTTGTGCATTTGCACTAGTGGAAAAACATAACACCAAAAACAATGCTATTTTAAATTGAAAGAATTTCATAAGGATGACAGAATTTATAATTTGCAAATATACTCTTTGATTTTTAATTTTCATCAGAGAATTGCGCTGATAATTGCTTCTGCTAAAACGGTGTCTTTTCTTAAAGAAAAGGTTAGAATTAGGAATATTAACCCTAAATTCTTTTATTTGAAAATTATTAAATACCAAAACCAAATTTACATCTAATGAAATCCTTCACAGTACAAGAAATAAATGAGATTCTACAGGGAATTATTGTCGGGAATACCTCTGAAAATATTACTGCTCCAGAACAATTAGAAATGGCCAGCGCAACTGAAATTTCATTTATAGGAAATAAAAAATACGAAAAATTTTGGGCAACTTCTAAAGCTTGTGTTGCAGTTGTCAATGAGGATATTGCAATCGAACCAGGAGAAAATAGGGCTTTTATAAAAGTTAAAAATGCTGATTTAGCAATGTCGCAAGTCTTAGCGCTTTTTGCACCTCCTGCACCTTTATTTACTGTTGACATCCATCCAACCGCAGTGATAGATCTCACTGCAACTATTTGCAATGGAGCAAGAATTGGAGCGGGCTGTTACATAGGACCTAATGTGGTTTTGGGCGATAATACAACGATTTATCCCAATGTGACCATTCTTGATGATTCTACAGTGGGAAAAAACACTGTAATTTGGTCCGGAACTGTCATTCGGGAACGATGTCATATTGGGAATGATTGTATCATACATCCTAATGCTACTATCGGTGCCGATGGTTTTGGATTTCGACCGGATCCGCAACGAGGCTTGGTAAAAATTCCACAAATTGGTAATGTTATTATTGGCAACAATGTAGAAATTGGAGCCAATACTTGCGTTGATAGAGGAAAATTTAGTTCTACCATTTTAGGAGATGGTTGCAAAATTGATAATTTAGTCCAAATAGGCCATAACAGTAAATTAGGTAAATTTTGTATTATGGCTGGAAATAGCGGACTTGCTGGTTCAGTAACACTAGGAAACGGTGTAATTATAGGTGGAAGCGCTTCCATAAAAGACCACACTACTATTGGCGATGGAGCCATTGTAGGTGCTGGTTCTGGCGTTACAGGAGATATTCCTGCTGGAAAAACAATGTTAGGTTATCCAGCGGTAGAGGCTCGTGATGCATTAAAACAATGGGCGATTCTCAAAAGACTTGTAAATGAATCCAAGGGCAAATAGTTCGTTTTTTATTAAATTCATAAAAAAACAGGAGGTAACTTCTGTTTTTTTGTTTTAATAGTACACAAATAATCGATTTCATTTCTAAAACCGCAAAATAGTAAAATTTATTTCATTGGATTTTGTATTTTAGCCCAAACTATTTTAACATTATTGCATCATGGATTTGAACTTCAACAAAAACGAAGACCACAATAAACTTTTACTTTCGGCCTTGCGACAAAAACTAAGTGTGGTGAAATTGGGTGGAGGTGAAAAACGCATTCAAAAATTACATAGCGAAGGCAAGATGACCGCACGAGAACGCATCGATTACTTATTAGATCCCAAAGCAAAATGTATTGAAATCGGAGCCTTTGTTGGAGAAGGAATGTATGCTGAACACGGAGGATGTCCTTCAGGCGGAGTTGTAGTCAAAATAGGATACATTAGAGGAAAACAATGTATTGTGGTGGCCAATGATGCTACTGTAAAAGCAGGTGCATGGTTTCCAATCACCGCCAAAAAAAATCTACGTGCGCAAGAAATTGCAATGGAAAATCGACTACCAATTATCTATCTAGTAGATAGTGCAGGCGTTTATTTGCCTTTGCAAGATGAAATTTTTCCAGATAAAGAACATTTTGGTCGCATCTTCAGAAACAATGCTCAAATGAGTAGCATGGGAATCACCCAAATTGCTGCCGTGATGGGAAGCTGCGTTGCCGGTGGTGCCTATTTACCCATCATGAGTGACGAAGCTTTGATTGTAGAAAAAACAGGAAGTATTTTTCTAGCAGGAAGCTATTTAGTAAAAGCTGCCATTGGTGAAAGCATCGACAATGAAACATTAGGAGGCGCAACTACACACTGTGAAATTTCGGGCGTAACGGACTATAAAGCCAAAGATGATAAAGATGCCTTAGATAAAATAAAGAATATTGTAGACAAAATAGGAGATTTTGACAAAGCTGGTTACAGCCGAATCAAAGCAGAAAAGCCCGCATTAGACGAAAAAGAAATCTACGGCGTATTGCCAAAAGCCAGAAATGAACAGTACGATATGATGGAAATAATCAATCGTCTGGTTGATAATTCTGAATTTGAAGCTTATAAAGACGGCTACGGACAAACAATCATCACTGGTTATGCCAGGATTGATGGTTGGGCAGTAGGAATTGTGGCTAATCAACGAAAAGTGGTAAAAACCAAAAATGGAGAAATGCAGTTTGGTGGTGTAATTTATTCCGATTCAGCGGATAAAGCCACACGTTTTATTGCCAATTGCAACCAAAAGAAAATTCCTTTGGTCTTTGTTCAAGATGTTACCGGTTTCATGGTAGGATCTAAATCCGAACATGGCGGAATTATAAAAGATGGCGCAAAGATGGTCAACGCTGTTAGTAATTCAGTTGTTCCAAAATTTACTGTAATTGTTGGAAATTCTTATGGTGCTGGAAATTATGCGATGTGCGGCAAAGCGTATGACCCAAGATTAATTTTTGCTTGGCCAAGTGCAGAACTCGCGGTTATGGGTGGAACTCAAGCGGCAAAAGTATTGGCACAAATTGAAGCTTCTTCACTTAAAGCAAAAGGAGAATTAGTAGATGAAGCCAAAGAAAAAGCACTTTTTGACAAAATCAAGGCCAGATATGACGAACAAGTTTCCCCTTATTATGCCGCTTCCAGATTGTGGACGGACGCCATAATCGATCCTACAGATACTCGCACATGGATTTCAATGGGTATTGAAGCGGCAAACCACGCTCCTATCGAAAAGAAATTTAATTTGGGCGTTATTCAAGTTTAACACTGATTTTCAAGTACTTATGTGATTATTTTGTACATTTATGGCTGTTCTGCAATTTACCTATAGTACTTGCAGAACAGCTTTTCTTATTATATTAAGCCCAAAAAATCTTAACCTAATTCATTTTAATAATTTAAAATTAGAGACAAATGAAAAAGATTTCGGTTTTACTACTTGCTACTGCACTATTCCTTGGTCAGTTTATTGTTGCCCAAACTAATGGAGAGTCATCCAATGCTACAAATGAAAGGAAATCCGTTTATTTTGAATCTGGAATCAACGCTTCCTTACCAGTACATATAGAAATGTATAGAACCCACAGGTTGGGAATTGGCATAAACGCTAGAGTTGGAAAAATAGTTTCCCGAAAAGTAGAACTAGGCATTCGTTTTGACTATGATTATCGATTCATTAAAAAAAACACGCGAATACTAACCGCCGAAAGTACGCTCGCAGAAAGAGCCAGTCACAATAATTTCAGTCTGTTTTGCCTTAAACCCAACATTCAATTTAATATGAATTCGCATTGGTTTTGGGGTATAGAAACGGGTATTGGTTATGCACTTTCAGATGAAGATCCAAAGATTGGACTAGGTTTTGTGTCAGAATATGCTAGTGATCAGCAATTCGGACTGTGTTCCGGTTTGTACGTAGGAAGGTATTTTGTTATCAATCCTAAAATAAATAAAATAGGTATATCCATGAATTTAACTCAATTCTTAGCTCTTGGCCATGCTGAAAATAGTCTTGGATTCAAACTAAATTACCGCTTTTTAAACTAGTCTTTTAAAGCTAAAAACGGTCCTAATAAAAAAAGCATCTTGTGTGAAACAGATGCTTTTTTTATTAGGATAATGAAATAAGTAGTTTCTTTAAATACCTTCTACAATTTCTTTACGTTTAATTTTTCCGTTTTCAGTCTCTTTAAATTTTGCCACATAAAAAATTTCTTTCGGTTTTTCATATTTATCTAAGCCTTCAAAAATAGTATCTTCTAGAACTTGCTCTTCACCCTCTATTATTAAAGCTAATTTCTCGCCTAAATCAGTATCTTGAATTCCCGTGACAAAAAATCTAGCATGAATCTTATGAGATAATTTTGCTTCAATTTTCTCTGGTATCAATTTGATTCCGCCGCTGTTGATTATATTATCCATTCTTCCCAAAAACATAAATTGGTTCTCGCCAACTAATGCCACAAGATCATTGGTTACAATTGACCCTTTTGAAATTTCAGGAGCATCAATTACGAGACAATTTCGCTCATCCTTGGCAATTTTTACATTTGGTAAAACTGAAAAAGCTTCGGCTCCTATTTGCTTTGCAGCGATATGAGTGATTGTTTCAGTCATACCATAGGTTTCATACACTTTTGTTTTCAGTTTTGCTAGTGCTTTTTCAAGTACATTATTCACTTTTGCACCACCAATGATTACTTTTTTTACGTTTTCTAATTCCGATAAAGAATTTTGAGCTTGCAAAGGCACCATAGCAACAAAATCATATTTACAATTATTATCTAGCAAAGGATGTGCACTTGGTGCTACAAAATCAATATCGAGACCTAAAATAAAGCTTCTTACAAACATCATTTTTCCAGCGATGTATTTAGTAGGTAAACAGTGCAATGCTTTATCTCCTGGTTTTAAACCGAAAAAATCTCCTGTTGCTATCGCTGAATTGACCATTGCCTGCTTTTCAATTCGGATTAGTTTAGGAGTTCCTGTAGTTCCAGAGGTATTCATTTCCAGATAGGACTTAGCATCAAACCAATCAAGAATAAAATCACCAACTGCTTTTTCGAACTCCTCCCCTTCTTTGATAAAGCTATAAGCTACTCTGCACAAATCATTGCGGTTCAAATGAAATCCATTCAATTTAAATAAATTATGGACATTATTATAGGTTATAGTATTGATCATGGTTATGTGATTTATTAAGATATTGAAAAAATAAACATATTAAATTTTTTCTGTTAATTTTTCTTTCCAGTTGGTCCAGTTGTATTTTTTACTAAAGATAAATAAAAGTATCGGGTAAATAATAATTACCGGAAGAATAACATCAAAACCTGCTGAAGGGTCTGAAACATCTTTGAAAATAGAATGTGTCTGGAAGGCAGACCAATCCGAAGTGACGAGTAAAGCGCCAACCAAATTATTAGCAGCGTGAAACCCTAAGGCGAGCTCCAATCCCTCATCCATAAGCGTAATAATCCCTAGAAACAAGCCTGTTCCGATATAATAAACCAAAATAATGTAGCCAATTTTATCCACTTCAGGATTAAAGATATGCATCCCACCAAAAATAAGGGAGGTCATTAGAAGAGGAAACCATTTGTTTTTAGACAAATTAGCAAAACCCTGCATCAAATATCCTCTAAAAATATATTCTTCAGAACTGGTTTGTACTGGAATAAGTAGCGTTCCAATAATAACAAGAATTACAAAAGGAATTGGTTTAAAATTGATTACAAAGTCGTTGGGTTCATAAAAATAAAAAGACAACGTAGAGACTATTGTAATTGCGGACCAAAGTGAAAAAGAAAAAAAGATTCGATTCCAGTCCACTTTACTTCTAGCAGTAGTTACAGATAGTAGGGTTTGATTGTGTAAATAGCGTACTACTAAAACAACACCAAGCATAATAAAAACAAATGAAATCAATATTAAAAATAAGGTTACATTAGGCTCAAAAAACCTCATTAATGCCTCATTATTTGTTGGGTATGATGTGCCATTGGTGAATGTTTCATAAAACAAAGCCGCAACAAATAGCATCTGACCTATTAGTGAAGCTAAAACGAGTAATACCGAACCCCAAATATACTTCCAAAATCTATTTTCTGACTTTACACCTTGTTCTATAAACATGAATTTTACTTTAATTATATACCTGATTAGTTTAACAAACCTTATTTTTGTTACAGGATAAAGTTCCTTGTTTTAAAAACCGTAACAAACAAAATATAAGTTTACATGCTACAAATATACCATAATTCCCGCTGCGGAAAATCCAGACAATGTTTAGCACTTATGCAAAATTCGAACCTAGAGTTTGAAGTCATCCACTATCTGACCCATCCACCTTCATTTGATGAGCTGGCTACTATTATTGAAAAACTAAATATAAAACCAATTGCGTTAGTAAGGCAAAAAGAAAAAATTTGGATCGAAAATTATAAAGATCAAAAATTAGATGACAAACAAATTATTCTAGCTATGATATCGAATCCGATTCTAATTGAAATACCTATTGTAGTCAAGGGAAGTAAGGCAATTATAGGACGAGATTTAGTAAAAGTTAGTACGTTCATCTCATAACATTTCAATTATTTAAATTTAACATTTTTTTATGACAGTAGGCATTAAACAAAAACCAACTTTTAACGTCTAACGTTGTTTAACCAATGTTTATAGTAATGAAAAAAATAAAATCTATTTTACTTCTTGTTCTCTCATTTAACACCTTTTTTAGTTTTGCCCAACAAGCACCTACAGTCCCAAAAATCAAAATTTCGGGAAGAGTGGTAGAAAAAATAAGCAATCAACCTTTAGAATATGCAACCATTACATTTTTGGTTCCTAACAATCCCAAACCAGTTGCAGGAGGTATCACAAATCCAAAAGGAGAATTTGATATCGAGGTTACACCAGGTGTTTATGACATAAAAATTGAGTTCATCTCTTTCAAGGTAAAAGAAATCAAACAAAAAAACCTAAAATCCAATACAAGTTTAGGCTTAATTAGTTTAGAGGAAGATGTAAATCAATTGAACGAGGTTATTATTCGTTCTGAAAAAACTACCGTTGAAATCAAATTAGATAAAAAAGTATATAATGTAGGTAGTGACCTTATGGTAAAAGGCGGAACGGTAAGTGATGTTTTGGATAATATTCCTTCGGTTGCAGTTGATGTTGAGGGGAACATAAGCCTGCGTGGAAATGAAAATGTTAGAGTATTGATAGATGGAAAACCATCAAATGCGATAAACATAGCTGAAGCATTACGTTTAATACCGGCTGATGCCATTGAAAAAGTAGAAGTAATTACCAACCCATCCGCTCGATATGATGCTGAAGGTGGTGGGGGTCTTTTAAATATTATCTTAAAAAAAGGTAAAAATTTAGGTTTAAATGGAACCTTTATTGCCTCAACGGGGTATCCTGAAAATTACGGTTTAAGCGGTACTTTAAATTATAAATCAGACAATTTTAATATTTTTACCACTCAAGCTTACAATGATCGTAATAATCCTGGAAATGCTTTTACAAACTCTAGATATTTAAATGCTGACAATACAACTCGAGATTACATCTACGAAACCAGAGAAAACGAAAGAAACAATAAAGGCTACAATGGGAATTTTGGTGTAGAATGGTATTTGAACAAATCAACATCATGGACAAATTCTATTAATTACCGTAAAAGTAATGGAAAGAATAGAGATGACGTTTTTCAAGATTATTATGATTCAGGTTTTAATTTTGATTACACACGCAATCGAGTAAATGATGAAAATAGCGACAGTGAAAATGTAGAATTTGCTACCAACTTCATAAAAAAATTCAAAAAAGACGGACACAAATTGTCAATTGACGGATCCTTTTCTACTAATGATGATATCAATAATGCTATAATTACAGATAAAGACTCTAGAACAAATTTGGTTACATTTGATAATACTCGAAATGATCAAACTCAAAGTAGAAATTTACTTCAAATGGATTATGTTTTACCTTTTGGAAAAGGAAGTCAGTTTGAAGCAGGATATCGCGGTGATTTTTCAAAATTACTAACGGATTATCAAGTGGATAATGACGGAGTAATTAACAACAACTTTACTAATACATTAGAATATAAAGAAAAAGTAAATGCTCTTTATACTCAATATGGTGTGAAAATCAATAAATTCTCAGCCCTTTTTGGGTTACGTTTTGAAGATTCAAATATTGAAATTAACCAATTAGCTACGAATGATTTCAATACTAAAAAATACAATAATTTCTTCCCTAGTGCTTTCTTCACTTATGAAATTTCAGATAAAAGTAGCACTTCAGTAAGTTACAGTCGCAGAATCCAAAGACCTAGAGGCCGATTCTTAAATCCTTTCAGTAACTTATCCAGTAATATCAATATTTTTGTTGGAAATCCTGATTTAGATCCAGCATTTACTGATGCTATTGATTTTGGTTATATCAAAAGATGGGATAAATTAACATTCAACACTTCCTTATATTTAAACAAAACAAATGATTCGTTTCAATTTGCCCGAAGAGAATCTGGTGACTTTGTCAATGGTACGCCTATACTTATTAGCTCGCCTATCAATTTAGCTACTGAATTCAGAACAGGATTTGAATTTACTTTAAACTATTCTCCTTACAAATGGTGGAAATTAAATGGGAATTTCAATTTCTTTAGAAACGAAACAAAAGGTGATTTCACTTATACCGACTTTAACAATAATGAAATCTCACAAAATTTTGACAATACAGCTACTTCTTGGTCTACAAGACTAACCTCTAAAATCACGTTGCCATACAAAATCGATTGGCAAACAAATGCTAGTTATAACGGTCCACAAAATAATGCTCAAGGAAGAAGTTTAGGCATTTTTGCAGCAAACTTGGCTTTTAGTAAAGATGTCATGAAGGAAAAAGGAACACTTGCATTCAATATTAGTGATGTATTCAATTCGAGAAAAAGAATCATGGAAAACAATCTTCCAGGTATCGTAAATTCATATAGTGAAATGCAATGGAGAGAAAGACAGTTTAGTTTATCGTTTACGTATCGTTTTAACAAACCAAAAAACGAAAGAGAACGACCTAGACAAAATCAAAATGAAGGTGAAGGTGACTATCAAGGATAAAAAAATAAGGACTCCCGAAAAGGAGTCCTTGTTTTTTTGTATCCATTAAAAATGCGATTTCAAAAACTAAGATGTATAAAAAAAGGACTCGTAAAAACGGGTCCTTTTTTTGTAACAAAACAGATTATACTGCTTGTTGCTCTTGCTTCTTTTTATCTCTTTTCTCTTTGTATGCTTCCCAAGTTGCTCCACCTACCCAATAGGATACGAAACCAACTAAAAAGAACATCAACCAAAATCCTATAGTAAGAATGGTTAAGAAAAGTAAAAAGCCTAAATACTGTGAAAATTCAAACATGTTTTCCGGAATTTTTGAATGTAGCCACAAATGTAAGTTTAATTCCTTTTCATACCAATAAAAAAGGATAAAAACTACCCATGAATTTTTATAAAAAAGGAATTTTCCGTATTTTTGAACTCAGAATTTGGAGCTGTTCCCGCTGTACACTCCAATCTTTTCTTTTTTAAAGAAAAAAAGAAAAGGATTTCCATTTCCATCGCGGCTAAAAATCGAATAAACTACATATTTATAAATAACATCAACATGAAATTCAGAATAGAAAAAGACACCATGGGTGAAGTGCAGGTTCCTGCTGACAAGTATTGGGGCGCACAAACAGAACGTTCTCGTAATAATTTTAAGATTGGCCCGTCCGCTTCGATGCCAAAAGAAATCGTAGAAGGTTTCGCTTATCTAAAAAAAGCAGCTGCTTACGCTAATTGTGATTTAGGAGTTTTACCAATCGAAAAACGAGATGCTATCGCTGCCGTTTGTGATGAAATCCTTGCTGGTAAACTAGACAATGAATTTCCATTGGTTATCTGGCAAACAGGTTCTGGAACACAGAGTAACATGAACGTAAATGAAGTAGTTGCAAATCGCGCTCAGGTATTAAAAGGATTGAACATTGGCGAAGGCGAACAATTCATTAAAGCAAACGATGATGTGAACAAATCACAATCTTCAAATGATACGTTCCCAACTGGAATGCATATTGCCGCATACAAAGCAGTGGTGGAGATTACAATTCCTGCTGTTGAAAAATTAAGAGACACTTTGCACGCCAAGGCTACTGATTTTAAAACAGTGGTAAAAATTGGCCGTACGCATTTAATGGATGCTACTCCGCTTACATTGGGGCAAGAAATTTCAGGATATGTAGCACAATTAAACTATGGTTTAAAAGCAGTTAAAAATACGTTAGCTCACTTATCAGAAGTAGCTTTAGGAGGTACAGCAGTAGGAACTGGATTGAATACTCCAGAAGGATATGACGTAAAAGTAGCGGAATACATAGCGGAGTTTACAGGACATCCCTTTGTAACAGCCGAAAATAAGTTTGAAGCTTTGGCTGCACATGATGCAATTGTAGAAACACACGGTGCTTTAAAACAATTAGCCGTTTCATTGAATAAAATTGCTAATGATGTACGTATGTTAGCTTCAGGACCACGCTCCGGAATTGGAGAAATCCTTATTCCAGAAAACGAACCAGGTTCTTCTATCATGCCAGGAAAAGTAAATCCAACGCAGTGCGAGGCCTTGACTATGGTTTGCGCACAAGTTATGGGGAATGATGTCGCTATTTCTGTGGGCGGAATGCAAGGTCATTATGAATTGAATGTTTTTAAACCTCTGATGGCAGCAAACTTTTTACAATCTGCCCGTTTATTAGGTGATGCGTGTCTTTCTTTTGACGAACATTGTGCTCAAGGTATTGAACCAAACTACAAACGAATCAAAGAATTAGTCGATAACTCGTTGATGTTGGTTACTGCTTTGAACACTAAAATTGGATATTACAAATCGGCTGAAATTGCTCAGACGGCACATAAAAACGGAACAACATTAAAAGAAGAGGCGGTGCGTTTGGGTTATGTAACACCAGAAGATTTTGATGCTTGGGTTAAACCCGAAGATATGGTGGGAAGTTTGAAATAAAATCTAGTCAATCTCAAAATAAAAAAATCCCAAATTCCAACTAATACATTGTGGAATTTGGGATTTATTATTTTGTAAATCGGTATTTAAAATATTTGAATTTTAACTACACGTATTACATTTTGACCTTTTTTAAATATTTATAATTTTATTAAAATGTATATCTTTGGCTATATAATATAATATTTTGCAATATGCCATTAATAGATAAAACTTTAGAGATAATCGAGCATTGTTTAAAAAACAATTCTTATAAAGAAGTTGAAACAGAAAGAATAGAATTAAAGGACTTATCAAACAACGGTAAATGGACAGAACTTTATTCAACTGTGTGCGCTTTTCTTAACACAAATGGTGGAAATATAATCATTGGAATTAATGAAAATGTTAGAGATAAGAAATATAAATTTACTGGTTTTAATTATCACGATGAAAATAAATTAAAAGAATTAAGCGCAAAATTTACTGATAAACTTGGAAATTCAAAGCATCTATTAAATTATTTTCCAAATTATGAAATTAGAGATTTTTTAGATGGAAAAGTAGCCATAATATATGTTGAAAAGTTACCAGAAGACGAGAAATTTGTTTATCATAATAAAATTGCTTACAAAAGAAAATTTACTGGAGATCATAAATTAACTGAGAAAGAAATTAAAGCACAAGAGGAGCTAAAAATAGAATTAATAAATGCCCAAGAATTATCTATTGTACCAAATACCTCTATTGAATTAATAAATATTGAAAAACTAAATGAGTATATAGTACAGTTAAATATTGGTAAAAAAGTTGAGACTTTAAAAGCTGATTTAACTACTGCTATTCCTTTTTTAAATAGAAAAGGCTTTGTTCGAGAAGGTAGTCCAACCTTGTTAGGAATGCTTGTTTGCGGAGATTATGTTGAAGATTATATTCAAGGAAAATGCGAGGTAGATTGTTACGTTGAAGTTAAAAACAAAATAGCTGAAGATAAGCAAATATACAGGGAAAATATTATTGATTTAATCCAAAAAAGTGTAAATTTTGTTTTTAGAAACACTAAAGTTGGCATAACATCTGAAAAAGGAGGAACGGCGCAACCTGAATATCCAGAAGATTTAGTTCGAGAAATTGTTAATAACGCCTTAGCTCATCGAGATTATAAAAGTAATAGATTTATAATTATTGAGATCAGACCTAATAAGAATTTGATGATTCAAAATCCAGGTTCTTTTCAAGAAAAGCAAAGATTACATGTAGATACAAATCAAGGAAAAATCAGAAGAATTATTCCAATACAATATGCCAGAAACCCTAAACTTACTGACTTGTTAAAAAGTTTCAATAGATGGGAAGGAAAAGGAAAAGGTTTAGCTTCTTTAACAGATGCGTGTCTAGAAAATTTGATTGATATGCCTTATTATATTTTATCGGAAGATGAAATTAAACTTTTTGTTCCTAAAGGAAAAGTTTATGACGATAAAATGGAAATTTGGTTAAAATGTTATGCTGGATATTTATCTGAAAAATATGGAAAAGAATTAAGTGAAGAGGAAAACGTAATACTGAGTTATTTTTATAAATCTGAAACTTTAAATCGCTTAGATCGCTATACAATACTTTTAACTTCCGATAATAATCACAAAAACATAATTTCAAATCTGGAAGAAAAAGGTTTATTAATTAAAAATAATAATAGCACGGAAATTTATCCAGTTTATATTGTTGATAGAGTTTTAACGGAAACTGATTATTCAGCTAAACTTAACACTATTTTTAAATCTGATTTTGAACTACTCCCAGATAAATATAAAAATGTTTTAAATGCTATTTATCAACATTCTACATTTGGGAATCAAAATGAGATATTAGGCGCTAATAGCATCGGAAACTTTATTTATTTCTCCGAAAACAAATCAATCGAAGATTCAAAAAAGTTTGAAAATTTTAAAAGAACTATTAGAACTATTTTTAATAAATTAGAAGAAAAAAAGTTTATTGTTCGTAAAAACAATAAAAAATCAGATTTTAAAATTAACAGATCCTATCAACACTTAAGTGATTTATTTGAAAATAAAACTTAGTCAATCCCAAAATAAAAAAATCCCAAATTCCAACGTAAATTGTGGAATTTGGGATTTATAATTTTTGGAATTTCGTATTTAAAATATTGGAATTTTAATTACACGTGCAAGGCTCTATTATCTGTAGCTGCAAGTGCAGCTTCTTTAATCGCTTCCGCAAAAGTAGGATGCGCATGAGAGATTCTAGAAATATCTTCGGCGGATGCTTTAAATTCCATGGCAGTTACTGCTTCGGCAATTAAATCAGCACAACGCGCTCCAATCATGTGAACACCTAAAACTTCATCCGTTTTTGCATCAGCAAGAATTTTTACAAATCCGTCTAAATCTCCTCCTGCTCTCGCACGACCTAATGCTTTAAATGGAAAACTTCCTGCTTTGTATTCAATTCCAGACGCTTTTAATTGCTCTTCTGTTTGTCCTACAGCAGCTACTTCTGGCCAAGTGTACACCACTCCTGGAATTAAATTATAATTTATATGTGGTTTTTGACCTGCTAAAAGTTCCGCAACCATGGTTCCCTCCTCTTCTGCTTTGTGAGCAAGCATCGCTCCACGAACGACATCACCAATTGCATAAATATTTGGAACATTCGTTTGCAAATGATCGTTTACCTCAACCATTCCTCGATCTGAAATTTTCACGCCTGCTTTGTCAGCATTCAATCCATCAGTATAAGGACGGCGACCAACAGAAACTAATGCATAATCGCCTTCCAGCGTTATGGTTTCTCCCTTACTATTTTCGGCTTGCACTACAACTCCTTTTCCATTTCTTTCTACTGATTTCACTTTGTGTGAAACGTAAAATTTCATGCCTTGTTTTTTAAATACTTTAGTCAATTCTTTAGATAAAGAGGCATCCATTCCAGGAATGATTCTGTCTAAATATTCTACTACAGATACTTGCGCTCCTAAACGCAAATACACTTGTCCAAGTTCAATTCCTATAACTCCACCACCAATAATCACCAAATGTTTAGGAACTTCGGGAAGTTTCAACGCTTCAGTAGAAGTGATTATTCTTTCTTTATCTAATTTAATAAAAGGTAAGTTCGATGGTTTAGAACCTGTAGCGATAATTATGTTTTTAGCTTCTACAGTTTCCGAAGTTCCATCTGCTTTTGCAATCGCGACGTGTGTGGCATCAACAAATGAACCTAAACCTTCAAAAACAGTAATTTTATTTTTATCCATCAAAAATTTCACCCCACCTACAGTTTGGTCAACTACAGCTTGTTTTCGTGCAATCATTTTTTCTAGATTCACTTTTATTTCTCCAGAAACTTCAATTCCGTGCTCAGCAAAATGCGCTACGTCACTGTAATGATGCGAAGAAGCAAGTAATGCTTTAGAAGGAATACAACCTACATTTAGGCAAGTTCCGCCAAGAGCGGCATATTTTTCTATAATTGCTGTTTTAAAACCTAATTGCGCACAGCGAATTGCTGCAACATATCCTCCAGGGCCAGAACCTATAATGACTACGTCAAATGAACTCATAGTATATTTTTTTTATTGTGTTTTTATAAAATGTTGTACAAAATTAAGGAATTAAGTTTTGTTTAAAGTTTAATTCAGAAGGTTTTTTGTTATGAAAATGGGCTTTCATTAAGGAATGAACATCGAGTGAATGCTATGCAAACACAAATGAAGGTATGCGAATTCCATATTCCAATAAAAAACAAAAAGAATCTACATATAAATTAAGTATTTTGGATGCGCTTTGTCAATGGTAGGAAGGAGGAGTCACAAAAAACTACCTTTTATAATTATCAAACGTCGACCACTGTAGTATTTTTTACTTCACTAATCATAAAAGTGCTGTGTGTGCTTCCAATATGTTGCAAAGTAGTCAGCTTTGTAACCAAAAACTCCCGATACGCTTCCATATCTTTTACCACTATTTTCAGAATATAATCGTATTCGCCACTCACGTGATGGCATTCTAAAACCTCTTTTAGCTTCACGACTTCACTTTCAAATTTGGTAAGAAACTCTTTGGTATGCTGTATCAATTTAAGGTGACAAAAAACGACAAATCCCTTTTCGACTTTAGAACGATTGACTAGCACTACGTATTTATCGATGATTCCTTCTCTTTCGAGCTTTTTAATGCGCTCATATACCGCAGTAACGGAGAGATTAAGTTTTAAGGAAAGTTCTTTCGTTGTTTTTTTACTGTCGGATTGCAATAAGAAAAGTAATTTTTTATCGATGGCGTCTAATGTCATTTTTATTGAAATTTAAATTGAAATAAAATCTATATAAATCTTGTTTAAGGAGCTAATTTAGAAAATTAAATTACATTATTTTTATTTTATAGTTTTAAAATCTAATATTAAACAACATGATTGATTATTAATCTAGAACTACGTTATTTTGAATAGATTTTGTTACTAACGAAATACCCTAGCCCTGATAGCAGTGTAAATCCTTTTCTTTTTTTTAAAAGAAAAGATTGAAACGAATAGCAGGATTAGCTTCAAATAATAATAGATACAACTATGAAAAATTTCAATCCCGCAGACAACATTCAGGATTTACAGTGCTTTGGCGAATTTGGTGGTGTAAATCCATCCATTTCTGATTCTTCCACGTATACGTTTTTATCGGCAAAAACCATGTTCGATACTTTTGAAGGAAATATGGAAGGCTGTTATTTGTATTCTCGCCATTCTTCTCCAAGTAATTTGTATTTAGACAAAGCTTTGGCAGCGATGGAAGGAACAGAAACCGCTAATGTTTCGGCCTCCGGAATGGGCGCGATTACCCCTACTCTTTTGCAGTTGTGCGGCACGGGCGATCACATTGTTTCGAGCAGAACAATTTATGGAGGAACGTATGCTTTCTTAAAGAATTTTACCCCGCGATTAGGCATCAAAACTACCTTTGTAGATATTACAAAACTTGCTGTTGTAGAAGCTGCAATAACGGCTGAAACCAAAGTTTTATACTGTGAAACAGTTAGTAATCCATTGCTGGAAGTAGCTGATATTGAAGGTTTATCTAAAATTGCAAAACGCCATAATTTAACGCTTGTGGTTGATAATACATTTTCACCATTGTCCGTTTCTCCTGCACGATTGGGTGCTGATATTGTGATTCACAGTTTGACTAAATATATCAACGGAAGCAGTGATACTGTGGGCGGAGTAACGTGTGCCTCGAGAGAATTTATTGATAGTTTAAAAAACGTCAATAGCGGAGCCAGCATGTTACTGGGACCTACAATGGATAGTTTACGTTCAGCGAGTGTGATGAAAAACTTGCGCACTTTGCATATCCGAATGAAACAGCACAGTCATAATGCGATGTATCTGGCGCAACGCTTCGAAAAAGACGGTCTAAAAACAGTATATCCCGGTTTAGAAAGTCATCCAAGTCACGAAATATATAAAACGATGATTAATCCAGAATATGGTTTTGGAGGAATGATAACTTTGGACGTAGGAACTTTGGCAAAAGCCAATGAATTAATGGAATTGATGCAATCAAAAAATCTAGGGTATCTGGCCGTGAGTTTAGGATTTTACAAAACGTTGTTTAGTGCCCCTGGAACTTCGACATCAAGTGAAATTCCCCTAGAGGAGCAAATAGAAATGGGATTGACTGATGGTTTAATCCGATTTTCTATAGGTTTAGACAATGACATTGAAAGAACCTATCAAATGATGAAAGCGTGTATGATGGATTTGAATATTTTGCTATCTTAAAACAATTCCGCTTGTAGTAAGCCAGTTAAAAGCCTGTATACTCAATCATACAGGCTTTTGCACTCTCAAAAAAATAGTGAACACGTTTTTTTAACCTTGCTTTTAAATCATTTATTGAAGGTAAAAGTAAATCGAAGTACCTCATTTATTTTGATGTGGAGCTTATCGTTGAGCAGCTTTCGCTTATCTTCATCAAATCGTACCTAATTATTTTTTTTCTTACAACCGGCTTAAATTGCAGTTCCCTGGCCTAAAAGAATGAAAAAAAAGGAGCGAAAATAATTTTATTTTCATTCCTTTTTTTCATTCTTTTTCAGTTTTTTACCTAATTTTTTACTTGGCATCAATAGTTAAAAGCTCTTTTTAGACTTTGTTGATAGAGAATCAATTCTTATTCAACCATTTTTGCAACATTTTTTCTAAATCCAATTGAATAATAGGTTTAGGTAAGTAATCGTTCATGCCTGCTTGAAGGCATTTTTCTTTATCGCCTACCATTATGCCCGCCGTGATTGCAATTATAGGAATATCTTTAGCTTCCTTTAGTTGTCTAATTTCATCTGTTGCTTCATATCCATTTTTATTTGGCATCTGAATGTCCATTAAAATCACGTCAGGTTTTTCTTTTTTATAAATATCAACAGCCTCATTACCATCCTTAGCTTCAAGAATAGTGCAATTAGAGATGATTCTTTTGACTAATGTTTTAGCTAGTAACATATTAATTTTATTGTCTTCCACTATTAAAACTGTAAGGTCACTTAACGTATGCAAAGGTTTAATAAGGTCGTCTTTTATGCTTTTGGTAAATAACGCCGTTGTATTTTTCTTATGTTTCGCCTTCTTGAATGTAATCACAAAAAAGAAATCGCTTCCGTCGCCATATTTACTGATCAATTGTAACTTGCTATCCATCAAGGCCAGTAATTGATTTGAAATGGCCAACCCTAATCCTGTTCCACCAAATTTTCTACTAGTGGAATTATCCTCTTGTACAAACGAATTGAATATTTTCTCATTGTTTTGGGTTTTAATTCCCACTCCAGTATCTTTTACAGAAAACTGAATCGTTGATCCTTTTGCATTTGAGAAGTCAATCTGATTTATATCCAATCTTATTTCACCAAAATTGGTAAATTTAATCGCGTTACTCAAGAGATTTACAAGTATTTGTTTCAATCGCACAGAATCAGCCAAAATGTATTGCGGAACGTTATTATTAATGTCAAGTATTAAATCTATCTTCTTTTGATTTGCTTGGAATTTAAATAAATCTATGACTTGATTTGTCAATTTAAAAAGATTCACCTCTTCAATATTAAGTTCTAATTTTCCAGATTCAATTTTAGAGAAATCCAACACATCATTGACAATTTCCATTAATGATGTTGCAGATTCATTGACAGTCGTCATGTATTCTGCTTGATTTTTTTTCAAATTTGACTTCATTAATAAATGAGTAAATCCAATTATACCGTTTAATGGCGTTCTAATTTCATGACTCATATTAGCTAGAAAATCAGTTTTTGTTTTGTTGGCAGATTCAGCTAATTCCTTAGCTTTTAGCAATTCCATTTCCATTACTTTTTGTTCCGTAATATCAATAAAACTGATTACTATTTCAAAGATTTCACCCTTCTCGTTACGATCTGGATAACCGTTTACTAACAACCATACAATATCTTTTTTTGTAGAACGGTGTACACCTAACACAAAATTTTTCAAAGATTTCTTTGTAGCAATAATTTGGTTTACGGGATAGTTGTTAATAGACAACGGTGCATTTTCCTCATCTAAAAAATTCCAAGGAAGATCAGAAGCTTTCATCCCTTTCATTTCATTATTAGTCAATCCCAATAATTCAGCTGCTTTTTGATTATTGACAATGATGGAAGTATCAGCAGCATGAACTAGAATCCCTGCATCAAGATTGTTTAGTAAACCACGGTATCGCTCCTCGCTTTTTAAAAGTGCAAAATCGGAATTTTTTGCCGCAGTAATATCACGTGACAGACAAATAAAGTGAATTTCTTGTGCATCACTTTCCACCATAGGCGCAATTGAAAGTTCAAACCAATGCAATTCCTCATTTAGCTTTAAGGAATATTGTTTTCCGGTAGAATATCCTTCTAGCGAAGCTTCTTTTATAGCAGACAAAATTAAATTAGCTACATCTTTATTTAAAACGTCAGAAAATGTTTTTCCTAAAAAAACTTCTTGAGGCAGCGCTAATAAATCATCGCGGCGCGAATGATAATTAAAAATTTTACCGTTTATGTCTACTTCAAATAACAGGTCAGGAATGGCGCCAAGAATAGCTTCAATTTTTTTATGCATTTTCCTAAATTCGTCGTCCTTTTTTTTACGCTCGCTTATATCCCTCACAATGGCAACAATTCGACCATCAAGAATCATCTTTGCCGTGATTTCTACTGCAATAAAAGATCCTGTTTTGTGAAGCATAGTTCGTTCTATTAAGGTTTGCTCCCCATTTAATAATTCTTTGAACATAATTGGCCTTCTTACAAGTTCGGCATCAGTGTATAAATCTACTATGTTTTTTGTACAAAGTTCCTCTTTACTATACCCTAACATAACACAGGCACTTTCATTTACCTCTAGTAGGTGTCCATCGGCATCATTAATAAAAATAGAGTCTGAAGCTTGTTCGATAAGACTTCTATATTTCTCTTCACTTCGTAATAACTGCTCCTTAATATTTTTTAATTCGGTGATTTCGATCATGGCTCCATTTAAACGAATGGCTTTTCCAGATTCATCTCTGGAAATAATTCCTCTATCATAAAAAATTCCATAACTACCATCTGCTTTTTGAAAACGGAATTCGTCTGACCATAAAGTGGTTGACCCTACATAGGAATCTTCTAATTTTTTAATCACTCTTTCTCGATCCTCTGGATGAACCTTAGAACGCCATATAACACTATTGTTCTGGCCATTTGGTAAACTACTGCCAAATCCGAAAAGAGTAATGAAAGTTTGATTGTTCCAACTTTCTCCTGTTAGTACATTATATTCAAATACTGCATCATTAGTTGCTGCAGAAATCATTTCAAATCGTTCGTTAGCAATTTTTATTTTCTCCTCTGCTTTTTTAATATCAGAAAGATCCAATCCCATTCCTAAGAGACACCTCTTTCCTTTGTACTCAAAAGCATGAGAATTAATGTAATATGGAATTTTATCTTTATTTTTTGTAAATAATTTGACTTCTAATCCAGGTGCTTTAATTTCAAAGACCGTCTTTAATCTTGTTCGTATTATTTCCTTATAATCTTCATCATAAAAATCTACCGCTTCCATTTGACCAATTTCAGCTGCACTATAACCACTAACTGTCTCAAAATTTTTATTCCACCTGACAAATTTTCCTGATTCATCATACATATAAAAAACGCCAGGAAGGTTATTGATTATCAGTTCCGAAAGTTGTTTTTCCTTCAAAATGGCATCCTCAGCAATCTTGCGCTCTGAAATATCAGTAATAGTACCAATATATCCTACGATCTCATTTCTGACATTTTTTTCCGGAATCGCCTGGCCCATAACCCAAGCTATTGATCCATCCGGACGCACAAAACGATACTCTGACAATGACTTTTCAAGATCATTTGTTGCTTCCTCCCATCCTTGCGCTACTATTTTTTTATCCTCCTGATGAACAGCCGTTAACCAGCCGCTACCCATAGCTTCTTCAAAAGACAATCCAGAAATTTGACACCAGTAGGGATTAACATAAGTAGTATCTCCTTTTGTATCTGTGCGGAAAATTCCAACTGTAGAAACTTCCGTTAAGGTGTGATATCTTTGCTCACTTTCAAATATATCTTCTTCCGCTTTTTTGCGTAGTGCTTCTTTTTCAAAAATTTCTAATGCAAAAGCCACATCGCCTGTCGCTTCCTCTAGTAATGCGATTTCCTCTTTATCAAAAAAGTTTTTCTCCTCTGCATAGAAAGAAAAAGCACCAATTGCTTTTCCAAATTTTTTTATTGGAACTGACATTACAGATAAATATCCTCTCTCCAATGCTTCTTCTTTCCAAGGCAGCATCATTAAATCGTTTTCAATATCATTACAAACAATCGATTTGCCCTGTCCAATGGCACGACCTGCTGGACCTCTTTCTAATGGTTCATCATCTATTGTTATGGTTTTAATTTTGGCGAAATAACCATTGTCATCCCCTACAATTTTCGCCGGTATCACTTTTTTAGTTACTTCATCTACAATGCCAATCCAAGCCATTTTAAACTTTCCTAAATTAACTGCAATAGTACATGCTTCCGTGAATAAGGTTTCTTGATCCGTAGTTCTTACAATCATCTGGTTAATTTGACTGATAAACAAATACAGCCTATTGGCTTTAATAATTTTTTGTTCCGCCAAAATTCTTTCAGTAACATCCGTGACAATTCCGTGGCAAATCACCGTTCCTTCCGGCTCAACTACAGGTAAAGAATTTACACTATGCCAAACCATTCCTTTTGTAGGATGAAAATAGCGGTATTCTCCTTTGAGAGAAACTAACTTGGATTTAGTTTCATGTATGCTGCACATCAAGCTCTCTAAATCATCCGGATGAATTAATCCGAAAATTTTATTTACATCAAACTCAATTTCTTCATAGGTAAACCCATATATTTCCTCAATGGCATGACTGGCATACGGATAACTCAATGAACCGTCTTTGTTTTGCCGCATGGAATAAATCAATCCAGGCGAGGTAGCCGCAATTTTAGCAAATTTATCTTTTTCTTTTGATAAGGTTTCATTGGCCATGATGCTTTCAGTGACATCTCTTAAATTGACAACAATACCTTTCACGCCATTGTGCTCCATCATATTATTTAGAACTCCCTGCAGCCAGATATAATTTCCATTCTTATGCTTTACTTGAAATAAAACGGGATGCGGTTTTTCTGGATTGTTAAAAGTGTTCTGCACCATTTCATGAACATATTCCAAATAATCAGGATGGAAATATTCTTGTTCCGTTAAATTTTCATATTCTTCGTGTGAGTATCCGTTAACACGAGATGACGACGGGCTGCGAAATAGAGTATTGAAATTTTCATCAATCACCGTTATAATACTGTCATTATTTTCCACCAAGGCTCGAAAGCGTTTTTCGCTTTCTTTTATTTTTTCTTCGGCTTTTTTATTTTCAGTAACGTCTTTAACAAAACCTAGAAATCGGTCATCCGAAAGCTTTACGGCATCAATGAAGCAAAACAGTTCAGTTCCATTTTTACAAATAATTTTAATCTCCCCTTTTATCGCTCCTGTTTCTTGTAAAAATTGAAATTTTTGCAAGGTAGCATCAGCTTGGTCCTCTGAAGATAGATCGCCAAATTTCATCAGTAAAAGTTCTTGCTCAGAATATCCCGTTAATGTAGATGCAGCTTGGTTTACTTCAATATAGTTTCTATTTTGATCGATGACAAAAATTCCATCAGGAGCATTTTCAATGTAATACTTAAACTTAGCATCGCTTTCTTGCTCAATTAGTTTAAGTTTATAGTCTATCACTGCAACTTCTCGCTCTTTAATTGACTGCTCGATTAGTTTTTCCTCTGTGATGTCCTGAGTATTGCCTCTAAGTTTAACAACATTTCCCTTGTTATCTAGTACCGGTTTTACAATAATCGTGAGCCATTTTATTCTTTTTTTCGAAAAAATCGCGCACTGCTCTGATTCAAACGATTTTTTATCAAGCCTAGATTGTTCGATTTTATTCTGAAAAATAACAAGATCCTCCTTCGCAAAACGACTTAAGTATCCCTTGAATAAATTTTGCTCTAATTTTTCATCAATTTCGTAAATAGAATACAATTCCTTAGACCAAACCATTTTGTTATCAATTAAATCTAATTCCCATGTTCCTATCTTGGCAATTTTTTGGGCAATGTTTAGTAGATTTTCACTGAAAATTAAATTTTCTTGAGCTTTTCTCTTTTCGGTAATATCTCTTCCAATTCCATAAATAATTTGCATCGGCAGATTTACGCTGAAAATCCAATGAATAACAACAGTTTCTCCATTTTTTTTAATACACCTGTTTTCGAAATTTAATGAAGTTAAATCTTTGGATAATCTTTCGACTTCCGCAGCTGTATTTTTTTGATCTTCGGGATGAACGAATGTAGCAAATGGATTGTTAAGAAACTCCTGCTCTGAATACCCAAATTTATGTACAAAAGCTGGATTTATTTCTTTAAAGTAGCCACCATAACCTAATAAAAAGAGCAAATCTTCTGATTCTTTTGTAAAGAATTCAAGATTTGATTTTTTATGTTCTCCATTCACTAACCGAATTATCTCTAATTCTTGTTCCTGTATTTTTTTGAGTAATTCATCGTACGTTGGTTTGGCCTCATTCATACCCACAAAATTGAAATAATTAGCAATAAAGTTATTGTAAAGGCTAAATGTAATAAAATAAAAACAACATATAAAATTAGGTTCGCTTTTATAAAAAAAATTTAAAACTTACGCTTCACTTCTGCTCAAGCAATAAGCAATGAAAAATGCAACGACTTCTCTACTTACTTAATTACGTTATAAAGCATAACTTACAATTTCTTTTTTATAGAATCCATTTAGTTACGAGTATTCTAATTCTTTATAAAATACAAAAACCGAAATTTTCATTTCGGTTTTTTCTTGACTGTATGCTTCGGTTGTAAATTAAAAAAATTCCACTATAGCTCTTCTTCACGATCCCAAAAACGATGTTTGCCCATGGCATCTATAAAAGAAGTTGTAAAGGTTTTATCTGGATTTTTTGAATTAATAATTATTCCATTTTCACCCTCTGTAGAATCCAATTTGTCTGTACGTTTTGTGTTGCTAAATATATCAGATTCGTCAGCACCAATAACTTTACAATGTTTATAGGCCTCATTTATAAATTCGATTACTGCGTCATTGGAATTCATGAATTTAGCATTTTTCCCCCCTGGAATATATACTGCATCAAATAAAACTGAGGAAGCAATTAGAAAACTTTGATCTACTTTGACTTCACTTCCATCGTCCGTTTTTATGCTGCCTAAATGTGGTGCTATAATTTTAATACTCGCTCCTTCTTTTTCTAATGCGGTTTTCATAGCATTAATTGAAGCCCTATCAGCGCCCTCTGAGCATAAAAATGCAACTTGTCTGGTCGCAATTGTTTTGGACAGGGTTTTGCTTTTAAGCATACTTAATGAAGCGGAGGATTTCACGCTTTGAGGAACTTTTTTAGGTTCGTATTTTTGTTCGTCTGCATTCGCGCCAACACCATGATTTATCGGTTTTTCAGGACTCTTTGGCACCTTAAGCCCTAGACCTTTGGCTACTTTGTCTGTCAGAGTGGTATCTATTTGAGATAATAGTCCAAGCATGCGGGTTTGAATTGCCGTAGTCTCTAATTTACCTAGTTCAAAGCGCAATGCATTTATGATATGATTTTTTTCTATTTGAGTCTGACTGTTATAGAATAATGTTGCTTGACTGAAATGATCCGAAAAACTTTCGCTGCGGTCACGCACTTTTTGGGCATCAATTCTTTCATTAAAACTGGCAAAGCCTCCCTCTTCAATTTTTGCCTGAAAAGGACAGCCACCACCTAAAGAATTCGGGTGATAACTCACTCTGCCTACATTGATTTCCTGACGCATGTGTCCGTCACGCTGGTTATTGTGCATCGGGGCAATGGTTCTATTAATTGGAATTTCATGAAAATTTGGACTCCCTAAACGCGATAATTGCGTATCTGTATAAGAAAATAAACGTCCTTGCAGTAAAGGGTCGTTTGTAAAATCGATTCCTGGAACAATATGACCAGGGTGAAAAGCCACTTGCTCTGTCTCAGCAAAGAAATTATCTGGATTTCGGTTGAGAACCATTTTCCCAATTATGGTAACTGGAACCAACTCTTCGGGTACTAACTTAGTAGGATCTAATAAATCAAAATCAAATTTGTGTTCATCGGCATCTGGTATAATTTGAACTCCTAATTCCCATTCAGGAAACTGTCCGTTCTCGATAGCCTCCCATAAATCCTGACGATGAAAGTCTGAATTTTTCCCTGATATTTTTTGGGCTTCATCCCAAGCGACTGCATGTGTTCCCAATTTTGGTTTCCAATGGAACTTAACAAAATGAGATTCGTTTTCTTTATTTACAAAGCGGAAGGTGTGAACACCAAAACCCTCCATCATTCTTAAGCTTCTGGGTATTGCTCTATCAGACATCACCCACATAATGGTATGCATCGTCTCTGGCATTAAGGAAATAAAATCCCAAAAAGTATCATGTGCTGAGGCAGCTTGCGGCATTTCGTTATTCGGTTCCGGCTTGACGGCATGAATTAAATCAGGAAACTTTATAGCATCTTGAATAAAAAACACGGGGACATTATTTCCAACTAGATCATAGTTGCCTTGTTCCGTGTAAAATTTTACCGAAAATCCTCTAATATCGCGTGCTAAATCTGTAGAACCTCTAGATCCTGCTACTGTTGAAAACCGAGTAAAAACAGGAGTTTTAATGCTTGGATCTTGAAGAAATCCTGCCTTGGTGTATTTCTCCATAGATTCATAAACCTGAAAATAACCGTGTGCTGCTGAACCTCGGGCGTGTACAATTCTTTCAGGGATTCTTTCATGGTCAAAATGGGTGATTTTTTCTCTTAAAATAAAATCTTCCAACAGTGAAGGGCCCCGTTCACCAGCTTTTAAGGAATTCGTGTCATCATTGATTTTTAAACCCTGATCCGTAGTCATAAAATGTTCAGTACCATCGGATTTATTTAAATTTAAATCCTGTTGCTTCCTGTTTTCAGCATCGTCTAGGTCTTTTTTGGTGTTTTTCATTTTGCCAATTTTTTAGCGTTTGTAATTCTTATAAATTTACACTTTTAAAAAATTATCTGTTTATATAATTCTAATAAAATTTTACAATATTATTTTATCAAAAATTATAAATAATTGACTTACAATTTTTTATAATTAAAAAAACACTTTGATAAAATAAATCATCATCAAAATAAAACTAGTTAAATTAAAGTTTATTGCAAATGGAAGGAGTTAAAATTATACTGAAATGGGAACAAAAATTACTTTTTATCTCCTTGCAAGATATTTCATTTTAAGCCTAGAATAATTCTGGTACGCGTTTTGAATCTAAAACTGGAGTAGTAATCATAATTTTTTTATATACAGTAGGATTATAGAAATCGAAATGCATTTATGTGGATTCAAAAAATAATACAACAAGAGTACAATGCAAATGACTATAGATAAGCAAAAACCTTACAAAACAGCGCTTTTGGGTAAGCAAAAATGATTTTTAAGAAAAATAACCAACATTTGTATATACAATTATAAAATACGTTATATTTGTACCAACAAATTACATATATACAATTATGAAAATTGAAGACATATTAAAATCTACTGTACCCATGGATAATTCAAAAAAAATTATTCTGAATGTTTTGTACACACAAAATATTATTACAGAAAATTTTAATGAAATATTAAAACCTCATGATATATCAGGAGAACAATATAATGTACTTCGAATACTAAGAGGACAAAAAGGGAATCCGGCAAATATGTGGACCATTCAAGAGCGAATGTTAGCTAAAACCAGTAACACTACTCGTTTAGTAGATAAATTGTTGTTGAAAGAATTAGTGACTCGTAAAGTATGTCCTGAAAACAGACGAAAAATAGAAGTCCTAATAACACCAAAAGGATTAGGAGTTTTAGAAGAATTAGATCCGAAAGTGATTGCTCACGAGCAGTATTTTTCAAAAAATCTAAATTTAGAAGAAATAGACCAATTAAATCACTTATTAGAAAAATACAGAAACCAATAAATAAATAAATAATTAATAATAACAATATGAATACTTTCTTAGAAAATCAAAATTGGAGATACGCAACGAAAAAATTCGATGCTACAAAAAAAATAACTACTGAAGATTTAAATACTTTAAAAGAAGCCATTCGTTTGACTTCTTCGTCTTATGGATTGCAACCTTACAAGGTTATTATCGTAGAAAATCCAGAATTAAGAGCTAAAATCCAACCTTCGGCTTGGGGACAATCACAAATTGTTGAAGCGTCACATTTAATTGTTTTTGCAAATGAATTAAATTTTGGAGCAGAAGGGATAGACAATTTAATTCAGAACATGAGTCAAACTAGAGAAATTCCTTTAGAAAACTTGAAACCTTATGGTGATTTAATGAAAAACAATCTTACATCACTTCCAGAAGATGATCGTAATCATTGGACTGCAAAGCAAACGTATTTAGCACTAGGAAATTTACTTAACGCTGCTGCTGAACTTAAAATAGACGTAACGCCAATGGAAGGTTTTGTTCCTGCCGATGTAAATGAAATTTTAGGTTTAGAAAAACTTGGACTTAATGCTTCATTAATGGCTACTTTAGGATACAGACATGAAGATGATGCTACCCAATATTACAAAAAAGTAAGAAAATCAAACGAAGACTTATTCATTACTTTATAAATTACTAATCCAAAATCAAATATTAATTCAAATCAAATTCTAACAAATGAAAAATTTAAAATCAATCGCATTAGCATTAGTAGTAGTTTTATCTACTATATCAGTAACTGCACAAACTAAAAAAGTGAACACTTCAGCAAGTACAATCAACTGGGTTGGAAAAAAAGTAACTGGAGCTCATGAAGGCACAATCAACCTTAAAGATGGTACATTAGTTTTCAAAGGAAAAAAATTAGTAGGTGGTACATTTGTAGTAGACATGACGTCTATGATTGTTACTGACTTAAAAGCTGGTCAAGGGAAAGAAAAATTAGAAGGTCACTTGAAAGCGGATGACTTTTTTGGATCAGATAAATTTGCAACAGCAACTTTGGTTTTCAAAAAATTAGTTACAAAAGCACCAAATGTATACACAGTAACTGGAGATTTAACGATTAAAGGAATTACTAAACCTGTAACTTTTGATCTTGCTACCACTACCACTTCAGCTACGGCAAATGTAAAAATTGACAGAACAAAATACGATATTAAATACGGTTCTGGAAGTTTCTTTGACAGCTTAGGAGACAAAGCAATCAATGATGATTTCGATTTAGCTATAGCTTTGAAATTCTAATTTCATTTCAAAACAATATCATTAAACCCTAACAAGCAATTGTTGGGGTTTTGTTCTTTTATAAATTTCTGCTAGAAATTTTATTTAACAAATAATCTTCATTTATACTGATTTTTAACGCATTTTATGTTTGAATAATCGAATTTAATTTCTACATTTGCCTCAATAAACAAAACATGAAAACAATTTTAAGCAATACTTGGTGGTGGAACAATTTACGTCAGTCGTCGTGAACTAAGCTCCTATAGTATTATTAAAACTATAAATATAAAAAGGCTTGTCATCACGACAGGCCTTTTTTTTGTGCCAATTTTACCAGTTAAACACAACATTAAAAACATAACAATTGAAATCATTTAACTTAAATACAAATTACAAGCAAATCTTGGCTGATACAATTACTCCTGTGAGTGTGTATCTCAAAATTCGGGATAAATTCCCAAATAGTCTGTTACTGGAAAGTAGTGATTATCATGGGAATGACAACAGTTTCTCCTACATCTGTTGTAATCCGATTGCTTCCATCAAAATAGAAAACGAAACTATTTACAAGACTTTCCCTGATGGCAGTTCTGAGAAAATAAATATTGACAAAACAACTGACATTCCTGCACTTATTCAAGAATTTTCAGGTCAGTTTAAATCAAAAAAGAATGATTTCAAATTCATCAATAATGGACTTTTTGGATATATTTCATACGATGCTGTTCGGTATTTCGAAAAAGTATCTATTGCTAAAAAAGAAAATAGCAACACGATCCCCGATGTTTATTATGCCGTGTACCAAAACATCATTGCTATCAACCATTTTAAAAATGAAGCCTATATTTTCTGTCACAGTTTAGACGATAGAAATAATATATCCGAAATCGAACAATTGTTGCAATCCCGAAACATTTCATCTTATAAATTTTATAAAGAAGGCGAAGGCTTTTCAAATTTAACCGATGAAGAATTCAAGCATAATGTGGCTTTGGCCAAAAAGCATTGTTTCCGCGGAGATGTGTTCCAGTTAGTTTTATCTCGCAGGTTTACCCAAGGATTTAAAGGCGATGAATTCAATGTGTACAGAGCGTTGAGAAGCATCAATCCATCTCCTTATTTATTCTTTTTTGATTACGGAGACTTTAAAATATTTGGTTCTTCACCCGAAGCACAAATCATTGTAAAAGATCGCAAAGCTGAAATTCACCCTATTGCAGGTACTTTCAAACGAACGGGAGATGATGAAAAAGATGCCGTTCTAGCCAAAGAATTATCCATAGATAAAAAAGAAAATAGCGAGCATGTAATGTTAGTGGATTTGGCCAGAAATGATTTAAGCCGAAACGGTCATAATGTCAACGTTGAGAAATATAGAGAAGTACAATTCTTCTCGCACGTAATTCACTTGGTTTCAAAAGTAACGGGACACTTGCATGAAAATGCGACGACAATGCAGGTTGTAGCGGATACTTTTCCGGCAGGAACATTGAGTGGTGCTCCCAAACACCGGGCAATGCAGCTGATTGAAGAGTATGAAAAAACCAATAGAAATTTCTATGGTGGCGCTATCGGATTTATGGATTTTGAAGGTAATTTTAATCATGCGATTATGATTCGGACTTTTTTGAGTAAAAACCATCAATTACACTCCCAAGCTGGAGCGGGAATTGTAGCGGGATCTGATGAAGAAAGCGAAATGCAAGAGGTTTACAATAAATTATTAGCGCTGAATAAAGCTTTAGATTTAGCGGAAACGATATAAATAATTTAAAGATTCAATAATTTAAGAATTTAAAGATTGATGAAACGTTAGAATTTTTCAATCTTTAAATCTTTCAATTTTTTAATAACAAAATGAAAAAAATACTAGTCATAGACAATTACGATAGTTTCACCTACAATTTAGTACACTATCTGGAAGATTTAGATTGCGAAGTAACCGTTTACAGAAACGACGAATTTGACATCGATGAAATTGCTGTTTTCGATAAAATTTTGCTATCTCCAGGACCTGGAATCCCGGATGAAGCCGGTTTATTGAAAGAGGTGATTAGGAAATATGCACCTACCAAAAGCATTTTTGGAGTGTGTCTTGGACAGCAGGCCATAGGAGAAGTTTTTGGAGGAACACTCTCCAACTTAGACAAAGTGTATCATGGCGTTGCCACCAATGTAAAAACAGCAGTAAATGATGAACTTTTATTCGAAGGATTAGGAAATGAATTTGAAGTAGGACGTTACCATTCTTGGGTTGTAGATGCCACTTTACCCGATGTTCTTGAAGCTACTTCATTCGACGAAAATGGTCAAGTAATGTCCTTAAGACATAAAACCTACGATGTACGCGGCGTTCAGTTTCATCCAGAAAGCGTATTGACGCCTAATGGTAAAAAGATATTAGAAAATTGGGTGAAATCATAGTATTCAGTGTTCAGCCGCAGTAATCAGTTGACTGAATTTAATAACAATATTCAATACTAAACTTTGCGTCTTTGAGCCTTAGCGGCAAAAAATAAAATAATATGAAAAATATATTAAATAGACTGATTAATCACGAAATACTTTCTTCAGCAGAAGCAAAAGATGTATTGGTTAATATTTCTAACGGAAGTTATAATCCGAGTCAAATTACAGCATTTCTTACCGTTTACATGATGCGTAGCGTTAGTATTGAGGAGCTTTCAGGTTTCCGAGAAGCGTTGTTGGACTTATGTATTAAAGTGGATTTATCAGCCTACAACACCATCGATTTGTGTGGAACAGGTGGTGATGGAAAAGATACTTTTAATATTTCCACTTTGGCTTCCTTTGTAGCAGCAGGTGCAGGAGTAAAAGTCGCAAAACATGGAAATTACGGGGTTTCCTCTATTTCAGGTTCTAGTAATGTGATGGAAAAATTAGGAATCAAATTTAGCAATGACGCTGGTTATATAGAAAAAAGTATCGACAAAGCAGGAATTGCCATTTTACATGCACCATTATTTCACCCCGCGATGAAAAATGTAGGTCCAATCCGAAAAGAATTAGCAGTAAAAACATTTTTTAATATGCTAGGACCAATGGTAAATCCGTCATTTCCAAAAAACCAATTGGTTGGTGTTTTCAATTTAGAATTAGCCAGAATGTATGCATACTTGTATCAGAATACGGATGTGAATTTTACGATTTTACATTCGCTTGACGGTTATGATGAAGTTTCTTTAACTGGAGCAACAAAAACAATCACAAGCACGATGGAAGGAATGCTGCATCCCGAAGATTTTGGTGTTCGCCTTTTGTTGCAAAGCGAGATTGAAGGAGGAACAACCATCGAAGATTCAGCACAAATATTTATGAATATTATTTCTGGAAAAGGAACCGAAGCGCAAAACAACGTAGTCTGTGCAAATGCAGCTATGGCCATTGCCACGGTGACAAAATGTTCTCCTTTAGAAGGATTTCAAATAGCGAAAGAAAGTTTATTATCCGGAAAAGGACTTTTATCTTTGAACAAATTGAAAGATTTAAGCAAATAAAAAATAGTTTAAAGTTTAAGGTTTAAAGTTGTTGATTTGGAAAAACTTTAAACCTTAAACAAAGAAAACTTTAAACAAATAATTAAATGAACATCCTAGATAAAATTATAGTTGACAAAAAACGAGAAGTAATTCTCAAGAAATCAATCATTCCAGTTTCACAACTAGAAGCGTCTGTTTTCTTTGAAAAAAAGACTATTTCTTTGAGTACTAATTTGCGACACAGCACATCCGGAATTATTGCAGAACACAAACGTCGTTCGCCTTCTAAAGCAGAAATCAATTATAGTTTTACGGTTGAAGAAGTAACAAAAGGATACGAAAATGCTGGTGCGTGTGGCATATCGGTATTGACGGATGGAAAATATTTTGGAGGTTCGTTAGATGATTTACTTTTGGCACGAGCCACAGTAAATATTCCGTTATTGCGAAAAGAATTTATTGTAGATGAATACCAAATCCTAGAAGCCAAAGCGTATGGAGCTGATTTAATTCTGCTAATCGCAGCAGTTTTAACAAGAGAGGAAATTAAAGCCTTATCCGAATTTGCAAAAAAATTAGGACTTGAAGTGTTGCTTGAAGTACACAATCAGGAAGAATTAGAAAAATCGATTATGCCCTCATTAGATATGATTGGGGTAAACAATAGAAACCTGAAAACATTCGAAGTAAGTTTAGATTTCAGCAAGCAATTAGCCAACCAAATTCCAGATGATTTTGTGAAAATTTCAGAAAGTGGAATTTCATCCATTGAAGCCATTAATGAATTGAAACCTTTTGGATTTAAGGGATTTCTAATTGGTGAAAACTTCATGAAAACGGATAATGCGGGTCAAGCAGCAACTGAATTTATTAAGCAAATAGCACATTAACCCCCAAAAGGGAATTAGCAACAAATAAATACTTTAGTCAATAATGGATTCATTTTTAGAAAATAAAAATAGTGGTAATCTTCAAACAAATTCCACTCCAATGTTCCCCCTCCAGGGGTCAGGGGGCTTTGGGACTAAAATCTGCGGAATGAAATACCCTAACAATATTCTCGAAGTAGCCTCACTCCTACCGGAATATATGGGATTTATATTCTGGGATAAATCTGCTAGGTATTTTGACGGAGTGATTCCAACTTTACCTAAATCGATTAAAAAAGTAGGTGTTTTTGTTAATGAAAGTATCGCAGTTATTTTGGCGAAAGCGCAAACCCACGATTTACAAGCCATTCAGTTGCACGGCCATGAATCAGTGGCATTTTGTACTGAATTAAGGAGCGCAATAGGAAATGATATTGAAATTATAAAAGTATTTTCGGTTGCTGCTGATTTTGATTTTGAAGTACTGCAACCCTTTGAAGCGGTTTGTGATTATTTCCTTTTTGATACTAAAGGAAAATTACCTGGTGGCAACGGCTCGACATTCGATTGGACAGTATTAAAAAAATACCCATCGACCAAACCTTTTTTTCTAAGCGGTGGCATCGGTTTAGAAGAAATCGATTTGACAACAGCAATTTTAGCAACACAATTACCCATTCATGCTTTAGATTTAAATAGTAAATTTGAAACAGAGCCTGGATTAAAAGACAAAAATTTATTGAGCAAGTTTCAGCATAATTTGAAACTTTAAACTTTTAAACTTAAAACAAAATGAGTTACAACGTCAACGAAAAAGGCTATTATGGAGAATTTGGAGGTGCTTTCATTCCTGAAATGTTATATCCAAATGTAGAAGAATTACGCCAAAATTATTTAAAAATCACAGCTGAACCAGCATTTCAAGCTGAATTTGATGACCTACTTAAGGAGTATGTAGGTCGCCCTACGCCACTGTATTTTGCAAAGCGTTTATCCGAACAATACAACACCAAAATCTATCTGAAAAGAGAAGATCTATGCCATACGGGCGCACATAAAATCAATAACACGATTGGACAAATTATTCTTGCAAAACGATTGGGCAAGACCAGAATCATTGCCGAAACTGGTGCAGGCCAGCATGGAGTGGCTACCGCAACCGTTTGTGCCTTGATGGGCTTGGAATGCATCGTGTACATGGGCGAAGTCGACATTAAGCGTCAGGCACCAAATGTGGCTCGTATGAAAATGTTAGGTGCCGAAGTTCGTCCTGCCAAATCAGGTTCAAAAACCTTGAAAGATGCTACAAATGAAGCCATCAGAGATTGGATCAATAATCCTGTTGACACCTATTATATTATAGGATCTGTCGTAGGACCACATCCCTATCCAGATATGGTAGCGCGTTTTCAAAGTGTTATCTCGAAAGAAATTAAAGAACAATTATTAGAAAAAGAAGGACGTGAAAATCCCGATTACGTAATCGCCTGTGTTGGTGGTGGAAGCAATGCCGCAGGAACGTATTATCATTTTCTAGACAATGAAGACGTGACCATTATTGCTGTGGAAGCAGCTGGTTTAGGAGTTGATTCTGGAGAAAGTGCCGCTACCTCCGCTTTAGGAAAAGTGGGAGTTATTCATGGAAGTAAAACCTTATTGATGCAAACTACGGATGGCCAAATCACAGAGCCATATTCCATTTCTGCAGGGCTCGATTACCCAGGAGTAGGACCTATGCATGCTAATTTATTCGCTACTGGTAGAGCAAAATTTATCTCGATCACCGATGCGCAAGCTATGGATTGGGGTATCAAATTATCTCAAATGGAAGGATTGATTCCTGCCATCGAAAGTGCCCATGCTTTTGCAGTTCTGGATGAAATGAAGTTCAAACCAGAAGATATTGTGGTCATCAACCTTTCCGGTCGTGGCGACAAAGATTTAAATACCTATATTGATTATTTTAAATTATAATTGTATTTATCCTGAATTTATTTCGGGGTTTATCCTGAATTTATTTCAGGGTTTATCCTGAATTTATTTCAGGGCGTTCCCTTGCTTTCACTAGCGTTACTGCAAGGTCAGGCTTTCCGTTACAATCTTTTTCACCTTGCTAAAAAGCAAGCTAAAAAAGGATTTTCACTACACTCCTTAACGCAAAAAAAGTATACGAAGCAGTTCAATTCAGATTTTGAAAATAGAAACTATGGAAAAATTATTCGCTTATGGCAGCCTTCAAAATGAGGACATACAAACAGATCTATTTGGACGGATTCTTGAGGGAACTCCTGAAACACTAATTGGTTATATTGTAAAAAACATTCAAATTGAAGAAGAATTTGGGTTAGTCTACTATCCCATTATTACGGAAACTCACAAGCCTGAAGATACAATCAACGGAATGGTTTATGCCATAACCACAAAGGAACTGCATCAATCGGATCTTTATGAAGGATTGCATTACAAGCGTGTTGAAGTACAATTGCAATCCAACCAAAAAGCTTGGGCATACAGTGCGGCAATTTGATTTAAGATTTACGATACCGCTCCGCAAAGTCTCCGACTTTGAGAAGGTTTTAAACGGTCTCCGACCGCATTAATAAAAAAAGTTTGAAACCTCTGCTCCGCAAAGTCTCTGACTTTGAGGAAGTTTTTAACGGTCTCCGACCGCATTAATAAAAAAAGTCTGAAAACTGCAAAAAGCATCCTCAAAGCCAAACGCTTTGCGGATCTAAAAAGATAAAAAAATTATACAGAATATAAAATGAACAGAATAAATCAGAAATTACAAGAAGACAAAAAAATACTTTCCATCTACTTTTCGGCAGGATATCCCAACTTAAATGACACCGTACAAATCATTCAAGACCTAGAAAAAAATGGTGTTGACATGATAGAAATTGGATTGCCGTTCAGCGATCCATTGGCCGATGGACCAACAATTCAGGAAAGTTCTACGCAAGCATTGCATAATGGAATGACCACTCAAGTATTGTTTGACCAACTAAAAGACATTCGGAAAACGGTGGCTATTCCGCTAATTATTATGGGCTATTTCAACCCAATGTTACAATACGGAATTGATAATTTTTGCAAAGAATGCGCTGCTATTGGCATTGACGGATTAATCATACCCGACCTTCCCGTTAATGTGTATGCGGACGAATACAGAGCTACTTTTGAAAAATACGGCTTGAAAAATATATTCTTAATTACGCCACAAACTTCTGTAGAACGCATCCACTTTATTGACAGTGTTTCTGATGGATTCATTTATATGGTGAGTTCAGCGAGTGTGACAGGATCACAAACGGGTTTTGGCAGCGCACAGGAAGACTATTTCAAGCGCATTGCCGATATGAATCTGAAAAATCCTCAAGTAATTGGTTTTGGAATCAACAACAAAGAAACCTTCGAGCAAGCCACGCAATTTGCCAAAGGAGCGATTATAGGCAGTGCTTTTATTCAGGATTTAACCAAAAACGGAACAGGGAAAATTGAAGAGTTCGTAAAAGCGATTCGATAAAATTTTTTTTATTATAAAAGTAAACCGGCGTTTAAAGTACCTTTAAACGCCGGTTTTTTGTTTTAAATTTATATTTTTTATATCTGCCTACTTATTTCAAAAAAAGCTATCTGCTTATTTATAAGAAAGTTGTGAAATATTTAAGGAATATAAAGCGAAACAAGCCTTCCACAATCTAACTAGAATTAGGTGTAGGCGAAGGTTTATTTCGCTTACATATAAATGGTGCGACATTTTAAAAAAGCATCAAAAAACTAAGTAAGTTATTTCATAAATAAATATCTGGTCAAAATAAATAATTACTACTAGTGAATCAGCACTACTTAATCTTTCCTTTTAGCAATGCATATTGATTATTTTAAAATCTTAGAGCTAACAGAATTTACTTTATATTTAACGATTACTAAATTCCATTAAAAAACAAACCAATTCATTGAAATGTTTTGTTTTTGACTTTACCGAATAACAACAAAATAAAACATCAATACTATGAGAAAATTGTCAATTACATTATTGTTTTTATTACAGTTGCATGCTGCAATCGCTCAAAATAAAACTGAGGATGTTATCCTTACTGATATGTTAAAAATTAAAACTGTTGGAAACATCAGCTTAACTAAGGACGGAAAACGAGCTGCTTTTACGGTAAATACAATTGAAAATGATGAAAATAACAAGCTGGATTATAAGTACCGCTCTCAGATTTTCACAGTGGCTATCTCAGGAAAAACCACGCCTGTTCAACTGACCACACATAAAGATGGAGCTACAAAACCTACCTGGAGCCCTGACGGCAAGCAAATGGCTTTTACTCGTTCTGTAGAAGACAAAAATCAAATATTTATCATTTCTATGGAAGGCGGTGAACCCATGCAATTAACAAAAGATAAATATGGCGCAAGCAATCCAAAATGGTCACCAGATGGCAAAAAGATACTATATTCATCTAGTGTCCCGTTGCGCGATTTACTGCAAGATTCTATTTTAAACCCAGCAAAATCGATTCCTACATGGAAAATGGAAAAGCCTGGTTTTGATAAAAACGAGCATTTAGTAACCAATAAAGAAAAGCCAGACCCAAACGGAAGTTTATCTCAAATTAGAGCCTATCTTGATAAAAATGCAACCGATAAAAAAGCAATTGTTCTTAATAAATTGAATTTTCAAAGTGAATCAAACGTATCATCGGATATGAATTTCAATCACTTTTTTGAAATAAATGTATCTAAAGATGCAACTCCCCGACTACTAACAAATGGTTTTTATAATTTTAACAACGCTGATTATACGCCAAACGGAAAACAAATAATTCTATCAGGAGATGTAGATTCTACAGAAAACCAAGACCGATCCTTAGAAAGTGAGCTTTTTATAATGGATGCCAATGGAGAAAATTTCAAAATGCTATTAGGAGAAGACGGAAAAAGATACAATAGCGCGTCACTATCGCCCTCTGGGAAATGGTTGGCTTTTCTTTCCAGCACCACCTCATTTGTATCAGTACCTTCACTATCGATAATGCCACTAAATGGAACTGAAAAAGATATTGTTACTATTCCTTTTGATCGTAACAAGTCAAATCTTACCTGGAGCAAGAATGATAAATATTTGTATTTTACCGCTCAAATGAATGGTGGCAACGTATTGCACAGAGTCAACCCATTAACGCAAAAAATAGAAACACTTTCTAGCACTGATGCAGGAATATCTAGTTTTGATATAGCAAACAATACGATTATTTACTCAAAAACTCAGGTGTCAAATCCATCTGAATTGTATTTGGCTGATGCCAATTTCAAAAACGAGAAAAAAATCAGCACTTTTAATGATTGGGTTGCTACTAAAAAATTATCTTACCCGGAAAAGAAAACATTCCAAAACGAATTAGGAATGACCGTGGAATATTGGATTATGAAACCATCTAACTATAAACAAGGAGAAAAATACCCATTATTGCTAGAAATTCACGGAGGACCATCCGCCATGTGGGGTCCTGGTGAGGAAAGTATGTGGCACGAATACCAATATTTTTGTAGCAAAGGATATGGAGTAGTCTACAGTAATCCGAGAGGTTCTGGTGGATATGGATTGGATTTTTTGAGAGGAAATATCAATGATTGGGGCACCGGACCGGCTAGTGACGTACTAACAGCATTAGATAAAACGGTTCAAGAAGGATGGGCAGACCAGTCTAAGTTACTCATTACGGGTGGTTCTTATGCGGGCTATTTGACCGCATGGATTATAAGTCATGACAATCGCTTTAAAGCAGCATGTGCGCAACGAGGTGTTTATGATCTGAATACCTTTTTTGGAGAAGGAAACGCGTGGCGATTGGTGCCCAATTATTTTGGTGGCTATCCGTGGGAACCAAAAGTTAAGGAGATTCTAGCCGGTGAATCACCAATAAATTATGTACAAAATATTACAACACCGTTTATTATTTTTCATGGAGGTAACGATCGAAGAACTGGGTTTGTTCAAGCTGAAATGCTTTTTCGAAGTCTAAAAGTATTGGGTCGTCCTGTAGAATTTGTTGTGCATCCCGGCGCCACTCATGAAATTACTCGTGCTGGTGATAATCGTCAACGTATGGATCAAATGCTACGAACGTATGAGTTTTTTGAAAGAACAATCGACAAGAAATAAACTATAAAATCAACTACCTATAACTCAGTTTAAAATTCATACCATTTATTCCTAAAAAAAGTCCCTATCAAAATAAATTTGATAGGGATTTTTCGTTGAATAAAGATAACTAATAATATAGCCAAATCAATAACAAATATTACAGAGTTAGTAAAAGCTATTCGATAAAATTATTTTTATCATAAAAGTAAACCGGCGTTTAATCTCTATTTAAAATAGATTAAAAGCTTTTTTTATGTTTTAAAATGAATAGTGTTTTGTAATGATTTTTTTATATTTTAGCTTAACAAATAACTCTGACGTTTGTCAAACTTATACACCCAAATTAAGATAGATAAGTCTGGTTTTGTAAGACCTAAATACAAGTTGGCAAATATTATAAAATTAAACGTGGAAAAATTAAAAATTAATTAGTGAAAAAAATTATTATAGTAATTCTTATGCCTTTATTACTAGTTTCTTGTAAAATGACAAAAGAAACTTATGACAGTGGCGAATTAAAAAAAATAGGGAGAACATCAAGTGATTTAAAAAATGGGAAATGGAAATTTTACCATAAAAACGGAACGATATTTCAAAAAGGGAAATATCTTAATGGAGCAGAAATAGGTGTTTGGGAAATTTTTCACGAAAATGGCAAATTGCATCAGATCGGTAAATTTAATAATGGAAAACAAGACGGAGAGTGGAAATTTTTCTACGAAAACGGAAATAAAGAAGGAATTGGAAAATTAGATAATGGAAAATTGATTGGGCAATGGAATTGGTACCACACTAATGGAAGAATTTATACTGAAAGATTATACACCGATGGAAAACTAATGAATATAATTAATTGTTTTGATGGTAATGGAAAGAAATTAGATAAAGGAACTCTAAAAGATGGAAATGGAACACTAAATGTATATGATTTAGAAGGGAATTTATTAGAAGTTCAAAACTTTAAAGATGGCAAATATATGCTGCTCCCCAAAAAACGTACAACTTTTTGTGTGAATTTAAGATAGGATTAAAAACCTTAAATTAGCAGAATTATGTCAAGAACAAGAAGAG
>NZ_FRBU01000070.1 GCF_900142695.1 Flavobacterium xanthum | reverse complement strand
CTCAAACAAGATGGGATAATTTATCGGCATACCTATTAGATGGTAACTTGCAAATAGATAATAATCTGGTGGAAAATGCAATCAGACCAGTGGCCCTGGGTAGAAAGAATTATCTTTTTGCCGGATCGCACGATGCTGCTCAAAGAGCGGCTATGGCCTATACCTTTTTTTCTAACTGCAAAAAGCATAACGTAAATCCTTTTGAGTGGCTAAAATATACCCTTGAGAATATCCAATCTATAAACCACAAGAATATTAAAGACCTGTATCCCCACAATTACAAGCAGCTAGCGGAATCTAAACCATTGTAAAATTACGCTCCTATCATTAATCTTATTGAACTAAACAATATGTAGTTGCTCGGGTGGATACCGTTTCCAAGTGCTACTCAAAAAACCATAATGACGTATTTTTACAAAGCGTTTGGGCAAAATATGCAACGCAAACCTTCGAATAAATTCCTCGTGAGTGAGCATCATTTGTTTCTTGAACCCGTTTTGACGGTAATCTTTCTAGGTAAAAGTTACGTTTTGATTGTCAATGCTTTGGATGCGGTTGTTGCTAATGGCAATCTTATCAGTTTGTTGCTCAATGGCGTAATTAAACGGTCCCAATGCCTCAGGAGGATTTTTATTATATCATGACTAAAAAAACTATCAAACACGCTTCTGCTGATGTTGGATTGATTTTTACAGCCTACAACTTGCGCCGAATATTTAACTTAGTTGAACAAAATTTACTAAAACAGTACCTAAGAGTATTGGCCTCTTTTTTAAAGCTCTTAATCGCTCTTTTTAACCCTTTTTACGGCTTCAAATTATTTGCGATCAACTACAGACGATTTTATAAAATCCCTTTTTATTGTACGACAAATCAATTATATTTACAAAATAGTTAGTGCGTTTTAGAAACTTTTAAGGTTTTTAGACCAACCGATTTTACCAATAAGGCCTTACGAAATCATAAACAATTAACATGAAAAAAGTCATTCTCGGAATTATCACAATTTTGTCACTTTCAACATATTCACAAAACAGATATGAACTTCTTGACGGAGGAAAAGAAAAATTATTTCTTTCAGATTCAATTTCAAAAATGGCTCAAAGTGGATTCATATCAAATCAGCCAATTGTTGTACTTGATGGAAAACCGTTTCGGTATCAAGATTTAAAAAAACAAAAATTACCATTATCAAAGATTGCTATTGAAAAAATTATAGCAATTGATAAACAAAAAGGAATTAATATTTATGGGAGTTTTGGAGAAGCAGGTGTTTTAATAATTACAACCTTAAAAACAAAAGTATTTTTATTAGAAAATGAAGACGAAGCACAATATTATTTAGTTGATAAAATCAAAGCTGCTTTTAATGAAAGTCAATTAGCAGATTCTCCACTAATTGCTATTGACGGAGTTCCTTTTAAATACAACAAAACCCATAACACGATAGTTTTACCGCTAAAAAGAGAACTTATATACGATATTAATTTTTTGAATAAAAACAGTAGTAATGTAATCTACGGAAAAGATGAAATTTACGGCGCGGTTATAATAACTACCCAAAAATAAAAAGAATAAGCCCTGCTGTAAACAGTTGAGGATTCGTTACGTTCGCATAACGGACAATGAATCCGGGGCTGAGTCTTCTACGGCGAACAGTGGAACCACTTGATAATCAGTTAATTTTATGGAGTTATCGTAAACGTATAACAAGCCCCTAAAACTAAAGGGATCAAGAAGCAATCACGCCTCTTTTTTTGCAGTAGAAGGACATTGATTTTTATATTTACTTTTTCTTAGAAATAATAAAAGGCCTTTTTATGAAGACTGATTTTTTTTAGTAAAGTACCCTTCTTAGTCTTAACATTAAACGAAAGTAAAGCGGGCTTTCGAGACAAATTGTAAAAAACGGATATTACCTCTCTATCAAAAATTATTTTTTAGTCTAAATTGTTTAAAATAAATTTTATATGCGACTACTAATTATTTTTATCTGTGTGTGTTGTTTCAGTTGTAAAATTGAAAAAAATGTAAAAAACGTAGTGCCAGACCTAGCACTAGAAAAAAAAGTTAGGCCTGTGCATGGTACGATTGGTTTTACAAAATACAATTGGCAATTAGATTCTATTTATCACCGTTTAGGTATTAAGGATTCTAAAAATAATAGGCAATGGAAAGCAGCTATAAGTCCACATGACGATTATAAATACGCTGGACGTTTGTATTACGAATCGCTTAAAGGAATAAAGGCCAACGCGATTATCTTAATTGGTGTTGCACATCGCGCTCGAAATTTTAATCTTCAAGACAAAATCATCTTTGGAGATTTTACACATTGGAAATCGCCTTATGGTGATTTAAAGGTGTCTGATTTAAATGCTGAAATTATGGAGCGACTTCCAAAATATTCCTACCTAGTTCATAACGATATGCAGGAGTTAGAACATTCATTAGAAGCTATTGTACCTTTTTTACATCGCAAAAACAAGAACCTAGAAATTATCCCAATACTTGTCCCTTATATAAATTATGAAACGATTGATAGTATTAGTACTGCTCTTTCTAATGTTGTATCAAAAATTTTAAAAGAAAAGCATCTTAAATACGGCAAAGATGTTGCAGTTGTCATTTCTAACGATGCTGTGCATTATGGTAATGAAGAGTGGAGTGGCGATTTAGCCCCTTTTGGAGTTGATGATGAAGGCACTAAAAAAGCCAGAGCTTTAGATATGGAGATTATTGAAAAGTGTTTAATACAAGAAATTAGTCCTGAAAAAATAAAAACATTTACAGAATATACCGTGCAAAAGAAGGATTATACAGCATATAAATGGGTTTGGTGTGGTCGCTATGCTGTGCCTTTTGGAGTGAGTTTTGCAAATAAATTAAATCAGGCATTATATAACAAACCTTTGATAGGGACTTTTTTAGATTATGCATCAAGTGTAGATCATGATCTTATAAAAGTGGAAGATTTAGGTATGGGAACTACAGCTATAGCTACTCAAAAACACTGGGTCGGATATGCGAGTATAAAATATGAATAGGTATATCATACTTGATGGTGAAGACATAAATTATTGATAACAGGCGATTTTACTTTTGCTTACCTAAAGTACCATCTTAGAAAATCAATTAATTACAAACAAACCTATATAAAAGCAAGAGGAGAAATCAACGAAAGTTTTTTCATAACTTGTCCCGCCCAAGCGGGAGACTGCCATTAAATGCCATTTTATTAAGACCGAACAAAATCAGCCACTTAAAGCAAAAAATGAAATCTATAATCATAAAACCTAAAAATGAGCTACTGAAAAAATATGTGCAATATTTTCTGTTTTTTAAAAAGACGGATAGTACTATTTTGAATTACACTACTTTTCCTAACAACAATCTGTGTCTTAGCATTTACAAGCAAAATAAAATTGATTACTTAAACCATTCAAAAGCGAACAATTGTATTATTACTCAAGGAAATAAAAACTTTGTCAGTAGACTTTATGGATTTCATAAAATGCCTTTTCAGGTTGACATTAATTCTTGTCTTGACCAAGTTTGTATTATCTTCTATCCATCTGCTCTACGAACATTCACTAATGAATCCTATACTGATTTGATGAATTCTGATTCTGTTTTTGAAGCTATTTTTTCAAATAAAAATGCTTTTCTGTTAGAACAAATTTTTGAAGAAGATAATTTTGTAAAAAGAAGTGAAAAGCTAGAATCATTGCTTTTAAGAAATTTAAAAAATGAAATACCCGATAAACTGAAAGAAGGATTGCATTTTATCTCAAAATATAATACGGAGAATATAACCGTTGAAACGCTTTCTGAAAAACTTAAAGTAAGTGACAGCTCATTATTCCGTTTATTCAAAAATAATTTAGGGCAAAACCCAAAATCATACCTAAAAACAATCCGATTTAGAACGATTCTGGATGAAATTATGAATGGGCAACATTCACCTACTGAAGTAGATTACCTCAATCAATATTACGACCAAGCGCACTTCATCAATGATTTCAAAACCTATACAGGCTATTCTCCAAAAAAATTAATCGACCAAGTTTCTATTCAACAAAATGACTTGACTTGGATTTATAATAAAATGAATAGTGAATGATTTTTACAATTTTAGACACTAACTATTGATTTCATTTGTACTCTAAAAATAAAGTACAATGAAACAGTTTTTTGCCATTAGTCTAATTTGTTTATTAATTGCTTGCTCTACTTCTAAGCAATCCATTCCTATATTAGAAACTCTTCCTAAATTAACCTATCAACAGATGTTAGAAGATCACGATACGTTAGTCTCTAACATAAAGCAAACAAGTCCAATGATCTATTTCAATAAAGAAGTTAGAGGAATAGACTTTACACAACATGCAACAAGCCTTAGAAAGCAAATCAATCCTAAGACCACCACAAAACAATTCCTTCAAATAGTAAACAAAACACTTTTTGCTGCACAAGATGGACATACAGGAATGTTAGGTCCTTCTGGACTTGATGAAATGAAAAAATATGGGATTCCATTGGGAGCTGTAAGAGGTATCGATAGTACAGATGCAGAAAACAGTTATAAGTACTACGATTATTTAAAAAACGAAGTGTACGCAAAATTAGATTTGAATCTGAATTATACAAATGGTGAGTATTACAACTTGTTACCATTCTCGTATAAAGGAAAAAACTATCCTGCGGCAATGAAACTTATCAGTTGTAACGGAATTGAAATCCACCAATTTGTAAAAAGTCTCACCGAATCAGCTTCTCCTCTGCGTTGGGATAGAATAAACAACAAAACGTATAAAGAAGATTTTTACCGTTATTCTGAAATCTATAAAAACAATAAACTAAAATTGGTATTTCAAGATAAAGGTTTTGACGAACACAAATTAAATATTGTAAAGAATGATACAGTAACTTTTTTACAAAAAAAGAATTGGAAATACGCTTACAATGGACCAAAGGATACCGTGACAACACACTATTTTGAGAAACAAGGCATTTTTTATGCTAAACTACCCAGAATGGACGTACAATTAGGCGATTCCATAAATCAACGTTTAGGAGCTGTCATAAACAAACACAAAATAAATGCAGTTGTACTGGATATACGAGGAAATGGCGGAGGATATGACCAAACGTATAATAACGCTTTAAAGTCAATAGTTAAGGATACATTGCGACAAAACGTAGTATTAGGAATAAATTGGAGTCCGTACACGCGTACGTATTATGAATATAATCGCGATTCAATACAAAAAGAACCGCTATTTACTTTTAAAGTGGATGTTCCTACTTTAAAAGAACCTGAAATGTTTTATATAAAAATAACGCAAGCTGCTGTAGTACCTGATAGTATTAAATATCCTTTTGAAGGTAAAGTTTATATTTTACAAGACAGGTATATTTTTTCCGCATCAAGTAATCTGTCCAATTTAGCAAAAAATAGTGAACAGTTAATTAGTATAGGAGAAACACCAGACCTATTAGGTGGAATGCAAAGAAGCCCTTTTGTTATGATGTTAACTAATAGTAAAGTTATTTTTAGAGTAGAGCCACAAATTGATTTTACAGACAACAAAACGGTTGCAGATACCTTTAAAAACAATGTAGAATACCCTATTCAATACTCCATTGATAATTTATATTTACGTACTACTACAAAAGAAAATGTATTCGGAAAAGAGTTTCTTTTAAACGATGACCCTATGTTTAAAAAAGTATTGGAGTTAGAAAATTCAAAATAAAGAAGTAGGAAATTAACAAATCCTAAAAAATAGTTATCGAAAGTGGATTGATCTAAAAAAATTTAAATACTATTGAATTTATATTCAAAACTGATACTTGGATTTTCCACTTTGAAAAAGTCATATTCCATTAATAGCATTTTATTAAAATTACTCAAAATGAAAAAGAATTTAGTAGTTGCTTTCATACTCTTCTCTATACCAAGTTTTGCCCAGAAATTGAAATTGAGTGACACGATTTCACTGACTATTAACGAGCATAATACCATTTTTATAAAAGCTGTTTTTAACGAAAAAGACACTTTAAACTTAAATTTTGACACCGGAACAACCGAATTGATTTTAATAAATGATGTTTTAAAGAATACACTTAAATCTACAACGGAACTTTATAGCACCTTTTATCATTTAAAAATTGGAAAAACAATTTACAAAACAAAAGTTTACGATGCTGAATTAGCAGGACATGGAACAGATGGGAGATTTGGCTGGGACTTTTTTAAAGGAAAAGTTGTAGAACTCAATTATGACAATAATTCGATGATTATTCATTCAGAATTACCTAATTACGTAAAATTAGATAGCAAATTCACTACACTCAAAATGGAATTTTGGAAAGATTTGTTTTTTGTTTCGAGTGAAATTTATGCTGCGACCTATTCGCGATGCAACTTTTTTAGAAACTTAAGATAGTTTTTTAAGTTTTCATTTCTATTTTCTAGGCTAAAATCGGAAATAAC
>NZ_FRBU01000033.1 GCF_900142695.1 Flavobacterium xanthum | reverse complement strand
CTCTTCTTGTTCTTGACATAATTCTGCTAATTTAAGGTTTTTAATCCTATCTTAAATTCACACAAAAAGTTGTACGTTTTTTGGGGAGCAGCATACTTTCATACAAACTCAACCTGTTCTTAACGGAAATCAATTCATGCTGTAAACGCTCTATTTTTTCCAATAAATTTAAAATGACATCTATTCCATGCATATTTACCTCTAGTTCTTGGTGCAATCGTATCATTTTTTCAATTGCATGAACAGATTCAGGACGGACATATTTAGTTTCATCAACGGTAAGGATTTCCAATAAACCCATTTCATTTAAATTAAAAAAGAATGACATTTCTAGATTGTATTGCATGTAAAGCAGGGATAGAGGGATTAAGTTTGTGGTATTCATGATATTTGTAATTTTGAAAGTTCCATAAATAAATCTTTTTCTTTTTGGGAGAGATTAGTAGGGATTTTGATTTGATAGGTAATATATAAGTCGCCAAATTCACTTTCCTTTTTATAAATTGGGAAACCTTTTCCTTTCAGTTTGACAATAGTTCCGTTTTGGGTTCCTGGTTTTACAGTCAGTTTTACTTTGCCGTCAAAAGTAGCAACGGTAATCTCACCGCCTAATAGTACAGTATATAAATCGAGAGCTACACTTGCATAAAGATTATTTTTGTCACGTTTAAATTCCGTGTGATTGGCTACTGTAAATGTGATGTATAAATCGCCTTTTGGACCTCCACTGGCGCCTTCACCACCCACACCACTAATTTTTATTTGCTGTCCATTTTCGACTCCAGCTGGAATGGTAATTCGGATATTTTTACCGTTGATTGTCAGCGTTCTCTTGTGCGTGTTATAGACGTCTTTTAGGTCAAGATGCAATTCGGTGCTGAAATCCTGCCCTTTAAACTGAGCTTCTCTTCGACTTCCACCAGCAGTGGAACGGCCACCAAACATGGATTCGAAAAAATTAGAAAAGTCACCACTACCACTAAATCCTCCTTCTCCATAACCTCCTTGTTGGCCATTTCCTTGATACTGCCGTTGTTGTTTGGATTTTTCAAATTCCTCAGCGTGCTGCCAGTTTTCTCCGTAATCATCATATTTTTTACGGTTTTCAGAATGGCTTAATACTTCGTTTGCTTCATTAATTTCCTTGAACTTTCTTTCGGCTTCTTTATCATTTGGATTTAAATCAGGATGGTATTTACGGGCTAGTTTGCGATACGCCTTTTTAATCTCGGCTTCGGTTGCTTTTTTATCCACTTCAAGAATTTTGTAATAGTCTATAAATGCCATCGAGATTGTTTTTTATGTTGCGGTTACTTTGTTTTTTTAACTTCGTGCGGTTGAAAAAATCGCTCGAGTTGCTATTTTACAATATCAAATTTAAACAATTTTGAAAGAAGAAAATAGAAATAAAGTGTTTATATTCAATTAGATATATGAAAAAAATCCTAAATTGGAGTCCGTACTATTAATTTTTTCTCTTCAAAAAGAAAACAACTGTTTTTCTATGGCTCTCAAATCTTATTGGTGTTTCAATTCAAAAAGTAGCGCTTTGTACTTTATAAATTCGGTACCTTTTAGATTGATTTTTAGAACGTAATTTATTTTTCCTACCAGCTGATCCATTTACTTATGGTGAATTATTTTTTGTGTTTGCAATACTCGTTCGGCCCAAAATTCTGGACGTAATTAAGAGCTCGAATCCATTCCTTGTGCTTATCAAAAATTAGCTTCGGTTTTTTATAGACAACAGCGCAGTAACAATTTGACGTATGTTTAGGGTCATCAATTTAGTTTTTTTGGGATGAATTTGAATTTGGATTTCTCCATCATTTCTGTATGTATTTGCAGTCTATTTTTGGATCAAAATCCCCTTAAAAGACAGGTCATCCGAATAATAAACTAGTTTAGCACTTTATAAGTTTGGAGTGCTGCGGAGAATCTTTTAAGCTATGACTACAAAGAACATTCTGTTCTAGACAAGTGACTCAGGGCTTCGTTATTTAACGGAACTAACAATTTTTTTAAAAATGAACTAGAAAAAGAATTCATACCAATTGATTTGGGATACATATCTTTTTACAGTCTTATTTAGGGATTTGCTTTCAACATCCTTTTTTAATTCCAATCCTCTTTTTTTTTAATTATAAAAGCGTTTGTAAGGCGTGTAAGTGACTACTAATTCTATGATTCTAGTGATGCCATACGAAATCAAATTAATGCATTTAGTGATAATATTGGTTTTAGTATTTAGAGATTCCCGCGTGATGCATTGGCATTGTGCAATGATTTCGTAGAGATGGGTCCGAAACATAGCTGCAAATAATTCTGAGTTTATTTCAATATTAGTTTCAATACTTCCGTACGAACTTAAATTATTCAGGTTAAAAGAGCCAATTGTGGACCAATTCCCATCAATAACTGCTGCTTTTCCATGCAAAACCGATTTGTCCCATTCATACAATTCAATGTTATACTTGAGCAGTTTATCATATAAAAAGCAAGTTGCCCGCCTAGTCACTGGAAGATCTGATTTTCCGGAAAGAATCAGTTTAATGGTCACTTTGTTTTTTGATGCTTTTTTCAATGCTCTAATGATTCGAATCCCAGGAAGAAAATAGCTTCCTACTATAATTATTTCTTTTTTGGCCTGCCGAATGGCTTTGATATACCCATCACAAATTTCATTTTTCCCCTTTAGCCAATCGTTCTGGAGTATGCGTACGGATGCATCTCCCTGCATAGCAAAAACCGTTTTTATTTTTTTATTTCCTAAGCGCCTTTTCTTAGAATAAATATCGCTGCAAAGTTGCTGCAGTGGTTTAGCAATTTCCCCTTTTAGTTGAACGGCATAATCCAACCAAGGTTCTTCGGTTGCCGATCCATGGTATTTAGCAGCGATGTTTATACCACCAACTAGCGCAACTTTTGCATCAGCAACAACAATTTTTGAATGGAGCCTCCTGCCAATAAAAAAGGTGTATGTTGAAAATAAAGGGGCAAAAAAACGAATATTGACACCTATATATTTCAGTTCTTTAACCAGCTCAGAAGGAAAGGATAAACTGCCTAAACCATCCAGAAGAATGTAAATTTCAACTTTCCTAGAAGCTGCTTCTTTTAAGGCGGTACTAATTCTTGTTCCTGTAGTATCGTTTTCAAAAAGATACATTTGCAGGTAGATTTGAAATTGTGCCTGTTGTATAATAGCTTCTAAACGGGCAAAATAATCTTCGCCACTGTGAACCAACTCTAGATTTTTTGAAGCCGTAAAGCTATCGGTACTTTTTATCATGCGTTATCTTTGCTTTAACTTCATTGATTAAAATAAATTCCACAAGATTTTCGCTATCCAAAACTCCTGCTGCTTCATTGTTTTCCATCACAAGCATTAATCTTGATTTATTGAGTTGAATCACCTCAAAACTATTTTCCAGAAGTGAGTTACCGTCAAGAAAAACTAAATTCCGATCCATGACATTATAAATAAATTCATTTTCTCCATTTTTTGTAAGCGCCATAATAATTTGATCTCGGTTCAGCGTTCCAACAGGAATACCTGCTTCCGTGATTAGAAAATTCTTGCTTTGGCTGTCTAAAACCAATGACACGGCCGTTTTTATGGTTTCATTCGCATCCACCTTTGGAAATTGTTTCATCAAAATGTCATGAACTTTAAAACCTTTTAATAAAAATTTAGTTTCAGTAAAGTCCGCTTCTACCTGCGCCCCGATAATAACAAAAATACCAATAAAAACTAAAACAGGTGACGTAAAAAAGCCAAAAAGTATAAATCCTAAAGCTATAAATTGACCAATTCGAGCCGCAATTCGAGTCGCTACATGTCGTTGCATTTTAAAGGACAATACAGCGCGTATAATTCGGCCTCCATCCATTGGAAAAGCAGGAATCAAGTTGAAAAGTGCCAGCCAAAAATTGACTAAGAAGAAATTCAAAAAGAAATTATTCGGATTTATGCCAATTGAAAGTTGCAACATTAATTCCTCCGACGTTTCGGGAATGGCTATGAATATCCCTGTAATAAGGGCCAAGGAAATGTTTACTAAAGGTCCTGCAACAGCTACTATCAATTCCTCAATTGGCTTTTCAGGAATTTTTTCGAGTCGTGCTAAACCTCCAATAGGCAAAAGAGTGATGTCTTTGGTCTTTATGTGGTACCTTTTTGCTGCCAAAGCGTGGCCTAGTTCATGCAGGATTACAGTGATAAATAGACTCAAAATAAACAGAACGGACAAAAGTATTTGAGTTGCGCTCTGGCCCGCTCGGTAATTAATGAAAATGATAAACATAATCAATAATGAGAAGGTCCAGTGAACAAAAATTCCAATGTCAGCGATTTTTCCGAGTTTAAAGGAACCTTTCATTTGGTGCGTTTTAGCATTACTGTTCACAATATAAAAAGGAAAATGATCTAGTTGAAAATAGGCTCATTCTATTTTTATTTTCGAAAAAAAAGGAAGCTATTTTTCATTTATTTCATTTTCAGAAGTACCATTATAGGCCCAAGCATTTAAATTGGCAATTGTTATATTTGCTACTCCGGCCAATGTTTCCTTTGTCAAAAATCCCTGATGACCGGTAATTAATACATTAGGGTAAGAACGCAATTTGAGAAACAACGAGTCTGTTATAGGAGATTCAGTGTGATCCTGATAAAACAATGCGTGTTCCTTATCATAAACGTCTAAACCAACAGCTGTAATAGTTTTATTCTCAATTGCCTCGATTAAATCTTCGGTGTTTACAAATGCTCCATGAGCGGTATTGATAAAAATCATTCCTTTTTTTAACGTTGAAAAAGTGGCTTTATCAAACATTTGCTTGGAGGAATGATTCCATTGCGCATGAACTGAGACTACATCTGAAACTGCACAAACAGCTTCAAATGAGCCTTAAGATAATGGGATTTCAGCTAATAGTTCTTTATTTTCAATAGCATCGAAAGCTAAAATTTTACATCCAAAACCATGCATAATCCTTGCAAAAGCAGCACCTATTGTGCCAGTTCCAATGATACCAACTGTTTTTCCATGCAGATCAAAACCTACCAGATGATCCATGCGATAATCACCAATGTGCATTAACCGCTGACCCAAAATCAGTTTTCTGTTTAAAGCTAACAGTAAACCTACGGCGTGTTCTGCGACGGAATAAGGAGAATAAGTAGGTGCATTTGCTACTTTCATGGCCAAAGATTTGGCTCTTGGAAGATCAATAAGATCTGAACGTACCGCCCGCAACGCAATATATTTTACGCCATAAGTATATAGTTTTTGCAACACTGCTGCAGAGGCAATATCTGACGTGGAAAGCAAAACTGCATCAAATCCCCTGGCTAGGTCTGCCGTTTTTTCATCCAAATGCTCCTCTGAGAAAACTAATTCGTGATTGCCATGCGCTGCTTTTTCCATAAATGGCTTATCAAAACCAAAGATGCTATAGACTAATACTTTCATTTTAATAGTTTTTACTTTATAAAAAATTGTTCGCTTTTCTCCTTATCAACCTTGCGAATAGTGGATTGCTCACATAATTAAATGGCTGTTTTTCCATCGAGTTAAGGCAGGTAAGAGATTCATGGCTTTTTGAATCATGTAATCTGGATGCTTCTTTTTCTGCATATGGACTTTTACCATGTTTTTCATGTCTTCTAAGTTCATATCGGGTTGTTTAAATTGACTGTCTTCATAACAATATTTACAGTAATCACTTGTTTTATGACCCGTATTTTCTGTTCCTTTGACTTCTTCTGAAGCCAGTGGCATTCCGCAACTTTGACAAAAAGGGATGATTTCCATGTTGATTGATTTAAGTGGTTAGCTTTGTTTGTGCGTTTATTTTGTTGCTACTTTTATTTTCTGTCAATTTTTTTATTAATGGATCGCTTAAGAGTCGGCTGATGAATTCGATAAATGGTATTGCCATACGGTTTTTTATAAGCAAAGAGGATTTCAAGCTACCACTTTGGATTTGACATTAACTACTTTTCCAACGCTTCAATAGCGGTAAATTGTTTACCGTTTTCTGAATGGAATCTTCATTGATTGCTAACTTTTTCAATTTATTGTTTACGTTGATTTTCATCTGTTCTAAATTTATCTCTGGATTTTTGAAAGCGCCATCATCAAAACAATACTTACAATACTCCTTACTTTTTAGACCGTTTTTATCAGTTCCTTGCAATGCGGTGGCGTCAAGCGGTATGCTACAACTTTGACAGCTAATTTTATTTTCCATAATTTTTTAAAGCTACTATTCCTGTTTGTTGCTAAATATAAATTTTTAATTGTACTGAAGGTTTTCAAGTTCCAGCTTGCTCAAATCGTAGTGCTGGAATTTTGGAAATAAAACTATTTCAAGATATAATTTCCCATAACCCAATTTTAAATTAGGATAAAAAAAATTACAGTTTGACCTGGTTTTAGAATCTTATTTCTATTATTGTGCTACAAAACCACCATCTACGGCCATGGCATGTCCGGTTACAAAAGAGGCTTCATCAGAGCACATCCATACTACCGCATTCGCTATTTCTTCTGGAAGACCAAAGCGACCCAGAGGTTCTAAACCTGTGAATTGTTGTATTGCTTCTTTATTTTTTCCAGTCAGACGATCAATCATTGGGGTTTGGATTACACCGGGACAAATCGCATTTATTCGGATTCCTAATGTGGCGCATTCTAAAGCTGCAGTTTTAGTAAGTCCCACGACGCCGTGCTTAGACGCCACGTAAGCTGGTAATCCTGGAAAACCAACTAATCCAGCGACCGAAGAGCAATTGATAATGACGCCTTTCCCTTGTTTGCGTATTTCTGGAATTTCATATTTCATACAAAGCCAGATTCCTTTAAGGTTTATCCCAATGGTTTTATCCCAATTTTCTTCTGAGCACTCTTGTGTAGGAGCAGATGTGCCCTCAATTCCGGCGTTGTTGAAAGCATAATCCAATTGGCCAAATGTGGCAATCGTTTTGGCGACCATTGCTTTTACATCCTCCGCTTTGGAGACATCACATTTGATAAAAAGTGCCTCACCACCTAATTCTTGGATGAGGTTTATCACTTCATTATTTTCCTTCCAGTCTACTACAGCTATTTTTGCTCCCTTTTTTGCAAAAGCAAGTGCCGTCGCCTTACCAATTCCAGAGGAGCCGCCGGTTACAATAACTACTTTATTTTTGAATAGTGTTTCCATTGAGAGCTATTTTACTGAGTTTGTAATTGTTCTTTTGGTTTTATGTTCGGCCTCTAAAATATTTTCGATTCCTTTTATCAAAGCATCTGGATTAAAGGAGATGCTGTCGATTCCTTCCTGGACTAAAAAAGCAGCAAACTCAGGAATGTCGCTTGGAGCTTGACCACAGAGTCCCACTTTTATTTCATAATGTTTGGCAACTTTAATGGTTTCTTTTATTAAATATTTGACTGCTGGATTTTCTTCATTAAACAAATAACTGACTAAAGCTGAATCACGATCTAAACCTAAGGTGAGTTGTGTCAAGTCATTGGATCCTATAGAAAATCCGTCAAATAATTTTGCAAATTCAGCAGCCATCAATACATTGCTTGGAATTTCAATCATCACATATACTTGTAACCCGTTGATGCCTTGTACTAAACCATTATTTGTCATTTCAGCTAAGACATTTTCACCTTCTTCTATTGTTCTACAAAATGGAATCATCAATTTCACGTTGAGCAGTCCCATTTCATTTCGTACTTTTTTCATAGCTTCACATTCTAAAGCAAACCCTTTTCTATAAAAGTCACTGTAATACCGGGAAGCGCCACGAAAACCAATCATCGGGTTTTCCTCTTTTGGTTCGTAAAATTGTCCTCCGATCAGGTTGGCGTATTCATTGCTTTTAGAATCACTCATCCGTACAATGACTTCCTTTGGGTAAAAGGCGGCAGCCACAATAGCCACTGCTTCGGCCAGTTTATCAATGAAATATTTTTTTGGATCTTCGTAGCCTTCTGTTAAAGCTGCAATTTCGGATTTTATATTTTTGTCGGTTATTTTTTCCGGTTCGCATAATGCCAAAGGATGGATTTTGATTGTATTTGAAAAAGCAAATTCCATTCGCATCAGACCCACGCCCTGATTTGGATATTGGCTTAACTCAAACGCTCTTTCGGGATCAGACAGAATGAGCATGGGATGCGTCTCTGGCATTTTGAGGGCACTAAAATCCTGTTCTGTAATGTCCCATTTCAAGAGTCCATCATAAATGTTTCCTGCTGTTCCTTCGGCGCAGGAAACGGTGATTTCCTGACCATTTTTTATTGCTGAAGTGGCATCTCCACAACCCACAACAGCAACGGTTCCTAATTCTCGAGCCACAATGGCGGCATGACTAGTGCGGCCTCCTTTATTAGTGATAATCGCTGCGGCTCGTTTCATGATAGGATCCCAATCTGGATTTGTTACATCCGTTACGATGATTTCGCCATTTTGTAGTAAAGCGCCTTCTTGTGGATTGTTTAAAATTCGGGCTTTACCGGAAGCAATTTTGTCACCTAATGCGATTCCTTTAGCTAAGAGGGTGCTTTTTTCTTTTAACTTATAAATTTCTCGCAGTTGCTTATTTGCTTTTCCGTGAACGGTTTCTGGACGTGCCTGAACAATGTACAATTGATTGTTTAGACCGTCTTTGGCCCACTCAATGTCCATTGCTTTTTTATAATGTTTTTCAATTTTTAAACACCATTGTGCCAGTTGAATGACTTCTTTGTCGTTTAGCGAAAATTGTTTTTGTTTTTCCAATGAAGTATCGGTATTAACAATGGTGTTTTCAGCAGCTGAACCTGCCACTGCATTTTTATAGATCATCGTAAATTCTTTTTGGCCGCACTGTCTTTTTAAAATGGGATTCACGTTCGGATTTGTCAATGTAGGTTTGAATACAATCCATTCGTCTGGCGTAACCGTACCTTGAACAATATTTTCTCCCAGTCCCCAAATACTATTTATGATGATGGTATTTTCGAATCCGCTATCGGGATCAATTGTAAAAGCCACTCCGGAAGCCGCTATGTCACTTCGGACCATTTGTTGGACACCCACGGAAATAGCAATGTCTAATTTAGTAAAATCCATGTCGTGACGGTATTTTATGGCACGATCTGTAAACAGCGAAGCATAACAACGGTGAATAGTGGACAGTAATTCTTGTTCTCCATTAATATGAAGAAAAGACTCCATTCGTCCTGCGAAACTCGCGGTGGGTAAATCTTCAGATGTGGCACTACTTCGTACTGCGACATCTAGATTTGAGGTGCCACATTGCTTACTGAGCGATTCGTAAGCGAGTTTTATTTCATCCCGTATTTCTTCGGGAATAGCTGCAGATAGAATGAGATTTCTAGCTTTTTCTCCAATAAGCGAAAGATTTGAATATTCCTTGGTATCTAAAGACAACAATAAATCTTGCAATAGTTGTTCTAAACGGTTGGTTTTTCGGAATAGCCGATACCCTTCTGCAGTAACTGCAAATCCATTTGGAATAGAAATGCCAATTGGATTGAGCTGATTGTACATTTCGCCAAGAGATGCATTTTTACCGCCTACTTTGTCAATTGCATCTATATTTATTTCGTTGAAAAACAGGATGTAGTTGTATGTTCTCATTGCGCCTTTTTTTTAAATAGGAAAGGGTATTAAATTGGTATGTCAAATAGTAATTTTCAAAAAAAAACAGGAGCTTGTTTTTTTTACCACAATCGTAAATTTTTAATTAAAAGCTAGAATCGGAATTTACAAACCGCAGTTTTGAGCTTTTATAGGTGAGTAGTAGGATCTTCACCTGGCTAAACTAATAGCGTAAATTTAGACAAATATTTTTTCTAATTTTAAGAAAAACAACATTTTTATTTTACAAGTTGTTGTTTATCATTATAATATGTGTTTTGTCGAATGATTTATTTTATTTTTTATTTTGAATATCTAATAAGCAGTAGTACTTGTCTTTATTTTAGGAGGAAGGGATTAAAAAGGAATAGAAATAAAAGAATCAAATGATGTTACTAATCGAAATACTGTAATTATCACTTTCACAAAAAGTTTTTAATTACAGAAAAAAGTGTTCTTGAGTAGATGTGTTTATTTTTCCTAATTTTGATTTTTTGTGTTTTGAAAATAATCTGAAAAAGGAGTTTTTTTTTATGGATTACTATAAATTTAAGCAGTTATGATTCTGATAATTCGAAATTAATTTTATTTTTGTAGCCAAACCAATTGTTTTTTCGACTGGAATTAGTGCGTAGGAATGATAAGCATAAAATAATTAACCATCAATTATTGCTCAACAATAGTAAAGAAAATCCTTATTTTAATGAAAATAGATCCTAAACCGGAGAATGAAATTGAAAGACTCCAAGTACTGAAAGACTATGCTATTCTGGACTCCTTGTCTGAACAAGAATATGATTCTATTGCACAGCTAGCTTCTTTTATTTGCGGAACCCCTATTGCTTTAGTTAATTTAATAGATGAAGACCGACAATGGTTTAAATCAAAAGTAGGAATAAATGTATCAGAAACATCGAGAGAGCTGTCTTTTTGTCAATATACCATTTTAGGTGATGATGTTTTTGAAGTTCAGAATGCTACTGAAAACAAGCTGTTTTCGGAGAATCCATTGGTAACTGGTAGTCCTAATATTCGATTTTATGCAGGAGCTCCACTTCGAACTAGAAACGGGTTTAATATGGGCTCGCTCTGTGTGATTGATACGGAACCTCGAGCTCTTAATGTAGAACAAAAAAACGCCCTAAAATTACTTGCTGATCATGTTGTTGCATTATTAGATTCACGCAAAAAACATTTAGATTTCCTTGAATCTCAAAAGGAAATACAAAATTTCATTGAACTGTCTAAAGATTTGGTTTGTATTGCTAATGTGAATGGATTATTCTATAAAGTTAATCCCGCTTTTACAAAGGTTTTAGGTTATTCTAAAGAAGAATTGGAAGGAACTCCTTTTATTGATCTGGTGCATCCTGATGATTTGGCTCAAACCTACAAGGAAGTAGAGAAATTATCAAAGGGGGAATTAACGATAAGTTTTGAGAACCGTTATCGTTGTAAAAGTGGAGATTATATTATACTGAGCTGGAATACTTCTCCAGAGCCTAATACTGGGAATTTATACTGCATTGCTCGAAATGTAACAAAGGAAAAAGAAGCCGAGCAACATCTAATCGATGGGAATAATCTATTAGAGGAGTCGCAGCATATTGCTAAAATTGGGAGTTGGAAATTTAATTTAGTTACTAATGATCTTGTTTGGTCAGAGGGTCATTATCGTATTTTTGAATTAGATCAACTGCCTTCAGATCAGTTGTATAAAGAATATAGAAGCAGAATTCACAAGGATGATTTAGTAAAGCTGGATCAAGTCAGTGAGGATGTCATACAAACAGGAAAAGACTTTAAAATCAAATATAGAATCGTATTTCCAGATCAAAGAGTCAAACATATTCTAGAAATTGGACAACCTTTTAAAAATGAAAAAGGGGAAGTGATTGAGTTAAAAGGAATTATTCAGGATGTAACTGAGATAACACTGGCAGAGCAAAAAATCATTCAAAAATCAAAAGAAATAAGAGACATACGATCCGCTTTAGATCAATCAGCAATTGTATCTATTTCAGATCAACAGGGATTGCTAACTTATGTGAACGATAACTTCTGTAGTATTTCTAAATATACCAAAGACGAGTTGATAGGCAAAGATCAACGCACTATTACAGGGCATTTTCCTAAAGCGTTTGCGAAACAAATTTTGAAAACAATTGTCAACGGGAATGTTTGGAAAGGCGAAATGAGGAATTTAGCTAAAGACGGTTCTTATTATTGGGAAAAGGCGACTATCGTGCCGTTTTTGGACGAAAAAAATAAGCCGTATCAATACATTTCAATAAGCACCGATATTACCGATCAAAAAAATGCAGAAGCAAACTTACAAAGTGCATTATTGAATTTGGGTAAAAAAAACAAAGAACTCGATCAGTTTGCTTATGTAGTTTCACATGATTTAAAGGCGCCACTTAGAGCCATTAATAATTTGTCAGAGTGGATTGTCGAAGATATGCCAGATATGCCTGAGGTCGTTAGCGCTAATTTTGACCTGCTTCGCGGAAGAGTGTTGCGAATGGAAAACTTAATCAATGGAGTTCTAGAATACTCTCGCATTGGTCGTACCGAAATAGAAAAAGAAAATATTGATTTAAAATTAATGTTGATTCAAATTATAGATTCTATTGTTCCCAAGCAAGGCTTTGAAATCACGATTGGTGAAAACTTTCCAGTGATTGAATCGGAACGAATACTTTTGCAGCAAGTGTTTAGTAACTTGATTAGCAATGCTGTTAAGTACAGTAATAAGGCAGTAGGGAAAATAGACTGCCAGTATAAAGCACTGCCCGGTTTTCATCAATTTACTATAAAAGACAATGGTCCTGGGATTGCAATAGAATACCACAAAAAAGTGTTCAAAGTTTTTCAAACTATTGTTGCACGTGATGTAAAAGAGAGTACAGGTATAGGTTTGTCAATTGTAAAAAAAATTATTGAAGAAAAAGGAGGAAGTATCCATATTGAATCCGAAGAAAATAAAGGGTGTAGTTTCGTTTTTACATTCCCTAAATAAACAACGATGAAGGAAGCAGAAGATAAATGTCAACAGGAATTAGTAGCCCTTAAAAAAGAGTTTGAAGAATTTGTGTATATAGTCTCACATGATATAAAATCGCCTATGCGGGCAATTTCAAATATAACCACGTGGATTGAAGAGGATTTAGGAGCCGTTGAAAATCAAGAAGTGCTTGCAAACTTAAGCTTGCTGAAAAACAGAGTCAATCGAATGGAAAACATGATGAATGGACTGTTGGAACTTTCTCGCGTGGATCGGGTAGAATTGGAATTTTATGAAGTGAATATTTCTAAAATGATGGCAAATAGTATTGCATTATTGGAGCCTAATTCCAACGTTGAATTTACTTTAAACACGACTCTTATTAATGAAAATTGTTTAACTTTAGGAGCGAAATTGCAAAAAGTGATATTGAGTGTACTCGACAATGCCGTCCGATTTCACGATAAAGAAAATAGAAAAGTAGGTGTTGAGGTTGTAGAAACCGAAAGCGACTATGAAATAAAAGTTAGCGATAATGGCCCCGGAATACCCGAACAAGTAGCGTCTAAAATTTTCTCTATTTTTTACACTGTTAATTCTAAAGATGTTGTGGATACAACTGGAGCAGGATTAGCCATCAGTTGTAAAATCATGAAATTGGTGGGAGGAAAAATTAAATATTCTGCTGGTATAAACAATGGCTCAATTTTTACGTTAATTTGGCCTAAAATAATAATATTAAAAAATTAAAATTATGAACCAAAAATTGGTAAATATTTTATTGGTCGAAGACGATGAAGTAGATGTAATGAATGTAAAAAGAGCCTTCTCTAAAAATAATATCATGAACCCGCTTTTTGTAGCCGGAAATGGAGTGGAAGCACTTGAAATGCTGGAAAACCATATTATTCCGCTGCCTAAAATTATCATTCTAGACATTAATATGCCAAAAATGAATGGGATTGAGTTTCTTAAAATAATGAGGGAAAACGAGAAACTTAAAAACATATCTGTTTTTGTTATGACCACTTCAAACGAGGATAGTGACAAGATAAATGCTTACAATTTGAATGTTGCGGGATATATCCTTAAGCCACTTTCTTTTGAAAAGTTTTTGACTTCAGTGGCTACTCTCAAGAACTTCTGGCAATTATGTGAACTGTAATATATCCAATTCATTTTTGTTATGGGAAATGCAAGTATCTTATTGGTCGACAATAGAAAGGCTATCATCGAAAGCTTCAGAAAATCTTTTTCAGAAATAGAGGTGAAACATACTTTATTTTCAGCTGCAAATGAAAATGAGGCATGGTCGATGCTAGATGGCTCTCAAAAATTAAGCCCGATACCTAAAATAATTTTAATCGATGTCAACAGGACGAAGAATGAAGGAATACAATTTTTAAATTCAATACGAAATCATACGGATTTAAAATCAATTTTAGTTTTTGTAATCACAGATTCAGAAAATGAAATAAATAAAGCAGCAGCTTTGAATTTGAATATTGCAGGATATATTCCCATGTCATTTGAAAGCCAAACTCTAAACTCATTCGTTTCAGTCCTCAATGAATATTGGAATATTATTGAATTTTCTAGTCAAAAATAAAAGCATACTATGGCCCAAGTTTTAAGAATATTAATAATTGACGATGATAAAATCGATGCGATCACGATCACTCGTTCCATTGCGCAATCTGGCATAATTGCTGAGGTCGATAGCGTTTTTTCTGCAAAAGATGGAATTGAAAAAATTACAACATTGGAGTATGACTTAATTTTTTTAGATTATATGATGCCCGAAACCGATGGAATTTCTTTTTTGAAGAAAATTAGAGATTTGGATATTGAGACGCCTGTAATTTTTGTAACCTCACAAGGAGATGAAAAAATCGCTAGTCAAGCAATATTAAGTGGCGCCTCAGATTATATTCCAAAAACGTTACTGACTCCAGATGGGGTATCTCAAAGTATCAGGAATGCCATTAAGTCGCATGAAAGTTTAAAACTTAGAAAAGTTACCGAACTAGCTTTGAAAGTCAATTCAAATCGACTTCTTGAAGCGCAAAAATTAGCTAAAATAGGGAGCTGGGAAATTAATTTAAGCAATAATGAGGTGTATTTTTCAGATGAATTTTTTGCTATTTTTGAAGTTGAAAACCAGAAGATTGCTTCAGTTGATTTTTTTAAATCCTGTTTTACAGATGACGAAGATTTAGCCCTTTTTGAAACTAATCTAAAACACGTTAAAACCACAAAAACGGAAGTACAATTTCATCATAGTATAACTAGTAAAAAAGGAACTGTAAAATACATCAAGCAATTTATTAAATGTTTGAATGATGATAGAGACAAACCTTGTAAAATACTTGGAACCATTCAAGATATTAGCGAGCAGAAACGAACAGAGGCTGAGCTTATAAAGGCTAAGGAATTAGCTGAAAAAGCAGTAGTTGTAAAAGAACAGTTTTTAACGAATATGAGCCACGAGATTCGGACTCCTATGAATGGTATTATTGGATTTGCCAAAATTCTCGAAGGTACTAAATTAGATAATAGCCAGAAGCAAAGTGTAGAGGCTATTAAAAAAGCCAGTCAAAACTTGATGTTTATTATTAATGATATTCTTGACTTTTCAAAAATTGAAGCAGATAAAATGACTTTTGAAGAGGTGAAATTTTCGCTATCAAAAACAGTTTCTTCGGTTATTGAGTTATTGGCTCAAAATGCAAAAGAGAAGAAAATAAAATTGTTATACGATATTGATTCCAAAATAACTGATAATCTAATTGGTGATCCTACGAAGTTATCTCAAATATTAGTAAACTTACTGGGGAATGCACTTAAATTTACCGAAAAAGGTTTTGTAGAATTAGTAGTTACTGAAGTGCAGGAAACAGCATCAGAATGCAAATTGAAATTTTCAATTATCGATACCGGCATTGGTATTCCAAGCGATAAAGTAAATTCCATATTTGAAAGTTTCAATCAGGCATCAAATGAAACAACAAGAAAATATGGTGGAACAGGACTTGGACTTACAATTACACGTAATCTTGTTGAGTTGCAGGGAGGCAAAATTAGTGTTGAAAGTGCAGTTTCTAAAGGAAGTGAATTCTCCTTTTCTTTAGTGTATAAAAAAGCGGAAAAGGGAATTACGATGTCGCCTCAGTTGACAAACAAAACCATTGCTCCAGATTTTTTAAAGGAGGTCAAAATACTCTTAGTGGAGGACAACGAGCTCAATCAACTTCTGGCAATCAAAGTGTTTGAAAAATGGGGGAAAGAAATTGATGTTGCTGAAAACGGAAAAAAAGCAATTGAAAAGATAGAAAAAACGGCTTATGATATTATCTTGTTAGACATACAAATGCCTGAAATGGATGGTATTGAACTCGCTAATTATATTAGGTCTAACATGGGAGAAAAAGCGGGGATTCCTATTATTGCATTAACAGCGCATGCCACTGTTGAGGAAGAACGAAAATGCCTTGAAAATGGAATGAATGATTATTTATCTAAGCCCTATGATTTTGATGTGTTATTGAATAAATTGTATTTAAATTTAAAGGTAAATAAAGTAAACATGACACACTCTTCAGTTGTGCAAAAGGAAGAATTAACAGCAGAAAAACTAGTTGATCTTAAATATTTGAAAGAGTTTTCGGAAGGTGATGAGACTTTTATTAAAGAGATGATCACGCTTTTTTTAGAAAACACACCAGAAACAATGGAAATAATTCTGAAATCTAATGAGAATAATGATCTCATAATTTTGAAAGAAGAAATCCATAAGCTTAAGTCCTCTCTAAGTTTGTTAGGGATGGTCAAAGGATCTCAATGTGTTGACATTATTGAAAAAGAAATTGAAATAAACCCTCTAGGACAAAAAAGAATAGAGGAAGTTATTAAGTTAAATGCTATTTGCCAGTTGGCTATCAAGGAATTACAGGTAGCGATCGAGCTTTATTCGTAAATAGGAGCTTTAATTGTTGTTGTCCTATGAATTTGCGATTAAGGCAGTGTAAAAAATCTTATTTTTAGAAATTAATTCTCCTGAAAAATCAAATGACGGGGGAATACAATTGTGCTGCTTTTAGTATGAATCTATAAAACCAGTTAATATGAAAACAATTTTAGTTGCTGAGGATGACGAAATGATGTCAAAAGCCATGGAATTTAAATTGGTTAGAGAAGGATATAAAGTCCTTTTATGTCCAAACGGTCAGATTGCACTAGAAAAAATTGTTTCTGAAAATCCAGATTTAATAATTTCAGATATTATGATGCCATTTGTAACCGGTTTAGATATTGTCAAAAAAGTAAAAATCGAGTTGAAATTGAACATCCCAATAATCATGCTGTCTGCAGTGGGATTGGAGAAAACAGTTTTGGAAGCTTTTGAGCTTGGAGCAGATGACTTTATAACAAAACCATTCAGTCCGAATGAATTATCTGTTAGAGTAAAACGCCTGCTGCTTAAGAAATAAAAAGCAGGTACAAGTTGTTCTTGTAGGTATGCACTGCATCCACTTGCAAGGACATAAATCCCCAGAAATAAGGGATAAAAGTACTGTTTCTAAAGCCTAGTGTCATGCTGCATAATTACATAAAATTATAAAATTTTATAGATAAATTGTCGTTAAAAAAAAAGCGAAAATTATGTCACTTTTGCGCTATCATTCTAATTTATAGATATGAATGGACTGTCCTACCAATTTCCACTCTCCTTTTATTTTTTCTACCAATCTAATTTCATGGGAGTAACTTCTTTTACCATCTTTTGCAGTAGAAACTTCGTCATGACTCACCCAAGCATTATTTTCCTTAATACTCATTTTGTAATTTGTATTGATTGCATAGCCGCCATTCCCCATAGATTTTGGATCTGTATTGGTCATTGCAATTGCAGGAATATCTAAAGTGTGTCCATCTATTGTTGAAACTAATATTCTGCTATAGGGTTGGATATGCCAGCATTCGGCATGTCCTTTTCCATCTCCGGCTCTCCATGTTGCTGATTCTTTCTCTAGCAGTTTTTTGATATTTTCTGATTCGTCACTCTTTTGATTACAAGCAATTAGTGTTACTGCAATAATCGAGTAAAGTAATGTTTTATAATTCATAATGTTTTTTTTGGAGTTATTAAAATTTGTTTCAACTCTTCAGAATAAAACAACATTTTTTTAGTGAATAAAGTCAATACAATAGTAGCAACTTTCTATGTAGTATTCTGAAAATCAAATTCTTTTGTAATTTTGGACAGATCGAAGTAAAAAATAGACCACCAAGTCGTTTTCAATTCTTCTGTAACGCGTTGTCCAAAAAAAGGTTATTTTTTAAAACTAATTTCATCCAATCCAACCGTGTATTCTATGCGCTGATTGTCGGAACTATCCCAAATTTCCATTTTTATTTTTGGAATTTTATTTTTCCAATCGATAGTAATTAAGCCAAAATGATTTTCCATAATGGGACCTTCAATTCTATTTTTATTTGGTGTAGCAAAATGCCAAGTGGAGGAAAGACCGCTGGAAGTTACATCATAAATAGGATAGAGATCTGGTTCAGTAAGTTTCGAAATTTCAGCATAATGTACGTCTCCTGTTAAAAATAAAACACCATTAGCTTTTGTCTTTTTGATGAGATTTAAGAATTTTTTTTGCTCCAGCGGAAAATTAGCCCAACCTTCATAGCCATTATATTCAATTCCAAACTGAGATCCGGAACCAATCAACCTAATGGAGGCGGGTTTCTTTAATTCCTCTTCCAACCATTTCCATTGCGCTGCTCCTAAATAGGTTGAATCAGGTTTTTGTTGCTGAGTATAATCTAGATCGTAGAAAAACCGTTTATCCGCAGCAACTTCGCCGTTGTATTTCTTGTAATTATCTCTAAAAGTACGGTTGTCTAACAAGATAATCTGTATTTTTTTTCCTTTGTTTTCATACATATAGGAAGTGTAAATACCTTTATGTTTTCTTCTTTCTGAATCTTTAGGTTCATCAAAAAAACTCAGAAAAAGTTCCTTAGATTCTGCTTTTTTGGGATAATGCCTGCCGGCATCATTTTGTCCATAATCATGATCATCCCAAGTTGCAATAATAGGAATGTGTTTTTTTAGATTTTGGAAAGAGGGCTTGGCGGCTAACTGTTCGTATTTAGATTGAAGAATAGTCATGTTATCCGTATCTCCATAAATGTTATCGCCAAGGAAGATAAATAAATCAGGTTTGTGTTGCACTACAACATCAAAAATGGGCAACGGATTACTTTGATGTGAACAAGAACCAAAAGCTATTTTTGAAATATTCTTTTGACAATACCCATTGTAGGAAAGCAGTAAAAGCAATACTGCATACAAGAGGATTTTATTAAAACTATATTGAATCATTTTTTATATTTTGTGGGTTATATATTTTTAACAAAAATCAACACAGTTCCAAACGAAGTACTGCATCACTTGTAATGACTAGAAAATAAATTCATAATGACCAAATGTAATAAAAAAGAACGGCAAACAAAAGCATGAGATAGCCTCTGAAAAATAAAATATTTGACTCAAAACAGTTGTTAATTAAAAGTTAAAACGTTGATTAACTTACAATTTGAAGACACTAAAAATTATTTTTGATATTGATTAACCATTAAATAACCACCAAATGAAGAAATTTTTCATTTTAACTGCAATCGCAGCCACATTGTTAATACCCACCACCCAGTTTGCCCAATCTAAAAGAAAAAAAGATAAAAATGCTGTGGCGCTTCCCGCTCCAGATAAGAAGCCAGAACCTATCATCAAGGAATACAGTAAGGTAATTACCAAAGACGCTATTTCAGATCAAGGCTTGTTCACGGTTCATAAAGTAGATAAAAAATATTTTTTTGAAATCCCGAACAAATACTTAGATAAAGACATGCTTTTAGTGAGCCGGTTGTCTAAATTACCTTCTAATTTAGGAGGTGGTTATGTAAATGCAGGATCCGAAACGAACGAACAGTTGATTGTTTGGCAACGTTTTCAAGATAAAATCTTAATTAAATTGAAATCATTTAGCGCGGTGGCTAATGACAGTTTGCCAATCAGTATATCGGTTAAATCCAACAATTATGAGCCTACTTTATTTGCTTTTGATATTGCTGCATTCAGCAAAGATTCAGCAAGTACGGTAATTGACGTAACTAAATTTTATGGTACAGATGTAAAATCGATCAGCGGGTTATCAGCTGAAATGAGAGAAACCTATAAAGTAAAAGGATTGGATGAATCTCGCAGTTTTATCAATACAATGAAAAGTTTCCCCTTGAATATTGAAGTGATTCAAGATTTTAGTTATAATGCTTCTAAACCGCCTAGTCAAGAAGATGCCGAAACGATCAGCATCCAAATGAATCAATCGATGATTCTGTTGCCTGAAAAATTGATGCAACCGCGCCTCGCTGATCCGCGCGTGGGCTGGTTTACGATGAGCCAAATCGATTATGGAAGTAACGAATTAAAATCAGACAGTAAAACCTACATTCGCCGCTGGAAATTGGAGCCTAAAGATCCTGTCGCTTATGCCAAAGGGGAGTTGGTGGAACCTATCAAGCCTATTGTTTATTATCTAGATCCTGCCACTCCTGAAAAACTGCGCAAGTACATCAAGCAAGGTATTGAAGATTGGCAAAAGCCTTTTGAAACAGCTGGTTTTAAAAATGCAATTATTGCCAAAGATGCACCAACAAAGGAACAAGATCCTGATTTCAGCCCAGAAGATATTCGGTATTCTGTAATTCGGTATGTGGCGAGTACGACGCGTAATGCGGTTGGACCAAGTGTGTCTGATCCAAGAACAGGAGAAATAATCGAGAGCGACGTGATTTGGTACCACAACCATTTGCGCTCCTACAGAAACCGCTATTTATTAGAAACCGGAGCTGCAAATCCAACTGCACGAACCTTAAACACCAGTGAGGAAGAAATGGGTGAAATGATGCGTATGGTTATCGCTCACGAAGTGGGACATGCGCTTGGTTTTCCCCACAACATGGGCGCAAGTTGTGCTTATGATACCGAAAGTTATCGAGATGGTGACTTTACACAAAAAAGTGGAATCGCGGCCAGTTTGATGGATTATGCGCGCTTTAATTATATTGCACAGCCTGGAGATAAAAACATTCGTTTTATCCGTAAAATGGGGCCGTACGATCATTACGCAACTAATTGGGGATACAGAGTGATTCCTAATGTGACTTCCGCCGAAGCAGAAGTGCCTACATTAGACCAATGGATAATGGAAAAATCTGCAAATATTATTTATAAATATGGCAAACAAAGCAGCAGTTTTGACCCTACTTCGCAAACAGAAGATATTGGGAATAATGCGATGAAAGCGAGTACTTATGGACTCAAAAACTTGCAGTATGTAGCCTCACATTTATCAGAATGGACCAGTGACGTAACTAATAATTATGAAGATTTAGATGAATTATACAAAGAGATGTTAGATGTTTGGAGCAGGTATGTAGGACATGTCGTTACCAATGTTGGAGGAGTTTATGAAACTGCTAAAAAACCAAACCAGAACGGAACTATTTATGATGTTGTTCCAAAAGCCAAACAACAGGAAGCCATGCAATGGTTGCAAACAAATGCTTTTGCTTCTCCAACCTGGTTGGTCAATGTGACTACTTTGAAAAATATTGATTACTCAGGATACACAGAGCGTTTCCGCAACTTGCAAGCCCGACATGTAAATAATGTGCTGAGTTTTGAGCGTATTGGGCGATTAATGGATGCAGAAATAATGGGAGCAGCTAATTATAAAGCGCTCGATTTACTTGGGGATATGCGTAAAGGAATCTGGAAAGAAGCTGCTTTGCCAACGAATGTTACCATTTATAGACGCAACCTACAACGCGCTTACATCGAGAGAATGGGGTATCTGATGAAAGAAGAAATTAAAGCAGGTCGCTCTTCTGACTTTTACAATGTGGCACAATCTGATATAAGAGGATTGGTCAGAGGCGAGTTGAACACCTTAAAAAACACTTTGTCAGTTGCTAAAACGAGAGGCATAAATACAGAAACAAAATACCATTATGAAGATGCCATCAAACGAATTGAATTAATCCTAAATCCTAAATAAGCAACATTCATGTGCTTCTGTTACATAAAAAAAGTCCGCTTTCGAGCGGACTTTTTGGTTTGATGCAATAGACTTTACAATTAAAAACAGATTTATTTCATTGGAAAGTTTGCTTCGAAAGTCTTAAATCTAAGATCTAAATCCTTAAGAAGTTGTTTTTTTACACCCTCATCCTTTATAAAACTGTAATTGATGCTGTTGTACACATATTGCTTGATATCGCTGTAAGAAACGCCCTTGTATCTTTTGGCTAATAGTACATATTGCTCAGTCATATTAGTACGTAAAATTCCAGCATCATCCGTACTAATAACAATAGGAACACCAAATTCCTTATACATGGTCAATGGATGACGGCTGTCTTTGACTTTTAAAATAAATTCGTTACTTACTAAATTAATTTCAATTGGGATTGATTTCTTGGCCATGTAACGCAATAAATCATACGAGTCTTTTTCGTAAGCTAAGTCTACTCCGTGACCAATTCTGTTGGCTCCTGCAGTATAAACCGCAGCGCTGATGTGCCACGTAAGTTCTTCGGGTTGTACTAATCCCAAGGTAAGTTCGCCAGCATGCATCGCGTATTTTACGTCTGGATAACGGGAATGACAATATTTAAACATTATCATGTGCAACCAATAATCCTTCATCGACGTTGCTCCATCTTCTGGAGAAACAATGTTGACTCCTGCAATCAGCGGACTTTCATCTGCCGAAATAAAAGCGATAACCAGATTCTTGAATAAATCGACAGGTTCCATGAAACGCAATACAAAATTTTGGTACCGCATTGTAAATTGTTTGTCATCAATTTTAAGGTCTTTGTGAAGTTTTGCCACAAAATTAGTGTTGAAATCTTTGGCATAAGATTCAGCCTCTTTTTTTAATAAGGAGCTGTAAACAGAATCTAATGTGGTTAAAATTGCTTTTTCGTCTTTCGCCAAAGCTAATTTTCGCAATCTTGAGTTGAACTTTGTTAAATCATCCGTATTTAGGGTTGTTGGAATCGTAGATAATTGGGTTTCAATGTAACTAACGTTTTCAGAAATAGCTCTGTTTTTGAGTTCCAATAATCCTTGTCCAAAATTTCCCTTTATAGCTGGTTCAAACTTCATAAAGGATTCGAAAAATAACTTATCAGAAGGGTAATCCACATAATTATAGTCCTTTATAGACCATTTTTGCATGATTTTTTGTTGGTAAGAATCTAGAGTTCCATTCGTTTTTAAGGTAGAGAATAATTGCCAATCTCCCGAAGATGGTTTTTCTTTTCGGACATCCATCGTTTCCGTATTCAAATAAAAATTAGCTGCAATGGCACGTTGCAATAAAGGTTCTGCATAAATAGAACCGGAAAAATGGTGGTGTAAATCGCCGCCTTTTGGCATGTGGGAAAAGAAAGCAGTCAACGCGACTTCGTTATCCCTAATAGTCTCAAAATAGTCATTCGTTGCTTGAGAATAGCTGCTGGTTAAACAAAAAGCAAAAAATAAAGTATATAGTAATTTCATAAAATAATTTTTTAAAGAACTGATTTTTTATCTGTCAAAATTGGTCCGTTGTATTTCTACTTAATTTTTGCGAATAAAAAATATTTAATAGGTCAAAGATGAATATTTTTGATGGATTTTAAAAATTTAGAGCTAAAAGTCTTATTTTTTTAAAGCAAGAGATAACTGCGGTCTTATTAACGGAATTCTAAAATACTTTGTACCATAGCCTAAGTGTTGTGCAGTAGGTCCAATTCTGGTTGTAAAAACAATTAAAAAGTTCTATTTTTGCAATTCCGATGAAAAAACAACGTACAACCTCTTCTCAAGATTTTCCGCACTGATTTATAGATTGTAAATCGAGGGATTTCTCCCAAAAACAATTTATCGAATTTTGTTTCGATGTGATTTCTTACTATGAAATTGTGTCGTCCACTTATATTTATGAAATGAAAAAAGTATTTAATTTATTTGATTTTTCTCAAAAAGTCAATTTTAGAATAGAAATTTTAGCAGGTTTGACCGTAGCTATGACGATGATTCCAGAATCGCTTTCTTTTGCAATAGTTGCCGGTTTCCCACCTTTGATGGGGTTGTATGCTGCATTTATTGCGGGTTTAATCACAGCAGTTTTTGGTGGAAGACCTGGAATGATATCTGGAGGAGCTGGAGCTACAGTGATTGTTTTAATTGCTTTAATGAAGTCCAACGGCTTAGAATATGTTTTTGCAGCAGTAGCTTTGGCAGGTGCTTTACAAATTCTAGTGGGCATCTTTAAACTCGGAAAATTTATACGATTGGTACCGCAACCGGTTATGTTTGGGTTCGTCAATGGTTTAGCGGTTATTATTTTCATGTCGCAATTGGATCAATTCAAAGCAATTGTCAATGGGCAAATTGAATGGCTTTCCGGAAATCCTTTACTAATTATGATAGGTTTAGTTGCACTTACCATTGCGATTATCGTGGTGCTGCCAAAAGTAACAAAAGCGATACCGGCTTCATTAGCCGCTATTATCGTTGTTTTTGCACTGGTTTTTTTCTTTGGAATCGAAACAAAAACGGTCCAAGATATTGCTTCAATCAGCGGCGGTTTTCCTCCATTTCATATTCCTAATGTTCCAATTACTTTTGAAATGTTTGAAATTATATTTCCGTATGCCTTAATCATGTCCTCTGTAGGATTGACTGAAGGATTATTAACACTGTCCTTGGTAGATGAAATTACAGGCACTAAAGGCAATGGAAATCGAGAATGTATTGCGCAAGGAAGTTCAAATATTTTAAATGGTTTTTTCTTCGGGATGGGAGGATGTCCCATGATTGCACAAACATTGGTGAATCTATCTGCAGGTTCTAGAGCACGTTTGTCTGGAATTGTAGCTGCCTTGACAATACTGCTTATTATTTTGTTTGGAGCTCCAATAATTGAACAATTACCCATGGCAGCTTTGGTTGGTGTCATGATTATGGTAGCTATTGGAACATTTGAGTGGGCGAGTTTCCGAATTATAAATAAAATGCCAAAACATGATATTTTTGTTGGAATACTAGTAGCAGTAATTACCATTCTGTTGCACAATTTAGCGCTTGCAGTTTTAATAGGAGTGATTATTTCCGCACTAGTTTTTGCTTGGGAAAGTGCTAAAAGAATTCGGGCAAAAAAATACATTGATGCAAAAGGAGTGAAACATTATGAAATATATGGCCCTTTATTTTTTGCGTCCACAACCGCTTTCTCTGAGAAATTTGATGTTTTCAATGATCCAAATGAGGTTATTATTGATTTTAAAGAAAGCAAAATTACGGATATGAGTGCGATTGATGCCGTTAACAAAATTACAGAACGGTACGCTAAACTTAATAAAACGGTCCATTTACAACATTTAAGTGCGGATTGTAAAACCTTACTAAAAAATGCAGATCAGATTATAGACGTTAATATTCTAGAAGATCCAACCTATAAAGTAGTGATTGATTAAATAAAGTGCCAATTAGTAATGGTAGTCTTTTTTTATCATTAAGAAAATCAAGAACAGTAGAACTTAATTTTCTTAATGATTTTAAAAAATATACTATGATTTAGGTAGAGCGACTTTTTTGTAAAAATAAATGGCCTAAGATTTTAAATGTAAAATTTATTTTTTGACAAAACTATTTATATTAGGAACCTTGAATTTTCATTGCTTCTGCGGCCAATCTTCCCGTTTTTAAAGCGGCATTGATAGAGCCATTCAGCAAGTGGTCTCCACAAATATAAAGTACATCTGATATTTTTATTTCAGAAGCCGCGATTTCATTCCGCACACTTTCCTGTGTTGGCAAAGCATATTCAATCCGATATGCTTTTAGCATTTTCCATGAAGTAACTTTTTGACCGTACCACTGTTTTAATTCATCTTTCATATTTTCTGCCAAAGTTGCGTCATCAATAGTTGGGATTCCATTGTAGGAAACAGAAATAAGTACTTTGCCTTTTGGCGCATAAGCTTCAGAAACATTAGAAAGAACCGTCAAATTATTGACCCACTTTTTCTGTGTTGAAGCATTCAATACAACTACGGCTTTATCAGTAGGCGCTTCTTTGGCTTCAAAATAGAGGTTAGTCACTTGATGTGAAGTCATTTTTTGGTTAGGAAAAAATTGTTTTGTAAGTTGATTGGCGGTCGTTGCCAAAAGGATTTGGTTGGCTTCTAAAATTGTTCCATCTGCGGTAGTTACTTTATTGCCATCAACAGCAGTTACCTTCGTATTGCATGCTATACTTCCTTGGGGAAGCATGTCTACTAGTTGCTTTGGGATTTCTTCCATTCCTAAAGCAGGAACTGCTACGTCACCATCAGAAAACATTTTCATCACAAAATCGAACATTCGTCGGGAAGTTTGCAATTTATTTTCTAAAAAGATTCCAGAAAGGAAAGGGGCATAAAAACGCTGAATCATCTTTGGACTAAAACCATATTCAGCCAGTTGCTTTTGTGTTGTTTGTTCTGGTTGTTCGAAAATAGCTTCGATGGTTAATTTTTGTAATTTATTTTTTAACCATAGGGTATTCATTTTATCTTTTAACGTACCAACTGGCGCAAAAAGGGTTGCCAATGCTGCCGAAGGTCTTCGTAAGGGATCTGCAATTTCAAAAATGCCTCCGTCATAAAGTACGGTGGCTCCAGGCAGCATTTTTTTTAGTTGTAAGTCTTTATAATTGAGTAAGGTTTGCGTTTCTGGGTAAGCAGTCAAAAGTACTTGGAAACCTCGATCTAAGAGAAATCCGTCATGAGAATCGGTTTTTATTCTTCCTCCCGCACGGTCGCTGGCCTCTAGAACAAGTACTTTTCTCCCTTGGCGGTGCAAATGAACAGCCGCAGCCAGTCCTGACAGTCCCGCTCCAATAATAATCACATCGTGTTTCATAGTTTTAATCCTCTTTAGTACAAAAATAGGCCAAATAACATTTCCGATTGGCGCAAATAAGGACGAATTTAAAATTTAAAAATACTTGGTAAAAGGGGCAACCAAGTGTTACTTTTATTTAAGTCTAAGCTGCATTAATAAATCAGTTTGTTTGTCATTTCCCAATGTAAAAACATGTTGGTCAAAAACGACAAATCCATTTTTAGCATAAAATTGAAGCGCTCTGTAGTTTTCTTCCCAGACACCAAGCCAAATAGAAGCAACACCATTATTTTCGGCTATCTTTTTTGCCTGGTTCAGCAACAATTGTCCAATGTTTTTACCGTGAAAAGTTTGCAAAACATAAATTCGATGTACCTCCAAAGCATTTTGATCATGGGTTTCGGTTTGGGCATCTCCAAAGTTTATTTTTAGATAACCAACGGCTACTCTATTCGAATAGGCTAAATAAAACATTGAATTCGTATTGCTTAATTCCGTTGTTAATTGCTGTGTGTTGAAACTATCATTGATGTAGTTGGTAATATTATCAGGCGTATTTACGGCAGCAAAGGTTTCTGTAAATGTTTGAATACTTAATTTTTGGAGTATTTCAAGATCATTTAGAGTTGCTTTTTGGATTTCAATTGGATTCATTTTGAGGTCCTCTTTTGAGTTATTTCGAACTCAAAAATACGCAAATATAATGGGTTGTGAATTTAATTATTTATGACATTATTAAACAAATCGATGCAAATAGTTGTCGTTTCCGGTTTTCAATTTGTACTTTTGAGTTTATTAATTGAAAGAGCTCGAAAGAGTAGTATTTATGAAAATTGTTATATCACCAGCCAAATCCTTAAATTTCGAGAAAGAATTACCTACTAAATTATATACAGAACCTTTATTTTTAAAAGAGTCAAAACAGATTCAAAAAGTGCTTAAAGAGAAAAAGCCCTCTGATTTATCAGATTTAATGAGTATTTCAGATAAATTGGCCGATTTAAATTGGAAACGAAATCAAGAATGGAAAACGCCTTTTACAACATCAAATGCACGTCCTGCGGTTTATACCTTTGATGGCGATGTGTACACGGGATTAGACGTTTACTCGTTACCTATAAATAAAATTCAAGCCTTACAAGATAATTTGCGCATCCTTTCCGGTTTGTATGGATTGCTGAAACCGTTAGACTTAATGCAGGCCTATAGATTGGAAATGGGAACCAAATTACCCATTGGAGAAAGCAAAAATTTATATGAATATTGGAAACCTACAATTACCGAAGCCTTGAATAAAGAAGTTAATGAAGGAGAATTGTTTGTGAATTTAGCCAGTACTGAATATTTTTCAGCAATAGATGTTAAAGCATTAAATTTTCCTGTAATTACACCAGAATTCAAGGATTACAAAAACGGAAAACTTAAAATAATCAGTTTTTTTGCTAAAAAAGCGAGGGGCATGATGGTGCGCTACATCATCGATACCAATGCTCAAACAGTAGACGATCTAAAAGGTTTCAATTACGATGGCTATCAATTTGACGCCAATTTATCAGAAGGAAGTCATTTGGTTTTTACCCGATAATCCTAGAGACTAGCTATACGAAATCCTGCAAGAAGATGCTGTTTTTGGGTTTATAAGACAACACGATTTATAGCGTAAGAGAAGAAAACGTTATAAATCGTCTATCTATTAATGCATGGCATCGGCTGGATTGATTTTGTTTTTACCTTTTTTTATCAAAAGTATAAAAGGAATACACAACAAAAACAAAGCGCCTAAATAAAGGAAAATATCGATATACGATAGTACAGAACTTTGTACCATTACTTTATATTCTATCGCTTTGTAAGCTTTTGCCAAAGCTTCATTCTCAGAAAACCCTTTGGACATGAATCCCATTTTGAGTTCTTGAACCGTTTTCTGTACTTCAAAGGAAGTAGCATTTAGATGTGATATAAGATTTACTCGGTGTTCCTGATTGAATCTGGCAATGAAAGTGGTGATAATGGCAATACCAAACGACCCCCCTAGTTGTCTCATCATTCCTGTAAAAGCAGCTCCTTCGCCAATACTTTTTCCTTTTAAAGTGGACAATGAAAGTGTAGAAATAGGAACAAATAATAAACCAAGACCAACGCCTCTTAATATTAATGGCCAGTATAAATGTTCTTCACCAGAATCTGGCGTAATTACTTGTTGCATCCAGTAGGTAAAAAGGAAAAAGGTTAGAAAACCTGCAGCAACCATATAGGCTTGTGGGACTCCACGCTGAATCATTTTGCCTATAAAGGGCATCATAATTCCAGTAGTGATGGAGCTAGGAATCAATAATAATCCAGCATCCAATGCACTCCAGCCCAAAACCGATTGTGTATAAATGGGGATAATAAAAGTAGAACCATACAACCCGAAACCAAGTATAAAACACATAATTGTTCCTACTCTTAAGTTGGTATCCTTAAGAACTCTTAAATTCACAATGGGATGTTTGTAGGTTAGCTCTCTCCAAATAAAGAGCAATAAACCAAAAATGGAAATCACAGATAAAAGGACAATAGTAGTATTAGTAAACCAACCATCTTGCTGACCATGTTCTAAAACATATTGTAGAGAACCAATAAAAGCAGTTAAAAGAAAGATTCCCCACCAATCGACTTGACTCGCTTTTAGTTTGTCACCATATTTTGGACTTTTTACGAAGGATAGGGTTAATAATGTAGCGATAATTCCAAGCGGAATGTTGATGTAAAAGATATAAGGCCAGGAAAAATGATCTACAATATATCCTCCCAATGGCGGTCCGAGAGTTGGTCCCACAATCACTCCCATTCCGTAAATGGCTTGTGCCATACCTCTTTTGGCAACGGGGTAACTCTCTGTAATGATGGTTTGTGCAGTTACTAATAAAGCGCCTCCTCCGAGTCCTTGTATAAATCTAAAGGCGACTAATTCCCATATATTATTGGCATTTCCACATAAAAAAGAGGCAACTGTAAAGATAATAATGGAAACTGCAAAATAATTTCTGCGTCCAAACTGTTGCGACAACCAACTCGTCATCGGTATCACAATCACATTGGCAATTGCATAAGCAGTTATTACCCAAGCCACATCAGTTAGAGAAGCACCAAGGCTGCCTCGCATATTGTTTAATGCTACATTTACAATTGTAGTGTCAACAATTTCTAGCATAGCACAAAGAACGGCTGTAATGGTTATGATGACTCTTCTAAAGCCATATTCTACTAAATCGTCTTCTCCGGTTTGTACCATTTTATACTAAATTGTAAACTATCATTCTCTTAAAAGTTCTGCCTCCTTTTGACATTTTAAAAGCTGTCAAATTTTTTATTTAATCCAAGTGTACGTCCACATCTACATTCATTCCTGGGCGTAATAATTTTATTTTTTCTGGATCATTTGTCGTATTCAAACTTATTTTAACTGGTAATCTTTGGATTGTTTTTACAAAATTTCCCGTGGCATTATCAGGAGGTAATAAAGAGAATCGGGAACCTGTAGCCGGTGAGAAAGAGGTAATGGATCCCTGAAAATTATAACCTGGATACGCATCTACTTTTACGGTTACTTTTTGACCAATAACCATTTTGTTTAATTGCGTTTCTTTGAAATTAGCAATTACCCAAGCTTCTTTGTTATTGATGATGTAAAATAACGATTGTCCCGGTTGCACTAATTGTCCGGGTTGAATATCAATTTTTGAAACCTGCCCATCAATTGCAGCAGTTATTGCCGTGTAGGTTAAATTTAATTTGGCAGCATCTAATACGGCTTTGGCTCTTGTAATATTGGCAGCAGCGACTTCTGTTTGCTTGTTTGAAACCTTTGACTTAGCCACAATAACTGATTTTTGAAAAGCACTTGCTCTTTCTTGCTGTTGCAACACACGAACTTGACTTTCTGCTTCCAGCTTTGCAGCTAAGGCTTGCTCGTATTGTTGTTTTGTAATCGAATGGCTTTTGTATAGATTGTCATATCGGTTGTAATCACTGGTAATACGTCCTAATCTAATTTTTGCCGATTCAATATTTCCACCTGCTGATAATACATTCGCATCAGAAACAGAGATGCTGGCCAATGCACTTCCAATATCAGCTTTAGAAACTTCAAAATTACCTTCCGCTCCAACCATTGCAGCATTGGCTTCTTCAATTTTTAATTGATAATCTCTTTTGTCAATCGTAAAAAGCGTATCGCCTTTCTTTACAAAATCATTGTCTTTGATATATACTTTGTCCACATATCCCGAAACTCTTGGGATAATTGGATTCATGTTTTTTTCAATTTGGGCATCATCAGTTTCCTCATGCGATTGGGAATGCATGTATTTATAAGTCCCGTAAGTTGCACCTAAAACTACCAAAGCCACTAGGATAATAATAAATTTTTTATTTGTTTTTTTCTTTTCCATGGGGTGTGATTATTTTTGTGCAATATTGAAGGTTTGTGATAGTTGGCCGGTTACGGAAAGCAACTCGTAGTATTTTTGAATGGTATTGGCTCTGGCCAAAGCTTTATTAATTTTAGAGCTTAGTTGCTCTACATCCGCTTCCAATAAATCATTGGTATCGGATAGTCCATTATCATATTTGTCTTTAACTATGCGGTAATTTTCAGTAGATTGCTCTTCTGCTTCCGCATAAACAACACTTTGTTTTAACGCTAAGTCGTAGTCTTCGATAGCCTTTTTTACCTGAATTTTAATGTAATCAGTTAAAATCGATTCTGAATTTTGTACTTCCAGATATTTACTTTCGGCTAGTTTAACCAGCGTGCCATTTTTAAGTATCGCACTTAAATCATAAGAAATTCCAACACCAATATTCATCGCATTTTGAACCGTGATTACATTGCTCAAGTCTAACGCAGTGTACCCGCCAACAATAGCAATCGCTGGATAGTAGGAACCTTTGGCTATTTTAATATTAGCTTCACTTGCTTTTCCTTGAAAGCGTATGGCTTCTAAATCTTTGCGATTTTCTAAAGCCGGTAATTCATTTGTTGGAACATTCGTCATTTGGAAATCAGCAAAATCTTCTTCCCGAATTTCTAGTTTTGTATTGGGATTTAATTTTAAAAGCGTGACCAAATAAAAGTTGATAATTTTTAGATTGTTGTTCGTCTCGTCAAGTGATAGTTGAATTTGCGAAGTTTGTAATTTAGATTTCAGCAGATCATTTCTGGGAATAATTCCGTTTTTTTCCAGTTCGATAAAATCTTTTACACGTTGTTGTGCACTTTTTTGATTTTCTTTTAAAAGTTCAATTGTTTTTTGAGCTTTGTATAAGCTAGCGTAGTAATCGATAACCCGCAACGCTATTTCTTCTTTTGTTTGCGAAGCCGTTGCCATTTCTGCCTGATATAAATTCTCATAAACAGTAATACTATTCTGAATTTTGAAGCCAGAAAATACAGGAACACTGGCATTCAGTTGTCCAATCATCAATTGATTTACTATTGGTAGTGGTTGCGCGTTGTTATTTTGATTGAGTTTAAAATTAACTGATGCATTAGCCAATCTTTGGTATTGACCCGATAATTTTAAATCTGGATATTGATTGTTTTTAGTGGATTGCAATTCGTACTTTTTGGTTTTTACTTTTGTATTTGCCAACGTAACCTCATTGCTTTTGGTCCAAGCCAAATTAATGGCTTCGTTCAAGGTTAAACTTGTTTTTTCTTGTGCTTCTATAGCGGAAATTCCAATGAAGAAAACCCCAAAGAGCATGAATTGACTAACTTTCATAAATCAGAAGTGCTTTAATAGTTTGTTGAATGTGCTTTGTCAAATTGGTTTTTATGTAGTTATTGTACAAATCTTCTGTTTTTAAATTTAATAAATTTTCGAAGAAAGGTTTATTCATGTGAAAATGAAAGAAAGTACCCAAAATAGTGGGCGTAATAAGCGGAATAATAACGTCTTTTCTGAAAATTCCTTTTTTCTGACCTTCTTCAATAATGGTTTCTAGAGATTTGAGATTTCCCTTTTTTAATTCCGAAAAAGCCTGAAGATTTTGCTCTCTTTTTTTAGAAGTAAATTCAAAGTGTAGAATTCTATAAATTCCTCGATTGCTATTAATTCTATTGATGTACAATTCAATCAGTTTATTGATTTTATCAATAGGCTCCAGATCTTCCTGCAGTAAATTGTCTAATTGATTTTTAAGATCAGAAGTTCTATAAACAATAAGGGATTCCAATAGACGCTCCTTGGAACCAAAGTAATAAGAAACCATGGCAACATTAATTTTTGCCACTTTTGCTATGTTTCGAATAGAAGTGCCATCAAATCCTTTTTCAGCAAAAAGAACTTCAGCCACTTCGAGGATTTGAATTTGTTTTTCGTTAAAATTACTTTTCAATTGGATCTAATTTATTCAAAACAAATTTAAACAAGCGTTTAATTTAAACAACTGTTTAGTTTTTATTTAACATTATATTAACATGAAATAAATTCTTTTTTTATGTTAATATAAAGGTTTTGCGGTCGAATCTAGTTTCCGTGGTAAACTTTTAAATTTCAATACGTTCATTGCCATTTATGAGCAAGATAGTTTGCTTTCATTAGTAGCTCCTTTGTTCATTTCTGTCGTTTTATAGTGTCTAGTTACAGAGTTGTATCCATAATCAATACAGTCTCCCTTATAAATTGTGAATATCTATTTTATGGAAAGTGCTTTTTTTTTCCTTTAAAATCTATCTTTGACCTCCTTAAAAAAACATAGAGATGAGCACAATTTGGTACGAATGCAAAGTAAAATATAGAAAAACAGATGAAACCGGCGGGCAAAAAATCACAACGGAACCCTATTTGGTAGATGCTTTGTCTTACACAGAAGCCGAAAGTAGAATTACTGAGGAAATGTCGGCCTATATTAGTGAAGAGTTTAAAATCACCAATATAAAAATGGCCAATTATGCGGAGATCCATCCATTTGAAAATGCCGATCGTTGGTTTAAATCGAAAGTTTCTTTACTGGCTTATGATGAAGAAAGCGGCAAAGAGCGCAAGACAAGCATGTATTTATTAGTGCAAGCGAATGATGTAAAAGAAGCTTTTGATAATACAACTGGCATCATGAAAGGAACGATGGGTGACTACACTATTCCCGCTATCATGGAATCTCCTATCATGGATGTTTTTCCTTATTTCAGCGGTGAAGAAGGAGAGTTAGAACAAATAGAAAAGTTCAATGCGCTGAAAGCTTCGAAACCAGAAGTTGTTGCAGAAATCGAGGATCACATGGAATTTGAAACTGCTCCTGAAGAAGAAGCTACTGTTTAAGATTGTTTTAAAAAATTCACCGCAAATTCGCAAATTATCGAAACAGTTGTTGGCTGTTTTTATTTGCGAATTTGCGGTTTTTTAATTCCTCGAAGCTCTGCATGGATTTTTTAGCCACAGATTCACAGATTAAAAAAGAGTATTGAAAATCTGTGAATCTGTGGTTGCTATTTCGCTAATACCGCTGGGGCTCTGCATCGAGGTAATTATTCCAAAGTTTTTAGAATTATAATTAGCCCTATTTAGTTAAGACTTTCTCGTATGCTTTTCGTGGGCTTCCTCTAAAATAAACTTCGCCACAATAGGTATAACCTTGACTTTCAAAAATTTTCATCATAGGTAAGTTGTCAAAATTAGTGTCCGCTTTTACACTGAAAATGTTGTTGCTTAACGCAAAATTTTCTATGTTTTTGATCATCAGTTTTGCCAAACCTTTTCCCAAATAGTTTTCAGAAATAGCTACGCGGTGCATCACAACAAAATCATCATTCGTAAGCCACTTTCCTTCCATGTTTCCATAAGCAGGTTCATCATTGATGAGTACGGCACTATAACCGATGATAGTTTTTCCCGCAACTAAAACAAATCCTGCTCCTTGTTCAATATCTTTTTGTACCACTGCTGGATTTGGATAACCGTCTTGCCATTGCGCACTGCCGTCTTCTTTTCGTCGTTGGATGGCTTGTTGCAAAATGGCCCATATTGGAGCTATTTCAGATAGTGTTGCTTTTCTAAAGTTATAATTCATTATTGTAATTTGAGTTTTTTGGTAAATGATTGTGTTTTAAAAGTACAAAATAAATTTTAAATTTGGTCAAATCCCCGCCATATTGCCAAACTAAGGTTAGGCGATCGGTTATTTTTTCAATTTTTCAATAATCGCATCTGAAATTTCAAAAACTTTTCCGTTATAATTATTGTCTAACAAAATTATAGTAAACTTTTTAGTAATATTTGAAACTAAAATTGCTTCATAATTCCCAGCCCTTCCATCGTGTAAATGCTCAATCAAATTTCCGTTTTTATATTTTGCCAATCCTAAAGCTGATTGAGTTTCTTCCAAATTAAATTGTTGACCAATTTCAAAAAGTGATTTTTTGTTTACTATTTTTTTCGAGTGAAGACAATTTACCCATTTTAATAAATCAATTGTAGTTAAATAAGTACCGCCTGTTATGGATAAATCCGTTTTATCTTGAACCAAATTATTATTAAATCCCTTGGCTATGTTTTTTTCATTTTCAAAAGGAGTCATTACAGACGAATTCATTTTGCAAAGTTTGAATATAAATTTCTCTGCATATGTTTTAAAAGACATTCCTGTTAATCGTTCAACAATAAACTGTCTCAAAAAGATATTGTTGTTATTGTAATCATAATTTGTACCTGGTTTAAAATCAAGAGTATCAATTAGTTTTAAACCATCAAAAAGGTCTTTGTCATTTTGAATACTTTTCCAATTTACATTAGGAATTCCACTATTGTACTGTAATAGATCTGCAATAGCAACTTCATTTGCCCATTTTGGTAATTCGGGAATAAATTTGGAAACCTTATCGTTCAGTTTTAGTTTACCTTGTTCTTTTAATTGCATCAAAGCAACCGCACTAAATTCTTTTGTAATTGAGCCAATATTAAATTTATAGTCAGTCGTTAATTTTCTCGTTTTAGTTTCATCAGTAAACCCAAATGAAGCGTTGTATATAATTTTATTATTTTTTGAAACAACTATATTTCCATTGAAAGCTCCAATTTGACTGTAGTGGTTCATTAAAGAATCAATTTGGTTTATTTGTTTTGTTTGAGCAGATATATTGTTTATCAGAAGTAATACAACTATGAAATTTAAGAATAATTGTTTATTATTTTGCATAATTTGATTTCTTGTTTTCTTTTCGGTTTTTTGGTTAACTGAGGTCTTACATTTTGCTGCTTTGAGATGGTTGGATGTTCGTAAACGCTAGGTTTTCGGCCTAACGAAAACTTGATGCGAAACGTTAATTCCACTAAATTCCAGCTAGCTCAAAATGGCTGTTGGCAAATCGTTATTTTATATATTATGCTGCGACCTATTCGCGATGCAACTTTTTTAGAAACTTAAGATAGTTTTTTAAGTTTTCATTTCTATTTTCTAGGCTAAAATCGGAAATAAC
>NZ_FRBU01000026.1 GCF_900142695.1 Flavobacterium xanthum | reverse complement strand
ACCTCGGAAAAGGCATCAATTTGATTCTCCAAATGAAGTATATTTACAATTATTAAACAATAATCAGGAATTCGCATTAATTAATTGAATCCACCTAATAAATACTTAAAACAATAATAAATTATTTAGATGATGAAAAAATATTTTACAATTACACTGTTGGTTCTAATTACAAATTTTAGTTATTCTCAATTTGGGACGAAATATGAAGAAGTTAAAGTGTTATTGAAAAACGGAAATGTAGTAAGTGGTTTTGGTAGAGTAAGTTTGTATCACATAGATTTTAAAGATGTAAATAAGAAAAATCATGAGAAGATTGGTTTTTCGGATATTAATAACTTAAAATTTACTGTTTATAGCGGAAAGAAGAATATTAATAAAAATGATTTTATTCTAGCTTCGCTCCTGTTAGAAAAGAATAGCACTGATAAAAAAAAGTATGTTCTAGCAGAATTGATTGTTGAAAAGGATAAGATTAAAATTTATGGAGTCCATGCTTTTGAAGGTGGTGGCGGTTTCTCCATGGGGCATGGTTTAGGAGGTCAAGTGAGTGTAGTTAATTTGAGAGGAAATTTTAATTCTAACAGCTACTCAGATTATTATTGTTATTTTAATAATGAATCTATTCCTAGATTAATGTATCAAAAAGTTAATACATTCAAAACCTTTAGAGTAATGGCAGCAGAATGTTTTAAAGATTGTGAGGAATTAAGTGAAAAAATTAATACAAAAGAATTCACGAAGGAAAATATATTTGAAATTGCAAATTATTATAATGATAAATGTAAGTAGATTTCTTATGCTAGCGAGAGAAGGAAGAATCTATGTTATTCGAGGAGGTTGCTGAGATTCCCCACAAAGACAGAAAATGTTCATGAGAAATAAAGTAGTTTAGATTGTCATTTCGAGGAACGAGAAATCACATCACGTTAGCAACTAGTGAGATTCCTCCTTTGTCGGAATGACAAAAAGAAGCAAATAATATTGTTGTTATCACAGAACCGCGTGAGGGATAGTAGTGAAAAGCCCACAGCGAAGTGTAGCGATAGCGCAACGTAGTGAGGACTTGAAACGAATAGCCCGTTCGCCGCGGCGAACACGCCCAAAAAACTGAAAAGTGCTTTGTAAAAAGCAAATTATAGGATAAAATAACTTAGAACCTATGCAACTTAGGAACTTAGTAACTCAAAATAAAATGGCAGAAAAAGAAACTAGAAAAAACCTTGTGTTGGCGGGATTAGAGCCTTTGATCATTACGCCGGAAAGCGTTTTTGTCAATATTGGTGAACGCACGAATGTTACAGGTTCTAGAAAATTCCTTCGATTAATCAAAGAAGAAAAATACGAAGAAGCACTCAGTATTGCAAAAGAACAAGTGGAAGGTGGCGCACAAATCATTGATATTAATATGGATGAAGGAATGCTTGATGGCGAATATGCCATGACAAAATTCCTGAATTTAATTGCTGCTGAACCGGATATTTCTAGGGTTCCAATCATGATTGATAGCTCGAAATGGGATATTATTGAAGCGGGCTTGAAAGTGGTGCAAGGTAAGAGTGTGGTGAATTCTATTTCGTTAAAAGAAGGGGAAGAGCAATTTATACATCACGCCAAATTAATCAAGCGCTACGGTGCTGCAGTAATTGTGATGGCTTTTGATGAGGTAGGTCAAGCGGACAATTATGAGCGTAGAATAGAAATTTGCCAACGTTCGTATGATATATTAGTGGATAAAGTGGGATTCCCAGCTCAAGATATTATTTTCGATTTAAATATATTTCCGGTAGCAACAGGAATGGAAGAACACCGCTTGAACGCATTGGATTTCTTTAGAGGAACCAAATGGGTTCGGGAGAATCTTCCACATGCACATATTAGCGGTGGGGTGAGTAATGTGTCGTTTTCGTTTAGAGGAAATGATACGGTTCGGGAAGCAATGCACTCGGTTTTCTTGTACCATGCGATTCAAAACGGAATGACAATGGGAATTGTGAATCCAGAAATGCTTTCTATTTATGACGAAATTCCGAAGGATCTTTTAGAACGTGTTGAGGACGTAATTCTAAACAGACGTGATGATGCAACCGAAAGATTATTGGACTTTGCCGAAAATGTAAAAGGAGATGTAAAGAGCAATGAAAAAGCAGTTCAAGAATGGCGCTCGGGAACTATTCAGGAACGATTAACGCATTCGTTAGTAAAAGGAGTTGATGAATTCATAGAAATTGATGTTGAAGAAGCAAGATTAGCAGCGACAAAACCAATCGAAGTAATCGAAATCAACTTGATGGCGGGAATGAATGTCGTTGGGGATTTATTTGGTTCGGGGAAAATGTTTTTACCGCAAGTGGTAAAATCAGCAAGGGTCATGAAAAAAGCGGTAGCGTATTTATTGCCTTACATTGAGGCTAGTAAAGAAGCTGGCGACAAGCGAGGGAATGGCAAAATATTGATGGCAACTGTAAAAGGAGATGTACACGACATTGGAAAAAATATTGTTTCAGTGGTTTTAGCTTGTAATAATTATGAAATTGTAGATTTAGGTGTAATGGTACCTCCAGAAAAAATTATAGCTGCTGCAATAGAACACAACGTGGATATCATTGGGTTAAGCGGATTAATTACACCGTCATTAGACGAAATGGTATATCTGGCGAAAGAACTAGATAAACGAGGTTTGAAAATCCCAATAATGATTGGGGGAGCAACAACTTCAAGAGCCCATACTGCCGTAAAAATTGCACCTCAGTACAGAGAAACAGTTATCCACGTAAACGATGCTTCGAGAGCAGTAACCGTTGCGGGAAGTTTACTGAATAAAGATAAAAAAATATATGCAAGTGATATTCGAGCGGAGTACGATGCTTTCAGAGAAACGTTTTTGAACCGTTCGCGAGACAAAAATTTCCTGACTATTGAGCAAGCTCGCAAAAATAAACTACAATTGGATTGGGATAAATACAACCCGATGAAGCCTAATTTTATTGGAACAAAAACAATCGAAATCGATTTGGATGTTTTGGTTCCCTATATTGACTGGACGCCGTTTTTTAGAACATGGGAATTGTTCGGAAAATATCCTGCTATTTTAACGGATGAGGTTGTAGGTGAACAAGCGACTTCTGTTTTTGCGGATGCCAAAGAAATGCTGGATGTTATTTTGAAAGAAAAGAAATTGACAGCCAAAGGAATTTATGGAATTTTCCCAGCGAATCAGGTCAATGATGATGATATTGAAATATACGAAGCACCCCCCGCCCCGGAAGGGGGAGCTACTGAAATGGTAGATAAGCAGGCTTGGGAAACTGCAAGTCCTGTTTTGTATGACAGGTTAAAAGTACGGGCAAAAGAGATGAGAAACAAGCCGACAGAAGCTGAAAAAATGCTGTGGAATGTTTTGTCTAATAAGGGGATTGAAGGGTTTAAATTTAGAAGACAACATATAGTAGGGGAATATATTGTTGATTTTGTGTGTTTAGAAAAAAAGTTAGTGATTGAAGTAGATGGTTCTATTCATAATGATCCTGAACAAATTGAACACGACAGAGACAGAACTATTTGGCTAGAAGCAAAAGGATTTAAAGTTGTCAGATATACAAACAATCAAGTTCTGAATAATTTAAATGGTACTATTGATACTATTAGTAAAGAATTATCGACAAAGGTAGAAGTTCCCCCTTTGGGGGTTAGGGGGCTCTTCTTGACGCTTCGTCAACAATCACAAAAAACTAAAGGTGCTCCAAACATCGCATTGTCTGATTTTATTGCTCCGAAAGACAGCGGTAAAACAGATTATATGGGTGCGTTTTGTGTGACGACTGGTTTTGGGGTTGATGAATGGGCGGCCGAATTCGAAAGAGATTTGGACGATTACAACTCGATTATGGTCAAAGCATTAGCAGACCGTTTTGCAGAAGCTTTTGCCGAATACCTTCACGAAAGAATCCGTAAGGAAATTTGGGGTTACGCGGCCGATGAAAATTTAAGTACGGAGGCCATGATTGAAGAAGTGTACAAAGGTATTCGTCCTGCACCGGGTTATCCGGCTTGTCCAGATCATTTAGAAAAACCAACTATTTGGAAATTACTAAATGTGGAAGAAGAAATTGGTGTAACGCTGACTGAAAGTATGGCGATGTGGCCCGCTTCATCCGTGTCTGGTTATTATTTTGGAAATCCAGAAAGCAAGTATTTCGGACTAGGTAAAATAAAAGAAGATCAAGTCATCGATTATGCCAAACGAAGAAGTGTGTCCACCGAAGTAGCTATGAAATGGCTGAACCCAAATATTGCGGATTAAAAAAATGTTTAAGGTTTAAAGTTTAAAGTTGTTCGAAAGAAACCTTAAACCTTAAACCTTAAACTTTAAACAAAAAAAGAATGAAAGTAACACAACATATAGAAGCAGCAAAAGGAGAAACATTATTTTCCTTCGAAATTATTCCGCCTCAAAAAGGAAAAAGCATTCAGGAATTATACGATAATATTGATCCGTTGATGGAGTTCAAACCGCCATTTATAGATGTAACCACCTCTCGCGAGGAATTTATTTATGTCGATAAGGGTAATGGATTATTGGAAAAAAAACTAACCAGAATGCGTCCGGGAACACTTGGAATTTGTGCTTCAATCAAGCATAAATATAATGTCGACACAGTTCCTCATGTGCTTTGCGGTGGTTTTACCAAAGAAGAAACCGAGTATTTATTGGTCGATTGTCACTATTTGGGAATTGATAATGTGATGGCTTTGCGAGGTGATGCGATGAAAGACGAACAATCTTTTGTTCCTAAATTAGGAGGGAATGATTTTGCTGTTGATTTGGTCAAGCAAATTAATCAACTAAATTGCGGAAAGTACTTGCATGAAGTCATGGATGTTGATAATAAAGCCAATTTTTGTATTGGAGTTGCTGGATATCCAGAAAAACACTTGGAATCTCCATCGCTAATTTCCGATTTGAAACGTTTGAAAGAGAAGGTAGAAGCCGGTGCGGATTATGTGGTAACCCAAATGTTTTTTGACAATGCAAAATATTTTGAATTTGTTGCCAAAGCAAGGGAAATGGGAATTACCGTTCCTATTATTCCAGGAATTAAACCAATCGCTGTACAAAGACACTTACAAGTATTGCCACAAATTTTCCGAATCGATTTGCCGGAAGATTTAATTCATGCAGTGGATCAATGTAAAAACAATGCAGATATCAGACAAGTTGGAATCGAATGGGCGATTCAACAATCATTAGAGTTGAAAGCAGCGGGCGTTCCAGTTTTACACTATTATTCAATGGGAAAATCAGAAAATATTAGACAAATAGCGAGTAAGGTTTTTTAGAAATTTAGAATATTGTATCCAAAGCTTCCAGCCTTCAAAAGGCTGGAAGCTTTTTGAATGTTTTTGTCATTCTGACGAAGGAGGAATGACAAAACGGAACTTTTTTATCTGAATACTGAATAGTCGTAACTGAATACCTGACACTTATTTCGTAATTTCTCTAAAAACAGCCTCCAAATTTTTATTTTTCTGATTCAGTTGTAATGTTTTCAATCCGTTATCGTGAGCAAAATCGAAAACAGCTGGGCGCATGTCTTTATCGGATAGAAAAGTCAGTTCCCAAGAGCAATCATGTATATTTTTGAAAGATTTTAAATGGGGGATTTTTGCAATAGCTTGTTCTTCGATCTTGTAATCAAATTCCACTTCGATAACCTGTTCTTTGTCGGCAGAAATTAAGTTGTCCAGTTTTTTATCAGCTACAATTTTCCCGTTATTAATGATGATAACACGGTCGCAAATTGCCTCTACTTCCTGCATAATGTGTGTAGAAAGGAAAACGGTTTTGTCTTTTCCTGCGTTTTTAATCACATTTCGAATTTCCATTAATTGATTCGGATCTAAACCAGTTGTTGGTTCATCGAGAATCAAAACATCAGGATTGTGCAATAAAGCGTTTGCAAGACCTACACGTTGGCGATATCCTTTGGATAATTGTCCTATTTTTTTATGGCTTTCGGTTGTTAAACCTGTCAATTGAATTACTTCTTCAATGCGCGATTTGGCTACTTTGTATACGTCTGCGTTGAAAGCCAAATATTCTCTCACATACAAATCCAAATATAACGGATTGTGTTCTGGAAGATAACCAATAGAAAGTTGCACTGCTTTTTGTTGGGTGTTCACATCGTTTCCATTTACGATTGCTATCCCTTCATCGGCATTGATATACGTGGTCAATATTTTCATCAAAGTCGATTTTCCAGCACCATTTGGACCTAAAAAACCAACAATTTCTCCTTTTTTGACAGAAAATGAAATGTTATCCAGTGCTTTTTGGGCACCGTAACTTTTGGATATATTACTAACTTCTATTGACATGGAATTTTATTTGGTACAAAAGTAAACAGAAAAAGTATTGATTTGTTGTTTCTTTTGCCACTGATTCAAAGGATTTTTAAGATTTTTTTAATTCAAATTTTCAAATGGCTATAAATTCCGATTTTTAAAGTCAAAAAATAGGTTATAACTAGTGGTATAGATTTATATATTTACAATAAAATAGAATATTATGGCAACAATACAAATTGGCAATTTCTTGAAGAATTACAAAAGTATATTATTGCTTCTTGGCGGAATTTTGGCAGGAAGTATATTGGGTTTAGTTTTTGGAAAAGGAGTAGAAGTGATTAAACCTTTGGGCGATATATTTCTGAATTTGTTGTTTACAGCCATTATTCCGTTGATTTTTTTTACGATTGCATCTTCGATTGCCAATTTAGAAAAAACAGAGAAACTGGGAAAATTATTTGTAATTGTTATAGGAGTGTTTTTAAGCACCGTATTGATTTCGGCTATTTTGATGCTCGTTGCTGTCTTGTTATTTCCTATTCAGCAGGATATTATTATTTCTAAAATTCCATTAGAAACCATTCAGGAAAGTAGCGCGGGATCTCAAATAACCCAACTGCTAACTGCAAGTGATTTCTTTGAACTTTTGTCTCGGAAAAATATGTTAGCGCTCATTATATTTTCATTTTTGATAGGATTTGCCAGTTTGCAATCGGGTGAAAAAGGGAAAGATTTCAGTAGGTTTTTGAATTCAGGTAATGAAGTGATGAAACAGTTGCTGCACATCATTATGAAAACGGCTCCGATAGGATTAGGAGCTTATTTTGCATATCAGGTTGGGATTTTTGGACCTCAATTATTTGGCGCCTACGCAAAACCTTTGGGATTGTATTATGCAGTTTGTGCTTTTTACTTTGTCGTATTTTTTAGTTTGTATGCTTTCATTGCTGGGGGAAAAGTAGGATTTAAAGTATTTTGGAAAAATAATATTACGCCTTCATTAACGGCATTGGGAACGTGCAGTAGCATTGCTACAATTCCTGCTAATCTGGAAGGTGCCGAAAAAATAAATATTCCGGCTCACATCAGAAATGTAGTTATTCCACTGGGTGCGCCTTTGCATAAGGATGGTTCGAGCATGTCTTCGATTATTAAAATTGCCGTGATTTTTGCCATGTTTGGAAAAGATTTAACCGATCCGAATACGTTGCTGATTGCGTTAGGAATTACGGTAATTGTTTCGGTTGTCGAGGGCGGAATTCCAAATGGAGGTTACATAGGAGAAATTCTCGCCATAACTGTTTATGGATTTCCTATGGAACAGGCTTTGCCCGCAGCTATGATTATAGGAACTTTAGTAGATCCAATGGCAACTTTGCTAAATGCCAATGGCGATCTAGTATCAGCGATGTTGGTGACCCGAATTTCGGAAGGAAAAAAATGGCTTACCGAAAAATTAGTGGCTTGATTTGATATTAATTTTAAAGTAGTACTGATTTAATCCTCTGTAAATAAAATCATTTTCATATTTTCTTGGCATTATAATAACTCTGATAGGCAGTGGTACGAGTTTGTCTTGTCTATAATTGGCATAAAATGGAGGTTAGAAAAGATTTAAGGGATATAAATTTCAAATACTCACTAACTAAATGAGATTTTTAAAGCCTTTTTTTAATTATTACATAATTAATAACCAGTTTTTTAGTGAATCCTTTTTTAGTGCAATAAAAGCCTCCTTTTTTTTGGGTTAGCTGGAAATTATGTATACATTCGCAGAGTAATTAATAAAAAAAAAACAACAACATGTTGAGTAACCGATTTTATTTTAGCAACTCTTATTATTTCTTCTGGAAGGTAGAAAGGGATTGTTGTATGGTTATTTAATTAGAAAAATTAAATTGATACTATAAATATACAATCCCGATGTAAATCGGGATTTTTTTTTGCTTAAAAGTGTGTAAAATGAATAAAATAATTGGAATACAGGGCATAACGGGTTCTTTTCATCATCAGGTGGCACAGGAATATTTCGATCAAAATATTGCTCTGGACGAATGTTTATCCTTTGAAGAGTTAGTGGATAACCTTCTTTCAGGGAAATCAGATCAGGCAGTTATGGCGATTGAGAATTCTATTGCGGGGCCAATTATTCCAAATTACGCTTTGATTGACAAAAATAATTTGCACATTATAGGAGAACATTATTTGAGAATTCATCAAAATTTAATGGCGTTAAAAGGGCAGAAAATGGAAGATATTCTGGAGGTTCATTCGCATCCTATGGCTATTTTACAATGTATGGAATTCCTTAAAAAATATCCAAATATAAAACTAGTTGAAGACAAAGATACTGCTGAAACCGCGCGTAGAATTCAGGAGAATCAGTTGAAAGGAATTGCTGCAATTGCCAGTAAAACCGCTTCTGAAATGTATGATTTAGAAATTTTAGCGCCGGAAATTCAAACGATTAAAAATAATATGACCCGTTTTGTAATCGTCAAAAAAGAGAATTCATTTGTTCCAGAAAATGAAATTAACAGAGCGTCCATCAAATTCGAATTGGATCACAAACGTGGCAGTTTAGCGGCAGTTTTGAATGTGATGAGTGATTGTAAACTGAATTTAACCAAAATACAATCGTTGCCAAAAATAGAGACGCCTTGGAAATATTCCTTTTTTGTGGATGTTACTTTTGAAAAATATGAAGATTATGCTAAAGCAAAATCATTATTGGTCATTATGGCGGAATATTTCAAAGTATTAGGGGAATATAAAAATACAAAACAATAGCCACCTAGCTCAGTCCCAAAAAGGAGTAAGATTAGAGTAATAATATAAATGTAAGATCATGATCAAAACAGCTAAACGTCTCGATATAATTGAAGAATACTATTTCTCCTCAAAATTAAGAGAAGTAAGACAACTGGCTTCCGAAGGAAAACCCATTATCAATATGGGTATTGGAAGTCCTGATTTACAACCGTCACAAGCTGTAATTGATGCAGTGGTTCTGGCAATGGAAGATGAAAATGCGCATCAATACCAGAGTTACCAAGGATTGCCAGAATTACGTCAAGGTATGGCTGATTTTTACAAAAATAATTATGGAGTTGCGTTAAATCCAGCTAATGAAATTTTGCCCTTGATGGGGTCTAAAGAAGGAATTATGCATGTTTCACTGGCTTTTTTGAATGAAGGAGACCAGGTGTTGATACCAAATCCAGGCTACCCAACATATACTTCGGTGACTAATTTGGTGGGAGCAGTTCCAGTATATTATGATTTAAAAGAAGGCAATAACTGGGAACCTGATTTTGAGGCTTTGGAACAACTGGATTTATCGAAAGTAAAAATCATGTGGATTGGTTATCCGCACATGCCAACAGGAGCGAGAGGAAGTTTAGAATTGTTTGGAAAGTTAGTGGCTTTCGCCAAAAAATACAACATTTTATTAATCAATGATAATCCATACAGTTTTGTTTTAAATGACAATCCGATGAGTTTGTTGCAAGTGGCAGGAGCAAAAGACGTGGCTTTGGAATTGAATTCTTTGAGCAAGACTTTCAACATGGCGGGTTGGCGAGTGGGAATGCTGTTAGGAAATGCAGCTTGTATCGATGCTGTTTTGAAAGTAAAAAGCAACATGGATAGCGGGATGTTCTTTGGGATTCAAAAAGGAGCAATCGAAGCGTTGAAAAGCGATGCGATTTGGTTTGATTCTATGAACGAAATTTATAAAAAGAGGCGCGTTCTAACGGAGCTGTTGGCTGAGAAATTGGGATGTAAAGTGTACAAAGAAGGTGTTGGGTTATTTGTTTGGGCCAAATTGCCTGACGGAATAACCTCTGCGGAACGGTTTATTGATACAATATTGTACGAGAAATCTATATTTATCGCGCCGGGAACTATTTTTGGGAGCAATGGCGAAGGATACATACGATTTGCATTGTGTGTAAAAGAAGAAAAAGTACAGGAAGCTATTAGCAGATTTGCTTAAAAAAAGTCGTTTAAAGAAAAATAAATTTCTGGATAACGAGATTCCCTAGCCCTGATAGCAGTGGAAATCCTTTTATGCCGTGGTTCGGCATAAAAGATTGAAACGAATAGCAGGATTAGCTACAAAAAAAATAAGAGATGAAAGTATTTGTAATAGGAATAGGATTGATAGGCGGTTCGATGGTATTGGACATTAAAACGCTGCATCCGGAAGCCAAAATTTATGGGATTGATAACAACGAAACTCATTTGGCAGAAGCCATCGCTTTAGGGGTTGTTGATGCTAGTGCCACATTTGCGGATTTAGCTGATGCGGATTTCGTGATTGTTTCGGTTCCTGTGGATGTGACATTGACTGTTTTGCCGCAAGTTTTGGATGTAATTGGTGATCAAACGATAGTTTTTGAAGTGGGTTCCACTAAAATGCCTATTTGTGAAGCGGTTGCGAATCATCCTAAAAGAAGAAACTTTATCGCTACGCATCCTATAGCAGGAACGGAGTTCTCAGGACCTTCGGCAGCGATAAAAGGATTGTTTCAAGGGAAGACAAACATCATTTGTGAGGTAGAGAAAACGACTTTCAAATTGCAGGAAAAAGCGTTGGATTTGTTTAAAGAAATGGGAATGAGGATTCGTTATATGGATCCAAAATCACACGATAAACACATTGCTTATGTATCGCATTTGTCTCACATAAGTGCTTTTATGTTAGGAAAAACGGTAATTGACAAAGAGAAACACGAACAGGATATTTTTGATATGGCGGGTTCTGGTTTTGAAAGTACGGTTCGTCTGGCCAAAAGTTCGCCAGCGATGTGGACGCCAATTTTTAAACAAAATAGGAAACAGGTCGTAAAAACATTGGATGAATACATTTCGAATTTGTCAAAGTTTAAGGAATTATTAGAAAATGAAGATTACGATGCGATTTACAATGAAATGCAAAGTGTGAATAAAATAAAGGAAATATTAAACGGAATGAACGTTAAGAAATAACGCACTCTGTTGTTCAAAAATAACTAAAAACTAAAAAAAAATAAAATTTAGAAAAGATGGAAAACAAGAAAGAAATGAGAAATTGGTTGAATGAATTTAATTTGACTCATCCATTAGTGATAGCAGGACCTTGTAGTGCTGAAACCGAAGAACAAGTGTTGAAAATAGCACATGAATTGAAAGATTCAGATGTAAGTATTTTTAGAGCAGGAATTTGGAAACCAAGAACGCGTCCAGGAGGATTTGAAGGTGTTGGAGAAATTGGATTGAAATGGTTGAAAAAAGCAAAAGAAGAAACCGGATTGTTGATGGGAACGGAAGTAGCCAATGCGGCTCACGTAAAATTAGCATTGGAATATGATATCGATGTTTTGTGGATTGGAGCAAGAACTACCGTAAATCCTTTTGCAGTGCAAGAAATTGCAGATGCTTTGGCTGGTACTAAGAAAATTGTATTGGTAAAGAATCCAGTAAATCCAGATTTATCGTTGTGGTTAGGTGGTGTAGAGCGTTTGTACAATGCCGGAATCGAGAAATTAGGGGTTATTCACAGAGGGTTTTCGACTTACGAGAAAACTAAATACAGAAACATTCCAGAATGGCAAATTGCTATTGAATTGCAAAATAAATTCCCTGATTTACCTTTAATTATAGATCCATCTCATATTACTGGAGACCGCAAAATGATTCTTGAAGTGACGCAAGAAGCTTTAGATTTGAATTATGATGGTATGATTATCGAAACACATATTGATCCTGATAACGCTTGGAGTGATGCTGCACAGCAGGTGACTCCTGATGCGTTGAAACAAATTTTTATTGATTTAAAAGTGCGAAAAACGGATGATGTATCAGATGAGTTTACGCAGAAAATGAAAAAATTGAGAGCAAATATTGATGTTTTAGATGCCACTTTGCTAGAACTTTTAGGCAAACGTATGAAAGTAGCGGATGAAATTGGTTTGGTTAAAAAAGCAGCCAACGTAGCAGTATTACAAAACAGCCGTTGGAATGAAATATTAGGTAAAATGATTTTGGATGGGGAGACCAAAGGACTTTCGGAAGAGTTTGTACTAAGAATGTTCAAAGCAATTCACCAAGAAAGTATCAGTCACCAAGACAAAGTGTTGAATGCGTAAAATAATTTTATAATAATTATGAAAACCTACAATTTATTTGTAGGTTTTTTTGTAGTATTGTGCAGTATTAAATTTAAAACTACATTTTATGAAAAAATTATTTGTACTGTCATTTGTATTCCTAAGTTTTCTAGGATATTCGCAAAAACAAGTATTTGAAAGTCCTGAACTTGCATCTTTAATAAAAGAGCATAAAACAGTTGCTATTTTGCCTTTTACAGTCAAAATTACTTATAAAAAGCAACCTAAAAATTTTAGTGTCGAGGGTAATAGAGATCAAGAACTTAAAATGTCTAAGTCGATCCAGTCCAGTATGTATACTTTTTTACTACGCAAAGCGGATTCTTATGCTGTAAATTTTCAAGACGTAGAAAAGACAAATATTTTACTTAAAAAATCTGGAATTGCAGATAAGTTGGATGAAATGACTAAGGATGAAGTTGCAAAAGCACTTGGTGTTGATGCAGTAATTAGCGGTACTTTCGAATCAGAACAGTCCAAATCTGAGGGAGCTGCTATTGCAACAGCCGTTCTTTTGGGGGGTTTTGGTGGAAAAACAGGATCTGGATCATTAACGATGACGATTAATAATGGTAAGGATGGCGAGATGTTATGGCGCTTTTTTAAGACTATGAATGATAATATCTCCATCTCTACAGATGATATTGTTGAGAGTATGATGAGAAAAGTGTCTAGAAATTTTCCTTATTTGAAATAATTTATAACTTATCATAAAATAATCCCTTCCACTAATATTAGTGGAAGGGATTTTCGTTTTAAGAGGGTTTAAAAAACATTAAATTTTAAACTTTAAACTTGAAACAAAATTTTACCTTTGCTCCATGACAGGACTCGTATACAAATCTACAGGAAGTTGGTACACCGTAAAATCCGAACAAGGTGATTTTATAGAATGCCGTATGAAAGGGAAATTCCGAATTAAAGGAATCAAAAGTACCAATCCCATTGCTGTAGGTGATATTGTAGATTATGAATTAGAAGAATCATCCGACACTGTTACAGGAACGATTCATAAAATTCATGACAGGAAGAACTATATCGTACGGAAATCAGTGAATTTATCACATCAGATGCATATTATTGCGTCTAATATTGACCGGGTTTTCTTGTTAGTTACAATCAATAATCCGCCAACGACTTTTAATTTTATTGACCGATTTTTGGTTACTGCTGAAGCGTATGGAATTGAAACTGTTCTTGTTTTTAACAAAATAGATACTTTTGATGACGCTACGCTAGACGAACAGTTGTACATGCAACATGTGTATCAAGAAATTGGATACAAATGCTTGCGGGTTTCTTCTACTGAAATGAAGGGAATTGAACAATTAAAAGAAATGATGATTGGCAAAGTGAGTATGTTTTCTGGGCATTCTGGAGTTGGAAAATCAACTTTGGTGAATGCTATGGAACCGTCATTGCATTTAAAAACAAAAACGATTTCTGAGGCTAGTAAACAAGGACAGCACACAACAACGTTTGCTGAGATGTATGATCTATCTTTTGATGCCAGAATTATCGATACGCCAGGCATCAAAGGTTTTGGAATTGTGGATATGGAAAAAGAAGAAATCAGTGGTTATTTTCCTGAGTTTTTCAAATTGAAAGAGCAATGCAAATTCAACAATTGCTTGCACAAGGATGAACCGCATTGTGCCATAAAAGCAGCTTTAGAGAAAGATGAAATTGCATGGTCACGCTACAGAAGTTACCTTAAAATTCTGGAAGGTGATGATGAAAATTACCGCACGGACATTCACAATGAGGATAGAATCATTAGTGATAAAACGAGGGAATAAAAGCCCCCGACCCCCGAAGGGGGAACGTTAAACTGTTAAAAATAAAATTAGAAATCATGACAAATTTTTTTATTTACAATTTTGAGAATTCCCCCTTCGGGGGCTAGGTGGCTATGAAAGTAGTTCTCCAAAGAGTTTCCTCAGCCTCCGTAACAATAGATAACAAAATCGTAGCGGATATTCAAAAAGGTCTATTGGTTTTAGTTGGTATTGAAGATGCCGATAATCAAGAAGATATTGATTGGTTGGTGAATAAAATTACGAACATCCGCATTTTTGGTGATGAAGACGATCTGATGAATTTATCTGTCAAAGATATCGACGGCGAAGTACTTGTAGTTTCCCAATTTACATTGCATGCGTTGACCAAAAAAGGCAATCGGCCTTCGTATATCAAAGCCTCAAAACCAGAAATTGCCATTCCTTTGTATGAAAATTTTGTAAGCCATTTGCAAAAAGAACTGGGTAAAAAAGTGCAAACAGGTATTTTTGGTGCCGATATGAAAGTACTTCTGTTAAATGACGGGCCAGTAACAATAGTAATTGACAGTAAAAATAGAGAGTAGGTTTTGTTAGAGTTACAATAATTAGTTGTATATTTAATCTTAATCTATAATAAAATATGCTACATTTGCACCCCGATTAAAATTCATGTTTCTGAAAATCAGTTCATTATTAATCAATCCAATTATGATAAATCACAATAAATATTCACGAAATCAAATAGATAAATTAGGCAATGGTTTAATTTATTTAATTGAAAAAATGGGCTTTCTTCCAAAGACAAGTTTGTTGAAACTAGTTTATATTTTAGATGAATTTTCTGTAAAGAAAAGAGGTTTTCCTATGTTTAATCTGCAATATGAGATTTGGAAATATGGGCCTGTTTGTCAGGATTTATACATTGAGTTTAATGACGGAACGTCACTTTTGAAAGAATACATTAAATCTGAAATTATTGATAACAAAACTCATATTTCTGCGGTTAATAGTTTTAATGATGATGAATTTTCTGATTCTGATATTGCTATTTTCGATGAAATTGTAACAACATTCTCAGGCAAAAACACCAATTATTTAGTTGATTATACACATCAAAAAAATTCTCTTTGGTACACAACCGCTCAAAAAAATGGTGTTTTAGACGCTTTGCTAAAGGAAGAAATCAATGCTACAGATTTTAAAATTGATTTTGCCGATTTAGTTTCATACGATGAGAATAAATTAGCATTCTACAAGGATCATTTAGAATTTTTGAACTTTACAGCATCTTTAAATCAAAGATAAATGATGTTTGAGAAAGGACATCTGTTTTATTTTAAAGAGTATATCTTTAAGAATGGAAACGAACCTAAAAACAAATTCTTTCTTGTTTTAAAAACAATCGAAAATGGATTTATAGCTGCTATTTTACCAACAAAAGTAGAATCACTTCATGCTAACATCGAGAAAAATCATGGTTGTATTTCATTTCCTGAAAAGTGTATTTGTTGTTATTATATTCCTAAAGATGTTGTAGTTACAAACAATAATTTTTCTTTTAAGTTAGATACGTATTTGTATGCTCAATACGTCTTTGATGAATCAGAAGTTAATCTTTTGTCGACCTATCAAATTGAAGACATTGAGTTTAAAGGAAAATTAACTGATGAAGAATTTGACAAAATTATTGATTGTTTTTCAAACTCAGCTTTACTTCCCAGAAAATTTAGAAAAGATCAATTTAAATTATAATCAAAACACTTCTACTCGGAGTGTTTTTTATTTTACAATTCTTACATTTGTTTTTATCTGTAAAACAAATAAGATTGTATGACCCTTTACGAAAAACTACAAAAAGTATCTAGCGAAGAAGATGTGAAAGACATCTATATAAAGGCGTTGGGTCTCAAACAATACCAAAAAAACCTAATCGATATTCAAACTAAAGAAATATGGTTTGAAGCCAAAGATAACAGCAAGCTTTCTACCTACGCCATGTTTACCCAACTGATGCATTATGTACAAGATGCGTTAAATAAAGGCGATTATGTGCCGCCTTTTTTGTGTGTAATCGACACTAAGAAAGCTGCCATTATGAAAAGTACCGATGTTATTCCTTTTCTGGAAAAGAAAACCATCAAATGGGGAAAATCAGCGAGTCAATATACCCAAGAAGCACTCGATGCTATTTCGGCTCACATAGGTACGCACTTTGTTTCGTTTAAGATAGAAACCCACGAAGAAGAATTTATTTCAACCATAAAAAATGCCATTGCCAAAGGCGATATCATTCGCACCGCCATTACCCCAGACAACTTGAAACAAGTTTTTGACAAATGGGTAGCAATGATAGGTCGAGAAATAAATGGCGTTGCCGAAGATGATTATGCCTTGTTGTTTTTTGCCGATATTATGCACGATGGTACCTCGTCAACGCACCTGAATTTGCCTGCCGAATTGATGCACAAAAACGGGGCACCAGTATTTGCCCTTGCCGGCAAAAACTACGAATTGGGCAACAAAGAAGGCTATCGCCAGTTTTGGACCATTTATCACAAACCACCAAAAGCAGAATACCGCAACTATTTGTTAGAACGTCGCGATAGTTTAATTCCCATGGACGAGCGCAGTTTTAAAGGAGCGTATTACACGCCATTGGCAGTGGTTGACAAAGCCTATGATAAACTAGCCGAAACCCTTGGGGAAAATTGGCAAAAAGACTATTTGGTTTGGGATATGTGTTGCGGAGTGGGCAATCTTGAAGTAAAACACTCCAACCCACGCAACATTTATATGAGCACACTAGACAGTGCCGATGTAGATGTAATGAAAGCCACCAAAACCTGTGTAGCAGCGCAACGATTTCAATACGATTACCTCAATGATGATATTACCGATGACGGAAAAATTGATTACACGTTAACTAATAAAGTACCCGAAGGCTTGCGCAAAGCGATTGCTGATGGTAAAAAGATTTTGGTATTGATTAATCCGCCGTATGCTGAGGCTACAAATTTTGAAAATATTGCCAAAGGAGTTACAGCTGAAAATAAAACAGGTGTTGCAAAGACAAAAATAGCTTCATTATTAATGAGTGAATATGGAAAAGCTAGCAACGAATTGTTTACACAATTTTTAGCACGAATAGCAAATGAAATTCCAACAGCAACTATTGCTATGTTCAGCACGATGAAATATGTAAATGCTCCTAACTTTGAAAAATTTAGACAAGTTTGGATTGCCAAATATTTAGGGGGATTTGTAGTTCATAATAAAGCATTTGAAGGACTTACAGGTAAATTCCCAATTGGGTTTTTAGTTTGGAAAACGGCCAACAACCCTGACAGGGTTTTGAACCCTGTCAGGGTTAAAGAAATAGTAGTTGATGTTTTAGATAAAAATGCAACACCAATCGGAGAAAAAACATTTTATAATTTACCCAACAATACATTTCTTAATGTTTGGTTGAATAGACCAAAAACAAATAAAGATTTGGTTGTTCCATTAAGAAATTCAATTTCTCCTTCTCAAACAAATCCACGTGTAAAGACTTGGTCTGATAATGCGATTGCTTATATGTACTGTGGTGTAAATGATTTACAACATGCCGAACAACAAACAATTATATTTTCTTCTCCTTATGGTGGTGGAAATGGTTTTTATATTACAGACGAAAACTTGTGGCAAGCCTCTATAATTTTCTCTATTCGTAGATTAGTTACTCCAACATGGTTAAATGACCGTGACCAGTTTTTACAGCCCACAAAAGAATTAACAGAAGAATTCAAAACTGATTGTTTAATTTGGATGTTGTTTAATCGTTGTCAACGAACCGCCAGCGCCAACGACCTAGAATGGAACGACAAGAAATGGAATATCGTCAATCATTTTATACCTTTTACCGAAGAAGAAGTTGGCGCAACCGACCGTTTTGAAAGTGATTTTATGGTAAATTATCTCACGGATAAGATATTTTCTAATGAAGCTAACGCTATTCTAAGAGAGGGCAAAAAATTGTGGCAAGCCTATTTCTCCCAAACCGATGTTCGAAGCGTGAGAGAGGAATTAAAATTGAATCGTCCAGATGTTGGTTGGTATCAAATACGGAACGCAATGAAAAAGCGCAACGAAAGTGGCGATTTTCAACCCGTAAGTTTTAAATCCTTTGAAGAATCCTATAAAGATTTAACCGAAAAATTGCAACCTATGGTGTATCAATTAGGTTTTTTGAAAATTTAAAATTAATTTCATAAACAAAAAACAATGAACTTAAAAAATTCCCAACTCGACGTTGACACTTGGATCAAAGAACACGGCGTTCGTTACTTCAACGAACTCACAAATATGGCACAACTGACCGAAGAAGTAGGCGAAGTCGCCCGAATCATAGCCCGCCGTTATGGAGAACAATCAGAGAAAGAAAGTGATAAGAATAAAGATCTGGGAGAAGAATTAGCCGATGTGGTTTTTGTGGTATTGTGTTTGGCAAACCAAACTGGGATTAATCTGCAGGAGGCATTCGACAAAAAAATGGATTTGAAATCCGTTAGAGACAAAGACCGTCACAAAAACAACGAAAAACTCAAATAATTTGTGAAGTATAAATTATGAATTATAAATACGGAGTGGTAAATTGCGAACTTGAATTAGACCACTGATAATTCATAATTCATAACTCATAATTACAAACATGAATTTACTGTTACAAACTTCCCATTCTAATTTACAAGCCGAAATTGCAGTTACTGGCTCAAAAAGTGAAACCAACCGATTGTTATTATTACAAGCTTTATTTCCAAATATCACTTTAGCCAATACTTCCAATTCTGATGACAGCGAAGTAATGCAAAAGGCATTGAAAGGAAACGAGGAAGTAGTTGATATTCATCATGCGGGAACAGCAATGCGTTTTCTTACAGCATATTTTGCTGTAAGCGAAGGACGAGAAGTAGTTTTGACCGGCTCTCAACGAATGACAGAGCGGCCCATAAAAGTTTTGGTAGAAGCCTTGGAACAATTAGGGGCTAAAATCTCCTACGAGAAAGAAGTGGGTTATCCGCCTATCCGAATCAAAGGACAAAAAATCACCGCTTCTAAAGTGAATATTCCTGCCAATGTGAGTAGTCAATACATATCGGCATTATTATTAGTGGCGCCAAAATTGGAAAATGGTATTGAAATCACTTTGGTTGGCGAAATTACTTCAGTTCCTTATATCAAAATGACGTTGGCTTTGTTGAATGATTTGAACATCAAAACCAGTTTCGAAGGAAATGTCATTACCGTTTATCCAAAACAAGAAGTAGCATCAAAAGTTATGACCGTAGAATCCGATTGGAGTTCTGCTTCTTACTTTTTTAGTTTGGTTGCATTAGCTGAAAAGGCAACTGTTTCTTTGACCAGCTATAAAGAAACCAGTTTGCAAGGCGATTCGGCTTTGGTTGAAATTTATAAGCAAATGGGAGTTCAAACGCATTTTGAAGAAAACAAAATGATTTTAGTTAAACAGCCTGAATTTAAACCGCAATTTTTAAACTTAGAATTAAACAATACTCCGGATATCGCACAAACTATTGTGGTCACTTGTCTAGGGTTAGGGATTGGCTGCCATTTGACGGGGCTTCATACTTTAAAAATTAAAGAAACAGATAGACTTGAAGCACTTCGAATTGAACTAACAAAACTAGGTGCAAAAATCGCAGTTACCAATGAGAGCTTGACACTTGAGGCTTCAAACGAAATCAATCATAGTGTCAAAATTGCCACTTATAACGATCACCGGATGGCGATGGCATTTGCACCACTAGCTTTAAAAGTTCCGATTCTAATCGAAAATGCAGAAGTAGTTTCTAAGTCCTATCCTGATTTTTGGAATGATTTAAAAAGTTTAGATTTTGATATTTCAGAAAAATAATCGGTTTAAAGGCTAGTTAATCAACGGCTTTTGAAAATAAACAGCAAAACACTTGACAACGCCTATCTCACAATCGTATATTTGCACACGATTTAATAGCGTGTGATCAAAACTCATGCTTTAAAATCCATAACTCATAAATTTATCAAATGAAATTATCACATTTTCAATTCGATTTGCCAAAAGAACTTCTTGCCGAATATCCAGCTGAAAACAGAGACGAAGCACGTCTAATGGTTATTGATCGTAAGAAAGGAACTATAGAGCACAAAATGTTCAAAGATGTTATCGATTATTTTGACGAAGGTGATGTTTTGATTCTGAATAATACTAAAGTTTTTCCAGCTCGTTTGTACGGAAATAAGGAAAAAACAGGCGCTAGAATCGAAGTTTTTTTACTTAGAGAATTGAATTCTGAGCAAAGACTTTGGGATGTTTTAGTTGATCCGGCACGTAAAATCAGAATTGGTAACAAATTATATTTTGGAGACGACGATTCATTAGTGGCTGAGGTTATCGACAATACCACTTCCCGTGGAAGAACCTTGCGTTTTCTTTACGACGGTTCGTATGAAGAATTCAGAAATAAACTAACAGAACTTGGAGAAACTCCAATCCCAAAATACATTTCCAGAGACGTAACTCCAGAAGATGCGGAGCGTTACCAAACTATTTATGCTAAAGAGGAAGGTTCCGTTGCAGCACCAACTGCAGGATTGCACTTCTCTAAACATTTATTGAAAAAACTAGAAATTAAAGGAATCAAATTTGCTGAAGTAACGCTTCACGTAGGTTTAGGAACTTTCAATCCAGTAGAAGTTGAGGATTTATCTAAACATAAAATGGACTCTGAGGAATTAAAAATAAGTCAGGAAGCATGTGATATTGTCAATGGGGCTAAAGCCAAAAAGAAACGTATCTGTACTGTAGGAACAACTTCCATGCGAGCCGTTGAAAGTTCTGTTTCTTCTCAAAACACTTTGAATCCTTTTGATGGATGGACAAATAAATTTGTCTTTCCTCCGCATGACTTTGCTATTCCAACGTGTATGATCACTAATTTTCACACGCCAAAATCAACATTATTAATGATGGTATCCGCATTTTGTGGTCATGATTTAATGAAAAAAGCATACGCAGAAGCAATTGAAGAAGGATATAAATTCTATTCTTATGGTGATGCAATGTTAATCATCTAAGCGGCATTCATTCCAGATCTTAAATAATAGAATCTCGTCAGTAATGGCGAGTTTTTTTTTGTTTTATTCTAAGTGAAGTCAAATTTGGGTGTCCCCGCTGAAAAAGCGGGTCGGGCTGTACGCTGTATCTTTATTTTCTTAAAGAAAGAAAATAAAGGATGCCGCTTCCATCCCTCACACAAAATTGTTGTGTAAAACACCCCTGAGTTTAATCCACTTGATACACCAATCGCACCGTAATATTAGCCGTTTTGTTTTTGGATTGCGTATTAAAAGAACCGCCATAAGAAAAATCTTCTGATGAGTTTTGACCAGTTATTTGAAAAACGCCCATGTCTGATTTTTTTAAATTTCCTAAACTTGCATCCGCATTTTCAGCAATACTTTTGGCTCTGATGCTCGCGTCTTTTGTAGCTTCGGCAATCATTTTTATTTTTAATTCAGCCAGCTTTGTGTAATAATATTCCGGTGGAGACGAATAGAATTCCACTCCGGAATTAATCAACTCACTGGATTGTCGGGATAATTCCTCAATTTTATTGACTTCCTTAGATTGAATGCTTACGCTTTGTGTCAACGTAAATCCAGTGAATATTTGCTGTCTTGTCGTTCCGTTTTCATTGAAGGTAGTTTCAAAATCCTTATTGAAATTTACCGCTGAGAAAACCATTTCATTCGAGGCAATTCCTTTGCCTGATAAATAGCTTTTTATTTTCTCTCTGTCAATATCTAATGCGGCATAAGCCTCCTTAAGCGTCATGCTTTTTTTAGAAAAAGAGCCACTCCAAACAATCAAATCCGATACGAAATCCTTCTTTCCGGAACCCGTCACACTGATGGTATCGTTGCTTTTATTGCGATTCTGAAAAGCATTCGAAAAGAGATAGGAGGAAATTACTAAAGCTATGGCAATAATAATTACGTTTAAACTGTTTTTAAGCATTGTTGAGTTTTTTATAGTCAATCAAATATAGTCAATTTAGGAGTGTGATGTTATTTTTACTACTCACAGATTTTTTATTTTAGTTCGTGAAAGGCTAATTTTTTTAACTATAGTTTTACATTCAATCCTTTTAAAGTCCTTTATCGATAGGTCTTTTTTTTGTACTTTTACAAAACAAAAAACAAATTATGATTTTCGAAAATACCATTGAATTTGCACGACAGTTAGATTCGCAAGATCTATTACATAAGTACCAAGAAGAGTTTCTTTTTCCACAGGTAAATGGTAAAAAAGTGATTTATTTCACAGGAAATTCGCTGGGACTACAACCCAAAAGGACTAAAGCGTATGTAGATGAAGTGATGAATGATTGGGCAAATTTAGCTGTTGAAGGTCATTTTTATAGTCAAAAACCATGGTGGGATTATCACGAGCGCTTTGCACAACCACTGAGTAAGATTGTTGGGGCGCTGCCAAGCGAAGTTACGGTAATGAACACCTTGACCGTGAATCTTCATTTGTTGATGGTTTCTTTTTACCGACCTACAAAAACCAGGTATAAAATTATTTGTGAAGAAAAAGCATTTCCTTCGGATCAATATATGTTTCAAAGTCAGGTTCATTTTCATGGATATAAACCAGAAGATGCGCTTGTAGAAATCAAGCGTCGCGAAGGTGAACACAACATTCGTTTGGAAGATGTTTTGGCAAAAATTGAAGAAGTTGGTGACGAGTTGGCTTTGGTATTGATTGGTGGAGTCAATTATTACACAGGACAAGTTTTTGATATGAAAACCATAACTGCCGCAGGTCATAAAGCGGGAGCTTACGTAGGATGGGATTTAGCACATGCTGCTGGAAATGTGAAACTAGAATTACACGATTGGAATGTGGATTTTGCAGCATGGTGCAGTTATAAATACATGAATTCAGGTCCCGGAAATGCTTCAGGATGTTTTATACATGAAAACCATCACAACAATTCAGAGTTGCCAAGATTCGCAGGATGGTGGGGACACAATAAAGAACGTCGGTTCAAGATGGAACAAAATTTCGATCCTATTCATGGAGCCGATGGTTGGCAAATTAGCAATTTACCTATTCTGTCATTAGCACCTTATTTAGCATCAGTGGACATGTTTGATGAAATTGGAATGGAAGCACTACTGCAAAAAAGAGATAAGATCACATCGTATTTAGAGTTTATTTTACAAGAAATTGATAAAGAAGTTGATAGTAGTTTCGAAATCATTACACCATCCAATCCATTAGAAAGAGGCTCCCAATTATCAGTATTGCTTCATGGTGAAGGACGAAGATTATTTGACTATTTAATGAAAAACGCTGTCATCACTGATTGGCGCGAACCAAATGTTATTCGATTAGCACCAGTTCCAATATATACATCCTACACAGATATGTATGAATTTGGTCAAATTTTGAAAACAGGAATTCTAAATAAAGCATAGCTTTGAATTATATAAGAAATAGTTTTAATTGTATAACTGTTTTTTAGGACTTTAAGCGTTCCTTTGTAGATTAGAAATTAATAAAAATCAAATTATGAAAATTATATATTTTATATTGTTGTCTTTAGTAGTTGTTTCTTGTCAAAATCAAGGAAAAATGGAAATTGAAAAAGCAAAACTAGCTACTGTAGATTCCATGAAAGTTGAAATGGAGAAACAAAGGGTTATTGATTCTATGCAAGTTGAAATGGTTAAGATTGAAGAAGCCAAAATTGAAACTCAAAAGGAAGTTGTTGTAGTTAATCAACAGGCACCTGGAACAACGACCACTACTACAAATTCAACGACAACAAGAAAGAAAGGATGGAGTAGTACAGCTAAGGGAGCTGTAATTGGCGCAGGAGTTGGTGCTGCTACCGGAGCAATTATCAGCAAGAAAAAAGTTCAGGGAGCTATAATTGGTGGTGTTGCTGGCGCTGGAATAGGTGCTGGTACTGGAGCAATTATCGACGGAAGCAAAAAGAATTAAATTTATTCGTAATATATAAAAGAGTGTTTAAGTTCCTAGAGAGCTTAAACACTCTTTTTTTTTGAGTAAATTTTTGTTTAATACGAATCCATATTTTCAATAATGGCATTTGCCTTCGTTTTGATCTTATACAATTCTTCAGGATTTATTTTATTTAATAAATTCAGCATCATGGACATTCTCTGATTTCCTTTAAAAAACTCTTTTTTCTCATCTAGAAAATTCCAATACAGTGAATTGAAGGGACACGCTTTATCTCCAAATTTCTCCTTGACATTGTAATGGCACTTGGCACAATTATTACTCATTTTATTAATGTAACTTCCAGAAGATACATACGGTTTTGTAGCAATAATTCCACCATCGGCATATTGTGACATCCCGCGAGTATTGGGCATTTCGACCCATTCGATTGCATCGATGTAAACGCCTAAATACCAAGCGTCTACTTCGTCAGGATGAATTTGCGTTAATAACGTAAAATTACCAATTATCATTAGACGCTGAATGTGATGCGCGTAAGCCTCGTCTAAACTTTGATTGATGGCGTGACTCATGCAATTCATTTTGGTATTACCCGTCCAGAAAAAATCAGGTAGTTTATTCGTGTTTTTCAAAACATTCAGTTGGGCATAGTTTGGCATTTCTTTCCAATAGATTCCTCGAATGTATTCGCGCCAACCCAGAATTTGCCTTACAAATCCTTCTACTTGTGAGATGGAAATCTCAGTTTCATTGGCATGATAAAAAGCGATGACGGTCTCTATGACTTCTTTTGGTGACAGCATTTTACTATTCATAGCAAAAGACAAACGAGAATGAAAAAGGAATTTTTCCTCGGTATGCATCGCATCTTCATAATCACCAAAATGTTTTAATAGATTTTTACAGAAATAATCTAAAACCTCCAAAGATTGCTGACGAGAAGTAGGCCAACTGAAATTATTTGTATCGATGTTTCCAAAAGTTGTAATTCCTGCTTCTTTGATTTGGGCAACAACTTCAGAAACATTTGTATGGAAATTTTTTTCTGAAGGTACTGGAACTTCTCCTTTGTATTTCTTACGATTGTTAGCATCAAAATTCCATTGGTTGCCTAATGGAGTGCTGCCATCCATCAAGACATGATGTTTTTTTCGCATGTTCCGATAAAAATTTTCCATCAGCAACAACTTCTTTCCTTCAAAAAATTCAGAAAGTTCGTGACGCTTGGTATAAAAATGTTCCGAGTCAAAAGCTTCTGAGGCAATTTTTAATTTGGAACAAATTTTTTTTAGTTGTTCATCCAGTCGGTTTTCGTCAGGAAATTGGTATTCGAATTTTTCGATTTTATATTTTTCGATGCAAAGAGCAATTATTTTTTCTAAATCCTGTGGATTGGTACCATCGGTAATTTGAAAATAGACTGCTTGATGTCCCAAGTCTTTTATAGTTGTATAAAAATTCCTCATTGACAGAAAAAAGGCCACAACTTTTTGAATATGATGTTTTACATAATCTGTTTCCTGCCGCATTTCGGCCATAACATAAATCGTGTTTTCATCGTATTCTTGCAACCAAGAATGCTGTAAATCTAATTGATCACCAAGGATTAACCGCAGTTTTTTCATTTCTTATTTTTTGGAAAAGGAGGTGCTTGGAATTTCTTTTCTCGCATATTGGAAACGATCCACTAATTTGGGTAAACAATACCCATCTAGGCCATTTATTGCCACAACGTTCCCTCTATCAATTTGCAACCAACCGTCTTTATGTACAAGTTCTTCTTCAAAAAATAAATTTTCGATAGAAGCGATTAGGTGAATGGTGTCGTTTTCTTTAATGTAGTATTCATTAACGTACTTGCAATACAATTGAACAGGACTTCCTTTTACAAAAGGGGTTTCAATACCATTTTTATATTCTTCTTCTAAATTAGTTTTATCAAACTCAGAAATTCCCAGTTCATAATTTGCTGAAGTATGATGCGCATCTGCAATCATGTCAACAGTAATATGGTTCACTGTGAAATATCCTGTTTCTTTAATATTCTTGTACGTGTCTCTGGGCACCGTTGTTGGGCGCATTATGAATCCAATCAGCGCTGGGCTACTGCCTAGATGAGTGATACTGCTAAAAATGGCAACATTTGATTTGCCATCAACGGATTTTGTAGCAAGTAGATTAGCAGATTTGTAACCAGTGCAGGAATTGATTAAATTTAATCTTTCGATTTTTTCCATTTTATCAATAGCATCTCTTGAAATGTTTTTCATATTTACTGTTATTTACAACAAATATACTTTTTGTTTAATTAATTACGAAATTAATTAAACAAAAATTATATAATAATTTAGTGCTGTCTGTTTCGATAGCATACATTGAAATAAATAGTTTTAATTATCTGTCAAATCCTATATATTTGTTTTTCAATTTATCCAATGATGAAATTACTTAAAAAATCCTTTATTTTTTTGCTTGCTTTACTATTTGTTTTGGTGGTAGCAGTCCTTCTCTATGGTTTTTATCTGCAACCAAAATATGAAGGTAAAGTGCGGTTGAAAAATATTCAAAAGGAAACTACAGTTTATTTTGATGAATTTGGGGTGCCTCATATCTATGCCACTAACTCAAAAGATGCCATGGTTGCTTTGGGCTATGTTCATGCTCAAGATAGGCTTTGGCAAATGGAATTGATGCGCCGCATTGCTCTGGGACGATTATCAGAAATTTTTGGTTCGGTTGCTCTTAAAAATGACAAATTCTTCGCTGGCTTAGGAATCGAAGAGGCTTCTGCCAAAGCGATTGCGGATTTAGATAAAAATATTCCCAGTTATGAATTGACAATGGCTTATTTGGAGGGTATTAATCAATACATGGAGGAAGGAACGACACCAATAGAATTTAGTTTGGTGGGCGTTAAAAAAGAAAAGTTTACCATAAAGGATGTCTATAATATTTTTGGATACATGTCTTTTAGTTTTGCGATGGCTCAAAAATCAGATCCGTTGTTAACTGATATTCGAAATAAATATGGAATGGATTATCTTAAGGATTTTGGAATTGATGGTGCCTTTAATACGACAAAAATTAAAAACGCAAAAAACAGGCCTCAAGAATACGCTGCTATTTCAAAGTCAGTGGCGCTACTTTTGGATCAGTCCCCTGTTGCTCCTTTTATAGGAAGTAACAGTTGGGTTATTGCTCCAAAGAAAACAAAGAACGGAAAAGTTATTTTTGCTAACGATCCACATATTGGATTTTCGCAGCCTGGAACGTGGTATGAGGCACATATCGTCACTCCAGATTTCGAATTATATGGCTGTTATCTAGCAGGAACACCTTATCCATTATTAGGCCATAATAGGGAATATGCCTATGGTTTAACTATGTTTGAAAATGATGATATTGATTTGTACCAAGAGCAAAATAATCCAGCCAATGCCAATGAATATAAGACACCAACTGGTTTTAGTACCTACGAAATTCGAAAAAAAACAATCAAAGTAAAAGATTCTACTGATGTAGTTTTGAATGTAAAAGTGACGCGCCACGGTCCTGTTATGAACGATTTAATTGATGGTTTACAGCAAGACAAACCTGTGGCAATGTCTTGGATTTATACACAACAACCCATTCAAATTCTCGATGCGGTGTATGCGCTTTCACACGCTAAAAATAAATCCGATTTTCAGAAAGGTGTTTCACTAATCGCCGCTCCAGGATTGAATGTTATGTATGGCGATGCCAAAGGAAATGTGGCTTGGTGGGCAACCGGGAAATTGTATAAGCATAAGGAAGGTGTAAATCCAAATTTTATTTTGGATGGTGCTAGTGGAAAGGATGATATAGAGCAATATCTGGATTTCTCCAAAAATCCTTCGGCGGTGAATCCTAGATGGAATTATGTCTATTCCGCAAATAATCAACCCGAACCAATTGACGGGTTTTTGTATCCCGGTTATTATCTTCCTGAAGATCGAGCCAAACGAATTACGCAATTATTGAATCCAAAATCAAATTGGGATATGGTTTCGGTAGGAAAAATGATTTTTGATAATACCTCTTCTGTAGCTCCAAAAGTTGTGAGGGATTTAATCTCAAATGTAAATCAGGAATCCCTTTCAGAAAATGAAAAAGAAGCCCTGAGTATTTTAAAAGATTGGAAAGGAACTAATAATCTGAGTGATGTGGCTCCTACAATCTATAATAAATGGATTTTTAATTACTTAAAAAATACTTTTGAAGATGAACTTGGTGCTGAAAATTTCAAGATGTTTTTAGGAACGCACATCATGAAGCAAATTATAGCGAGACAAATTAGGAATGAAAAATCACTTTGGTGGGATAATGTTAAGACTAAAAATCAGAAAGAAACAAGAAGTCAGATTGTCTCCAAATCATTCAAAGAATCCGTTGTAGCTTTAGAAAACCAACTGGGAAATACCGTTTCGGATTGGACTTGGAATCGAGTGCATACAGTGGAACACCAGCACCCATTAGGAAAGATAGCCGCTTTGCGAAGTATTTTCAATGTGGGGCCTTTTGAAGTTTCAGGTTCAACGGAAGTAATTAATAATCTCTTTTTTGATTTTACGGAAGACGGCAATTACTTGGTCAAAGGAGGTCCATCCACAAGACGAATCATAGACTTTTCAGATATAGAAAATAGCTGGAGTATCTTACCAACAGGACAGTCTGGTAATCCACTAAGTGCGCATTACAGCGATCAGGCTGAGCTGTATAACATGGGTAAATTCAGAAGAATGATGCTGAATAAGAAAGAGATTGTTAGAACTTCGACTAAATTGATTTTTATTCCTGGTAAAAAATGATTTTTATAAAGGAGCTAAAATAATAAATGAGTAATTTTGCTTAACTTTTTATAAATAAATAATGCAAACTCCCATAAAAATAGCAGTTGTAGGTTCTGGATTAGTAGGATCTTTATTAGCTATTTATCTTCGTAAAGCGGGTCACACGGTACATGTTTACGATAGAAGTCCTGATATCCGAAAAATACAGTTTTCTGGTCGTTCCATCAATTTAGCGATGTCCAATCGAGGTTGGAAAGCTTTGGATGGAGTAGGAATAGGAAATGCCGTGCGTGAGATTGCAATTCCTATGGAAAAACGCGCGATTCACTTAGTGGATAAGCTTAATTTTCAAAATTACGGTCAAGAAGGAGAATCGATTTATTCTATTTCAAGAGGAATTTTGAATAGGAAAATGATTGATTTAGCCGAAGCCGCAGGAGCTGAATTCTTTTTTGAACATAAAATATGGGACGTTTCGCTAGATGATGCAACGCTACATATTGGAGAAACGGAGCGTGGTGCCTGGGAAGATAAAAAATATGATATGGTTTTTGGTGCGGACGGTGCTTTTTCTAGAATTCGTCACCGCATGCAGCGCCAAAGTATGTTTGATTATTCGCAAGAATTTTTACCCATTGGTTACAAGGAATTAAACATTCCTGCAAATGCTGACGGAACACATAAATTAGATAAAAATTCCTTTCATATTTGGCCTCGTGGCGAGTATATGTTGATTGCCTTGCCTAATTTAGACGGAAGTTTTACTTGTACTTTGTTTATGCCATTTGAAGGAGAAAATTCTTTTGAATCTTTAAAAGACATAAAATTAGTGGAAGCTTTTTTTGAAAAAAATCTACCTGACACAATAGATGTAATTCCAAAATTAGCAGAAGATTTCTTTAAGAATCCTACCAGTACGTTAGTGACAATGAAATGTTATCCATGGACTTATGAAGATAAAATTGCGCTTATTGGCGATGCCAGTCATGCAATTGTTCCTTTTTATGGACAAGGAATGAACGCCGGTTTTGAAGATATTTCCGTGCTTTACGAAATGATGGAAAAGTATGGAGATGATTGGAAAACAGTTTTCTCTGAATACCAAAAATCACGTAAACCAAATGCAGATGCGATTGCGGAACTTTCGTATCGTAATTTTTTAGAAATGAGCTCCAAGACTGCAGATGAAAACTTTCTTCTGCAAAAGAAAATCGAAAAATCATTCTCAGATAAACATCCAGAAAAATGGATTCCGCTTTACAGCAGAGTTACTTTTAGTGATCGCCCTTATACCGAAGCGTTAGCTATTGGCGATTATCAAAATTCAATTATGGATGAAATTTTAAAAGTAGAAAATATTGCAGAAATATGGGACTCTAAAGCTGTTGAAAATAAAATATTAGAACTGTTAAAATAAAAAAAGGACTCTTTGAAGGAGTCCTTTTCAGATTTATCTATTTATTTTTTGTCGCCGGTTTCAATAAGACTCGTAAAGTACTGTCATTATTAAAATAGCTGAACATCCAAGTAATGAATATAGAGAGTTTGTTTTTGACACTCAAAATCAACATTAAATGGATGAACATCCAAGTAAACCAAGCCAGTCTGCCTTGAAAACTAAATTTGGGTAAATCAACAACCGCTTTTCGCTTTCCTACCGTTGCCATAGAGCCTTTGTCGTGGTATTCATATTCAATTTTCGGTTTATTTTTCAAGCTAAATTTGAAGTTATTCGCTAGAACTTTGGCTTGTTCGATAGCTACGCTAGCCACTTGTGGATGTCCGTTAGGATATTTAGGAGTAGCCATAAAAGCAATATCGCCAAGTGCATAAACATTTTCCAGATTTACAATAGTATTGTAGCGGTCCACGAGAAATCGATTGCCTCTAGTTATACTTTCTTTAGGAATACCCTCAAGGGTGTTTCCAATGATTCCCGCAGCCCAAATAACATTAGTTGATTTGATGATATCACCGTTCTGTAAGCTTACATTTTTGCCGTCATAATGGTTTACGATGGTGCTGGTTTTTACAATTACACCTAATTCTTCTAAATATTTGCGAGATGTTTTTTGAGAATCGATACTCATTGGGTTCAAGACGTTGGGAGATCCTTCGAGTAGAAAAATAGTCAATTTTGAAAAGTCTTTGTCAGGATAATCTTTTGGGAGAATGTTTTTTTTCATTTCCGCCAAAGCACCAGCAAGTTCAACTCCGGTAGGACCACCTCCTACAACTACAAAGTTCATTAAGGCTTGAAGTTCTTCCGGTGGAGCAATTAAAGCATCTTCGAAAGTTTGTAGAATTTGATTTCGAAGTTGAATAGCCTCAGGAACGGATTTCATTGGAAATGCAAATTTTTCAATTTCATCATTTCCAAAATAATTAGTTGTGCATCCAAAAGCGACTATAAGATGATCGTAATCAAAATCAGCAATAGAAGTTTTTAAAATTTTATTTTGTGAGTCAACACTTATGACGTCTGCAATCCGAATTCGCACATTTTTTGAATGCTGAAATACTTTTCTTAGAGGGAATGAAATACTTGCTGGCTCAAGTCTTGCGGTTGCTACTTGATACATTAAAGGTTGGAATTGATGGTAATTGTTTCTGTCGATTAATAAAACGTCAAAATCCGTGTTTTCTAAATCTTGTGCCAAGCGCAAACCGGCAAAACCAGCACCAATAATTACAATTTTCTTTTGAATTCCCATATTAAATTTATTTTTGAATTCTAAAGATACAATTTATTGCAGCATTAGTCTTCTCTGTTAACGTTTTCTATAGAAAATGCGGGTTTACAAATGGCGATGTATTCGCAGGATTCGTCAAAAGGATTGGAGTATTGTACACGGGTGTTTCTTTCGATTTTGATAGATTGTCCTGCTTCTAGGATGATTGTTTCATCTTCAATGACAAATTGCTTTTTACCTTTAATAATATACGTGTATTCTTCAAAATCAGGAGTTTGAAATGGCTCACTCCAATTAGGTGGAGCAACCATGTGAGCAATAGAGATGTCATTATTACCTGTTGATGCCTTTCCGTGATGCTCTTCTATTAATTTCCCATCAGTGGTTGGTACAATAAAAGGCTTGTTTTGAATAAAATATTTTTTCATAATTGAGCTGCATTTTTTAGAATCAACCTTACAATGCGGTCAGGTTGACTTATTTTTTAAACATTTTTGTCAAGATTCCAAAAGCGCCTCTGATAAAAGTGGCACTAGTTAGAACTTTTAAAACAGATTTTCCAACAGCACTTGCTGTATCAGAACTCTGATTTTGTCGTTGTTGATCTTCTTGTGTTTGCTTGTGTATGGTTGTTTCCTCTTCGACAACAGCAATTTTTTTATTCAACATTTCATAAGCACTTTCGCGATCTATAAGTTCGCTGTATTTTTGTACTAATTTTGATTTGCTATTGATTTCTTGAATTTCGCTTTCTGTCAAAATGTCCATTCTGCTCATCGGAGCACGCATCATGGTGGCTGCGAGTGGCGTTGGAATTCCTTTTTCGTCTAAGGCGGTAACTAGTGCTTCGCCAATTCCTAAACTAGTTAGAATTTCATCAGTCTTGTAATATTCGGATGTTGGATAATTATCGGCGGTTTGTTTGATTGCTTTTCGATCATTGGCTGTAAATGCTCGCAAAGCGTGCTGAATTTTTAAACCTAACTGAGCCAGAATACCACTTGGAATATCCATAGGATTTTGTGTGATAAAATAAATTCCGATGCCTTTAGAACGAATTAATTTTACGATGGTCTCTATTTGCTCTAATAAAGTTTTGCTAGCTTCATTAAAAATCAGATGGGCTTCGTCGATGAAAATTACTAATTCTGGTTGGTCTGAATCTCCTTTTTCAGGCATTTGTTGATAAATTTCGGCTAATAAACTCAGCATAAATGTGGAGAATAATTTTGGTCTATCTTGAATATCAGTTAGTCTCAAAATATTGATGTATCCTTTTCCGTTTTCGTCAATACGCATTAAATCCTCTATGTCAAAAGACATTTCTCCGAAAAATAAGTCTGCTCCTTGTTGTTCAAGTTCAATTATTTTTCTTAAAATAGTTCCAGTTGTCGATGTGGAAATTTTGCCATATTGTTCTTCAATTTCATCTTTCCCTTCCTCGGTGATGTAATTAATTACTTTTTTGATGTCTTTTAAATCCAATAAAGGCATTTTGTGGTCATCACAATACTTGAAGATGACAGAAACCACACCAGCCTGTGTATCATTTAAATTTAGAATTCTGGAAAATAACACGGGTCCAAACTCAGATATAGTGGCGCGAAGTCGCACGCCATTTTGCTCAGACAAAGTTAATAATTCAACAGGAAAACGTGTAGTGGAATACGGAATGTTAATTTTAGCATGTCGTTCCATTATAAAAGGTTTTTCTTCTCCTTCCATTGCGATTCCGCTAAAATCACCTTTGATGTCCATCATTAAAACAGGTATTCCAAAGGTTGATAATTGTTCTGAAAAAACTTGTATGGTTTTAGTTTTCCCAGTTCCGGTAGCTCCCGCAATTAGGCCATGTCGGTTTATGGTCTTTAAAGGCACTTTTACAAATGTATTGGGTAAAGCTTCTCCGTCTAAAATCGCACCACCAAGAATAATGCTTTCACCTTTAGAACTATATCCTTGTGCTATTTGTTGAATAAATTTTTCCTTTGTGTCCATTATAGGTTGTTTTGAAATACGATGCAAGATATTATATTTTTCTAAAATTAACAATTTTGGTGTATACCGCAGTTTTCCTCCTTTTTTATTGTTAATACCGTAAAATAATAGTTTTCCTGCTAAATAGCATCTTATTGAATTATTATGTTAATTATTCATAAAAATATATATTATATTTTATAATAATGCCTAATTGTTTGCGTATATTGATATAAATGTAGTGTAAAAATCTATAAATATGTTTTTGAAATAAATTTAATTGTAATAAAATAAAAAAAAGTTTTTTTATTTGAACTAAAAATATAAATTTGCTCCACTACAAGTTTAATATAACTAAGATAAATTATTTAAAACTATTAAAATTAAAAAAAATGGCAAACGTTAAAAAAGAAAAAGGTGCAAACGGAGGAGGAATGATCTCAGGAATCATTATTGTAGCATGTATTTTTGTGGGATGGGTAATATGGAATTTTATAATGGGTAATGGTGCTAACTTCGAAGGCGGCGTAAATACAGGTCATCCACTGCCAGGTAATATGTTAGCAATGGTATATAAAGGAGGTCCTATTGTACCGGTATTATTAGGTTTGTTATTAATGGTTGTTGTGTTCTCATTTGAACGTTATGCTGTAATATCAAAAGCTTCAGGTACAGGAAATCTTGATCTTTTTATGAAAAATGTACAAAACGATATTAAAAGTGGTAATATTGAAGCAGCTATTGCTGCATGTGACAAACAAAAAGGCTCTGTTGCAAATCCAATAAAATCAGCTTTATTGAAATATCAAGAAGTTAAAAGAGAAGGTTTTGATAGCGAAGCTGCTGCAGAAACTATTCACAAAGAAATTGAAGAGGTTACTTCATTAGAGATGCCAATGTTAGAGAAACACATGACTGTGCTTTCTACAATGGTTTCATTGGGTACACTTGCAGGTTTGTTAGGTACAGTAACAGGTATGATTAAAGCATTTAGTGCATTGTCTGCTGCTGGTACACCAGATCAAGCTGCTCTTGCAAATGGTATTTCTGAAGCACTTATCAACACTGCAACAGGTATTTCTACTTCTGCTTTAGCAATTGTAGCTTACAACTTTTTTACTTCTAAAATTGATGATTTGACTTACTCTATTGACGAGGCAGGTAACACAATTGTAAATACTTACAGACACTACAGAAGTACACAAAAATAATTAATAATTTAATTTACAAGAAAATAGATAGTTGGAAAACGAAATCTATTTTCTTGTAAATATTAAAAAATATATTAATGGCTATAAAAATGAAAAAGAAAGCAGGGTCTACTGATATGACTGCAATGTGTGATGTTGCTTTCCTTTTGTTGTCGTTCTTTGTAATGACAGCTACAGCAAAGATACCGGAAGCATTGCCAGTAGATACGCCCGCTTCGGTTACTCAAACCAAGCTGCCAGATACTGATTTGGCTACAATAACTGTTGGGAAAGGGAAAGTATTCTTTGACCTAAAAGGAAGAGAAGTTCGTATAAAAGCGCTTGAATTAATGGGTCAAAAATATGGAGTTACCTTTACAGAGGAGGAAACTAAAACTTTTTCTTTAATGGAAGGTATTGGAGTTCCAATTACGAATCTAAAACAGTTGATTGGAATGAAAACCTCGGAACGCAATAAAGAGGGGTTGCAACCTGGAATCCCTAAAGATTCATTGGACAATCAACTGAAAGAATGGATCTACAATTCTCGCATAGCAAATATTGACGTTAACGACAAAGAATTGCAAATTGCTATCAAAGGAGATGCAAAAGAAGAATATCCTGCTATTAAACAAGTAATGGATATTTTACAGGATCAAAAAATCAATAACTTTAGTTTAGTTACTGGTCTAAGAGCAACAGAAAAATAATTAAAACACATACACTAAAATGGCTGAATTAAATACCGGCGACGGTGGAGGCAAAAAAGGTGGAAAAGTAAGAAGTAAAAAAGCAAATTCTAAAGTAGATTTAACTGCTATGGTGGATTTGGCATTCTTATTGATTACTTTCTTTATGCTTACCACGACCCTGTCTAAACCTCAATCTATGAGCTTGGGTTTGCCAGATAAGGAAGATGATAAAATCAAAGAAAAGCCCATTAAAGTTGACGAAAACCGTACGTTGACGGTGATGTTAGGTGATAATGACAAAATGGTTTATTATATGGGTTTATTGGCAACTCCAATTGCTGGTCCTAAGGATATATCTTATGGTAAAGAGGGTATTCGTAAAGAATTATTGAAAAGAAAATTATCAGTAATTGAATACACTGGTAACAAAGACAAAGGGTTAATCGTAATTATTAAACCAAGTAAAAAGTCAAGCTACCGTAATTTAGTAGATATACTAGATGAGATGAATATTGTGGGAGTACCTTCAAATGCAATTGTAAATGATTTCTCTCCAGAAGAATTAAAATTGTTAGAAGATAAATAAGATTTTCTTACTACTCAATAACCTAATAATTAAGAAAAATGAAATTAGATATATTCACAAACCAATGGCTTGATATTGTATTCGAGGGACGTAATAAGGCCTACGGCGCTTACGAACTTAGAAAATCAAATAACAAGACTGCAGTTAGAGCGCTTATTTTTGGTGCAATTGTTTTTGCGCTAGCAGTCAGTATGCCGCTTATTTTAAATTTACTACCTGATTCTACCGAAGCAGATGAAACTTTAGATAATAAAATTGTTACAATTAAATTGCCCCCTAAAAAGGAAGAGATAAAGAAGAATATCCCACCACCACCACCGCCACCTCCAAAAGTGGATCAAGTGAAGTTTGTAAAACCAGTCGTGGCTAAAGCGGAGGAAGTTACAGAGGAACCACCTAAAACTGTCGAAATAAAAGATAAAAAATTAGGTGCAGTTACGATCAAAGGAGATCCTGATGCAGTTTTAACTGTTGAACCAGTAGGTACAGGAACAGCTGCGGTAGTTGAAGAGGTAGATAATCAAATTTATAATACTGCTGGTATTGAAGTTAAACCTGACTTTCCAGGAGGGATTAATAAATTTTATAAATTTGTTGGTGATAACTATCAAACACCGGAAGAAGAAGGTTTAAAAGGTAAGGTTTACGTTACCTTCGTAGTTGAAAAAGATGGTTCATTAACAGATGTCAAAGTAATTAGAGATATTGGTTATGGTACAGGAAAAGAAGCTATTCGAGTTTTGAAAAAATGTCCAAGATGGACGCCGGGTGAACAAAATGGTAAGAAGGTAAGAGTACTTTATTCGCTTCCAATCACTATTCAATCTGCAGATTAATGTTGAATAACATACTTAGTAATATTAGGAAGAAATCGCTTAAAGAGCGATTTCTTCTTGTTTTAGGAATTTTGTTTTTTCTGGTATATCTTGTATTAGGTTTATTCATTATCTTCATGAAGAATTTCCCTTTAGATATGTCTCCAGCGTATAGAATCGCATTCGGAATTTTACTTATAGCTTATGCTTCATTTAGATTCTTCCGAATTATTAACGATAATAATAATTAGTTTATGAAAAAATTTGCTAAACTTCCATATTTTATTTTTTTCTTAGTACTAGTGTTAGGTTACTCTTGTAATCAAACTAATACGTCAAAGGAAGAGGAAACTATTTTGAAAGGTACTGCAACGGTCTTTGTTGATGAAACGTTGTCTCCTATAATAGAGGATCAGGTAGCCGTATTTGAGAATAATTATGAGGCTAAGATAAAGCTTGTTTCAAAATCGGAGTCTGAAGTCCTAAACTCTTTATTTAATGAAAAAGGAGCTATAGCGATTTTGTCTAGAAATTTGACAGCGGAGGAATTGAAAATTTTTAGATCGAGAAAAATTAACCCTAAAATAACGCCATTTGCTACAGATGCCATTGCGTTTATTGCTAATAAGAATAAGCAAGACTCGATAATCTCTCTTAAAGAGGTCATAAGTTTTATGCAAGGAAAGTCTACTCCATCAATTAAAGGATTGGTTTTTGACAATTTGAATTCAAGCACGGTGCGCTACATGAAATCTTTGGCAGGGATTGAGAGTATTCCTAAAAGTGGGGTTTTCTCCTTTAAAACCAATGATGAAGTGATAAAATATGTTTCGGAAAATTCAGATATGATTGGTGTTGTTGGTGTCAATTGGCTATCTCAGCCACAGCCAGCGATGCAAAAGTATGTTGATAATGTGAATGCTTTAAGAGTAACGGGTCTCGTAGGGAATGAATCCTACTTGCCATCGCAAAATAATATAGCAGAAAAAAAATACCCTTTGGCACGTGATTTGTATATAATCAACTGTCAAGGTTATTCTGGCCTAGGGATGGGGTTCGCTTCATTCGTTGGTGGAGATGTAGGACAAAGAATAATTTTAAAATCCGGGTTGTTACCTATACGTATTCCTGCGAGGAAATTTACAATAACTAAAAGCCAAAATGATGAAAAATAATTTAACTACAATGAACATGAATAAATTTACAACGTTAAGTGTTGCCTTATTGGCGTCAGCTTTTACGCTGCAAGCACAGGATATTAATCAAGCTAAAAAAGCGATTGATGCGGAGCAATTTGAAAGCGCAAAAACAATTTTAAAATCAATCATTAAAGCAAAGCCATCTAATGGAGCTGCATTTTTTACTTTAGGGAATGTTTATCTGAATCAAAATGTACAAGATTCTGCTAAGATTTATTTTCAAAATGGATTAAGCGCTTCTGATGGGGCTAAATTGAATCACATTGGTCTAGGTCAAATGGATTTAGATAAAAATGATGTTGCTGGTGCTCAAGCTAAATTTGCTTTAGCTACAGGCGACATGAGAAGAAAAGATTTCGAAGAATTTATTTATATCGGTAGAGCCTATATGAATGCGGTGAAACCAGATTACAAAAATGCAATCGCAGTTTTAAGTAGAGCTGCAATTAATAATGCGCAAGATGCTCAATTGCAACTGGCCTTAGGAGATGCTTATTATGGTGATGGTAAGCAAAATGAAGCTTATGTTGCATATAGAAGTGCTTTTCAGGCAGACAATACTTTGCTTAGAGCAAAAATGCAATTAGGAGTTTTGTTGAAAGGGGCTAAATCGTATGATGAAGCTTTAAAAGCGTACAATGAAGTAATTGCACTGAATCCAAATTATGGACCAGTATACAGAGAGTTAGCAGAAACGTATTATAAAATAGCACGTAACAAGCCATCTCAAGCTGCTTTAAATTACAAAACTGCAATAGGATACTACGATAAATACATGTCCTTAACAGATTATTCTATTCATTCTAGAATGCGTCGTGCCGATTTTCTTATTTTAGTAGAGGATTATGTAGCACTTGAAGCTGAAGCAAATAAAATGATAGAATTGGACAAAGTTAATCCAAGAATCTACCGTTATTTAGGATATGCTGCATACAAAAACGGTAATGTTGATGTAGCTATTAAATCATTGGACAGTTTTATTACTTCTCCAGGAAATAAAGCTATAGCATTAGATTATTTGTATTTGGGTTTAACTAAAATTAAAAAAGGAACTAGCGCTGATGGATTGTCAATTGATCCAATTGCTTTTCAAGCAGGTTTAGTGGATATCAAAAAAGCGATTGAAATGGAACCTTTAGCAGTCCAAGAATTAAGTGAAGTAGGTAAAAAATTATTTGCAGAAAAACTGTATACCGAAGCTGCTGCAATATTTGAATATGGTGCAAATACCAATGATTCTTCAAATTTCCTTGATGACAATGTTTATTTTGGTTTAGCGAATTACTACGCAAACATAAACAAAGAAAAAGGAGTGAAAGTTGATGTAGTTGGATTGGAAAAGGCTCTGGCAGCTTTTGATAAAGTGTTAGTAGCTTCGCCAACGTATTTAGAAGCTTATCTTTATAAAGCAAGAACCAACAGATTACTTGAAAAAGATGATGTTATGGTTAAGAATTATGAAGATTATGTAGCAAAAACTACAGAACTAGGAGCAGAAGAACTTGCCAAACCAGCCGTTAAGACTAAGATTATTGAATCTTACAATAATATGGCAGCAAGTTTTGCAAACACTGACAAGCCTAAAGCTATTGAGTACTTTAAAAAAACTCTTGCTTTAGATCCAGCAAATAGTTATGCTGCTGAGTCGATAAAGATTTTAAAATAGTTGAAATTTTTAAGGATAATAGAAACCGATAGTCATTTGATTATCGGTTTTTTTTGTGCTTAATATTTTAAGAGAATAATAGTTAAGGATAAAATTCTCATTTCTTACTATGGATTACATTGCTGATGGCTAACGCATTTTCGAAGTTTGTAATATTAGCTACCGATTTCAAATTAACTCCTTTTCAAATTAACTATCTTTGCACTTTAAAATAAAATAATGTTATCAAAAGAAATACAATTAGAAGTTAACAAAGGCGCGATGTTACCCTTGATGGAAGAATTTTATACCATTCAGGGAGAAGGATTTCATACTGGAACAGCAGCATATTTTATTCGAATAGGTGGTTGTGATGTTGGATGCCATTGGTGTGATGTAAAAGAAAGTTGGAATGCAGCATTGCACCCGCCAACGAGTATTGATTTGATAGTCGAAAATGCAAATAAGTATGCAGACACTGTCGTGGTTACCGGTGGAGAACCTTTGATGTGGGACATGACTTTGCTTACTCAAAAACTAAAAGAACAAAATTTAAAAGTTCATATTGAAACTTCAGGTGCTTATCCGCTCTCCGGAGCTTGGGATTGGATTTGTCTTTCGCCAAAGAAAAACAAATTACCGACAGAAACCGTTTATGATAATGCGCACGAGTTGAAAGTAATTATTTATAATAAACATGATTTTGTTTTTGCTGAAGAACAAGCCGAAAAAGTAAATCCAAATGCTATTTTGTTTCTTCAACCAGAATGGAGCAAAAAAGAAGAAATGACACCGTTAATTGTGGATTATGTCATGAAAAATCCCAAATGGCGCGTATCATTACAAACACATAAATATTTGAATATCCCTTAAAAATTAAACCCCAAAACATTTAATCCTGTTTTGGGGTTTTTCGTTATAGTCCTTGTGTGAAACTATTGGTTTTTTGAATTGCCAGCTTGTTCACTTTTTTAGTATTGAAGGATTTATTTTTATCTTGTCTCCTTCTAGGGTATTACTTTAAAATGAAAGTTTTGCTAAATAATCATAATGTTCCCCTTCGAGAATTAATTGGCATTGAAATCCATTATCTAAAGCAGCATTTTGCAAAGTATTATAATCAATGAACATCCAATCGAATGGTTTTTCCTTCTCGCCTTTATAGGAGATGTTGAAAACTATTTCGCCATAATATTCGTTTTTTGAAGGTATCCACTTGCCGCCATCTTCATCATCATCAAACATATAAATGATATCAGAACTGTCCAGTAAAATTTGACCACCAGGAAGCAGTAATGATTTTAATTTTAAAAGAAAATTAGGGATGTTTTTTAACTTTCCGCACATGCCAGCACCGTTCATTAATAATAAAATAGTATCGTATTTTTCATCTTCTATCGTCATTACATCTTGAACTTGTGCATTTTTAAGTCCACGAAGCGTGCAGGCTTGAATGGCATTTGTAGAAATATCAATTGAGGTAACATGTAAATTTCTTTCGTTTTGTAAATACAAACTGTGACTTCCTGCACCACAACCTACATCTAGCACTTTTCCTTTAGCAAGTTCTAGTGCTTTTTGTTCCATTAATGGCATTTCGTCGTGCGAACGGAATAAATAAGCAACGGACATTTCATCTTCTTCAGAGATGGTAGTCTCAGTAATTAAATCCTCTGGAGAATTATTGGTTTGATAATCGAGTATGGCTTGGCCAAAAAGGTCTTTCATTGTTTGTAATTCTAAATTCAACATTCATAAAGCTATAATCCTCGTTCAAAAAGTGTTAGTTTTGCAAAAAAATTAAACTTTCAATTTGAAACCTACTTTAAACGAACTTCCTAAAGAAGCCAAAGATAAGCATATCGAAAACAAAAAGTATTTCGATAAGCTGAAAAAAAAGACCCCGAAAAATTTAGATTATGTAATGCAGGATTTACATGATGCTGAATTCAAAAAAACAGATTGTTTGAAATGTGCTAATTGCTGCAAGACAACAGGGCCATTATTTACTTCTGCAGATATTGAGCGTGTGTCGAAATATTTGAGACAAAAGCCACAGCAATTTATAGAACAATATCTGCATGTTGATGAAGACCAAGATTATGTTTTGCAAAGTGTTCCGTGTACTTTTTTAGATCATGAAAATGCATGTATGATTTATGACGTCCGACCAAAAGCATGTCGCGAATTCCCGCATACGGACAGAAAGAAGTTTCAGCAAATTACAGATCTAACGTTAAAGAACGTCGCAATTTGCCCAGCTGCTTTTAATATAGTAGAAGAAATGAAGAAGAAGTTGCCATTATAATTTACAATTATATCTCCCTATTGTGATTTTCAATCCTTTTCTGTCGAGTAAAGGATTAATTTTTAATAAATCAAATATTTTGCGTTCATTTTCTTAAACTTTTGCAAGCCGTCCTTCCAGCTTTCTCTGATTTCTTTTTCTGAAATTCCATTTTCTATTTGCCGTTGGAGGTTTTTAGTTCCCACTAATTTTGTGAAAAAAGAATTGAAGAATTTTGCTTTATCTAAGGTAGAGTTATATGCTTTTAGAAGCCATTTCAATTCCAGTTGATTCAGTTTAGTTTGAGTGGTTAGGTCCTCGCCAAAACATTTTACTCCATTATGCAATGGGTTTTTAGCACCTAAATTTGGTTTTGGTATAAAACTAAAGGTATTGTTGGGTAAATAAGGTGATCCGTAAATTTGAAATTGCTTCTCTGTACCTCTACCAACACTTACATTAGTACCTTCAAAAAGACACAAACTAGCATAAAGAGCAACGGCTTGATCGTTCGGAAGATTAGGTGATGGTTTTACTGGTAGACTGTAGTTTAGATTTCTATTGTAATTGAGACAAGGAATTACTGTTAGTTGACATTGAATTCCTTGTTTTAACCATTTTTCTCCATTTATCATTTGTGCGTATTCGCCAATAGTCATTCCGTGAAGTACTGGTACGGGATGCATTCCTACAAAACTCGTAAATTCCATTTCTAAAATTGGACCGTCTACAGTACTTATGTTTGGATTGGGTCTGTCTAAAATCAATAAAGGAATGTTGTTTTCGGCACAAGCTTCCATAATATAGTGTAAAGAGGAAATGTACGTGTAAAATCGTGCGCCCACATCTTGCAAGTCGAAAACCAAGATCTCTATTCCAGCTAATTGTTCGGAGCTGGGCTTTTTGTTATCCCCATAAAGCGAAATAATAGGCAATCCTGTTTTATAATCTTTTCCGTCGACTACATGTTCACCCGCGTCCGCAGTTCCTCGAAAACCATGCTCTGGAGCAAAAATAGTTTGAATAGCTATGTTTTTTTCTAAAAAGAAATCAACCAAATGGGTTTTATTGGGTAAGATGCCTGTTTGGTTGGTTACAATACCAACTTTTTTATCTTTTAATAATGGCAGATAAGCATCAAAATTAGCAGCACCAGTTTTTACTGTTTGAAAGAGATTTTTTATTGTAGTTTTTGTATAGTTTTTTGTTTCTTCTTTAATCTTTATCGAACTTCCGCAAGACACGATTAGTAAAACAAATAATAAAAATGTATTTTTGAACACCAAACTAGATACCATATCAAATTGAATTTAGAATACTTTATTGCCAAACGACTTATCACTGCTAAAGATTATAAAAGTAGTATATCTGCGCCAATTATAAAAATTGCAATTTCGGCAATTGCCATAGGAATGATCATGATGATTGTTTCGGTAGCAACTGGGATTGGATTGCAACAAAAAATCCGAGAGAAGATTTCTGCCTTCAATGGCCATATTATTATTTCGAATTATGATAATAATCAATCGGAAGTTACACTTATTCCTATTTCTAAAAAACAAGATTTTTATCCAAAGTTCACTTCAGTTTCTGGAATAAGTCACATTCAAGCCATCGCAACCAAAGCAGGAATAATAAGAACCGAAACTGCTTTCGAAGGAGTAATCCTCAAAGGAGTTGGGCAGGATTACCAGTGGAATAATATTAAAGAATATCTGGTTTCAGGTAAATTGCCTGATTTCTCAAAAGAGCTTAATCAAGAGGTCTTAATTTCTCAATTCTTGTCTAAAAGGTTGAATCTAAAAGTAGGTGATTCTTTTAATACGTTTTTCATTAAAGAAAGTCAAAACAAACTACCAAACATCCGAAGATTTAAAATCACAGGTATTTTTAACTCTGGATTTCAGGAATTTGATGCCACTTATTTAATAGGAGACATTCGACACTTGCAGCGCATTAATAAATGGAGTCCCGATCAAGTGGGAGCTTTTGAGGTTTTTGTAGATGACTTTAATACTATTCAGGAAACAGGTGAGCAGGTTTATGCACAAACGTCTTCTACGTTAGATACGAAATCCATAATCGAAAAATACAGTTATATATTCGAATGGCTTCAATTGTTCGATTTTAATATTATAGTAATTTTAGCGGTCATGATACTTGTCGCCACCATTAATATGGTTGTTGCGCTTTTAGTGCTCATTCTTGAACGCACTCAAATGATAGGAATTCTTAAAGCTTTAGGGGCAAATAATTGGTCAGTTAGAAAAATATTTCTGTACAATGCCTTTTACCTTATAGTGAGAGGACTGTTTTGGGGAAACCTCATAGGGATATCGTTGTTGTTGATTCAGCAACATTTTGGTGTCATCAAACTCAATCCAGAAAATTATTATGTCAATCAAGCCCCAGTTTATTTGAACTGGGGATATATAGCCTTGCTTAATGCTCTTACAGTTGCTGTTTGTTTCTTGGTGTTGCTAATTCCATCCTATATAATAACTAAAATTTCACCAGTAAAAGCCATCCGTTTCGATTAAACTTCATTTGGGCGTTTCCCTCTATAAAAAAGAGGCTATTATCTAAATGGGTAGTAGCCTCTTTTTTATAGAGGGTCGGGCTATTCGCTACAAGTCCTCGTCAAGTTGCGTTACACTTCACTTGCCTGCGGGCTTTTTGCTACTATCCCTAACGCGGGGAGTTGTATAATTGATTTAGAATTCGGTGTACCTTATATATAGGAATAGAATGTCTTAATACAATGAGAACCGCAATAAACAAACAAGCAACAACTGCCCAGGCGATAAAAACTTCCTACCTTTCTTCGATGATACTGCATTCAAGGACCTGATTTCAGTATTAATCTTGTCTGTAATCCCAACAAAGAGGTTTAGAGAACCAATTAATGTCTAAAAGGAGTCACATATCCGATCGCTGCTAGCGCGATATAATGACAAAAAAACTAGATTTTGATCCTTTTAACATGCTTAGCTTTGGAAAGGGAGAGAGAAGTACAAAAAACTTTTACTTTCAAAATTCACGGTTTCAGTAAGTTAAAGATTAAGTTAAGAAAAGGATAAAAAAAGAGTTTAAAAAAGCTTGAATACCGGTATAAAGGAGTTAGTTTTGCACCCGCAACAACGGCAAACGTTCTTTT
>NZ_FRBU01000025.1 GCF_900142695.1 Flavobacterium xanthum | reverse complement strand
GTTATTTCCGATTTTAGCCTAGAAAATAGAAATGAAAACTTAAAAAACTATCTTAAGTTTCTAAAAAAGTTGCATCGCGAATAGGTCGCAGCATACTAAACTCCATTTTAAGCAAAACTGATTTTATAATCAAAGGTAGAATAACAGATAGCAAAGCGTATTTTGCTAATTATATTTTAGAACGCAAATAAAAGGGAGAATTGCATAAATGCAGTTGTTAAATTTGCAAGTTGAAAAGCTCTTTTTTTAGTTTAAATGTAATCTAGTTTTACTTTTTTAAAGTTGATTTTGTTTGCTTAACCAAAAAAGTTTTCAAGCGATATATTTTGATTTCGTTTCTATAAATAGCACTCGTAAAATTTAGTTTCGTTTTGAAGTTATAAATGAAAAAAGCACTGTTATTTATAGTGCTTTTTGATATGATGAGGTTATTACTTCTAATAGGCTATCTTCATCTTTTCTTTTATTTCTGTTAAACATAAATTATTGATACTTCCTTCGTGCGTGTGTCTGGTTTCTTTAGGGGCTTCAAAGGTTCCGTTTTCCAGTTGTTCCGCGACCGCCTTGTAAGCATCTCTAAAAGGAATTCCCGCCACAACCATTTCGTTTAAGGAATCTACAGTAAACAAATAATCGTATTTTTTATCAGCCAGAATGTTGTCTTTGACTTTGATGTCTTTGATTGCAAAAATCGCGATATCTAAACACGCTTTCAGGTTTTGGATGGCTGGAAACAATCCTTCTTTCAACAACTGTAAGTCCCTGTGATAGCCACTTGGAAGGTTATTTGTTATTAATGTGATTTCGTATGGTAAGGCTTGAATCTTGTTGCATTTCCCGCGAATCAGTTCAAAAACATCAGGATTTTTCTTGTGAGGCATAATACTTGAACCCGTCGTAAGATGCGAAGGCAAAGTGATAAAATCAAAATTCTGACTCATATACAAACAAACATCCATTGAGAATTTAGACAAAGTTGCTGCGACGGTGCTCATGGCAAAAGCAACTATTTTCTCTGATTTTCCGCGACTCATTTGCGCAGCAACTGAATTGAATTTTAAAGTTTTAAATCCCAATTCTTTTGTGGTGAAAGCTCTGTTGATTGGAAAGGAGCTTCCGTAACCTGCTGCTGAACCTAAGGGATTTTGATCTACAATTTTTAAGGCGGCATTCAACATTGTGATATCATCAATCAATGTCTCAGCATAAGCGGAAAACCACATTCCAAAAGAAGATGGCATTGCAATTTGTAAATGCGTGTATCCTGGCAAAAGCACATTTTGATGCTTTTCAGCCAATTCCATGAGCAAATCAAAAAGGCCTTTTACTTGTGATTTAAAGTCTTTTACAACGTCTTTTAGATATAAATTCACATCTACTAATACTTGGTCGTTACGCGAACGAGCGGTGTGAATTTTTTTCCCCGCATCACCTAGTTTTACCGTCAATAGATATTCGATTTTAGAATGTACGTCTTCAAAACTGTCTTCGATTTCGAAATTCCCATTTTCGGCATCTTTTATAATTTCTTCCAAAGCCAAAACCAAAGAAACGGTTTCAGAGTCTGTTAAAAGACCTATTTGGCCTAGCATTTTTGCATGTGCAATAGAACCTAATGCATCATATTTGGCTAGAACTAAATCCAGCTCTCTGTCGTTTCCAACGGTGAAATGTTCGATTTGCTTATCGGTTGGTATTCCTTTTTCCCAAAGTTTCATATATGGATAATTAGATTTTTAGACTTTTTAGATTTTTAGCCCCGATAGTAGTGGAAATCCTTTTATTTTTTTCTTTAAAAAATAAAAGATTGCAACGTATAGCGGGATTAGCTCCTGAAAATAATCAGGATAAATCCAAATTATTTTATTGTTTGAAAAAATCAGTTAGTATTTTGATATACAATTGAATTCCTTCTTCTATTTCGTTTATAAATATAAATTCGTCTGCTGAATGTGACCGCAGGGTTTCTCCAGGTCCTAATTTTAAGGATTGACAGCTCAAAACCGATTGATCCGAAAGGGTAGGTGAGCCATAAGTAGTTCTTCCCAGTGTAATTCCGGCTTTTACTAATCCGTGTGTAACAGAAATCGAAGATGCGTTTAAAATCATCGAACGCGGATTGATTTCGGCAGTTAAATGTTTTCTCACGGTGTCTAAAATTTCCTGATTGTTGTAACAATCATTCACTCGAATATCGACAACCAGGTGACATTCGGCAGGAACTACATTGTGTTGTTTTCCGGCAGAAACCTGTGTTACGGTCATTTTTACGGGACCTAAAACTGCTGATATTTTTTCGAATTGGTAGCTATTGAACCATTCCATAATAGGTATCGCCTTGTAAATAGGATTGTCAGGATTATGGTGTGCGGCGTGACTGGCGGTACCTTTTAGGATAACATCGAGGACCAATAACCCTTTTTCGGCTACAGCCAATTGCATTAATGTGGGTTCGCCTACAATGGCACAATCCAATGTTGGTAAATGTTTTAGAACGCTGTTTAATCCATTTTTTCCACTACTTTCCTCTTCAGCAGAAGCGACCATGACTATATTGTACGGCAGATTTTCGTCCCAATAAAAATGTACAAAAGTCGCTAAAAGGGATACCAGACAACCGCCGGCGTCATTACTTCCTAGGCCAAACAATTTACCGTCTTTGACAATAGCTTCAAAGGGATTGTTAGTATATCCTTGATTCGGTTTTACCGTATCGTGGTGCGAATTGAGCAAAAGTGTTGGCTTAGACTTGTCAAAATTCTTGTTGTAAGCCCAAACATTATTATTTTCTCTTTCGAAAGGAATATTGTTTTGTTTAAACCAATTTTCGATTAAAAGGGCTGTTTGATCTTCTTCACTTGAAAAGGAAGGCGTTTCAATCAGTGCTTTTAACAGCGAAATGGCTTCTTGTGTAAGGGTTTGTATGTTTTTCATATTTATTTTAGCCACAGATTCACAGATTTTTTAAAATTGACAAAGAAATTTTTTCCAAATCGGTAAGACTTGTGTTTTACTTTTTTATAATTTGATAGTTGTACAAATTTCCGATGCATTATGCAACATCCTGTGATGTCCAATTTTTATTTTTTGAACTCCTTTGGACAAGCTGTTGAAACAGTTGTCTAATTTAGGAATCATACCAGAATGAATCGCTTTTTCGGCTTTTAATTTGGAATACAATTCTTGATTGATGTTTTCAATTACGGAAGAATCATCCTCAGCATCATATAAAACACCGGGTTTTTCGAAGCAATAATTCAAAGTGACATCAAAAAAGGTTGCTAAAGCAATGGCTAATTCGCTTGCAATCGTATCCGCATTTGTATTTAATAATTGCCCTTTTCCATCGTGTGTTATTGCACAAAATACAGGAACAATCTCATTTAAAAGCAACGTTTCCAATAATTGGGTATTCACTTTTTTTACATCACCCACAAAACCATAATTGATTGTTGGGTGGTTTCTTTTATTCGATTGAATTAAATTCCCATCTGCCCCAGAAAAACCCATGGCATTGGTTGAATTTGCTTGCAATTGAGCAACGATATTTTTGTTGATTTGACCTGCATAAATCATTACAACTACATCAAGCATAGCGGCATCGGTGATGCGTCTTCCATCAATCATTTGAGGAACTAAACCAATGCTTTCGGCCATTTTAGTAGCTGATTTTCCGCCACCGTGAACCAGTATTTTGTGCCCTTCAATCGCAGCAAAATGAGATAAAAATTGTTTTAATTCCGTTGGATTATCAATAATGTTTCCACCAATTTTAATGATCGATACCGGTTTTTTATTTTCCATTTTCCAAGATTTTTTGCAAGACTAACTGAGCTGCATACGTTCTATTATTAGCTTGTTCAATCACAATCGAATTTTCGCTATCTAGCACTTCATCCGTTACAATTACGTTACGTCTTACAGGCAAACAGTGCATAAATTTAGCATTATTGGTCATTTTCATCTTCTCTGCAGTAACAGTCCAATTGGGATCAGAATTTGTAATTTGACCATATTCCTTGTAATTACTCCAGTTTTTCGCATAGATAAAATCGGCGTTTTCAAAAGCCTTATCTTGGTCGTATTCAATCTTGGAACCTTTCGTGATTTCAGGATTCAATTCGTACCCTTCAGGATGCGTAATTACAAAATCAGCTTCTTGTAACTGCATCATTTCCACAAACGAATTGGCAACTGCTTGAGGCAATGCTTTAGGATGTGGTGCCCAAGTTAATACCACTTTTGGTCGGTGCGCTGTTTTGTGTTCGGCCATAGTTATCGCGTCCGCTAAGGATTGCAAGGGATGTCTTGTGGCACTTTCCATATTTACAATTGGGACTGTAGCGTATTTTAAGAATCCAGAAAGTACGGTTTCGGCATTGTCTTTTTCTTTGTCTATCAATCCTGCAAAGGCTCTAATAGCAATAATATCGCAATATTGAGAAACGACTTCAGCGGCTTCCTTAATATGCTCTGATGCACCTGAGTTCATGACAGCACCATCTTCAAATTCTAATGTCCAGCCCTCACTGGTAAAATTCATGACCATAATGTTCATTCCTAAATTCAGCGCGGCTTTTTGGGTACTCAAACGCGTTCTTAAACTGGAATTGAAAAACAACATTCCAAGCGTTTTGTTCTTTCCCAGTTTTTTGTTTTTAAGTGGTTTTTTCTTAATTTTCAAGGCTTGCTTCACCCATTTTTCAAGTGAATCTATATTTTGTATGGATATGTAGTTCATTACAGTTAAGAATTGTGAATTATGAATGATGCGTTGTTTGAAAATTCAATATTCGAATTAAATTATTTTTGTAAAAGGAATTTCATTTTTTAAAGCTTTCAAAATAAAATTGTCATCCAAGCCGTTTACAATCCAAGTTTCAATATTGGCAGCCTTAGCAATTGCCGAAGCTTCAATTTTAGATTGCATACCGCCAGTTCCGTGAGAGGATTTTGAATCGGCAATTTCTTTTTCTAATACTTTTAAATCACTTACCAAGGAAATCGTTTCTGGAACGGCATCATGTAAAGAGTCTTTGGTGTAAATTCCGTTTGTATTAGTGGCAATAATCAGAATATCAACATCTAATAAAACGGCTGTTAAAGCGGCTAATTTATCGTTGTCACCAAAGCGAATCTCATCAGTTGCTACCGTATCATTTTCATTAATAATAGGGATGTAATTATTTTTGACTAAAACGTTGATAGTGTTCACAATGTTGACCTTAGATTGTCCCCTCTCAAAATCCGAATACGAGAGTAAACATTGCGAAATTAGTAATCCTAAATCACTGAAATTCTCATGGTAAATCCGCATCAAATGAGGTTGTCCTATCGAGGCCAGCGCTTGTTTTACAAACACATCTTGGTCTTGATTTTCTAGTTTTACAAATTGTTTGGCTGCAGCAATTGCACCTGAACTTACAATGATAAACTCGTACTCCTCTTGTAAAGCAGCGATTTGTATGCCAATATCCTCAATCTTTCCTCTCGAAATATGATTGGTTTCCTTGGTTAAGGTATTGCTACCTAACTTTAATAAAATTCTTTTTTTAGCCATTTTTTTAACCGCAAAGTGCGCAAAGTTAATTTTTAAACTAAACGTTTATAAACGCTAAGTTCGCAAAGTGTTGTGTTAATATTTTGTATTCTTACTTTTTCAATCTGCAATCAAAAATCGTTAATCTTCAATCAAAAATCTTTTTACCTGACTTGCCCATTTCCATAAATATACCACTTATTAGTAACTAAATGTTGCAAGCCAATTGGTCCGCGTTGGTGTAATTTGTCTGTGCTTATCGCCAATTCGCCTCCAAGACCAAATTGTCCTCCATCAGTGAATCGGGTTGAGGCGTTTTGATACACGGCTGCCGTATCTATATTTTCCATAAACTCTTGCGCAATGCTATCATTTTTTGTGATTATCGAAGCAGAATGTCCGCCACAATATTTGTTGATTTTATCAATCGCTTCTTGATCCGAATTGGTTGTTCCAATTACAATTTTGTAATCTAAAAATTCTTCATGCCAAATCAAATCCGACTCAATCTGCGGTATATTACCTATTTTTGAAACGCTTTCATCGCCTAGAACAATGACGTTTCTTAATTGTAATTCGGTGATTACTTTCCTGGCAAATACTTCCCAATTTTCCAGATTAGTATCAATCAACACTTTATCTAAAGCATTACAAACCGATATATTTGAGGTCTTTCCGTTAATAATAATTTGGAGAGCCTGATCTAAATTAGCTTCAGCATTTACATACACAAAATTATTTCCACGACCACTTATAATTACCGGGCAAGTAGCGTGCTTTTTAACAAAAGCGATTAAGTTTTCACCACCACGAGGAACAATTAAGTCGACCTTTTGTGTTGGTTGCTCTAGGAATGCTTGCGTTTCTTCTCGGTTGTAATTCAAATATTCTACCCAGTCAGCAGCAATTTCATTATCCTTTAATGCTTGATGCCATAATTCGATAATTTTTAAATTGGACAGTACAGATTCTTTTCCACCTTTTAGCAGAATTTTGTTACCTGATTTTAAGGCAATTCCTCCCGCTTCAACGGTAACATCTGGTCTGGATTCATAAATAATCAGGATAGTACCAAAAGCGGCTGTTTTATTGCTAATTTTCATACCGTTTTCATGCGTAAAATGAAATCTTTCCACACCAACAGGATCATCTTGATCAGCCAATTGATTCAAGGATAGAATCATATTATCAATCTTTGTATCATCAACTAATAAACGTTTCTCCATTGCCAGGTCATCTCCAGAATAATTACTTAAATCCTGTTGATTTACTGTCTTTAAAATGGCTCTTTCTTCTTCGAGAAGAACTGCCATTCGCTTTAAAACTGCATTTCGCTTTTCTATAGTTAATAGTTTGTTCATACGTTTGTTTTAGACGGTCAAAGACCGGTATTCACTTCCTCAAAGTCGGAGACTTTGCGGAGCATTATCGTTTTATTTCTACTAAACTTTCTTTTAAAGCTGTAATGAAAGTATCAATCGCTTCTTTCTTGATTGTCAGTGGTGGTAGGATTCTTAATAAATTTTTATTGCTGGCACTTCCTGTAAAAATATGTTTTTCAAGAATTAGTTTTTTTCGCAAGACACTTACATCAAAATCAAATTCGACACCCAGCATTAAACCTCTTCCTTTTACCTGGATAACCTCGGGAATGCTTTTTATTTGTTCCTGAAAATAGGCAGAAATAGCGATGGCATTATCCATCAATTTCTCTTTTTCAATAATATCTAAAACGGCTATTCCCGCTGCACAGGACAGATGATTTCCGCCAAAAGTAGTTCCTAACATTCCATATACTGCTGGAATATGATGACCAATTAAAACGCCTCCAATAGGGAATCCATTTCCCATACCTTTTGCAATGGTAATAATATCGGGTTTGATGTTATGATGCTGAAAACCAAAAAACGCACCTGTTCTGCCATACCCAGCTTGAACTTCATCCAAGATTAAAACTACATCATAGGTTTTGCACAATTTTTCTAGCGTTTGAAAAAACGCTGTTGAAGCTTGATCTAAACCGCCTACACCTTGAATGGATTCAATAATGACTGAGGATACATCTCCTTTTTTTAATTCATTTTCCAAAGCAGTAGCATCATCGAATGCTAAGAAAGTAACTTTTTGCTGCTTGTTTAAAGGCGCATTAATTTTTTCATTGTCGGTTACAGCAACCGCTGCAGATGTTCTTCCGTGGAAAGAGTTTTTGAAGGCAATTACTCTTGATTTACCATTGACAAAAGAAGCTAGTTTCAACGCATTTTCATTGGCCTCAGCTCCAGAACTACATAAAAATAAATCATACGCTTCGCAGCCAGAAAGTTTTCCAAGCTTAGTTGCTAATTCTTCTTGAATTGGATTTTGAATCGCATTGGAATAAAAGGCCAAATGATCCAATTGATCTTTTAGTTTGGCGACATATTCTGGATGCGTATGACCAACTGAAATGACAGCATGACCGCCATAAAGGTCTAAATATTCGATTCCTTTGTCATCGGTAATGATGCAATCCAGTCCTTTTACTGGAGTGACATTATATAAGGGGTAAACGTTAAATAAGTTCATTTTATTAAAATTTAAAGATTTAAAAATTGAAGAATTTAAAGATTTTAGAATAGTCTAAAATTTCAAATTTCGATAATTAGAATTTCATAATTTTTCAATCATTAAATCCTTCAATCTTATAATTTTTTTTAAAACCCGCTTGGTTTCAAATGTAATCCTGTTGTTTCCTCTAGTCCAAACATCAAATTCATGTTTTGAATCGCTTGTCCAGAAGCGCCTTTTACTAAATTATCAACTACGGAGGTAATCAACAACCGGTTTCCTTTTTTTAGCAAACTTATAATGCACTTGTTTGTTTGAACCACTTGTTTCATGTTGATTTCAGTTGTAGTGATAGTTACAAATGGTTGGTCTTTGTAAAAATGGTCATATTTTGCAACGACAGCCTCTAAACTTTCTTCTATTGTGGTGTACAATGTGGCAAAAATTCCTCTGGCAAAATCTCCTCTGTTGGGTACAAAAATTAATTCGTTTTTGTAATCGATCTGCAATTGACTGACACTTTGATTTATTTCTCCCAAATGTTGGTGGTCAAATGCTTTGTAATGCGACATATTATTGGATCTCCAACTAAAATGCGTTGTCTCTGAAGGGGAAACTCCAGCGCCAGTGCTTCCTGTTGTAGCATTTATATGAACATCAGTAGTTAGCATTCCGGCTTGCGCCAAAGGCAATAATGCCAATTGAATAGCAGTTGCAAAACAACCTGGATTGGCAATAAACTGAGCGTTTTTAATGGCTTCTTTATTTAATTCTGGTAAACCGTAAACAAACGAATTTCCTTCAAATGTTGCGTCTTTTGTCAAACGAAAATCATTTCCTAAATCGATGATTTTAGTGTGCGCGGCAAATTGATTTTGTTCTAAAAATGATTTGGATTTTCCGTGTCCCAAACAGAGGAAAACAACATTCACAGTAGGATTTACAGTATCAGTAAAATTCATTTGGATATCACCCAACAAATCATGATGTGCCACTGATAGCGGTTTTCCAGCATTAGTTGTGCTGTAAACAAAATCAATGGTTGCATGGGGATGAAACATCAATATTCTGATTAATTCCCCTGCTGTATATCCCGAACCACCTATTATTCCAACGTTGATCATACTCTTTATTATTTATTTTAGACCTATATCTCTTTTACTATTCTTCTGCAAGGTTTTTAAATATTTTAAATCAGACCTACAAGTTTTGAGAAAGACCTTGCAGATACATACTAAATATTCTCAAACTATTTTAGATAGGCGAGTGCGTGAGGGATAGAAGCGGCATCCTTTTGTGAAGCGTTAGCGGAACAAAAGATACAGCAGATAGCCCGACCCGTAGTTTTTACGGAGGGTCACGCCCAAACACTAAGAATTATTACACGTACGTTTCCTTGTTTACCGATGAAAATATGTTTTGCGCATTGCCTAAAATTTTGATAAATCCTTTAGCATCGTCAGCGGTCCAGGCATTGTTCATTTCGCCATATTGACCAAAACCAGTGTTCATTAAATCATTATCCGACTCGATTCCGTCCAACGTAAAGTGATACGGTTTTAACGCCACGGTCACCGTTCCATTCACTGTTTTTTGTGTGTCTTCCAGAAAAGTTTCGATATTTCGCATCACTGGATCCAGAAATTGACCTTCATGAAATAGCATTCCGTACCAGTTTCCTAGCTGTTCTTTCCAATGCTGTTGCCATTTGCCCAAGGTGTGTTTCTCTAATAAATGGTGTGCTTTGATAATAATTAAGGGTGCAGCAGCTTCAAAACCAACTCTTCCTTTAATCCCAATTATCGTATCGCCAACATGAATGTCTCTCCCAATGGCAAAAGCGCTCGCTAATTTTTCAAGTGCAACAATATTATTTGAGGGTTTATCCTTCTTGCCATTTACGGCAATTAATTCTCCTTTGTTAAATTCTAAAGTCACTTTTTCTTCTCCTTCTTTTTGCAATTGTGAGGGATACGCTTCACTAGGCAACGGAAGGTTCGAAGTCAAGGTTTCTTTACCGCCAACACTAGTTCCCCAGAGTCCTTTATTGATTGAATATTGCGCTTTCTCCCAAGAATATTCCACTCCATTTGCCTGTAAATAAGCTACTTCCTCTTGTCTGGATAATTTTAAATCACGAATTGGCGTGATGATTTCAATTTCGGGAGCAATGGTTTGAAAAATTAAATCAAAACGGATTTGGTCATTTCCTGCACCCGTACTTCCGTGAGCAATTGCATCAGCACCAACCGATTTGGCATATTTTATCGCTTCCATAGCTTGAAACACGCGTTCAGCACTCACAGAGAGTGGATACGTATTGTTTTTTAGCACATTGCCATAAATCAAATACTTGATCGCTTTATCATAATATTTATCTACGATGGTAAGGTTCGTGTGTTGTGCACTTCCTAACTCGTATGCTCTTTTTTCAATTGCGGCTAGTTCTGCTTCGTCAAATCCTCCTGTATTGATAAGAACGGTATGAACTTGGTATCCTTTTTCGTTCTTCAAATATTTCAGGCAATAAGAGGTATCTAATCCTCCACTATAAGCTAATACTACTTTTTTCATAATTATTATTTTTTACCATCCTCTCCCGATGCTTCGTGACCCTCCGAAGGAAGGGAAGCCAAAACTGGCGAAAGGGAATTTTATTTGTTCTTCTTCTTAATTTGTTGCTTTTTCTTCCTTGACTCCCTTCTCTTCCGGTAGGGCTGGGAAGGGGATTACTTTTCTAAGAAAATAGCTTGTTTAATTTTTTTCAAACGATTCCAAATCCGGACATTAAACGGATGTTTGGGAGGGTCTTTCTGTTTTTCTTTGGGATCATATAACATGCCGGTGCACAAACACATTTTGTTTTCTTTGCTTTTTAGGATTTCATAATTGGTGCAGGTTTGACAACCTTTCCAAAAACTTGGATCATTCGTCAATTCTGAAAAAGGAACGGGCTTATAGCCTAAATCGGAATTGATTTTCATTACCGCTAAACCAGTTGTGATTCCAAATACTTTAGCGTCTGGATATTTCTCTAAGGAATAATCAAAAACAAAGGATTTTATTTTTTTGGCTAAACCTAAATTTCGGTAATCTGGATGTACAATCAGTCCTGAATGAGCCACAAATTTGCCGTGTTGCCAACTTTCGATATAACAAAAACCGGCAAATTTTCCATTATCTAAGGCGATAACCGCATCTTTGGTTTCCATCTTTTTTTTGATATATTCTGGAGTTCTTTTAGCAATTCCAGTACCTCTTAAAAGGGCGGATAATTCTATAGTTTCGCATATTTCCTGCGAATATTTATAATGTTCTTCCTGAGTTGTTGTGATAGAAATATTCATTTCAAGAGCTGAATTTTGAGTTAAACAAAGAGCAATAGGTTTGTATTTGAAATAAATTTTCAGCAAAAGTTAGTACAATAGATCTACAATCTATTGCAGAACAACGAATTGAATAACAATACGATGTTGAAAAAATAATAGTATTTTTTGGATGGATAGCTCCAATAATAAATAGCGGTGATTTCAAAACAAGAAAAAATAAAAAATGAATAAAAATATATCAGAACACTTGAGGAAACTATACTAATAGCATCCGTACTTCGGGAGAAGTACTAGGTCTGTTTGTCCGTGAGATAGGAGTTATATTTAAATTGTTGTTATTCATTGGGCCAAAAGTACACTATTTTTTATAACACAAGACCTATTTTTCTTTTTCTAACAAAATTTTAATGGATTGTTGATTTAATGTAGAACAAAAAAACTCCTTGATCAATTGATTTATCAAGGAGTTCGATGAAAAGATATTTATTTTTGGAGACTAATTTCTAAATCGGTTTCGGCTTATAATGTCTTTAATCTTAGCTTTCAAGTCTTCTCCGGTATCATAAACCATCTGTTCGCTATTAGGAAAGGGAACTGGATTTCTGTCAAAATAAGAGTAGTAATTGTCGTCAGAAGCGCGTCGGTCTCCTTTGTAAGTTGCGTAAATATTCTCAAAAATGAACTCGCTACTGATTGGAAAAGAGTGTAACAATTGATTGCTTCTTAAATTCAAATAGTCAATCTTAGCGGTAATTTGGCACAATTTAAACTGTCTGAATTCATAAATCCTGGCTGTTACGGTTTTAAGATTATCCACCATAACTACTTTTCCTTTTTCGTCAACGACTTCTTTTCCATTCGCGTCAATCAGTTTTTTGACACCATCTTTTATGATGCGTTCTTTCACAAATTCCCTTTCTTTAATTTGCTCTGGTGAAATAAAGATTTGGCGAAAATTGATTACCATTCCATAATCATAATCAATTCCTTTTTGCTTATTGCTGTGGTAAACAGTCCATTTGTCATTTAATCCCAATGTGCTGAAGTCCAATAGATCATTTTGAAGCCGAACAGGAATAATCATGTTGGTTTCATTTTTGGTATACACCGAAACATAATCAGAACCTTTAAATTGTGCTTCTTGCAGCAGCTGTATTACGTTTTTGTAATTTGGATTTATTTGGTTCAAATACTCTAAGTCATCATACGCTTTCCTAAAGTTCATCTTGTCCGTTGTTGCCATTAATTTTTTAGCATTGGCATATAAATACCCTGATAATGCATTTTTGCTATCTATAATTTGATCGTTGTAATTGTCAAACGGAAAAATAGCGTTTCTGCCTTCTCTAAGTAGCTTTAGCGGAAGCAACGGTTTGATGGTTTCCTGCCGTTGATTCAATTGTAAATACATAGTATACATTTTCTCCAATTGCGCTGGATTGGCATCTTTAGCAAGCAAATTTATGGAATTCAAATCCCGTTCTTTTGCTTTGGCGAAAGCCTCTTCTAGCAAATAAACATAGTCTTGTTTGCCTTTTTTATCTTTATTAGTACGCAAATTAGACACTGCATTTTCGATAGCCTGATCATAATTGCCAGAACTTAATAAGTTTTGGATTTGCTTGACACCGCATGCTGAAACAAGGATAAACAAGAATAATAACAGCGTAATTTTTTTCATAAGCACTTCTTTTTAGCAAGTTTGTATCAATTTGTATCTTTCAAAAGTGGTTCAAAAATAAGAAAATTATTAGAGGTTCATAATTTTATTAGTCAAAATATAACGAAAACGATTCTAATTTTAATGGAGCTACTTCCAGCTATTCGTTACAAGTTTATTGGCATCAGGCTGTTTTTGTAAGCCCTAAAAGGAGCTTCCTTTGGTCGCTCTTTTAGAGCAACAAAAAACAAACCTTCGGCTGCATAAAGTTTTTCGCTACTATCTGGGCTCTGGGGTGATGAATTAAGTAGTACATTTGGATTGTTGCAAGCGAATTATCGAGAAATACAAAATAAATACTGCATGTTTGAAAACCCTTTATTTTTAATTCCATTTATGACGGGACTGATTTTTACAGTAGTGGGTTTTATTATGCTGAAATTTCCACCAAAGAAAATAAATTCGCTGTATGGTTACCGATCGGCAAACGCAATGAAAAGTCAAGAAAGATGGGATTTTGCTCAAAATTATTCCTCAAAAGAAATGATTAAATTGGGCTTACTATTAAGTGCTTGCTGCATTTTTAGTTTCGTAACAAATTTTAATCCTACTACAAATAGGAATATTGGTTTGAGTCTTTTGATTGTAATGGTAATTGCGCTTTTGTTGCGAGTGGAAAGAGCGATCAAGAACAAATTTGGTACGCATTAATAACCAGATTCAACTGATTTTAGCAGGTTATTTTGGTGTATAGTTTAAAATAAAAAACTCCAAAAGTGTACACTTTTGGAGTTTTATTTATAGTTTTTTAGAATTTCATTTTCTAACGAATGGAGGCAGTAGTTTACTGGAAACTTCTCCAAAACCAATTCTTACATGTCCGTTTTGACAAAAACCTTTCATAATAACAGTGTCATTGTCATTGATAAACTTACGTTCTGTCCCATCATTTAGTTTAATTGGGTTTTTTCCTCCCCAAGTAAGTTCTAGCATGGAACCAAAACTATCTGCAGTAGGTCCTGAAATAGTGCCTGAACCCATCATGTCTCCTGAATTTACACGACACCCATTAGAAGTATGATGTGCTAATTGCTGGCTCATTGTCCAGTACATGTATTTAAAATTTGAACGTGAAATTACCGTCGGTTCTGCTTTTTCAGGTTGAATGGCTACTTCTAAATTAATATCAAAAGAATGCTTTCCTTTTTGTTGTAAATACGGCAGTGGAGTTGGTTCTTGTTTTGGTCCTTTAGTTCTAAATGGTTCCAAAGCATCCATTGTCACAATCCAAGGAGAAATCGAGCTTGCAAAACTCTTAGCTAAGAACGGTCCTAGTGGCACATATTCCCATTTTTGAATATCACGCGCACTCCAGTCATTCAGTAAAACCATTCCAAAAATATAATCTTCCGCTTCTGTAACGGCTATATTTTCACCCATTATATTGACATCAGTGGTAATAAAAGCGGTTTCCAATTCGAAATCCACTAAACGAGAAGAGCCAAAAACTGGTGTAGTTTCGCCATTTGGTAACGTTTGTCCCATGGGACGGTGAACCGGAATACCAGATGGAACTATTGTAGAACTTCTACCGTGGTATCCCACAGGAATGTGAAGCCAGTTAGGTAGCAATGCATTTTCTGGATCACGAAACATTTTCCCTACATTAGTTGCGTGCTCTTTACTGGAGTAAAAATCAGTGTAATCACCTATCAATACAGGCAACTGCATTTCAACATCCTCTAAATTGAAAATGATAATGTCTTTGTCTTTTGCATTACCTTGTAATTTAGGATTGGTTACATCAAAAATTTCTGCAATTCGGTTTCGAACCAAACGCCATGTTTTTTGTCCATCAGAAATAAAGTCATTCAAAGTGTCCTGCATGAACATATCATCGGTCAGTTCAATACCTTCAAAATAATGTAATTGTTGCAAAGCGCCTAAATCAATGGCGAAATCTCCTATTCTAGTCCCTACGGTCACGACGTTTTCTTTTGTAAGAAAAACACCAAACGGAATGTTTTGAATGGGAAAATCACTGTTCGGATCTACTTCAAGCCATGATTTTCTATTGGTATCGTTAGCTGTTATCGGCATATTTTGTTAATTAATTTGTTAAAAAATTACTCGTCAAATATATTATAATCTAACTATTAACCAAACGTTTTTTTGTATTTTTGCATCAAATTAACGAAAATCAAAAAAATGCAACGCGACGAACAAATTTTTGACCTTATTCTGGAAGAACAAGAAAGACAAATTCACGGATTAGAACTTATTGCCTCAGAAAACTTCGTAAGTGACGAAGTAATGGAAGCGGCTGGTTCAGTTTTAACGAACAAATATGCTGAAGGATATCCTGGCAAAAGATACTACGGCGGTTGCGAAGTAGTTGACGTTGTGGAGCAAATTGCAATTGACAGAGCCAAAGAATTATTTGGAGCTGCTTATGCTAATGTGCAGCCTCACTCTGGTTCTCAAGCTAACACAGCGGTTTACCACGCGTGTATTAAACCGGGAGACAAAATTTTAGGTTTTGATTTGTCTCATGGTGGACACTTAACTCACGGTTCTCCAGTGAATTTTTCAGGTCGTTTGTACACTCCTTCTTTTTATGGTGTAGACAAGGAAACGGGAAGATTAAATTATGATAAAATTCAAGAAATAGCAACAAAAGAACAACCAAAATTGATTATTGCAGGTGCCTCGGCATACTCTCGTGATATGGATTTTGAGCGCTTCAGAGTAATTGCTGATAGTGTTGGAGCTATTTTGTTGGCTGATATTTCGCATCCAGCGGGACTAATTGCCAAAGGTTTGATGAATGATCCATTGCCTCATTGCCACATTGTAACTACTACAACACACAAAACATTACGTGGACCTCGTGGAGGTTTAATCTTGATGGGTAAAGATTTTGAAAATCCATTTGGTTTAACAACTCCAAAAGGCGAAATCAGAATGATGTCTTCTTTATTGGATTTAGCTGTTTTCCCTGGAAATCAAGGAGGTCCATTGATGCACATTATTGCTGCAAAAGCAGTAGCTTTTGGTGAAGCATTGAAAGACGAATTTTTTACCTATGCTTTACAACTGCAAAAAAATGCTAATGCGATGGCAGATGCTTTTGTAAAAAGAGGATACGAAATCATTTCTGGTGGAACGGATAATCACATGATGTTGATTGATTTAAGAAATAAAAATATTTCTGGAAAAGATGCTGAAAATGCATTAGTCAAAGCAGAAATAACAGTTAATAAAAACATGGTTCCCTTTGATGATAAATCTCCATTTGTTACTTCAGGAATTCGTGTAGGAACAGCAGCAATCACCACTCGAGGTCTAGTTGAAGAGGATATGGAAACTATTGTTGCTCTTATCGACAGAGTATTATTGGACCACACTAACGAAGAGGTTATCGAAGCAGTAGCCAATGAAGTAAACGAAATGATGAGCGAAAGAGCTATTTTCGTATACTAATTTTTTTAGTTTAAGGCTTAAGGTTTAAAGTTTAAAGTTTTGGAATCAACAATTATTAAATACTATTAGGTATTTAAATAATGTAATTGGTCTCTAAATTTTAATTTTAAACCTTTTTCTTTAAACCTTAAACTTTTTTAAACTTTAAACAAATTTTCAATGTCTGTACTAAGATTAAAATTACCTACGGATCCTAGATGGGTTAATATTGTAGAAAAAAATATCGAAGAGATCTTAACCGATCACGCTTGGTGTGAACAAAAAGCTGCTACAAATGCCATAACGATTATAACAAACAATTCAGAACATCAAGATTTAGTAAAAGATTTATTGGCTTTAGCCAAAGAAGAAATTGATCATTTTGAGCAAGTACACAACATAATTATCAAACGTGGATTGAAATTAGGACGCGAGCGCAAAGACGATTACGTGAATGAATTGTATTTGTACATGAAAAAAAGTGGTACAGGAAGTAGAGTTTCGGCTTTAGTGGAACGGTTATTGTTTTCCGCTATGATAGAAGCTAGAAGCTGTGAACGATTCAAAGTGCTTTCAGAAAATATTCAAGATGAGGAATTAGCTGTATTTTATAGAGATTTAATGGAAAGTGAAGCAGGACATTATACTACTTTTATTACTTATGCTCGGAAATATGGAGTAGGAATTGATGTAGAAAAACGCTGGAGAGAGTGGCTGGAATTTGAGGAATCGGTTATTGCAAATTATGGTAAAAATGAAACGATTCATGGGTAAGTAAGATAAGTTTTATTTTTAATTAGTCAATTTATACTACTCCTATTCTGAAATTGCGCTTCGCTTGTTGGCTTAATTGTGACTTTCTTTTACTAATATATATTAAAAGGTATCGATTCGTGATTTTTGGTCTACTTTTATAAAATTTAATTAATGTTCAATAACTTATTCACTTAATGAAGCTCAATTATAATTATGATGGAAATATTGCTTGCAAAAGAATATTAGAAGACCACTTAGATAAATTAAAGATAGAATACCATATTTTAGGCTTAAGTCAAATTGAGATTAATGATGATGTATCCTTAGAGACTTTCGAAAAACTACAGTTGGAACTCGATCAATATGCCATTCACATTATTAATAATCCAAAAGCACAATTGATACAAACCATTAAAGATAGCATTGTCGAAATTATTTATGAAAAAGATAAATTTCCAAGTACGACGATTTCGCAGTATTTATCTGAAAAGCTAGATTTACGATACGGATACATCACCACTCTTTTTTCGGAGTATACTTATACATCAGTCGAGAATTTCATCATAATTCAAAAGATTGAAAGAGCCAAAAAATTAATTTTAGCTGAGAAATTAAGTTTAACAGAGATTTCTTATGAATTGAATTATAGTAGCGTCGCCTATTTATCGACACAATTCAAAAAAGTAACTGGATTAACGCCTTCCATGTTTAAAAGAATAGTGGATAAAAAAAGACTTTTATCAAAGAAAAAGATTAAATAGAATATTCCAAACCATTAATTTTATGATTAATAAAATAGATAGAATTCATATTTTGATTGCAGATGACGACGAAGAGGATTTGCAACTTTTTAATGAAGCTTTAGCCGAACTAAAAATGGACTATAAACTGACCTCGTTTAAAGATGGTAAAGTTTTAATTGATTATCTGGAAAATCTGGAAAATAAGTTGCCTCATATTTTATTCTTGGATTTGAACATGCCCTGTAAAACAGGACATGAATGTCTTAGAGAAATAAGATCAAATTCGCGGTTCATAGATGTTTCCATTGCAATATATTCAACCTCCTCGTCAGAAAAAGATATTGAAGATAGTTTTGTACAAGGCGCTAATATTTATATAAAAAAGCCGAATGATTTTTCTAAACTTAAAAAGGTAATTAAAGACGTAGTAAATATGGACTGGCAGTATCAGTCTTCAGGTTTAAACAAAGAAACCTTTTTTTATAGTTTGTAAATACGAACACATCAAAATTTTAGATTATTTTAAAATTGGCGATGATTCAAAATGGGCTAGGCTATGTAGAAACTTTATAAAATAGTTTTCTGGATGGTAAATTTTATTAAATTCCACTTAATGCTTAAAACTGTTTTTGGTTTATAGTACTTATAAAACTAATTGGATTAGTTCCATATTTTTAGAAGAGAACTAGCGTCAAAAACGAGCACTTTTTTTAAATAAGTGTAAAAATCGAAATGCAAGGATTATAAAATAAGCAGCAAATGTCATTTTTGTGGCGTGTACTTTCAGCGATTGAAATGTGATTCTAAATGGTTAAATTTAAAATTGAGACTAGCAACTTGTAATCGAATTGTCGACCACCAACTTAAGATTTTAAATACCACAGGAAAACCAAATGCAGTTGCAAAATTTTATACTTTCACAACAAAAGCAAAGCTGCTTTAAACTTAATTAATCCGCTACTTCTATTACAATGTTATCACTATCTGAAGCTACTTTTACTGATTTTAAAACGATTCAAGACATCGCAACTAAAACTTGGCCTGTCACCTATGGTAGTATTTTGTCAAAGGAACAGATTCATTATATGCTTGATTTGTTCTATTCCGAAAAAGCTTTACTCGAAAATTTAAACCAAAAAGGACATCTTTTTCTATTGGTAGAGGAAGATGGAGTTTGTCTTGGATTTGCTTCTTATGAACACCGTTATTTAAACCAAGAAGTAACAAGGCTCCATAAAATTTACTTGCTTCCGGAAGCTCAAGGAAAAGGAGCAGGGAAGTTCTTGATTGATACAATTGAAAATTTAGCAAGACAAAATCATTCGGTTGCTATTTCTTTGAATGTCAATAAATTTAACAAAGCACTCTCTTTTTACAAAAAAATAGGTTTTGAAATCGTCGCCGAGGAAGATATTGAGTTAGGGTATGGCGGTTATAAAATGGAAGACTACAAAATGGAAAAAGCGCTGTAGGTTAACGTTTTCTTATTCCTACGTATTTATTTTTGTATGTAATTAGTACCTAAAAAATCTACTTAAAAATAGATAATTTCGTATATTTATAGCAATAATAGACCATAATCTATCAAGTTAAATTAGAAACGAAATGAGTTTTAAATTACGACTACTATTTTACCTACTAGCTTTTAGTTTTGTTTCTTGTTCTAAAGAAGAAACGGAAAAAATTAAGCCAACCATTGGAGAAGTGACCGAAAGTGTCTATGCATCTGGCGTTATCAAAGCGGATGGCCAGTATACTGTTTATTCCACTGTAAACGGAACATTATTAAAAGTAAATGTTGTTGCGGGTCAATCTATTAGCAAAGGACAACGACTATTTGAGTTGGAAAGCGAAAAAGCGGAACTGAACACTGAAAATGCACGACTGGCTTACCAATTAAGCTTGGAAACCAGCCGCTATATTCAAGATAAAATGGCTGAAATGGAAATGAAAGTTCAGTCTGCTAGAGATAAATTAACGGTAGACGAATCCATTTACCGCCGAAATAAAAATGTCATAAACCAAGGTGGGATTTCAGAAGTTGATTTTGAAAGAATCGAATTAGCGTTTAAAAGTTCGAAAATCAATTATGAATCGACTAAAAAACAATTGACGCAACTTAGAGCTCAATTGAAAAATGATCAAAGTAAAAATGCGATTAACTTACAACTCAATCAAAAATCTCAAAATGATTTTAGTATTAAGAGTGCGTTCTCAGGACAGTTATTTGATGTTTTGGTAAAAGAAGGGGCTTTGGTTACACCTCAAATTGCCTTAGCGATAATAGGTCAAGCCAATTCTTTTTTGTTGGAGTTGGAAGTTGACGAAAATGATATGGTTCGCATACAAACAGGTCAGAAAGTTCTTGTAACGATGGACAGTTACAAAGGAAAAGTTTTTGATGCAATTATTGATAAAATTTATCCCATCATGGATGAGCGTTCCCGTACTTTTAAAATCGAAGCCCATTTCATGAAACCACCTTTAAAACTCTATCCAAATCTTACAGCAGAAGCTAATATTATTATTCAAACCAAGAAAAATACCATTACCATTCCAAAACTGTTCTTAATTGAAGGTAAATATGTTTTAGTAAATAAAGATGAAAAAAGAGCAGTAAAAACAGGTCTGAGCGATTATCAGAAAGTAGAAATAGTATCGGGATTAAATGCGGATGAAATGATTTACAAACCTCAATAATGAACTTTAAACTTATTTTAAATATTGCATTTCATTTGCTTCAAGCTCGTTTAAAGCAAACCATTGTTGCGGCAGTTGGAGTAACTTTTAGCATTGCTATGTTTATTGCTTTAGTGAGTTTTATGAATGGACTCAATGATTTATTAGATGGATTAATGCTCAACAGAACACCACATGTGCTGTTGTATAATGAAATAAAGCCTTCAGAAAATCAACCTATTTTTTTGTCAAAAGAATTTAAGAACAAAACCAATTTTATACGTTCTATAAAACCAAAAGATATTGGTAAGTCCATCTACAACAGCAAAACAATTATAGCTGTTTTAAAAAAAGATACCCGGGTTATAGATGTTGCTCCAAAAGTGACTTCCCCTGTTTTTTTTAATTCTGGAACAATCGAAATCAGTGGTGTAATTAACGGCATTGATGTGCTTTCTGAAGAAAAATTATTTAAAATAAGTGATTATATAGTAGACGGTAATGTGACGGATTTGCTTCAGAACAATAGTATTATTATAGGAAAGGGTTTGTCTGATAAAATGTTACTTTCCAAGGGTGATATAATTAAAATTACCACCTCCAAAGGAAATCTAGCTTCGCTAAAAATCGTTGGTATTTCTGAAATTGGAATTGCGGAGATTGATAATGTAATGAGTTATACCTCATTGGCTACAGCTCAAAAAATAGTGGGAGAATCTACGAATTACATCACGGATATTCAGATAAATTTATACGATAGGACTTCCGCGCCTGCTGTCGCAAAAGAGTTTAGGAATACCTTCAATCTTGATACAATTGATTATCAAACAGCCAATTCTCAGTTTGAAACTGGAAGTACAGTGCGAAGTATTATCTCCTATGCCGTTGGTGTTGTTTTACTTATTGTTGCCGGTTTTGGAATTTATAATATTCTGAACATGATGATTTATGAAAAAATGGATAGTATTGCCATTTTAAAAGCTACAGGATTTTCTGGTAATGATGTGCAATGGATTTTTATTTCACTTTCTATAATTATTGGACTTGCTGGTGGCTTATTTGGTTTATTATTTGGCTATATTTTCTCTTCGATTATCGATATTATTCCATTTGAAACCGCTTCGCTACCTACCGTGAAAACATATCCTATTAATTACAATCCACTGTATTATGGAATTGGGATTACTTTTGCTTTATTCACAACAACTATTGCTGGACTTTTTCCTGCGCTAAAAGCCAGTAAAATAGATCCAGTTGAAATTATCAGGGGAAAATAGAGATGGAAAATAATGTTATATTAGAGACAAAAGGCTTGAGTAAATATTTTTACGATCCCGTAAAATTTCAGGTCTTAAAAGAAATTGAAATGCGTATCAATTATGGTGAATTTGTGTCAATAGTAGGCAAGTCTGGTTGTGGAAAATCGACTTTATTATACTTGCTCTCCACGATGGATACAGCGTACGACGGTCAAATTTACATTCATAACCAACTTGTAACAGGAAAGACAGATCGAGAATTAGCCCTGATCCGAAATGAAAAAATAGGTTTTGTATTTCAGTTTCATTATTTATTGGCAGAATATAATGTTCTAAAAAATGTCATGCTTCCAGGGATGAAATTAGGTAAATATTCAGATCAAGAACTAGAAAATCGTGCGATGAAGCATTTAAAAACGCTCGATATGGAAGATCAAGCACTGAAAATGCCCAATCAGTTAAGCGGTGGTCAAAAGCAACGGGTGGCAATTGCTCGCGCATTGATTAATGATCCTTTGATAATAATGGGGGATGAGCCGACTGGGAATTTAGACAAGAAAAATAGTGACTTGGTATTTGATATTTTTAATAGGCTTACCCAGGAAGAAAATCAGACTTTATTAGTAGTTACACATGACACTGATTTTGCTAATAGGACCACAAGAATTATTACCATGGAAGATGGAAAAATAATTTCTTAAACAGATTTATTCAACTACAATATCATGTTTGTATAATAATCCTTTCAGCCCTTCTGTAGAAAAAAAAGCTTTCTTTAACTTTGTTATTTTGGGATCAATTGTGTAATTATAGCTAGTTTTAAAATCAGCTTTGTTGGCAATTGCTTTTGCAAATTCGGAACGGTATAAATCACAATTTTCAAAAAGGACTTCAGTTAAATCTGTTCCCATAAAATCTACCGCTATAAGGCTACAATTGATAAAAGAGGTTCCTTTTAGTTTTAGCGTATAAAATTTAGAGAAATCCAAAGTACAATTGTTAAAGGCGATTTCGAAAATTAATTTATCGCACATCGAAAAATTAACGTCTTTGATTATACAACGATTGAAAGTGACGGTTCTAAAAGCTACGTAATTAATTTTTGCATCGCTAAAAACACAATCAGTAAAAGTGCAATCAATAAAAGTTACTGCTACGAAAACACAGCTGGAAAAATTACAATTGGTAAACGTACAGCACTCAAATTCCTTAAAATTGACTTCTTCCTCGCTATAAGTAATCTTACTGTATTCAATATCTAGAAAATATGCTGGCATTTAGGAGTTTTAAATTCGAGTTTGTATGGAGAGAATTTGCAACAAAGTAACAAAATTCTAAACCGTCATTCTGGATAAATTTGTAGTATTATTTTAGAATATTAAACTCTCTCGTAGTCTCCTTTCCAATGTTGAATCGCTTTTTTGATTTCTTTTCCTGAAATATTTTCATTGAGTGCTCTTTGCATTAATGCTATAAACTCCATGTCAGGTGCAAAGCGTAAAGCAAATAATTGATCATCATTTAGTTGATGTTCAAAATCCTCTAATCTTTTGCCTGTTATAGAAAAATAACGGTACCTCATTTCCAAACGTACAATTCGGTTTTGTAGCGTTAGTGCGTAATGTTGTCGTAACATAAAGGCAAGGCAAAAAAGGACTATAAAAATAATGCTGATAAAAGCCCAAAGGAGTTGATCCTGAGTGGTAAAGGTAAAGTAGATGCTGAAACCCAATAAAGTCATAATTATTGGATAATAGACAAAATGATGTGGAGGATAGAACTTAATGTGATTTTTATAGGATTGAGTTTCCATTTTATTTTTTTTTAAAGGTACTCAAAACTAACTATTTTTATAAACTTTAATGATTATAAACTAAAATTCGTTAGGATCATTAAGGACAAGTTCATTTGTGAAGGTATAATTTTTAAGAGAATTCAAAGGATCATTTACAAAGTACATTTTCATCATTCCTTTGTTTTTTACTTCAATTTCCCCTCTGTATTTGCAATCAAAATCATTTTTAATAATGTTATATGTAAAATCGGATATGTTTATTTTTCCAGCTTCTGAGTTAGATTCCATACGGGAGGCGATATTCACAGTATCACCCCAAATGTCGTAAGAGAATTTTTTTATGCCGACCACTCCTGCAACTAAAGGACCTGTATTGATTCCGATGCGAATTTCAAAACGAGTTTGATTCTCTGAATTCACATTTTTTGAAGCTTCTACAAATTGGGCGATTTCCAGTGCTGCAAGTACTATTTTATGAGCATGATCTTTAGTAGGGAAGGGCAGTCCTCCTGCGCACATATAGGCATCCCCAACGGTTTTAATCTTTTCTAAATTGTATTTATCCATTATTGTGTCAAATTTTGAAAAATAAAAATCAATGCTTTCTACTAATTTCTCAGGAGATAAATTTTCAGAATACTTTGTAAATCCTTCAAAATCAGCAAATAAAACGGTAACAGAGTCGAACTTTTTAGCTTGAACTTTTCCGCTTCGTTTTAGTTCAAGCGCAGTTTCTTCCGGGAGAATATTCAAAAGTAATTGGTTAGAACGATTTTTTTCTTCTTCAATAATACCATTCGTTTTTTTAATAAATTTATATCGTCTATAAAAACCTATGGTAATAATTAAGATTAGCAATAAAGAGATTGCTGAAGCATAAATGATATTTTGTTGTTTTTTCTCTTTTAATTTCTGAATTTCTGAATCCTTCTCGAGTAAGTCTACTTCAATTTGCTTTTGGGAAACCTCATAATTTGTCCTTATGTCAGCCATTTGCTGAACGGATTTTAGATTAGTGATACTATCCCGATAAGCAATATGATTTTTATAGAATTTAAGGGATTCTTTTGGGTTTTTGGCTATTTGATAGAGTTCAGAAATTTTTAGATTCGAATTGCTAATTTGTTCCTTTAATCCATATTGTTCTGCCAGTTGCAGACTACGCTTCGCATAACGAAGCGCTGCAGGCCAATTATTCTGCATCAGGTAGATGTCAGACATGTATAACAAATAGTCTGAAATGGCATAATAGTCTTTTAACTCTTCTAGAATATTTATGGCTTTTGTAATGTAAGACTTAGCAAGCTCACTTTTGCCTATTTTGGCATAGACCATTCCAATATTTCCCAAAGTGTATGCCGTGCCACTTGAATAATTAATCTTCTTAAAAATAGCACCAGCCTCTTCAAAATTGGTTAAAGCTAAACCAAATTTTTTGTTCTTCGAATATTCATCTCCAGCGTTCAATAGTGCACTAGCTAGAGATATGGAATCATTGGACTTTCGTAGCAATTGTATGGACTTATTATAGTAAATTTCGGCATTATTGGAGTTTCCCATTACGGAGTATACATCTGCTATTGCCATGTATGATATTCCTTCTCCATTGATCGACTTCGCTTTAATCGCTGCTTTTCCCCCATTGAAAAAATCGTTTAAAGCTTCGTTTAAATTTCCTATTAGTCTATTTTTAGTCCCTTTTTGATAATATCCTCGATACAGATATAAGTTGTTTTTCTCTAATTTTGATAATGTAATTAATTCATCTGCGTAGTGTATTGATAACTCTAAATTATTCACTTCATTAAATGATAAATTCCGCAGTAATTCTAATTTTTCCGTATTTACAAGTTCATTTGTTTGATAAATTTTCAAAAGGCTATCAGCCACTTTTTGATTCTGAGCCCGCATAATTAAGTTCAGAAAAAGTGAAAAAACAACCAGAAATAAGATTTTGACAAAAATTGTGAGATCTTTTGCAAGTATCATGGGTTTGCCGCTAATTTTGGATCGATTTGGAAAGATTTAAAGGTATTCCCATTGTCATAAATACTAAAATGAATACTGTATTTATCTATTTTGTTAAGCAAATTGGAATCATCTTTAACCTTAGCTGTTATATTGCCTGACCTCCCGCCAGTCCCTTTAATTGTTGATGAATCAAAAAAATTGACATCACTAAAATTTGGTTCATAAACGATGCTGTCAATCGACACTGAAAATCCAGTATCGCTTGTCAAACCTATCCATCTCACATCTTGGTTGATATAAACAGTAGACTTAAAGTCCTCTAAAGTGCCATTTGCAGAACTTCCGGAGTTATCATCTGATAGCGAACATTTAGCATTTATATCAGCTGGAGAAGGGTTATTCATCGTGTAAAGACTATTCGCTTGAACAGTCAATGCAATTACTACTTTTTTGCCCATAATTAATATATTTATTAGTTAATAATATTAATTTAATTAGACCAATTTAGAATGAGGCAGAGCAGTTAAGATATTGATTTTTAGTATTTTGTTCTATTTATTATATCAAATTTAGTTTATTTTTTGCAGATTTTATTCAATTTATCTTGTTTTGATTTGTAGTGGAATGGAGAGAATGTAAAAAATAGGAATCGAATTCTCACAGGAAGGAGTACAATTAAATGGAATCAAAAGCAATCCTATTTATTTAGAGAAGTTAAAAAACACAAATAATTGAATAAATATAAATTACAACTGTTTATTAACCAATTAATTAAGCTTATTTTGTTACTTTAGTAAAGCGAATGGATTATAATTAAAATAAATCCTTATGATTACTGATCACAATTCAATCAACTGGAAAAAAATTTTTTATTTTAAAAATATTATTTTAAATTTAGTAGGAGTAGCCTTGATAACCTTAGCATTAAAGGGATTTATGATACCTAATAAATTTTTGGATGGCGGTATAATTGGTATTGCAATTTTAGTTCATGAAATTACCAAATGGCCTTTTGGGATTTTAGTATTAGTATTTAATATTCCTTTTTTATTTATCGGGAAGCAAATGCTGGGTAAAACTTTTGCTATTCAAAGTTTCCTTACTTTTTTGCTGATTGCTTTAAGTATGACTTTTTTTAATGTTGCTCCCGTCACGTCAGACCCACTATTGATTGCTTTATTTGGTGGTTGTCTTATTGGTGTGGGCATGGGTTTGTGTATTCGTAGTGGTTCGACAGCTGATGGCGTAGAAATAATAGCACTATTGACAACTAAAAAAATTGGTCTCAATGTATCAGAGGTCATTTTCGCCATGAATACGTTATTGTTTCTCGCAGCAGCCTATTCTTTTGGTATTTCTACGGCACTGTATTCTATTGTAACTTATTTTTCAGCTATAAAGTCGCTAGATTATATTTCTCACGGATTAGAGCAGTACACTTCATTACACATCATCTCTTCTAAAAGTGAATTAATAAAATCGTTAATCGTACAAAAGTTAGGAAAAGGAATTACTATTATCAAGGGCGAAAGAGGCTATTTACCAGATAATTTCGACATCAAAAAAGATTGTGATATCATTGTCACTGTAGTTACCCGACTCGAGCTTTTGCGAATCAAGGAGGAAATTAGTAAACTAGATCCCCATGCATTTATGTTTATTCAATACATTAAAGAGGCTAGCGGTGGAATTTTAAGGAATGGCAATAAACACAGCTAATACTCCAGAATGTTGTATCTGCAGCACTTGATCTCAAATTCAAAAAAAACGGAAAGAAGTGGGAATTATATAAAATCTTTAAATCGAGAGCTACAATATATTTCATAATTTTATAAAAAATAATAAATATGATACCAACGAAAGGATACGCAGTAAAAGATTCTAAAACAGATTTAGCTCCTTGGAACTTTGAAAGACGTGAAGTAGGACCGCATGATGTTCAATTTGACATTCAGTTTTGCGGTGTTTGCCATAGTGATCTTCACCAAATAAAAGACGATTGGGGTGGAGCTATTTACCCGATGGTTCCTGGACATGAGATCGTAGGGAAAGTGATAAAAGTAGGTAGCCATGTCAAAAAGTTTAAAATTGGAGATTTAGCTGGTACAGGTTGCTTGGTAGATTCTTGTAGAACCTGTGAAAACTGTCAGGAAGGACTAGAGCAGTTTTGTTTAAATGGAAGTACGGCAACCTATAATGCTTTAGGACAAGATGGAAAAACACCTACTTATGGTGGCTATTCTAACACGATCGTGGTACATGAAGATTTTGTATTACGCGTTTCTGAAAAATTAGATTTAGCCGCTGTAGCACCGTTGCTTTGTGCTGGAATAACAACCTATTCTCCACTGAAGCATTGGAAAGTAGGAAAGGGTCATAAGTTAGCTGTTTTAGGACTAGGTGGGCTAGGACACATGGCTGTTAAATTTGGTGTGGCCTTTGGTGCTGAAGTTACCGTTTTGAGTACGTCTCCCGAAAAAGAAGCAGATGCAAAAAAACTCGGCGCTCACAAGTTTATTGTGACCAAAGATGCAGAACAACTAAAAAGTGCCACTGGATATTTTGATTTTATTCTTGATACTGTTTCTGCGCCACATGATTTAAATTTATATTTGTCCTTATTAAGAGTAAATGGTGTGCATATATGTGTGGGCGTACCACCAACACCTTATGAAATTCATGCTTTTAGCTTAATTGGTGGTAGAAAAAGTCTAGCAGGATCTTTGATTGGCGGTTTGCCTGAAACTCAGGAAATGCTGGATTACTGCGCTGAGAATGGAATTGTTTCAGAAATTGAAATGATTGATATCAAAAATATTAATGATGCTTACGACCGCATGATAAAAGGGGATGTACGGTATCGCTTTGTAATTGATATGGCGACTTTGTAATAGACAGTACGTATCTAACTAAATCCCTATCATTTTTAAATGATAGGGATTTTTTTATGTCGTATCCCTTAAATTCTCTAATACGAGTGAAAACTAATAGAACTACTTAAACTAAATTTCTTTTGGCCACTATAGTAAAAAGTAAATTCCAAATGTGAGAGTGCATAATGACTTAGTAGTAACGGACTATTTAATTTTAAAAGTCATGCAGACAAGTAAGTCAGACAATGACAATCAGGGGCTAATTTTGATTAAGTAGTGCTATAAAAAAAACGCTGCAATTACTTGCAGCGTTTTAGTGGGGAGAGCAGGATTCGAACCTGCGAAGTTTACACAGCAGATTTACAGTCTGCCCTCGTTGGCCGCTTGAGTATCTCCCCAAGACTCAATAAGCATTGCTTATTGTGCTAACCGGGTGCAAATATAGAAACAGTTTTGAAGTTTCCAAACTAAATTTGCACTTAATTTTAGTATTATTTTTAATGTATTGGTATTGAATAAAATATAAAAATCTCCACTAGGGAGATTTTTATATTTTCTATCAAAGAAGTTGTTTATTTTGCTAAAAGTTCTACTATTTTAGCTCGAAGCGCATCACCTCTCAAATCTTTTGCGACTACATGTCCTGAAGCATCTAAAATAAAAGTAGCAGGAATAGATTCCACTTTGTATTGTGCTGCAATGGGTTCATCCCAAAATTTTAAATTTGAAACTTGGTTCCAAGTTAATTTATCTTTTGCAATGGCTTCTTTCCAAGCTTTGGCATCTTTATCTAAAGAAACACCAATAATGTTTAGCCCTTTGCTGTGTAATTCTTTATAAAGTGCTACAACATTTGGGTTTTCTTGACGGCATGGACCACACCAAGATGCCCAGAAATCAATTATTGTTACCTTACCTAAACTTTCTTTTAAAGATATTATTTTTCCTTCCGGATTAGGAGCGGAAAAATCGGCTCTTCATTTACCGTCCGTTGTTGGGGCAGTTGCTCCAACAGCCGCAGGTGCTTTGATTTCAGCTAGTTTAGTTTTGATGGCTAAGCCTGGTTTTGTCTTTTTCAATGACTCCTCTAATCCGTTGTATAATTTTTCAGATTTTGCAACATCAGCTGTTGGGTCATTTAACATTCCTTGAATAATTAAAGCTGAAATAAATGATTTTGGATGCGTTTCAGCATAAGTAACATATTTTGCTTTTGAAGCTACACCAACTTCTTCTTGAATCTTTGCAAATTCTTTCATCAAACCATTGATAACAACAGTATCTTTAGTTTGTTGTGCAGCATTCATAGCTTCCATATTTTTATTTTGAAAATCCATTAGTTTCTTTTGAACTTTAGTGATTTCCTCATTGAAAGTTACATACTCATCATTATTGTAAGTTCCTGATACTTTCGATTTTTGAATACTATCTTTATTAATAGCAATAGTTACTTCGCCATTTTCTAATATAAAAGGTATTTTAGCTTGCGCTCCTTCTAATTGAATAGTGTAAAATGAAGGTTCAGTTATTGTTCCTTTCATTTCAAATTTCCCATTTTCAACTTTTACAGTATCTTTTGGTAACATCATTCCCGTTGCATCTTGTGTTTCTAAGATAATTGTTTTACCATTTTCAATTCCTGTTGCAGTTCCTGAAATGATGTACTCGTCTTTGCCAACTTTGTTACAAGAAATTAAAACAACAGTTGCCGAAAGTAATAGAATTATTTTTTTCATTATTAATTAGTTAATTGAGTTAAGTCTGCAAAAGTATTTAAAAAATATAAAATATAATTCATTTTAGAACCTAAATTTTTGTTATAATTTATAATTATTTATGTATCGTTTAGAATGAATTGATTAGCCAGTTTTAGATGCTGTCCGTTGTTAATAATAACACTTACAACCATTACCAATGGTAGAAGTTACATATTTTAATGGAGCGGTAAAAAAGATTTAATACTGAAAACTGAATCTGTTTTGGTATGATTTGTTCGTTGTTGAATCGGTAAAAACAGCATTTTTTTAAAAGGATCATAAATAGTGATGCCGAAACATTTTAAAAGGTGTCCGTAGTATCAATTGAAGTAAAAATTCTTTAAAAAAGTAATAGTAGAAGAAAAGAAGTGCTTTGAAGTCAAAAAAAAAGCATCCTATTAAGGATGCTTTAAAATTTTATGTGGTAAAGAATTAATCTTGATTGATTGTTTTTCTCCAAGTAAACGAATTTAGAATGTGTCTTTTCGCAAATCTTCCAGGAGAATCAGCGTTGACCATTTTTACGTAAGTTGCTTTAGGAACACTAATATATTCATAAACACTACCGTTTGAGAAATTGATGATTAATCTTCCTTCAACAAACTTATAGTCTGAAATTGTAGCTGTTGCTATTGTTTCAGTATATTCTGGTAAGTTTAATTTTAATGTTTCAGGATTGATGCTAACCAAGAAATGATAAGCTTCAATGATTTTTTTACTATTTTCTTCAGCAGCTTTCAATCCAGCTTCATCGCCCTGAAATTTATCAGGATGCGCTTCTTTCATCGCATTACGATAAATCGTTTTCAAATCTTTTAGCTCTGCAGTTTTGTCTACATTTAGCAGTTTGCGGTATTCAACTATTTTTTTCATAAATAAGGTAACTACTTGTCTTTTACTATAAAATCAATATAATTTGATTTCAAAATCGACAAATTTTTTGCAAAGGTACACTTTTTTTTATTTTTTTGGTTTATGACCAACAAATTTTAAAAAAAAGTCTTTTCTAAGGGTTGGATTTCAAAGAATTAAAGCTCTAAAACAGGTTATTGTTGTGGCTTATTATTCGCTTTATCGAAATTTTTTGATTTTTTTGGATACTTGTTATGGCTGATATCGCTAGGATTTTCGATAATTGATTTGATGGTTATCCAATCTCCTACAGTATATTTGGTAGCCATTTGGTAGTCTAAAAGATATTGTCCACAAAAAAAGTTGTTATTTTCATCTTTTTCCATGATTCCGGTGTAAACCCCTTTTTGCAACATTCTTTCTTCAGAAGCTTTAGTCATAATAATTTTTTTAAAGTAAATCTTGTCGGCAAAGTTAATCAATTATACATTGTCTTGCTAGGATTTGCTCTTTCTGATTATCTTTGCTTGATGGAAATTTTTTTTCGCCCCAACCCAAATTCTTTCAAAAATACTTTTTGTGTATTTAGTGAAATGCCTATTGAGACTGTCAATGGCATGAAACTGCAATACGATAGTAAGTCGGGAAGTAAGTATTATTATACTAATTTAGGAATGTATCGTGTATCCAATCATTGGGGACGATTAGCAAATAGCAAATGGCGTTTAGAGCCATTAGACCCAGTAACTCCTTCTAAAATTAAATTAGGTTTCGCTCCATGGGACCACTTTTATCCAGATAATGCTTTGGAAGAACTCTATTATTTAGAAGTAAATTTCTCAAATAAAACCGTTAATTATCAGCATAAAAACAATCCAAACTATGATAAAAAAGCAATTTTGCGAACTAGTTTTGAAACTACCAAGCGCATCAAACAAGTTCGAAATTTACTTACTTTAACGTCGTGGGCTCGATATTTTGATTGTAATGATATTGATCTTTTGAGACAACAAATCATCAATGAACTCCTCTTTACTACTAAAACATTAGAAGAAATAAAAAAAGAATTTCACTGATGTTAGTTCTGACAGTATTGTTTGCTATTTTTTTATGAAGCTTTATTGCATTCTTTTATTAATCATTTGAAGCAATTAATACCAAATCATTTACAGTGATGGGTTTGGAGAGGTATCCTAAAATATTTTCATACGATTTTGATTTGTTTTTATCTTCAATGGCAATCGAGGAACTGACAATATAGACGACGATTTCTTTTTGCAATTTAGGTTTTATAAGTGCCATTGCTTCCATAAATTCCCATCCATCCATTATAGGCATATTGATATCCAATAAAATGATGTCCGGAAGATCACCATTAATTGCTGCAGCATGATGCAAGTTATCAATTACTTCTCTACCATTTTTGAAAGAGGAAATCGCCGAAAACATCGCTGACCTTTGAATTATTTTGTTTACTATAATTTGGTAAATGGCATCATCGTCAACTATCCAGATTGCTTTTTTTGTCATTGAATATAAATTTTAAAGGTAGTTCCAACATTGGGTTCGCTTTCCACAGTAATATTTCCTCCCATCGCATCAATTTGATTTTTGGTGATAAACAATCCAATTCCTTTGGAATCAGAATTGTTCGTGAAAGTCTTGTACATACCAAAAATTTTGTCAGCGTTTCTCACAAGATCAATACCTATGCCATTATCTGAAATTTGAAGTACTTTCCTATCATTTTCGACCGCTAAATTAATTTTTATGATGGGTTTACGGGAAGAATGTCTGTATCGAATTGAGTTTGAAATAATATTATACAGTATACTTTCCAGATAAGCAGGGTTATAATTAATAAAAGTATCCTGCGGTATATCAGATGAAATAGTTACTTCATGACTGGTGATTTGTTCAGAAAGCACACTTTTTACAGTTGTAATATAATGTGCTAAATTCAAAGATTCAGATACTAGTCCAATATTATTTCTAATATTTATGACTTCATTTAAGTGTACCATGGTTTCGTTAAGAGAACCGGAAACAGTTTTTAATAACTGTATCATTTGTTCTCTTTCTTCTTCGGATTCAGAGGATTCAATCAAAGAAACGATAGAGGCGATATTGCTGGTGTGTGATCTTAAATTATGGGAAACAATATAGGAAAAATTCAATAATCTTTTATTTTGTTCGGTGACCATAGTGTAGGAAGTATTCAACTCTTTTTCCGCTTCTTTAGTTTTAGTTATGTCAATCATAATACCACGTAAACTAATTGCTTTGCCATTTTCTAAAACTACGTTTACGATGTCCCTGAGCCAAACAATAGAATGGTCTTTAGCAACCATGCGATATTCAAAGTCATGGTTTAAATTTTGTTCTGTTTTCAGTTTGCAATAATTCCGAACCATTTCTTGGTCTTCCCAGTAGATATGATCCTGCCAAAATGTAGGTTCTGCAAGCCATTCGGCAGCAGTATATCCCAAAATATTTTCTACTTTTTTACTTATAAAATTAAACGAAAAGTTTGTAGCATCGCATTCCCAAACTATTCCGTCAATGGTATTAATTAATGATTCTACTCTTTGTTTTGTGTCGAGGATAATTTTTTCAGTGGCCATTCTATCTGTAATATCTTCTGTAGAGACAATGATTCGTTCGAATGTTTTTGTGTAACTTTTAACTATATTCCATCTTAAATTAATGTTACGGAATTCTCCTTTGGCATTTTTTATTATCGTATCGATAATGAAGTGCTTCTTCCCTTGGGTGATAGCGATTAAATTCTCAATGAAATCTTTTTTGGATCTTATGTTAAATAGTTCTGACTTCGCTTCAATTAAATCTTCTTTAGATTTGACCTTGTATAATTTTAAACTGGCCTTATTTATATTAATGACCTGAATTAAGGAATGGCACTTTTCTACAACGAGTGGGTTGGCATAAAAAAAAGCAGTTACTATATCTTTACTTTTATTTAATAATTTCAGTTCTTCTAAGTACTTTTTAACTTCAGAAAAATCTTCTTCTCTTAACGGCATTGGGGAGTCTTCAAACAGACTCTTAAATCGTGTTTCATTTTTTTTAATTAAATACTCAGCTTCTTTTTTTGTTGAAATATCCTCAACTATAGATATGTGTGTAGTTACTTTTTTATTTTTTTTTAATAGCGGAGAGACAGTTGAATTTATCCAAACAATAGCACCCTCTTTTGTAATGTACCGCTTTTCCATTGTATACGCTGCAATCTTTCCTTCTCGCAGTTTTTCAAGATTCAGTAAATCTTCTTCTATGTCTTTTGGATGGGTTACGAATTGAAAGTTACGCTCTTTCATTTCCTGCTGTGTATATCCTAATAATTGGCAATATTGATTGTTGATTTCAATAAAATTTCCTGTAAAGGTATCTATGTGAGCAATTCCTATCGCTGCTTGATCAAAAATAGCCCCAAATTTTATTTCAGAATTTAAAAGTTTAGTAGCCTGAATACTCACTAATGACTGTAATTCTTCCGGTATTTTTAAAAGCGTAAATATTAATAGCCCAAAAAGTGCGGCTATAATGATTCCAATGATTCCAGGAATTAAAATTTGAGAATAAAGATAATTTTGATTTTTTGAAATGATGTATAACTTCCAATCACCGTCCGGAATTTTTATTGAAACATTGTAGTTGCTGGAAAAATCGCTTTTATTAGGTAAATAAAAAATTTCTTTCTGCTCTGTAGGGTCATATTTTGAAAATTGAAAATAATATTTAGAATCATCTATATTGTCGATTCCCGATGATTTCAAAAGTGTTTCTAGTTTGATAATTACCGCTGAAAACCCCCAAAATTTATTATTTTCAAAAACGGGAAACCTTCCTACAATTCCCATTCCGCCTTGCTTTAATTTTAAAGGCCCTGCAAAATACATTTTTTGAGTTGCAATTGATTTTAAAGCTTCCTCCTTAAGATAAGGATCCGTTAGAATATTTAAATTCATAGCCGCTTCATTCCCTTTCATGGGATATATGTATTTTATAATTCCTTTTGGAACTAACTGTACCGCATTAATATTGGCATTTGAGGCCATTAGTGTTTTGCCAACACTGTCAAAATTTTCAGGAATCCCGTTGCTATCGATAGTGAGTGCTAAAGTCAGTGTAGTGGTATAACAATTTTTAAGCGATTGTTCAATGTTTTGATGCACGACATGAAGAATCGTGTTCATTTCGTTCTGCTCGTCTTCTTTTATCAATTTATATTGCTGTACTACGATAAAACTGGCAATAAAACTCAAAAATAAGAACGTAATTACTCCCGTTATTTTTGGCCTTTTAAAGAACCATTTAGTCAATTTAGTGTGTTTTTTTTCAGAGTTCATATAGGGAATAATATGTTTTTGATCACTGCATCATTAAAAAACTAAATATATAAAAAAAATGTTCAGGAGGAAACTTTTTGATATTTAGTTATCTCTTTAATTTTCAATGTTTTACATCATTTTTTCTTGCAACGCCAATAATTATGACCTTTTTAATAGTTTTAGAATTCGAATTTCTTTAAAATCATCTTGAAAAATTAGGACTACACATTCTGATTTGGAGAACCAAAATTGAAAATCATAGCTAATGCTATTTAAAAGAACAAATTGTCAAATTAAAAACAACTTGAATTTCAATAAATAACCCGAACTTTGCAGGACATTTTTGAATCAAATAAATGAATTCATAATTTTTTAGCATAAGACCATGAGTAGAAATAACGACAGAAATATTAAAAAACACAACGACAAATTGCATAAAGCACAAGATAAAGTAAAGCAAGCGGAAATTGTGCGCAAAGAAAAGTTAAAGCAAATTGTAAAGAAGTTTAATGAAAATAACGCTTCGGAAAAGAACTAAAAAGGCGCATCATGGAAATAAATAAATTTGACCAAGTAAAAAGTGGTGTTCAAGAAATAATTGATTTTATAGCTGAAAAAAATGCCAACGAAGCCAACAATAAATTAGTTGAAGTTAGTGAAGAGCTAGATGAATTACTCGATTTTGCCGAAGAAGATGAAGACCTGATAGAAATAAGTAGGTATCAAGTTTTGTTGAATCAATTACACCAAAGAATAGTAGGACTTAATGGCCAAGCAACAACTTCTCTTTAAAAGTAGCATGCTAAATAGCAACCAGAATACTTGTTTTTGCGGTTTGGGTAAATCCTATCAGGAATGTTGTGAACCCATTATTAATGGCATTCAAAAAGCAACAACAGCTGAATTGTTAATGCGTTCTCGTTATTCGGCCTATGTGACGCATCAAGCTGATTATTTGGTAGCAACAACTCATGTCTCCAAAAGAAGTTCCCATTCTAAATCAGAAATTCTTAATTGGGCGACCAGTAATAAATGGCTTCAATTAGAAATTATATACGTCACCGAATATACGGTGGAGTTCAAAGCCTACTTTTTGGACTCTAAACGGCAGCAGCAAATTCATCATGAACTTTCTTCTTTTAAACTTGAAAATGGGAATTGGTATTATGTGGATGGGGAATTCTTTTGATTTTTTTTAGATTACGTTAGAAAGAGCATTCTTGGCTCCATTATTCGAATACCTATTTTTATTGAAACGCTTTTAACTAAAAATTAATAAACGTTTGTGCAGGGTCATTTGAAAATGATGTAATTTTAACAATTATGAAAAATGACAATAGAAAAGGTTTTTATTTCAAGCAATACGAAGCGCCAAATCAATCTCCGTTTGATAAACTCTTTGGAATTTTCAAGGAATTAATCACACATACTTCTGGAGATTTTGATGAAGCAATCGACTGGTTGCGGGAATTAGACAAAGAATATAAATTGACGGATGAAAATTACACCATTGATAATTTTATCGAAGATTTAAAGAAAAAAGGATATATCCGTGATGAACTTAAAGAAGATGGAAGTTCAGGAATTGGAATTACATCAAAAACAGAGCGAGCTATTCGGCAGCAGGCTTTAGACACTATTTTTGGGAATTTAAAGCGCAGTGGCAGTGGAAATCACAAGACCAAACATGCCGGAAATGGTGACGAACATACTGGTGAATTTCGCGAATTTCATTTTGGTGATGGACTAGAGCGAATCTCATTGACAGAAAGTTTGCGAAATGCCCAAATCAATAATGGAGTCGACAGTTTTATGCTGACTGAAAATGATTTGGTTGTTGAAGAAACACAATTTAAATCTCAGATGAGCACCGTCTTGATGATTGATATTAGTCACAGTATGATCTTGTATGGTGAAGATAGAATTACACCAGCTAAAAAAGTAGCAATGGCTCTAGCGGAACTAATTACAACACGTTATCCAAAAGATACTTTAGACATATTAGTTTTTGGAAATGATGCTTGGACGATTGCTATTAAAGATTTACCTTATTTAAAAGTAGGACCATTCCACACTAATACGGTCGCAGGCTTGCAACTAGCAATGGACTTACTTCGTAGAAAACGAAATACCAATAAACAAATATTCATGATTACGGATGGGAAACCAAGTTGTGTTCGGGAAAAGGACGGTTCGTATTATATGAATAGCAATGGTCTGGATGAATATATTGTAGATAAATGCTACAGTCAAGCGCAACAAGCCCGTAAATTACACATTCCGATTACTACTTTTATGATTGCTAATGATCCTTATCTACAGCAGTTTGTCAATAAATTTACCGAAGCCAATCAAGGAAAAGCGTTCTATACTGGATTGAAAGGTTTGGGCGAAATGATTTTTGAAGATTATGAAACTAATAGAAAGAAGAGAATTAAATAAAACGGTAGAAACGACTGTAGAGCAAAAAAAATAAAGAGAACAGGATAATTAATCAAGATAATAGATAGCAAGAGCAGGAAAACAATTTTTAAAGTAGTCCCTCTTTCAATCGTTAAATTTCAAACATGAAAATAGAAAATATAAAAACATTAGGCGAATTAAAAAAATCAGGATACGAAAGCAAAAGCATAAAAGATGAATTGCGTTTGAACCTGAGAGAAAAAATCAAATCAGGAAAACCAACATTCGAAGGCGTTCATGGATTTGAAAATACGGTAATTCCAGAGTTGGAGCGCGCCATTTTATCACGTCATAACATCAATTTACTGGGACTTCGTGGTCAAGCCAAAACGAGGTTAGCACGTAAAATGATTGAATTATTAGACGAATACATTCCGTTTGTAGCGGGTTCAGAAATTAATGACGATCCTTTGAAACCAATTTCTCGTTTTGCCAAAAACTTAATTGCCGAAAAAGGGGATGAAACTCCCATTTCTTGGCTGCACAGAAGCGATCGGTTCTTCGAGAAGCTAGCTACGCCAGACGTAACTGTTGCCGATTTAATAGGAGATGTAGATCCGATTAAAGCCGCAAATCTGAAATTATCCTATGCTGATGATCGAGTGATTCACTTTGGGATGATTCCAAGAGCGAATCGCTGTATTTTTGTAATTAATGAATTACCTGATTTACAAGCAAGAATCCAAGTTGCTTTGTTTAATATTTTGCAAGAAGGTGACATTCAAATCCGTGGTTTCAAATTAAGAATGCCCTTGGACATGCAATTTGTCTTTACGGCAAATCCAGAGGATTACACCAATCGTGGAAGTATTGTAACACCATTGAAAGACAGAATTGGTTCTCAAATTTTGACACATTATCCCGATACGATAAAAATTGCGAGAACAATTACAGAGCAAGAAGCTAAATTAGATAAAGTGCAGAATGATATGGTCTATGTTCCTTCATTAGCGAGGGACTTATTGGAACAAATCAGTTTTGAGGCTCGTGAGAGTGAATACATAGACAATAAAAGTGGTGTAAGCGCCAGATTGAGCATTACTGCTTTTGAGAATTTATTAAGTACAGCGGAACGCAGAGCATTGAAATCAGGAGCGGATCACACTACTTTACGTTTGTCTGATTTTATGGGAATCATCCCTGCGATTACCGGAAAAGTAGAATTAGTATATGAAGGAGAGCAGGAGGGTGCAGCCGTTGTAGCACAGCACTTATTAGGCGATGCAATCCATACCTTTTTTCCAGCTTATTTTCCAAAAATTGAAAAACTGGAAAAGCAAGATGAAAAAACAGCTTATACAGATATCATCGAATGGTTTTTTGCCGAAAGTGGTTTCGAATTACTAGATGATTGTTCTGATGAAGAATATGAAAGAATCTTGGGAAATATTGTTCCTCTTGAAGTTTTAATCAAGAAATATCAACCTCAACTCGCCAAGGAAGATAAATTTTTCATGAAGGAATTTATACTTTGGGCTTTGGTTGAATACAAAAAACTAAGCAAAGATCGTTTTTCTGAAGGCTATCAGTTTAAAGATATTTACGGAAGTTATATCAGCAAATTATAAACAACCTACGGTTTTTTAACAAATAAGTCATTTAAGGAATTGCTATTTTGTAATTTCTTAAATGACTTATTTGTTTAAAATTAAAATCTTGCTTTTACAATTATACATAGTTTCTCTTCCTTTATTTTATACTTTGGGACTCTTCAAATTCCATCATATTTCCTTTAAATTTATAAATCTCCTTTTAATATTTGTTTATTAAACATATAGACCAATAAACATCTGGATTTGCTATGTTGTTGATAACATGTGTTTTGAGGTACATTTAATTATGTTTGTAGATGTTTTTAAAAAAATAAATACTTACATTTGATAGAGTGTAAAAAATGAAGCATAGTTTTTTAATTAAAAAGTTGACAGCATTTATGTGACTTTCAACTGCGAAGCCGTAAAAGAAATTTTCTATGAATTATTTTTTTAGTAAAATTATCTTTCCCCATTTAATTATTCAGCCATCTTTTCAAAGCAAAGCATAATGAATATTTCAAAAAAATTTTTAGGTATTATCTCAATTATAATTTTAGCATTCTTTTTAATTGCTATGGCTGGATTTGTAATGTTTGCTTAGATTAACATTTAGAAGTATTTACTTTTTAATGCAGCAATGCGATAGAGTTAAACTGAAAATACCTCGATTTTGTTTTTGAATAATCATTTTATTTATTTAAAAAATTGAAACCTTAGCGTTTGTTGAATTTATAATTAACTAAAAAAAAATAATGATTGAAAAATTAAAAAGAGCGGAGAACAAAAAGTTGTTTTCTAATCTTATATCATTATCATTTTTACATGCAGTTAACTTACTATTACCATTAATAACATTCCCCTACTTGGTAAGAACACTAGGAATAGAAATTTACGGACTTGTTATTTTTGCACAAGCATTTATTAGCTATTTTTCTGTTATAGCTGAATACGGATTTAATTTTTCCGGAACTAGAGAAATATCACTGACAAAGAATAATATCGAGGAATTAACGACAACTTACAATTCAATTATGACAGCACGTTTTGTATTAGTTATTTTGTGTTTAATTATAATGGCAGCTGTAGTTTTTAGTTTTGAAAAATTTTCAATGCATTGTGAGTTGTATTTTTTTACCTTCGGTAGTGTCATTGGAACATTTTTATTTCCAACTTGGTTTTTTCAAGGAATGGAAAAGATGAAATACATCACAATTTTATCTGTAATTTCAAAAGTTATTTTTACAATTTCGATTTTTGTATTTGTAAAATCACCAAATGATTATTTATTAGTGCCATTATTAAATTCTGGAGGATATATTTTTGTAGGGATTATTTCAATGATTTTGATAAATAAAACTTTTAATGTTCCTTTTAAAATTCAAAATTATAAAAATGTACGGAGGCATGTTCAAGAAGGGTATTATATTTTCATTTCTACAATCTCTACTAGTTTTTACACAACTACGACCACAGTTGTTTTAGGTTTGGTTACTAATACAACGATGGTTGGTTATTATGCAATTGCAGAAAAAGCTTTACGAATAATTGTAGCCATGTTTTCACCCTTTACTCAAACACTTTATCCTCATATTATTCAATTAGTCAGAAAATCATCTGAAGAAACTGTAGTTTTTTTGCAAAGAATTTTAAATTTTACAATTATCATTTCAATTTTTATATGGATAATCGGAGTCATTTTTGCCGAACCAATTTTTCATTTGTTGTTTAGTCAAAATGTAAATCATTCAATAGTAATATTTAGAATTTTATCCCCTTTAATAGTAATACTGCCTATTGCTTCAATATTATTTAATATTGTATTGTTACCTTTTAAAATGGATAAATATTTTTCTAGAATCTATATGACAGGCGCAATTTTAAATTTGCTTGTCTTGGGAATTTTACTTTTTGGATTCAAACTATCAACTACTGGGGCAGCTATATCTTTATTAATTTGTGAGTTTACTATAACAATTTATGCAGCAATAGTACTTCAAAGAAACAATATAAAAGTATTTACGTTTTATAAATAAATCATGGAAAGATTTCTAAAATCAAATAAAAATGACCCCGCTCTCTGGTATACTGCCCTGTTATTGGTTCTTTCTCAAACAGACTGGGATCAAGCTGTAGTTTTTTTGTCAATTCCTTTATTGATTCATCTTGAGCTAAATAGGTCTGTAAAAGCGTCTCGTGGGTTAAAAAATATTTTTTTTTTGAAGATGATTGTTTTTATAGGATTCTTTGTGGGGCTAGTCCGTTTGGCAGACTTTAATTTGTATTATTTTACAAGAGATATAATGTACTTTATTCAAGCTCCACTATTTATTATTATCGGGTTTTATATGTCTAAAAAAATAATTGATTTTAGAGAGCTAATAAAAGTTATTGTAATAAGTTCACTTGTAATAACTATTTATAATTTGATAGAGTTGGTTTTAAATCCGGCATTACTTGCCCAGCTAGGTCTTGAGACAAGATATGGGTATAGCTTGTCAAATCCAACAGCATTGTTAGCATTTACAATATTGTTTTATGCAAGAATATGCAAATTCAAGTTATTTGAAAATTTTCAGGAATGGTTTATAATGGGGATTTCACTATTCTCAGTTGCGATATCATTTTCGAGAACAGATTATTTTTTATTATTGGTAATGATTTTAATTCCCTTTATTGACAAATATATTACTATTTTGAAAATCTACTGGGCAACCGTATTTGTGGTACTATTAATTATTTTTGGAGGGTTTTTCATAAAAGTTGAATCCAGCGCAATAGAAGAAGACACATTTCAATCAAAAATAAATCATTCTTTCAATGAAATCCTTGTTCAAGATTACGAAACATCATTTGAAATTAGCCAGAATTGGCGCGGTTATGAAGCTTTCTTAGGACTTACAAAATTCAGTGAAGGGAATTTTATTGAGATGTTAATAGGTCAGGGTTTCGGTACTGTTGTTTATACTCCTAATTGGATTTTTAATGGTGAAATGGATTCATTAGATGTTTTGCCTATGTTCCATAATGGTTTTATTACGGTACTACTAAAAACCGGATTACTTGGAATAATTTTTTTCTTTCTTTTTTTATTCAAACTTTTACAAGTCGCCTCAAGAGTCACTTTTCAAGAGTGCAGTAAATTAGAAAAATTAGCATCCATGCTCTTACAGGCAGCTGTATTTACGGTTATGCTTATAACTTTTGTAGTTCATGGAATTTTTACAACAACAACGCCCGTGCTACTATTGATTTTAATTGGAGCTACACTTAAAATGAAATCAGTGAAAGCAAAAATTATAAAGTTAAATTAATTTTAGCTCAAACATGAAAGAAAAACTTACAGTTGGGTACCTCACCGCAAAAAATCCAAAGGATAAAAGAAGTTGGTCAGGAACTCATTTTAAGATGTATGAATCCTTAATGAAAGAAGTTGATGAAGTTTATTTAATTGCGCCAATAAAGCATAATTTAATGATTAAATCAATGCTTTTAATAAACACTGTTATAAATCAGCTGTTTTTTTTTAAAAGATATGATAGATCCCACAGTTTGATACTAAGTAAATTTTATGCTTCTCAAATCAAAAAAAAACTTGAAAATAAAAAAATTGATGTAATTTTTGCTCCAGTAGCAGCCACAGAAATAGCTTATTTGGAATCGTCAATACCAATATGTTATTTATCGGATAGTTCTTTTGGTCAACTGAATAATTATTATGACTATTTTTCAAATATTTCCGATTTTTCTTTTACAGAGGGTGATTTAATTGAAAAATACGCAATAAAAAAGGCCGTCACTCATGTTTATTCTTCCACTTGGGCAGCTGAATATGTAATTAATAATTATAAAGTTGATAAAAGTTCTGTTTTCACAGTGAAATTTGGGGCTAATCTAGATTTTATACCGCAACGAGCAAACTTAAACAAAGAATTCAATAGTACGATAAATTTTCTTTTTTTAGGAGTGGATTGGGAAAGAAAAGGCGGAGCAATTGTAGTAGAAACATTCCGTATTTTAACTAATAAAGGGTATGATATAACCTTAACAATATGCGGCTGTATTCCTAATTTATTGACAAATGACGATAAAATTAAAATAGTGCCATTTCTTGATAAGAATAAAGGGGAAGAATGTGATGTTTTAGTAAATATTTTACACAATACACATCTGTTGTTTGTTCCTACCCGTGCTGATTGTACTCCTATAGTGTTCTGTGAAGCTAATGCTTTTGGGATACCGGTTATCACTACAGATACGGGGGGTGTAACCTCAATTATTGAAAATGGTATCAACGGTTTTACTTTGCCGTTGACCGCCACACCAGCTGACTATGTGGCAATTATACAATCTCTTCTGGATGATCGGGGACAGTTAAGTACGCTATCTTTAAACGCCCGCAAGAAATTTGAAAACGAATTAAATTGGGATATTTGGGGCAGGAAAATGAGAGAAATACTTCGACTGACAAAGTATTCAAGCAAAAAGAGCGAAAACACATAGGAGTTTAGCATCTAAATAATTTACATATTTTTTACTAAATGTAACTTCTGTCTATTATAACTTTTTAAGGCTAAAATTTCTGTATAACAGGCGCTTTTTAAATTAATTTAAAGTGATTTTAAAACAGTATTAAATGAAAAATACAGATCAATTAGACTCTATTTATGTTATAATATTGAATTATCAATCCTATAAGGACACGATTACATACGTCGACTGTTTACAAAAACAGGAAAAAATAGATTTAAATATCCTAATAGTTGATAATTGCTCGCCTAATAAATCATATGATATATTAAAAGATACATTCTTAGCAATAAAAAATATTGAAGTAATTCTTAGCGAAAGAAATGGAGGTTATGCCTACGGTAATAATTTTGGTTTACATTATCTAAAGAAAAAGGAGATAGATTTTATTGTAATCAGTAATAATGATATTTCGATTAACGACACATTATTACTATTTAAAATGACTAAAGAGTATAAAAAGTTAAAAAACCCGGCTTTTGTCGCTCCTATAATGCGTGATAATGGAAAGATATCAAAAATGTCAGCGTGGAAAACCCCCAGATTTATAGATGATATAAAAGGCTCACTAATCGCATTAGAATTTATTTTTCGTAATGAATACTTCTACAGAGGGAGGCAAATTTATAATACGGAACATCTTTCAGAAATTAAGCCAGTTGATTGTTTAGCGGGATCTTTTTTTATGGGTGTCAAAAAAGTGTTTTTTGATATAGGTTTATTAGACGAAAACACCTTTTTATATATGGAAGAATCTATAATAGGCATTAAAGTTAAAAGATTGGGCTTGAATAATTACCTTTTATATAACTTAAATTATGATCATTTAAGCTCGCAAACAATTTCAAGTAATTTGAGTTTTATTAACATGCATAAATATGCTTTTCAAAGTAAATTGTACTATCATAAAGAATATCTTAACTCCAATAGCTCAAGAATTTTTTTATTAAAATCGTTGTTCGAAGTATGGAAAATTGAAAGTTCTATTGTCCGTAAGATAAAATTATATTTGAGTGAAAAGAGTTAACTCGATGCATATCGTGATTTTTTTAAATTAATTTAAGTATGAAAAACTATAAAATTTTTGTTGATGCACATATTTTTGACGGTGAATTTCAAGGTACGGTAACGTATGTCAAAGAATTGTATTTAAAGGTTTTATTTCTAGACCCGAACATCACCTTATATTTTGGTGCAAATAAACTTGAAAATATTAAGGAGTATTTTGTAAATCAACCTAATGTCAAATACATTCAGTATTCATCAAGAGGAAGTTTCGAAAGAATTTTTATAGAAATACCTCAAATAATCAATAGATTAGGTTGTACACATGCTCATTTCCAATATGTTATTCCTTTTATTAAAAATAAAAACTGCAAATATATTGTTACAATACATGATATTCTTTTTAATGATTTTTCTAATGATTTTTCTTTTTTGTATCGATTGCAACGCAATATATTATTTTTTTTAAGTGCTAAAAGGAGTGATTATTTATTGACCGTCTCAGATTATTCCAAACAAAAAATTGCCAAACAATTTAACATTAAAGCAAATGAAATAATAATAACACCCAACGCTGTTTCAGATGATTATTTTCAATTTAAAACAGCCAAAGAGGTGTCAAAAAAATATATTAGTGACCGCTATGCCGTCCAAAAGTTTATACTTTATGTAAGCCGCATAGAACCGAGAAAAAATCAAAATTTATTAGTTAAAGCTTTTGCAAAGGAAAAACTGTATGAAAAAGGATTTTCTCTCGTTTTAATTGGAGACAATACATTGCATAGTGGTCTTTTTGATGACATAAATGATTTAAAAAAAGAAGTTAAAAAATCCATTTATTGGTTTAGAAAAGTTACTGATTTAGATTTGAAAAATTTTTTAAATGCAGCAGAATTTTTTGTATATCCTTCTAAAGCTGAGGGGTTTGGCATCCCTCCACTAGAAGCTGGGGCATTATCTACACCTGTTGCATGCTCTAATACTACTGCTATGGCTGATTTTGATTTTTTTAATCCCTATTTTTTTGATCCGAATAATTACGAGGAGTTTGTTAGAATAATTAATCAGATGGCACAAAATGTAAAAAATATAGATTTAAGCGCAATACAATCAACAATTAAGGGGAAGTATTCGTGGGAAGAAAGCGCAAGAATCATGCTTGAAAAAGTAATTTTAGCATGATACAAAAAAAAATAGCCATTATCGGCACTGTTGGTCTTCCTGCTAAATATGGTGGCTTTGAAACTCTTACTGAATATTTAACGAAACACTTAACTGATTCATTTGATGTGACGGTTTATTGCAGTAGTTTTTTTTATCCTAAAAAGCTTAAAAGTCACAACAATGCTCAGTTAAAATATATCCCATTAAATGCAAATGGTATGCAAAGCATTTTATACGATATAATTTCCATTTTTAATGCGTTATTTTATGCAGATGTCCTTTTGATACTGGGAGTTTCGGGCTGTGTAGTTTTACCGTTTATTAAATTGATATCTAATAAAGTTATTATTGTTAATATCGATGGGTTAGAGTGGAAACGTACAAAATGGGGGAAAGCAGCTAAAATATTTTTAAAATTTTCCGAAAGAGTAGCAGTAACTTATGCTGACAGAGTTGTTTCAGACAATAAAGTAATCCAAGATTATGTGAAATATGTTTATAATATCAATAGTGAATTAATTGCTTATGGTGCTGATCACACAAAGAAAGAAGCATTAAGTTCCGGTGTTGTATCTGAATATCCTTTCTTGGCTAAAAAATACGCATTTAAAGTTTGTCGAATTGAACCAGAAAATAATATTTATTTGATATTGCATTCCTTTTCAGAACATCCAAGTTTAGATATTGTTGTTATAGGGAATTGGAATAATAGTAATTATGGTAAAGAAATGAAATTGAAATTCAATAATTTTGAAAACATCCATTTATTAGACCCTATTTATGATCAAAACATATTAAACCAGATTAGAAGTAATTGTTATTTCTATGTTCATGGCCATAGTGCAGGAGGAACTAATCCGTCATTAGTGGAAGCAATGTATCTGGAGTTGCCTATTATAACTTATGGCATAAATTACAACTTGGAAACTACAGCAAACAAAGCTAAGTACTTCAATAATAAAAATGAATTACTAAAGATTGTATCAAATATTAAGCAGGAAGAATTAAATGAGATTGCTAAAGACATGAAAAACGTAGCAAATAAAATATACACTTGGAAAGTAGTTTCAGCCGGTTATGCTAATCTATTCCTCCTAAATTCAAAATAATTTTAGATTAGTAACAAAGAATTAATTTTTTTAACAATTTATTTAAGTTGATCTCTTTTTTCTGCAAAACACCTTAAAAATTTAATTTTGAGGTGTTTTTTTTTGTGAAATAATGATTGTTAATTTATTTATAAATTACTTTTTTTATAATCAAAAATTACTTTTATACCTAGTATTTAAAATTGACCATATAATATTTAGAACTTTAATTAAAATTTAACGTGCTTTAAATCAAAATTTTAAAGAATTATACCTTTAAACGAATATTTTGGTTAATGGTAGTTAAATTTTTTTAGGACCGGTAATTATATTTAAATTTAATCTGGAAATATAACCTTATTTATAACTGCCAATAAAAAAATAATTACCTACCGTATTTTTTTATTTTATAAAATTTAAAAAAGTCTTTTTCAACTTTAATATTCTTTAATCCCCGAAAAAGAATGGTTGTAAGATTAAAGTTAGACTTGAATTATTTAGCCGTAGCTTACAGTAAGAACAACTGTTTTATTGTAAAAAAATATTTTATAATTTTAAAAAAATAAAGAAATGCTCAAAGAAATCATGTCTAATTTTACAGTATTAAGTTTACTGATAGTGATAATTTCATTTCTGTTAGTATACACTATTATACCAAAAATATATGGGATAATAAAAATTCGGAATTTAAGTGATGAACCTAATAACCGAAGTTCTCATTTTTGTTCAACACCTACTATGGCTGGTGTAGCCTTTTATATAACGATTATAATGACACTTTTTTTTATAAAAAATTTTGATGTAGAAAATATTGGTCTAAATCTAATAGCTGCGATAACAGTTGTATTTATAATAGGTTTAAAAGATGATTTGGTCGTCACCTCTCCAATAGCCAAATTAACGATGGAAACCATTGCTATCATTTTTTTGCTAGTTTCTAATTCTATGAATTTCACAACGCTGAATGGTTTTTTAGGAATACATAAATTACCTGAATTATTAGAGTATTTTGGAATTATTTTTATTTTATTAACCATTATTAATGCATTTAATTTTATTGATGGAATAGATGGTTTAGCTTCCACAATAGCAATTGTAATATTTAGTGTGTTTTCTTTAATTTTTTATGCTTGTGATTTACACTTTTACTTTTTAGTTAGTTTGAGTATGCTGCTCCCCAAAAAACGTACAACTTTTTGTGTGAATTTAAGATAGGATTAAAAACCTTAAATTAGCAGAATTATGTCAAGAACAAGAAGAG
>NZ_FRBU01000043.1 GCF_900142695.1 Flavobacterium xanthum | reverse complement strand
GGGAAAAGAATTAATTTTCTTTTCTTTGTTCTGAAAAAATATTTCATCTTTCTTTGAGATTCCTAACTTTCGCATTTATTAATTGAATTCAAGCTTTTATTGTAGCATTAAAAATATAAAGTCATGAAAAAAATAGCTATTTCTTTCGTATTTGTTTTCACCATACTTTCTGTAACCGCCCAAGAAACAGCAACAGATACGATAAAGTATTGGACCAAAAAAGGAAACATATCACTACTTTTCAATCAATCCGCTTACAACAAGCAATGGCTGGGTGGCGGAACTTCGAATATCGCGGGAAATTTTGGACTGAATTATGACTTCAATTACAAAAAAGAAGATGTCGTTTGGGATAACAAACTGATTCTGGCCTACGGTTTAACCAAAATTAAAGGAGATGAAAAAATAGCTAAAACCGATGACCGAGTGGAATTGAATTCACTATATGGAAAGAAAGCCAACGGACAATGGTATTATTCCATGTTTTTCAATTTCAAAACACAAATGGATACCGGATTAGATAAAAATATGACCAAAATTTCACATTTTTTCTCTCCCGCTTATTTCCAGTTGGGACCAGGAATGCTTTGGAAAAAAAATGATAACTTAAGTGTCAATTTTTCTCCTGCGACAGCAAAACTAATTATCGTTCACCCTCATTTTACAGAATTTGATCCTTCTTTTGGGGTCTTGCAAGGCGATTCAAGCCGAATTGAATTTGGAGCCAGTATTACTGCTTATTACAAGTTCAATATCATGGCTAACGTGTCTATCGAGAATCGGTTGAATTTATATTCCAATTATTTAGACAACCCACAAAATGTTGATGTCGACTACCAAATGAATTTGTTTCTAAAAATCAACAACTACTTGTCCGCAAATGTAGCGGTACAAGCAATTTATGATGACAATTCCATACAAGCCGTTCAAGTACGAGAGGTTTTTGGATTGGGAGTTAATTACGGGTTTTAATCGAAGTTCCATTTTTTACAGAGGAAATCCCTTTTGAAAATGGTTTCAAAAGGGATTTTTTTGTGGTTGTAAACGTTGTAAACGCTATGATTTGTTGTTCACTACATGGAAGTTCTAATAAAAAACAAGTGTAAGAAGAGGTGGTTATTTTACAGTCCATTTAATAAATTCGTTCATTACTTCTTGCCAATGTTCTTTTTCATAATCTGCTCTTCCATTTTCTTTTACTTCAAAAAAATTATGTTCTAAATTTAAATATCGTTTATAAGTCAGATTTGTTTTTGAATTTTGAATGTAAAATAAAGGTACTAAATCACACAAATCCGAAGCAATATCATTCGTTCCATAAGCTAAATAGGTTGGGATTTTGATTTTCAACCAATCATTTATCAATGGCCTTGAAAATGATTTCCAAGCTAATAAATCTGGATTCTCCTTTAATTTTTTTTCATCGTAAGAATCGTTCAACATTTTATATGTATTTTCAATACGCTCATCCGCTTCCTCCCAAGTCATTTGTTTACTTTCTGCACTTTTTCTGTAATTTCGGATATTTTGGTCAATTCTACCAAATGGATTGGCGCCAAACAAACCTAAATTAGTTACTTTTTTATTGTTTAAAGCGATTAAAGTGGCCACTTTTGAACCTTGTGAATGCCCTGCAACTATTAATTTGGAATTGTCTACCCATTTTTGTTTTCGCAAGAATTTTAAGACTGCTTTCGCTCTATTTCCATAATTTTCTAAATAATCAGACTTGACATAATCCGCATCAAATTCATCTGGTTTTTCAGCATTTGGAATATAGCAATACGATTCATTTAGATTTTTTTCATCGATAATTACAGGTGTTTTTGGCATTGAAATTACAATTAAATGATAGTTTTTCTTGATTTCATCTAGATCAAAATTTGTAATTCCACCACCAATCATCCATATTTTTTCTTTTGCTGTTTTTACAAATAATGGCAATGGTAAAGAACCTTGACAAAATAAAAAAATAGGTTTTACTCTGTCTAATTTTGTGTCAATTACTATAAAATCAATCGTATCCTTTTTTTGTATTAGACTAAATGGAATGGCTTGATTATTTATTATGTTTCGATTCTGTCCAAAAATTATTTGAACTAAACATAGGAAGATTATTGTATTGATGCTTTTCATATCATGTTTTAAAGTGTGTCTCTCTGATTCGCGCTTTAATTATCCGCGTTAAAAAAGCTGCGATTTGTCTTTAAATTTAGTAGGCACTCGTCGCAGACGAGCACCAGAGTACGTGGACAAACGAGTGCTAGTGGGATGTTACTTTTCTTTGTTTAAAATTTAAATTTAATTGTTAAATAATATTCTGCGATTCTAAATGCTACAAAGAGAATAAAAGCAATAAACAATTTTACAAAATACTTCATTTTTGTTTGCTCATATTTAGTGGAATCAAGCAATATTTTTATACTTTGAATAAGTCTATCCTTATTTAACCATAAAATAATTAAAACTAAAAATTGATATAATATAGCAGCTTTAAGTGCTGAAAAATGCACTTCGAAATATATATCCTGAAGAATAACATTAAAGAGTATAGTAGAAACAAATAAACAACCAATAACTCGTGTTTTTTTGACCAAAATTAGAAGTCCCCCAATTATTTCTAGAAGCCCTAAAGTCAAAGCATAAGATTTAGAATAACCATAAAATGCCCACATCAATTCCATTCCGGTCAATTTAGAAACAGTTTTGTCAATTTCTATTGCTCCATCAAACTGATTAATTTTAGCTGCTCCATAAACGAACATTGCAAATATTACAATCCAACTAATCGCATTTTCAAATATTTCGGTTTTGTCTTTTTTATTAAAATTCATAATTTTTTATGTTGTATCAACATGTCTGTCTGCTTTAAAATTTAAAAGTTCATAGTAACTTGTTAACTCTGCAAATGTAATTGTTTCGCCTCCTAAAAAATTCCTTGAATATTTGAAATTTTTGTAAAAAAATCCTCAAAACAAATGTTAGCCAATAAATCTTTCTGCATTCTACATTAATTACTAATCACTATTTTACTTACTTCATCTGGTGCTCGTCTGTGACGAGTATCTACTTACAAATGTGAACTAAATAAAGCGTTTGCAACGCGGCTTATATAAAAAGATTACCACAAAGGTTCAGCCTTTACGTACAGAAAACAGTTTTGTCTTCTTCATAGTTACTATAACTGCTGTTTTCATAATCTCTAATTCCCATTTTAATTATCCGCGTTAAAAGCGCTACGATTTGTCTTTCAATTTAAGTAGGTACTCGTCACAGACGAGCACGAGATAACGTGGACAAACGAGTTCTAGCGGTTTCGTTGTTGGCTTTTCAAGCCCAACAAAGCCTAAGCTATAAGCATAAGTTTTTTTATTTCGTTTGTTGTTTTATCCATTTTGCTATTTCGTCTAATGCTATTGGTGAAAATGTTTGTTCAATAGTTGAATATTCTGACGGCGAACCTGTTTTGCATTCTTGAAATAAGTGATTTAAATTCGGGAATTCTTTTACTATTACTTTTTTGTTTCCTCCTTTTGTCAATGCTTTTTTTATGGCTTCTAAATTTTCTTTTGATGGCACTTGTAAATCTTTCTCTCCGTTAATTGCTAAAACAGGACACTTCACTTTTTCCAAATCTGGTCCAGGATTATACTTAATAAAATATTGCATCCAAGGATTTGCAATTTGTTTGACTTGTAATTTTATAAAATCTTCATCACTCATTCCTGCTGGTTTTTCTTCCGTTGGATTGTCTTTTAATGACTGTTTAATATAAATTGTCAAGTCTTTATCTAGTTGTTCAAGATTTGTAGATTTGTTTACAATATCAAATATTTTTCTATTTTCAGTTTCATTTTTTTGTAATTCTTCATCACTAATGCCTGACGCTTTTCCAATTAATTTTTGTTGTAATAAAAGTATTTGGTCCCCTTGGATTCCTGTTCCTGCCAATAATACAATAAATGCCACATCTTTTGATTTGCTTGCAACAATTGGTGCTATTAATCCTCCTTCACTATGTCCAATTAAACCTATTTTCTTTTTATTAATTTCCTTTCTTGTTTTCAAATATGAAATTGCACTTTCCACATCTGTCGCAAAGTCGGCAGAAGTTGCTGTTTTAAAATCTCCTTTTGATAATGCAATACCTCTGTCGTCATAACGTAAAACTGCAATTCCATTTTTTGTTAAATAATCTGATAAAACAAGAAATGGCTTGTGTCCTAATAATTCTTCATCTCTGTTTTGTGGTCCACTTCCACTTATTAAAATTACAACAGGAAAAACTCCATCTTTTTTGGGTAATGTCAATGTTCCTGCTAAACTAATTCCTGCTTTATTATTTTCAAAAAATACTTCTTCTGAATGATAAGAATATGGTTTTATTGGTTCTTGTGGTCTTACAAGTTTTTCTTTTTCAAATACTTCTTTTGATAAGTTCATTGGAAAAGATTGTCCACCTTGTTTAAAAGTGCCAACTATAATATTGTCTTTTCCTAATGTTCCCTCATATTCTATTTTTGCACTTGCAATTGTAATTTTCAAGATTGAGTTCTCAAAATTTGTAGTTGTAGTAGGAATTCCTTTTGCTCCTTGGTCTGGACTGTCCATTGTAGAGCTTACATCCGTATCATTTTTAGTAACATTAAACACAAGTCTTAATTGTGTCCCTTGAACTTTTAATGCTCCATTCCATTGTCCTGTAATGTCTTGTGCTGTAATACTAATTGTAGTTAATAGTGAAATTAGTAAAATCGATAATGTTCTCATATTCATTTGTTTTTTTAATTCGTTATTTGTCTGTGGTGCGTCTCTATAAAATTTCTGCTAACAGCTAAGGCTTTTTATTCAATTCCAATTTTGTTTTTTGTGCAATCAATATACAAACTATTATGTAAAAATATTTTGTTGCCCAACATTCCTGTCATTCCAGAGAATTTCATCATTGAATATTGAGTTTGTGAAAATCCTTCGACATAGGTAACATTGGTTAATTTTATCTTTTGGTCGCTAAATTGAATATTTTGATCGCAATTTGCAGTGTAAGTTGTTAAGACTTTACCCCACGATTGTGATTTTTCGATATTGATTTTTGAATCTGGAAGTTTCAGTTTATCCCAAATTTCTTTGTTTGTCAATAATTCGTAAGCGCTTGTTCCCGAGTCAAACAAAAATTTTTCTTCAATTCCATTTAAAAAACCACCAATGATAATTTTTCTTTTTTTGAATTTAAAATCAAACAATTTTCCTTTAAATTGAGTTGGTACTTTTGATAGATTTAATAAAATATAGTTTTCCTTAAAATTGATTATGGTTTTACGGTTTTCTAAAATATCCGTTCCAATTGTCCCAATAATTTTTAAACTTTCATTTTTATTATCTTCTTTACCAATATTTAAAATTTGGAATTTGTCCGACTTTATTTTGGTTTTTCCTATGTAAAATATGGCTTTTGCTCGTTCGCGATTTCTATTAATTTGTTTTAGGTTATTAATTGCATTTGAGTAAAAAACAGTTGCAGGTGAACCCGAGTCAAATTGTAAATAATAAGTTATAGTGTCATTTGTGAATTGAATAGGTAGTAATAGCACATTCTTTTCTTCTCCGAGCCAAGTAAATTGAATATTTCCGCTTTCGTTTTCTACAGTTAGATAATTTTTTTCGGGCGTGAATTTTTGGTCAAAATAAATATAGACACCGAGTGAACCTAAAACCAAAACAATCAAAATAGTGAACACAATTTTCTTTAAAATTTTCATAAGATTTCTTTTCTGCAAAAGTCGATTTATAAAATCTATTTTTTCGCAAAACCAATACGCCAATTTTACGTCAATTTCACTATTAAAATTATAAGTAGTTTATTTTTAGTTTTTTATGTAAATCGTTGTTTTTGTTTAAACTAATACCATTTATAATGACGATCAATAATTTTATAGCAATAATTGAAAGTAATGGAATTAGAAAGAGTGGATAATTGAGTGATAAACCTTTTTGAATAAATGGACTTACGATAAGCGAAAAAGAAAGTAAAAAGGCTAATAAAATTTGTACACTTACGATATTTTTGCCCAATTCTTTATTTTTTTTGTCGCTCGTTTTGTTTGTTAATATTAATGGAAATATAACACCGCCAAATGTTAGTACAAGTCCAATTAAGGAGGAAAGATTAATCAATTTTGCTCTGTCTATTTTTGAAATTTTTGTAGCATAAGTCAATTTTTCAGGTTCTATTTCAAAAGTTTTGGCAAGAGTTTTTAAGGTAAATCCTTTTGGAATATTTCCTGCTTCAATTCGCTGTATAGTTCGCAATGAAAGTCCACTTTTTTCAGCAAGTTCTGTTTGTGTTAAGTTTTTCTCTTCTCTTAATTGTTGAATAATTATCTTCATTTTCAGGTTTTTGTGGTAAACTTTCTGCTAACTTGTATATACTCGCTACAAAATAGCGTGTATACACCCACAAATGAGTAGGTTGTCGCTATTGGCTTGTACTTGGTATTTCAAATATATTAAATTTTTCTTACAAATAGTCTAAGAATCGCAATAGCAATTATATCCCGTAAATCTCGCATGAGGGAATGCAGTGGAAATCCTCCCGGTTTTTCGGGAGATTGAGAACGTAATGCCCGACCCAGCTGTAACGCCAGTGAAAGCTGGGGCATGCCCAAAAAAAATCCCTCTTGAAAATATCAAAAGGGATTCTGTTGCTGGACTAACTCTGTTCTCGACTGCGCTCGAACTGACGGCTGTGTACTTTATGTGGATAAATTATTCTATTTCTTCCTCGTCTTTGTCCTCTTTCTCAACAGCGTCCTTATAATCCGGATACAAAAATTTATTGTAAGGGAAACGGGTGATGTGAATGTGTCGAACGGCTTCGTACACGCGTTCTCTAAATTCCTCGAAATTTTCTTTGTTGGTGGCCGAAATAAACAATGCATTTTGCTCCCCTACTCGACTCATCCAAGTCGATTTCCATTCGGCTAAAGTGAAATGTCTAGGTGTTTTTTCGGTCATTAAATCATCTTCATCTATGGTCAACGGTTTGTAAGCATCGATTTTATTAAATACCATAATAACGGGTTTATCATTGGCTTTGATGTCTAATAAAGTCTGGTTTACGGATGCGATATGATCTTCGAATTCAGGATGTGAAATATCAACTACGTGCAATAACAAGTCGGCTTCACGAACCTCTTCCAGCGTACTTTTGAAAGAATCTACTAGCTGTGTTGGCAATTTTCTGATAAATCCTACCGTATCTGAAAGCAAGAAAGGCAAGTTCTTGATGACTACTTTTCGAACGGTGGTGTCTAGTGTTGCAAAAAGTTTGTTCTCTACAAAAACATCACTTTTTCCAACGGCATTCATTAAGGTTGATTTCCCAACATTGGTATAACCGACCAAAGCCACACGAACCATAGCGCCACGATTCCCGCGCTGCACGCCCATTTGTTTGTCGATAGTTTTTATTTTTTCTTTCAATAATGCGATTCGGTCACGAACAATACGACGGTCGGTTTCAATCTCGGTTTCCCCTGGTCCGCGCATTCCAATTCCTCCTTTTTGACGTTCAAGGTGAGTCCACATTCCCGAAAGTCTTGGCAATAAATATTGGCATTGCGCCAGTTCTACTTGCGTTCTGGCATACGAAGTTTCGGCACGTTGCGCAAAAATATCCAGAATAAGGTGCGTTCTATCCAGAATTTTACATTCTGTTATGATTTTAGATATATTTTTTTGTTGGGATGGCGATAATTCATCATCAAATACCAACGTCGAGATATCATTTTCTTTTACAAAAAGATGGATCTCTTCAATTTTTCCTGTTCCTACAAAAGTCTTAGGATTGGGGCGTTCCATCTTTTGCGAAAAACGTTGCACTACTTGACCTCCTGCGGTAAAAGTCAAAAACTCTAATTCGTCAAGATATTCATTAAGCTTCTCTTCACTTTGATTTTGAGTTACTATACCTACAATAGCCGTTTTTTCGAAATTTATTACTTCTTTTTCTAACATGTCTTTGAATAAGTTACAAATTTAATGATTTGCTTTGTACTTATGAAGGTATGGCTTTATAAAAAAATTAGAAGCCGTAAATATTGATAGTTTTAAATGCTAACTGAAAAGTTTTACAGCAATTTATTCCGCATCAAAATGTAGCAAAGAGTATAAAAATTTAGCCACAGATTGTTTTTGTTCCAATGAATGGGTCAAATTTAAAAGAAAATTTTACCGTTAATTCCACAGATTTTCACAGATTTTAAGACTCATCAATATTTCTAACAATCAGTGAAAATCTGATAAATCCGTTTTATCCGTGTGCCATTTCTTTAAAATTTAGCCACAGATTAGCACAGATTAAACGGATTTTCCACCACTTGATGTACCTCGAAATTTAAAAGAAAATTTTACCACTAATTTCACAGATTAGCACAGTGGATAAGAATCATCAATATTTCTAACAATCAGTGAAAATCTGATAAATCCGTTTTATCCGTGTGCCGTTTCTTTAAAAAATTTACCGAAATTTAAGCAAATTAATCTTTGGCAATCTGTGAGATCTGTGGCAAAAAAATAGTTGTGAATTGGCGGTAATTTAAAACCTCAAGCTTTTGAATGACCTATTTTACTAGATTTTTAATTATTTTTACACCAATTAAATTCCATTTGAATGAATCGCTTTTTGAAAATACTTATTGCATTCTTGGTTCCTATTTTTCTTTTTGCCCAAAATAATTCTGATGCGCTATTGAAGGAATTAGATCAAACGGTAGCTGATTATGCTGTTTATTCGAATAAAAAGGAGCTAGAAATCAACAAACTAAAGGAACAGTTATCCCAAACCACTACCGATCTTCAAAAATATACCATTTACGGAAAATTATATGCGGAGTATAAATCGTATCAGTCCGACTCGGCATTGATGTATGCCCGAAAGAGTTTTCAAATAGCAGAAAAACTGAATGACATCCAAAAGCTAAATGACGCCCAATTAAATTTGGCTTCCATCATGGGAACTTTAGGAATGTATAAAGAGGCAACCGATATATTGAACCGAATCGAGATCAAGACTTCACCTGAATTGCGCGGTTATTATCTTACGGTAAACAGTACCGTTTATGGATACATGTCGGATTACGCCGCCTCCATTCAAGAGAAAAAAAAATATATAATACTGACTCAAAAGTACCGTGATTCTTCTTTACAGTATTACAAACCGCAGTCCAGTGCTTACATTATGGCGAAGTCCAGCGCTTTTCTTGATGATGGAAAACACGATGAAACACTGACTTTATTACTGAACTATTTCCCGAAGATTAATAATAATAGTCCTGACCGAGCGGTTATTGCCTACATTATTTCGCAGGCGTATCGCCAAAAAAAAGATACTGAGCAGGAGCAAAAATGGTTGACTATTTCGGCTATTTCCGATTTGCAATTGGCCAAAAAAGAATATATTTCGTTGCGTTCGTTGGCTTTTCTAATGTATGAAAACGGAGACATTGACCGCGCCGCTACCTATATCAAACGCTCGCTTGAAGATGCCCTTTTTTGTAATGCTCGCCTAAGAACCTATGAAATATCGAAGATGCTGCCCATTATAAACGAGGCGTATCAAGAGCAAAATGAAACCAATCGATTTCAATTGATGCTGTTTTTAATTAGTGTGAGTATATTGTCCTTATTCTTGTTAGCACTGCTTTTTTTACTTTTTAAACAAATGAAAAAACTATCGAAAGCCAAGCAGGAAATTAGTTTAGCGAACAATGCGCTCTCCGAATTGAATCAAGAATTAAACACCTTCAATGAGAAGTTGAACGATACGAATTATACGTTGACCGAAGCAAACCTTTTAAAGGAAATATACATTGGTCGTTACATGGATCAGTGTTCCCATTACATAGGAAAATTAGATGAATACCGCCGCAAGTTGAATGTAATGGCTACGTCAGGAAAAATGAATGACCTGATTAGTGCCGTAAAATCAAAAGAATTTGTAGAGAATGAACTCGCTGCTTTTCTCGCTGCTTTCGACAACACTTTTTTACAACTTTTCCCCACATTCATTACAGAATTTAGTGCTTTATTAATTGATGATGAAGCAACACAACGTAAAGAAGGTGAATTGCTCAATACTGAATTGAGAATCTTTGCGCTCATTCGGTTAGGCATCAAAGACAGTGCAAAAATTGCAACTTTCCTGCGGTATTCCGTTTCTACAATTTACAATTACCGTTCGCAACTCAAAAACAAAGCAGCTGGTGCGCGGGAAGATTTTGAAAGTCAAGTCATGCACATCGGAACTCATTTGCACTAAAAAAAAGCTATTCTTGCTATTCATCAAAGGAAGCTAGAAATACATTATGTCGTTTTGATCCATTTTACTGTACAAAAAAAATTATTCTGGGCGATTTCAAGAGGTTTCTAAACGGTTCGTAAACAAATATTTTCATAGTACAGATGGATTTCTTTGCGTAAGGGATTGCGGCGCCATCCTTTATTTTTTTTCTTTAAAAAAATAAAGATAGAGCCAAAAGCCCGACCCGCAGTTTTTACGGAGGGATACGCCCACCTGCTTCCTAGTGTGCTAACCAAGTCGCTTTTTATTACTTTGCATTAGAACTTCGTGTAAATTCACTACTTTTTTTTATTCCTTTTTAAATACAATACTCTGATTTTGATTAACTTGCATTGCTAATGTGGAAATAAAATCTACTTTTTTTAAATCAGCAAAATATGTAGTGTCTAAAGGGTTTACTTTTACTTTTTCGGAATAAATCGATTTCGTAAACGCATCTTAAGGAACTACTAACATCAAACTTGGATTAATTATTAATTTATATATTTTAAAATGAAACAATTTCTTTTCACAGCCCTAGCATGGCTCGCGTTTTTTAGCCCTGCACAATCGCAAAAGTTACAATCACCAAACGGAAAATTTGTAATGGAATTTGTTTTACTGAACGATGGAACTCCAAGTTACAGTTTAAATTACAAAAATAAAGCGGTGGTGAAACCTAGTAAATTGGGTTTGGAACTGAAAGATGACAAAAAATCGTTGTTGAACGACTTTACGGTTGTTGATACAAAAACAACCACATTTGATGAAAACTGGAAACCCGTTTGGGGAGAAGTAGCCTCCATTCGCAATCATTATAACGAATTGGCAGTAACTTTAAATCAAAAAGAAACTGAGAGACAAATTGTGATTCGGTTCCGTTTGTTTGATGATGGTCTTGGATTTCGTTATGAATTTCCTTCGCAAAAAAATCTGACTTATTTTGTGATCAAAGAAGAAAGAACCCAGTTTGCTATGACAGGTGATCATACCGCATTTTGGATTCCTGGGGATTACGACACCCAAGAATACGATTATACCACTTCAAAATTATCTGAAATTAGAGGATTGGCTGAAAAAGCAAAAACGGCCAATGTATCCCAAACTTCTTTTTCTACGACAGGAGTTCAAACTTCGTTAATGCTAAAAACTGCAGATGGATTGTACATCAATTTGCACGAAGCAGCATTAATTGACTATTCCTGCATGCACTTGAACTTGGATGATAAAACTATGGTTTTCGAATCTTGGTTAACGCCTGATGCAAAAGGAGACAAAGGATACATGCAAGCGCCACATCATTCGCCTTGGCGTACGATAATTGTCAGTGATGATGCAAGAGAAATTCTGGCTTCAAAAATAACTTTGAATTTGAATGATCCTAGCAAAATTGACGATACTTCCTGGATCAAACCCGTGAAATATGTAGGCGTTTGGTGGGAAATGATTACTGGAAAAAGCTCTTGGGCGTACACAGATGAATTTCCAACGGTACAACTTGGCGTAACTGATTTTTCTAAAGCAAAACCCAATGGAAAGCACGGAGCAAACAATGCGAATGTAAAAAAATACATTGATTTTGCATCTAAACATGGTTTTGATGGCGTCTTAGTCGAAGGCTGGAATGAAGGTTGGGAAGACTGGTTTGGACATTCGAAAGATTATGTTTTTGATTTTGTAACACCATATCCAGATTTTGATGTCAAAGGATTGCATGAATATGCAAAGTCAAAAGGCGTTAAAATGATTATGCACCATGAAACTTCGGGTTCGGTTCGAAATTATGAACGTCATTTGGATAAAGCGTACCAATTTATGAAAGACAACGGTTATGATGCTGTAAAAAGCGGATATGTTGGTTCTATCATTGAAAATGGTGGAAATCATTACAACCAATTTATGAACAATCATTATCAATATGCGATTGAAAAAGCAGCTGATTATAAAATTATGGTGAATGCTCATGAGGCGGTTCGTCCTACAGGAATTGCCAGAACATATCCAAATTTAATAGGTAACGAAGCCGCAAGAGGAACAGAATACCAGTCTTTTGGTGGGTCAAAACCCAATCACGTAACCGTATTGCCATTTACCCGTTTGGTAGGTGGACCGATGGATTACACGCCAGGTATTTTTGAAATGGATTTGAGTAAAATGAATAAGGACAACAACTCCCATGTAAATAGTACCCTAGCAAATCAACTGGCATTATATGTAACGATGTACAGCCCACTGCAAATGGCAGCTGATACTCCAGAAAATTATGATCGTTTCCTAGATGCTTTTCAATTTATAAAAGATGTAGCGATAGATTGGTCTGACAGCAAATACCTTGAAGCAGAACCTGGTCAATACGTTACCGTAGCCCGTAAAGCAAAAGGAACGAACAATTGGTTCGTTGGTAATGTTAATGGAGACGCACCTCGTACCTCAACCATCAAATTTGATTTCTTGGAAAAAGGAAAAAAATATGAGGCTACGATTTATGCTGATGCAAAAGATGCGCATTATAAAACCAATCCGCAAGCGTATACAATTAGTAAAATAACAGTAACCAACAAATCAAAACTAGCACAACTTAGTGCTCCAGGTGGCGGTTATGCGATAAGCATTATTGAAATCAAAAAGTAATAAATCAAAAAAGGCTGTCCCATATAGACAGCCTTTTGTAGTTTTATAGTAACTTCGAACTAATTTACTTTGATCAGTTTGACATCAAAAACAAGTACCGAACCTCCGGGAATAGGTCCGTTGTCATTGCCTCCATACCCCAAACGAGAAGGAATTAACAGCACGCCGTTTCCACCTTCTTTAAAAAAGGGAATACCTTCTGTCCATCCTTTTATGACTTGGTTCAAACCAAATGAAATTCCTGAAGCATTGCTTTGGTCAAAAGTATTTCCATTAGTAAAATACCCTTTGTACGCCACCGTTACATTAGATGAAGCTGTTGGTTGAGTTCCAGTTCCCGCTTCATTAACCACATAGTACAAACCGGAATCCGTTTTTGTCGCTGTCAAATTATTTTTGGCAATGTAATCCACGATTTCTTTTTCGTTTTGAACCGTGTAATCAACAGGTTTTGATGGTTCGTTATCCGATAAACAAGAAACAAATAACAAAGAAACAAGTGCTAATAAAGTAGATTTCATGATGTGTATTTTTTTAAGAAAGGCAAATATAGTGATTTCAACTCTTGTCTTTTATAAAAATTATTTATCGCCAAAAACCTGAACATCATCTATTTGGAAAGCACCATCCAAAGCCAAATTTTTCCCCGATCCAGTGTACCTAAAAGCGATATTAATTTTGCCTTTATACGAAGATAAATCAATGGCGCCACTTCCTATAAATTGATACCACGGTGTGGCCTGATTGGGTAACTTTATAACTAAAGGAGTCCACGTGGCAGAGGTCACATTCAACCCATCAAAATTAGTTGAAACGTAAACGTCCAACGCATTTAATGGAGAGTCTACGTCTAAATGATGCTGAGCGGTTCTAAAAGTTAATACTTCTTTCGTGTGAACATCCATATCAATTTTGGGCGAAATCAACCAAGCTACATTCGAAACGACTTTAGTTCCTGTGATGTTAAATTCGGCATAGCCGTTACCCGAATATACTGTTCCTTTCCAGAAAAGTGTTCCTTTTTGAACCAAATTAGCCCAAGCGGGTAAACTCAATTTCGATTTATCTATTACTGTTTCAAAATCTTCGGAGAAAAAAGGGACTGCTCGTTTTCCGGTCATCACCACATCTTTTTCGGATCGGGGAAGTAATTGATAGTCCGTTCCGTATTTAGTCAAAATTCCTCTTACTTTACCGCTGCCATCGGGCACTACTTTGGTGGCAAAATCAGAAAAACTGCTGGTTCTAAAATAAACTTGATTCCCTAATTTATCTAGCAAACCCCAATTGGTCGCGCCACCCACATTATTGGTTTCCTCAAAATACCTACGACCTATTGCAGCCGCTGAAAACTGAACGTCAGACAGCTCGACTAAAGTATTCAAATTGGAATCATTCAATGCTTCTGACATTGCTAAGGACCGCACTAAAACTTCCTCTTTTACATTGGTACAAGACGCATTCAATACCTTTTTATAATCATTTTGCGAAAGTCGCCCTACCCCACCTTCATTGTAGGAATTTACAAAAATGCTTCCAATACGCATGCCTCCAAAGGAAACATCGGTGTATTGGTCTTTCAACTTGATGTATACTTTATTGCCCAATCTATAATCAATATACAAGTTGGTAGCATCCACAGGAACGCTAAAACCTACAGCCGGTGTTGTGGCTGTTGCCAAAGTTTGAAAGGAAATCGACTTAAAAAAATTCCCAGCTTCATCACTGGAAACTACATACGCCTCGATAATATCATCGTATTTGTATTGTGTGACAATAGCATTTGCAGTGGCGTGAACTTCACCCACTGATTTATTGGGCACGAAATCTGGTTGTGTACATAGGAGTTTCGGGGCGGGAATATCATCGGTCACACAATTACTGAAGGTGAATGGCATTAGTAATAATAAAAAGATGCTGTAAAATGTTGATTTCATATACTTTAATTTAAAGATTGATATACAGATTCACAAAATACGTTCGGCCGTATCCGTAGAAATATTTTGGTCCAAAAGAAGGTGTGCCGCTGGAAACATCTTGGTCTTTTTCTCTGAAATTGGCATTTCGGGCTTGTTCGTATCCGCCCGTTTTATAGGTAACATCAAGCACATTATTGATGCTGGCAAAAATTCCAACATTCTTCCCATAGATTCTCCACGATTTTCCACCCACAACATTAAGCAACAAGGTGGGATCAAATTTTTCTTGTTGAAGCAGTTGTGCTGCTCGTTCCTCTGTCGCCTCTGGAAAGTTAAAACCACTGGCAGGATTTTTGTAAAATATTTCGGTTCTGGAAATGGGCGAAATATCAATGTAACTATTGGTCAGGTAATTGATGTTGGCGCTAATCCACCAATACTTGGGGTCTCGGTATTCCACTCCTGCGGAATAGGCTCGTTGCGGCATTCCCGCTTGCTTGTACTTTTTGAGTGCCGCGGTTCCAAAATCGAAAACCGGACTCGTGTTGTCCACTGAAGCTTGCGCATCATTAATCAACGTCACTTTTGGATTACTGTCATACGTATATTCTCCAAAAGCTGCCGAAAAAGTAGTTTTAAACGTTTGACTTAGTTGGTATTCCAAACTGAATTCTGCTCCGATATTCTTTTTATTCAATTGCGTTAAAGTCTGACTTACAAAAGCATCGGTATTCAAATAGCCTGCGCCATCATCAAAAATTCCTTCAGCATAATAAAAGGAAATCTGAGTGGCATTTTTAAGTAAAGCATAATAGGCGGTTAATCGGGCTTTTAATTTTGGAGATCGGTACACATAACTAGCATCCAAACTGCTGTTATTTTCGCTTTCGAGCCCGTCAACAATTGAATTATTCACTCTTGAATCTGCAAAAGTATTGCGTAATGACGGTGCTTTCGTCAAATGGGCTGCATTGAAAGTTACCAACTGTTTACCCGAAATTTTTAGATTCAATCCGGCTTTGAAGCCAAAGTTTTCAAATGCCACTTTCTCACTTTTCCCGAAGGAATTGCTGGGATATATACCGTTTTTATACAAACCTTCTCTTTGATAGCTACTCTTTGAAAAATTTTGAGCCAAATAAAAATCTACCTTATTGTAGGTAAACTTAAACTGGGTAAAAGCATCTAAAGTATGGGCATAAAAATTATACTTGTATCCATACGTATCACCAACCACTACTTGGCGGTCTGGATTATTTAAATCAGATTGAGACTGATTCCCGCCATAAAATGCGTCAATATCTTCAAAATAAGAACCGCCTAGCAAGTCCAAAAGCTGTTGCGAATGCTGTGATTGTACTTTCTTAAAAGACGCTCCTGCATTGAGAGCGATATGTTCCGATAAATACACACTTAAATTTGTGGTGGCAACCACCGTTTGATCTTGGACTTGATCTTCGTACAAAACATACTTACTTTTTGTGGGTTCATAGCCTGTAATTATGCCATTGGAATCAAAAATAGGATTTTGATTCGCCTCATACAACGCCTTCCAGTCAATTTGTGAATTGGCTAAAAATGCAGCTTTACTCTTCTCTGCATTTTCGAAATCAGGGGTAAAAGCTCCCGAAAACTCTCCGTTATCGCGCGCATAGAGCGAGGTGTAATAACTAGGCATTCTTCTGTAGTACGCAGGATCTGGACTATTTGCATTTTGAAAGTCGATGTTGCTATTGGCAATTGTTCCAAATTGATACATCACACTCGAATTCAAATTGGCTTTATCGTTGATTTTGAAATAATGATTCAGCATCATCGTAGGTTCCTCTATCGTTTTTATGCGGGCATTTCTCTTTTTACCATCCTGAAAACCCCAATAGGAATTGTATTTTACGTTAGTTAATTGCGTTACTTCGGCTGTGTTTGGTGAGTTTTTAGCTCTGGAATTGGGCGTGTACAGTGCGGTTAGATTGAACGAATGTTTCTCGCTTACTTTTTTTTCGAGGCTAATAAAAAAGGAATTCGCATCATAATTAGTTCCTTCAAAATAGCCTTCCTGTGCCCAGCGCTTTCCTGCCGAAACTACAAAAGCCCAACCTCTTGTGTTCATTCCAGAAGCATGTGTTGCCATCGTGCGCCAACTGTAATTGGTATTCGTACCTGAAAATGAGATTCGGGAGCCCGGTCTATAAATAGAAGCCCGTGTATTAATTTCCTGTGTTCCCAAAATACCGCCAAACGTATAATCCGAAGGGGCAGTTCCGAGTGTAAATTCTTGATTGCGAAGCGCGTCATTCAAACCGCCCCATTCGCCCCATTGTGGTCGTCCATCAAAGATTTTATTCATGGCAACGCCATTGATCATCATCGTAGAATGTTCGCTGTCTAAACCCCGAACTCTAAAACGGGCTTGTCCCCAGTTGAAGGCAGCGGCTTGCAGAAAAGCATCTCTTGAGGATTGCAGAAGTCCAGAAGTACTTTCGGAACTGCTGTTGTCCTCGCCAAAATCGCTTTCGATAAGCGTGATAATACTACTTTGTTGCTCAATAGATTGGTCTTCTTCGAGCGCAATCGTTCCTAAATCGAGCCTTTGCCCTTCGGTAATTTCAATGGGATATAAGCCGTCTTGGAATCCTTGACTGTGTACCAGAAGTAAAATATTTCCTGTAGGAACAGCATCAAAACTAAAATTACCATCGGCTTTTGTGAGTTGCATTAATGACGAATTTTGAATACTCACAACTACAAAACCCAAAGGATTTTGGGTTTTGGAATCCACTACTTTTCCAAATATTCCAGTGTTATTTTGTGCATTAATACCTCCAAGTTGAAAGACAAGAAAGAAAACGATGTAAAATTTATTCATGTATTCAACAGATGAGGGGTTATATTTAGTAAAATTGACAGTGCCAAAAACTTTGCTTTCTTTCTCTTATGCAAGAAGTTCAACCCTTAAGTGTATTCTTAAAGATTGAACTAAAAGCATAAAGAAGGGTATCCAATAAAGGATAGCAACTTTAAATAACTAAAAGTAAATTTTGGAAAAGTGGTATAAACCCTAAATAAGATGCTGCTGCAAAAAGTGGTATTTACTTTTCAGCATCCAATTGTACTAACGCATGAAAGAATTCTAATGTTAAATGTAAACAAAAAAATACTAATCTATTGATTTTCAAGTAAATTATTTTTACGGCAGTAATTTTGGTGCCTGTTTTTGGAAAAAGTTCTTAGCAAAACGAACGAACTGTATAGCCGCGATGGTAGCAAGTATCCTTTTTTTATAAACGCTTGGAGAATTGAACTTCTTGAAAACAACACGAAATGCGTTTAAAAAAAGATACTGCGAACAGCGGGAGATCACTTTCTTATAAAAAATACTGCTGCTGCTCCTGAAAAAAATATTACGCTATTGCTTTGATACGCGATACCATGATGGCAATAAATATCCCAAAAACACCAATAAAGGCAAACGAAAAACGCAAACTCGACAGCTCTGCAATATATCCAATAATAGGTGGCCCCATCAAAAAACCTAGAAAACTAACGCTGGAAACGGTCGTTAGCGCCACGCTAGGAGAAACATTTGGGTTTTTTCCAGCCACACTGTACACGGTGGGTACAATTGTAGAAACACCCAACCCAACCAACATAAAACCGATGGTTGCGGGAATGACAAACGGGAAAAACACAGCGGTAAATAGTCCTGCCGAAATCATAATTCCGCTGATCTGCAAGACCGTTTTTCGACCAAATTTCTGAATCAGACCGTCTCCTAAGAAGCGTCCGCCAGCCATCATAATCATAAAAGAAGTGTACCCCAAAATTACTAATGGTCCCGGGGCTTGGATGACGTCTTTGAAATAAACGCCACTCCAGTCAAACATGACCCCTTCGCTGGCCATGCAACAAAACCCAATTACGCCCAACCAAATCAGCGCACTGTCTGGTTTTGAGAATAACTTTTTCTTTTCTGTTTGCTTGATTTCTTTGGCTTTGATTAAAAATTTATAGTTGAACGCCATCATCAAAAATACGATTCCGGCCACAATGAGAAAGTGAGTATAAGGCGAGAGTTCAAAAGCTAACATGCCCAATCCCACAAGTGCTCCCATAAATCCGGCAAAACTCCACATCCCATGAAAAGAAGACATGATGGTTTTTTTGAACAGTACTTCGGTGTAGACGCCTTGTGTGTTTACGGCGATATTAGATAAATTTCCGAAGATTCCAAATACGAATAATCCTAATGACAGTTGCCAAGCCGCTGTAGCCAAACCTAAATTGGTCATGCTAAAAACGTATAATAAAAGAGAGAATATCAAGATGCGGTGACTTCCAAATCGGGTTACTAATTTCCCAGAAAAAGGCATAATTACTAATTGTCCTAATGGCAATGCGAATAGAATACTTCCTAAATCGCCTTCACTCAATTGCAAGGTCGTTTTAATATCCGGGATTCGGCTGGCCCAGGTGGCAAAACACAAACCCATCCCAAAATAAAACATCGAAACTGCCCAACGGATTCGGTTTAGATAAGAAATCTTCGCATCCTTATATGATTTCTTTAACTTGGCTTTTGTTCGTAACCTTCCTAAAAAGTTTAAATCTATCAAAGTGATTTATTTTAGCATTTAATGGGTCAAAATTACAAAAAGCAATGATTGGTTGTTTCAAAACAACACATTTGAGGAAAAATACAACGTTATTGTTTATAAAAATGATTACCGCGAATTCGCTAATTTATAAAAAAGTATAGAAAATTGGCGAATTCGCGGTAGACTTTATAGGTCAATTACCTTTTTCTGAGCGCTACTTTGAATCGAAGCTTCAATAATTTGCATTACATGCACACCATCTTGAGCCGATACCGGTTCAATAGCATCATTTATAATCGAATGATAAACTCCGTCAAAAAAATCATAATGATTACCGCGAATTCGCTAATTTATAAAAAAGTATAGAAAATTGGCGAATTCGCGGTAGACTTTATAGGTCAATTACCTTTTTCTGAGCGCTACTTTGAATCGAAGCTTCAATAATTTGCATTACATGCACACCATCTTGAGCCGATACCGGTTCAATAGCATCATTTATAATCGAATGATAAACTCCGTCAAAAAAATCATAATGATTACCGCGAATTCGCTAATTTATAAAAAAGTATAGAAAATTGGCGAATTCGCGGTAGACTTTATAGGTCAATTACCTTTTTCTGAGCGCTACTTTGAATGGCCCCTTCAATAATTTGCATTACCTGCACGCCATCTTGAGCCGATACTGGTTCTATAGCGTCATTTATAATCGAATGATAAACTCCGTCAAAAAAATCATAATAATTCCCTTGAAGTGTGGGTATAATTTCCTGAACAATTTCTCCATTAATTTCAGTGTGCAACAATCCTCGTTTTTCGATGGATTCTGTTCCCCACGTTTTTAAATTTGGTTTATTTCCTAGTTTCAATTCATCTTCTTGAACATCACCACGTGGTTTTAGGAACGAACCTTTCTTGCCATGAATGACAAAGGCCGGAATCGCTTCCCGAACAAAAAATCCTGCTTTGAGTCGGACGCGAAAATTGGAATAATACAGTAAAATATCAATATAATCATCCACCAACGAATGCTCTCTGGTAATCCGAATGTCAGCAAAAACAGATTGCGGCAATCCAAACAAACACAGTGCCTGATCAATTAAATGCGGTCCTAAATCCTTCAGAATTCCCGCTCCAGAATTAACGGTTTCCTTGTGTTGCTTTGGACTCAAAAGTGGATTGTAGCGATCAAAATGGAATTCGGCTTCCACGATATCACCCAATACTTTATCTGAAATAATTTTCTGAACGGTTTTAAAATCACTGTCCCATCTTCTATTTTGGAACACGGCTAGTTTTACTCCTTTTTCTTTGGCGATAGCCGCTAATTCCTGCGCTTGGGCAACGGTTGTGGTAAATGCTTTTTCGACAATAGCGTGTTTTCCGGCCAAAAGGACTTGTTTTGCATAGTCATAATGGGTCTCGACTGGCGTATTTACAATGACTAGATCTACGTCATCTTCTAGCAACTCTTCTATTGACTCATAGCTTTTCACCTCTGGAAAATCGTGATGAATCAGCTTTTTACTGCGTTCCCAAGAACCAAGAAGTTCAAAGCCAGGATGAAATGCGAGGAACGGAGCGTGAAATACTTTGCCGGACATTCCGTAGGAGAGAAAAGCTGTTTTTATTTTATCCATGAAGTTCGTGTTATTGTACATTTTATTTTTTGAAACATATAAGTCATATAAGTTTTAACAAAAAGCTTGACTGAACCATAAAGCTAAACCTTAACTTTCTTAATGGTTTAAAAAGCGAAAAGATTTTTTTTGAACCATATAAGGCTTTTAAGTTCATATAAGAAAAGCTCAATGAAATTGAAAAGCCAAACCTTAACTTTCTTAATGCCTTAATGGTTTAAAAACTTTTTTTTGGTTATAAACATATAAGTCATTTAAGTTTTAACAAAAAGCTTGACAGAACCATAAAGCCAAATCTTAACTTTCTTAATTCATTAATGCTTTAAAAACCGAAGAAATGTTTTTTCGAACCATATAAGGCATTTAAGTTCATATAAGAATTGGATGTTTTTTTCCAGTTTTAAAAGTAAAACTTACATGACTTATATGTTTCAAAATCGAAATCTTATTTTTTAGCTCTTTCGTATTGTTTTGGCCATGCGATTTCTGCTTCTAAATCATGCGCAAAACTCAATCCGAGATAGGGATTTCTCAACGATTCTCGTGCAAATAGAACTAAATCTGCTTTTCCTGATGCAATGATTTCTTCTGCTTGAGCCGCCTCGGTAATTAATCCTACAGCTCCTGTTAGGATTCCGGTTTCTTTTTTAATGCTTTCGGCGAAAGGGACTTGGTAATTTGGTCCTAACGGAATTTGTTGGTGTGAAACCGCTCCACCCGAGGAAACGTCAATCAAGTCCACCCCTTTTTCTTTTAAAATTTTCGAAAGCTGCACCGACTCTTCGATATTCCAACCACCTTCTGCCCAGTCTGTAGCCGAAATTCTAACGAATAAAGGCAAATTAGCTGGCCATTCTGACTGAACTGCTGCTACAACATCAAGTGTCAAACGGATTCGGTTTTCAAAACTTCCACCATATTCGTCGGTTCTAAAATTAGATAGAGGCGATAAAAATTGGTGCATCAAATACCCGTGGGCCGCATGAATTTCCATCACCTGAAACCCCGCTTGCACCGCTCTTTCCGTAGCCGACTTAAAATCAGCAATTACTTTTTGAATGCCTAAATTATCTAACGCAATTGGCTTTTCTTCGTTTTCGTGATACGCCACAGCACTTGGCGCCACCGTATCCCAACCTCCTTGCACAATAGGTACTTTCCTACCACCGTTCCATGGTGATGCTGCACTGGCTTTTCGGCCGGCATGCGCCAATTGGATTCCAGGAACCGAGTTTTGGCTGACAATAAATTGATTAATCTGCTGCATTTTTTCGATTTGCTCGTCTTTCCAAAGACCTAAATCTTCGGGAGAAATCCGGCCTTCGGGAGAAACTGACGTGGCTTCTTGAATAATTAAGCCTGCGCCACCACTGGCACGACTACCTAAATGTACCAAATGCCAATCATTGGCAAAGCCATCAATAGCTGAATATTGACACATCGGAGAAATAGCAATTCTATTTTTAATGGTAATACTTTTTATTTGAAGAGGAGAAAATAATTTTGAAGACATACAATTGATTTTAAAGTGACCGAAACGAGAAATATTCGTTTCAAAAAGTAAAGTTACGGGACAGCGGCCAAAAGAGGGATTGAATTTCCAATAATTAACAAACATTTAAAACGGTCTGGAACAATAATTGCAAAATAAACAAATAGAAAACCTTACTTTTGTCAGTTATAAAAGAACTTAAATTAAACAATGGACATATTTATAAAGCTTTCTCAATTTTTATTGAGCTTATCATTACTGATTATACTTCACGAATTAGGACATTTCATTCCTGCTAAACTGTTTAAAACCAGAGTCGAAAAATTCTACTTATTTTTTGATGTTAAATATTCCCTTATCAAAAAGAAAATTGGCGAAACCGAATACGGAATTGGGTGGTTGCCTCTAGGTGGTTATGTGAAGATATCTGGAATGATTGACGAAAGCATGGACAAGGAACAAATGGCATTGCCACCGCAACCTTGGGAATTTCGATCTAAACCGGCTTACCAAAGATTAATTATCATGTTAGGTGGCGTAACGGTCAATTTTATTTTGGCTTTCATTATTTATATTGGAATGGCATTTGCGTATGGCGATACTTATATTGCTAATGAAGATTTAAAAGATGGCTTGCTGGTAGAAAACAAGGCGATGCAAAACGTGGGTTTCCAAACTGGAGATCATATTGTTTCTGTAGATGGTGAGAAAATTGTCAAATTTGATAATGATCTTACGATGAAAGTGATCATGGCAAAAGAAGTTCTTATAATAAGAAATGGAGCGGAACAAGCGATTAAAATGCCAATTGATTTTGTAGACCAATTGTCAAAACAAGAAAAAAGTACTTTGCTAGACATCAGAAGGCCGTTTGTCATTGGTTCGATTAATGACGAATCTACCAATAAAGAATTACAAGCCAAAGATGTTGTAGTTGCCCTTAACGGCCAAGCTGCAAAATACATGGACCAGGCAAAAACCATATTAGAAAACAACAAAGGAAAAACCATTCCTGCAACGGTATTGCGCAATCAAAAGGAAGAACAAATACAAGTTACGGTAAACAACGACGGAATGTTAGGAGTTAACCTTGCCGGATTAAGTATTGCTTCCATGGAAAAATTAGGCTATTACAAAGTAAGTAAACAAGAATTCGGTTTCTTAGAATCGATTCCAGTAGGAATCACAAAAGGAAAAGATCAATTAGTAGGATACGGTAAGCAATTGAAAATGATTTTCAGTCCAAGTACCGGTGCGTACAAACAAGTGGGTGGATTTAAAGCGATATTTGACATTTTTCCTAATACATGGAGCTGGGAAGTTTTCTGGGGCATTACCGCATTATTATCGATAATGCTTGGTGTAATGAATTTATTGCCTATTCCAGCACTTGATGGTGGTCACGTGATGTTTTTATTATATGAAATTATAAGTGGTAAAAAACCTAGTGATAAATTCCTAGAGAATGCGCAAATGGTTGGTTTCGTTTTACTTATCACACTATTACTATTTGCTAACGGAAACGACATTTACAAGGCAATTGTAGGGAAGTAAAAAAAATTAAAAAAAATTTGATTTTTATTTGCACAAACCAAATGATAGCCTATCTTTGCACCGCTTTAGAGATGTAACGAAAGTTACTTTTTATCGCTCAGTTTCCTTCTTAGCTCAGTTGGTTAGAGCATCTGACTGTTAATCAGAGGGTCCTTGGTTCGAGCCCAAGAGAGGGAGCTTTTATAAAAAGACTATCAGAAATGATAGTCTTTTTTTTTGGTCTAAACTGAAAAGAATTTATTGAAAATTTTAAATCAGCATCTGAGGCATCCCGAAAAACTGGAATTTTTAAAACTTGCATTACTCGATGTTGCCGTGGTGAATGAGAAAGGTCAGGAGGATTTATTTGGAAGTATTTATAAAAACTAAAGACGGTGTAACAGCCGTCTTTTTTATTTTCAAACTATCCATTTAACCTATACTAATAACTTTAAAAGAGATTATAAAATACACAATATAAAAAAATAGGAGAATTAATTAAAATCACAAGTTGGTAAATCTGATAATCTCTTTTAGAAAGTGGGATCAATGCTGATGCTTTTATCAATTTGGCCTCTACAGCTTTAAAAGGCAGCAGAGATTACCATTTGTTTGTGAAGTAAGGATACCGGTTAACATATTTGGCAACCAAATATTTAACAGTCAGTATCATCAGAATATCCAATAGTTGTGTGTATTTATTTTCTAAAAAATAAATAGATATGCCAGCACCAGAATCAGTAAAACAATCCCAAACATTTATTCTAAAAGAAGTTATCTACAATCATGATGGGTTCTCAATTGCAGTAGGACTCCTTATGGGATATTCCAAACTAGTGTGTGCAATGAGATGGAATGGGAAAGACGACAAAACAGGATTCCCTTATGCATTTAATAATGCTCTATGGTTGCATTTACCCGGAGAATTAACACTCAACAATTTAAGCGGACTACTTACTTCCAAAAAACGTATCCACCCGAGCAACTACATATTGTTTAGTTCAATAAGATTAATGATAGGAGCGTAATTTTACAATGGTTTAGATTCCGCTAGCTGCTTGTAATTGTGGGGATACAGGTCTTTAATATTCTTGTGGTTTATAGATTGGATATTCTCAAGGGTATATTTTAGCCACTCAAAAGGATTTACGTTATGCTTTTTGCAGTTAGAAAAAAAGGTATAGGCCATAGCCGCTCTTTGAGCAGCATCGTGCGATCCGGCAAAAAGATAATTCTTTCTACCCAGGGCCACTGGTCTGATTGCATTTTCCACCAGATTATTATCTATTTGCAAGTTACCATCTAATAGGTATGCCGATAAATTATCCCATCTTGTTTGAG
>NZ_FRBU01000027.1 GCF_900142695.1 Flavobacterium xanthum | reverse complement strand
ACCTCGGAAAAGGCATCAATTTGATTCTCCAAATGAAGTATATTTACAATTATTAAACAATAATCAGGAATTCGCATTAATTAATTGAATCCACCAAATAAAATACTTGAGGATGTAATCTGTAGTACTTTGTGCGTTTAAAATTTCAGCAGTAATTTTATTTAAATCAAAAGTTGCTTTACCATTTGAATCATTTCCGTCCTTCGCATCATCGCAAATGACTGATTCAATTGCGGGAATATTTATATATTCATTCACTTGAACATAAAACTCTGATGTGGTGAAGCAACCAGTTATTGTATTCGTTATTCGTGCAAAAAGAGATTGAGGATTCTGTGAATTTGTAAATGAAGTTGGATTTAGTATCGGATTTATACTTGTTGTTGCGTCATTTTGATCTTTATGATAACTCACATTAACACCGGTTTGGTCTCCTATGATAATTGGAGTATTTTTAGTTAAATCGAATGTCGTAGAAAAGTCCGCTGTTCCATCGCTATCGCATTGAACTATATTTAAGGTTTCTCCCGTTGGTACATTACTGGTAGGCGAAGAATTGAATGTTGCAGTTCCGGTCCATTGAATTGAAAAATTGCTATTGCCAATAGGTCTGTCTATTACTAAAAAATAAGAATCACCATCAGCTACCGTCAGCCATTTTACAAAGCTATTTCCATTGTTTCCGGGCCCTTCGGCTATATCACTCTCTATTTCATTCATGCCAGTATAATTATTATTCTGCCTTGTTGATGCTGGATTAGTGGTAGAACACCTGATGGCCAGTCCTAGAGCATCGCATGTTTCATTAGGTCCAAAAACAAAAAAATCAAAATCTTCTCTGATGTCTGTACTTTCAGGAACGAGATTGAATCCTAGCGTGCCGCCTTTTTTTATCGATATTCTTAACCAAATACTATTATTCTCCTGACTTGAGCAAGTATTTAAAGCAGATAATTCTTGGGTGCCAAAACCGGTTACTGTCAGACCATCTAAATTTGTGTTTCCGCAAACAATAATGGCATCGCTACAGTCACTTTGTGCATGGCTCTTTACAAATGCAAGAAGTAAGAATAAGGGTAGTAAGATTGTTTTTGTCATTGTTAAAATTTAAAAAATATTTTTACCTTTTTAAGCTAAAATGCCCTTTAGTTTGTCTTCCATCTTCTAATTTTATGGTATACCAATAATCATCAGAAGGCAAAGGTTGGCCTGTAAAAGTTCCATCCCAACCTTCACTGGTTGGTATCAATTGTTTCAAAAGCTTTCCATAGCGGTCAAAAATATAGATTGTCGACTTGGCATTAAAGTTGGCATTAATTCCTTTTACATTCCAAAAATCATTATAACCATCATTATTGGGTGTAAAATATTTTGGTACACCAATAACAGAAATAGTTTTACTAACCGTTCCGCAACCATTAATGTCATTAATAAAGACATCATAAATTCCGGAAGGAATGTTAGTAAATACATTAGAGGATTGGAAAGGGCCCGACGGTTCGTTTAGGCTATATTCATATTTTCCTTTTCCGGTAACATTCACCGTTACCGTATTTATATCTGTTAGGTCTACAATATCAATGTTTGAAATCATTGCAATATCTGAAGCTGTCACTTTTATTTTTCTGGTCCTGCTGCAGCCTAGAGTTGTAAATACTTCAACAGTATAATTACCTTCCGCATTAACATCTAAGGTTGCATTGGATTGGCCACTTAAAATAACACCGTCTTTGGACCAAACGTATTTATAATTAGTTGTAGCTGAACCATCTTGAATTCCCGCATCAAGTGTTACGAAGAAAGTGGGGAGATTCGAACATACTAATTCATCCTCACTTCCATCTAAATTTAAATTTATTGGTGGAAGTGGATGTACTATAAAAGGTATAATTACCGATGCAGTACAGTTTGAATTTATAGTATTTTCTACTATAGCAGTAATGTCTTGAGTATTGCTAAAAAATGGATTTGGTAGCGGACTAGGTAAGGGAGCCCCATCCTTGTCGAAATATTTAACATTCATTCCTGTTTGTCCTCCTAAAATTGTATTTTGAAAAGTACTAGTGTCAAATCCATATTTCCCGTCTTGCATTAACGGATCTGCTTCATCATCGCAAACCGTTGTTAAAGCTGTTGGAATTGGGAACGCTACAGGTAAATCATCTACGATAAAAACGATAGTCGTTGCATCAGAACAGCTCAAAGTTGTGGCGTTCGTTACCACTGCTTTTATAGTCTGAGATTCCGTTGTGAATGTTGGTGGAAAAGGACTAGGTAACAGATTGTTATTTTTATCAAAATAAGTGATGGTTACATTAGTTTGTCCTTTTACTATATCTGATTCTAGAGTAGAAGTGTCAAAAGTATATATTCCGTCTTGATTGTCATCGCATTGTCTTGGAACGGTAACCACATTCGCAAAAGGTAGTTTTTCAACAGTAAGCGATACATATGGTCCCAAACCATAACAAGCGTTATCGACATCACTATCTACTCGACCCCATATTTCCTGTGTGTTTTGATAACCAATATTTCTATAGTTTGAAATATTTGTGATCACATTGTTTTCCGCTAACGCATCTGTTTGATTACGGTAAAAAGTTACGGTGTAATTACCAACTGGCAATAAAGTTTTTACATCCGTTTCGGCACTGCTAAAGTCAAATGAACTAATTCCATCTCTGTTATCATTGTTTGAATTGTTATTCCCGTTTTCATCTAAGAAATCGTCACATTCCATATACGTTCTCTTGAAGGTGCTTGGAATTTGTGTTACTAAAACTTTTAAGGTTAATTCTGCTACGCTAAAGCAGCCATTAGCATTGACTACTCTTGCCCAAACTTTCATCGTGCCGGGTGTTGTATTTGTAAAAGATGTAGGCGTACTAATTAATTCTGATTCGTTTGCTGTGGTAGCACCATCCAATGAAGTATAATAGAAGAAGTCCTCATTGGCAAAATTACTGGAAATAGCATCATTTTTCACCGTTAGATTAAAAGTAGTTACCGCATCTAAATCATCATCACATTGAATGATAGTCACCTTATTAACGATTGGTAAAGTGTACACGGTTAGCGTAGTATCATCTGAAAGTAATCCGCAGGAATTACCCACTTTATTTAGTTGAACTCGATATTTATATCCGTTCATATTATTTTTTACGCTTGTTATCACTAAAGTATTGGTTGTTGCTCCAGAATAGATGACGTTATTAATAATAGTATTCCAAGTGGTTCCATTAGTAGAAATTTGCCATTGGTAGGTATTACCACCATTGTCACCTAGTGTAATTGTCGTGTTTTCTAGCTCACAAGTAGGATTTGCCAGCGGTTGGGAAGTGATTACAATTGGCGCGGCTGTTATGTAATTTGCATTTGGGGTTGAGTAGCCAGTACCGCTAGTTACTTGCCCTTTACTATCAATGGTTGGTGGAGCAATTGTACCCAATAATCCATCTCCATTTGGATCCATGAATCCTGCTTCGATAACATCAGAACATAAATCTCCATCACTATCTAAATCGCGATAATTTTTGATGCCGTCAGTATCGGTGTCTGTTCCAAGATTGCCAGTTTCAATTGCATCAGTAATTCCATCATTATCGCTATCTAAATCTAGATAATCGGGTACGCCATCATTATCTGTATCGATTGGGACCAATCCAGGTTCAAACGCATTATCTAATCCATTTTTATTGGTATCAGAATTGGATAATGCAATCGAGGTGTTTGGTTGAGATTCTATTATGTCTAGAATTCCATCATTGTCACTGTCACTGTCTAGCTGGTCTGGGGTTCCATCTCCATCAGAATCTTTTGGAACACAAGAAGCAAAAAACTTAAATGTTGATTTGTTGGCATTGGTGTCAGATAAATTTTTGTGTGTGAAACTGATGGAGTTGGACAAGTAAGTAAGAAACTTGAATGTTCCTGTTCCCGGCACCAGGGGAGTGCTACTGTTTAAACGAAATCGTATTTCGAAAGAAGAATATTGTGTCACGCCGCTTTCATAAATACCATCATAATTAGTATCAATCAATAATTGGTTGGTTGGGTTGATTACCGTTATTGTTTTATCGATATCCGAATTTACAATGTAATCAGAATCAGCATTCAATAAATCTGTTGCATTGGCGCTAGTTACATATTCCATTCCCAAACTTATGGGTTTTGAAAAAGTCATTTTATAGCTTACAAAATTTCCTTTTCCGGCGGGTATTTGGGTAATAAAACTTCCATCATTATTTCCTGTAAAAGGAGCAGCGCCCGGTGCTGTCGACGTAGAAATGGCTCCAATAAATGAATTGGAATAAAGACCAGTTGCTATAATTCCCCCATTAGGATTGGATATGTTAACGTCTTGCTTGCCATAAGATTCCGTACAATTGGTAATGCCGTCGTTGTCATTGTCGATATCAATATTATCGTTTACGCTGTCATTATCTATATCTGTTTCACACGTGCTTACAGGAATCAGGTCAGATAAAACAGGAGGTGAACTGCAACCAGATATACTACCCTTTACTTGATAATAGCCAGGTTGTGTGGGAGTAAATGAACTGTTATTAGAATTACTTTGAGCAACACCATTAAAATACCATTCGAAGGTATCGTATGAAGAAATAGAACTAACTTTTAGCGTAACGTTAGGAATACAGGATGAACTACCTACGGTGATTTCGTCAGTTATAATTTCGGGCTTGGTATCAAAACCGGAATAATAACCTCCATAAGTAGCTGCATTGTTTGAACCAAAATAAGAAACATAGACTTGTTTGGATGAAAAGACGCCAATATTTCCAGTTAAACCAGTAATAGTGTAGGTTTCATATAGCGTATTCCCAATGACATCCTGTGGTTGGACGCCAATAGGCTGTCTAACGCCATTTATCGCAATTTCTATAGTTGCTCCTTTTTCAGTAACAATATTTAATCCACTGTTTGTAGTAAATGACGTTGTTCCTATTTGCTCTATCATTGGAATATTATCAACGATATTTGGAGTAGAACAGTTTAATGGCGGAACAAAAAACATTTCTTGATTGGCCTGACTCGAACTCCCAACACTTTGGTATGCAAAGACATTTTTATTTGTTTTTACATATAAACTGCGATTGGCAGAATAATTTGTACCATCAAGGATAATGTATTGCCCTGCAGTAAGAGGAGTTGTATTAAATGGAATTGTACTTCCATTAAGGTAAATAAAAGTATCATTTTCGTGAGCCACGAGCAAAGGCCTTTCTAAAATATCTAAGCCCAAACCACGAACAAAAATATATTCATTCCCTATTCTTTGTGCAGGTACTATCTGATCAAATCCTAAATCTAAATTTCCACTATTGTTCCCATTCGTGCCTCCATAAGAACCACAATTCATGACAATGGGTTTGTTAGATTTTACTAATGCCCCAATTAATCCATCTTTATTGGCGGTACTAATATCTTCCGTCGCTAAAACATAGCTCTGACCTGTATTTAAAGTTACACTTGGGGGAGTGTTTCCTACGGTTGTATTTCCCATTAATGTTACTCCCTCTTTTATGCCGCTAAAATCGACCACCGTATTGTTTTCAGTTGCTAAGATTGATAAAAAAGTATATCTAAAAGTACCATTATTTGCTGTACCCGTATTGACAAAAGCGCCAACTCTAAACTCATTCCCAATAGCTGATATGCCTTTTGAAACAAGGGAACCGGCTTGATTGGAATTACCTGCTATTACTCGTGCGGCAACGTAAATTAAATTTTCAGCCTCAATAATAAATCCCTTGTTGGATAAAGGAGTGTTTAATAAACTAGGTTCAACATGCAGTTGGCTATCTGTTCCAAATCCTACGTTATATTCAACTGGTGAATTTTTTGATACTATAATTTCCGTTATACCTACTCCTAAGGCGTTAATTTTAACCTTTACAGGAATAATACTCGGTGTAGAAATGTAGAGATATTGGTCTTGTGCAGCAACCAAATTAGAGCCTGACAACGGCGGTATATAATGTGTTTTACTAAATTGGGCAAAGCAGCTTATTGATAAAAAAATAAAGAAAATAAGTAAAGTTTTTTTCATGCGCTAAAAATAGGGAAATTAGTATTATCTTTTTAAAGAAAAATGTCCTTTTATGATTTTCCCACCCGTAAAAGTTAAATTAAACCAATAATCATCAGCAGGTAATAAGACTCCATTAAAACTTCCGTCCCAACCACCATCTGAAACCGTTAATTGTTTCAGTAGCTTTCCGTAACGGTCAAAAATATATAATGTCGATTGGGGAAGTGTGTCCAGATTTTTAATTTTCCAAAGATCATTGTAGCTATCATCATTTGGCGTGAAATAACGCGGGTAATCCAAAACGTAAACTACAAAAGGGAACGAGGTGCCGCAACCATTCCTATCTCGGGCATAGACTAAATATTCTCCTGGAACCACACCATTAAAAGTGGAATTTTCTTGAAAAAAATCACCGTCAATTGAAAATTCATATGCTCCAATTCCCGTGTACTCAATTGAAATTGAATTCTTATTACCCGCAAAATCGTTTGTTTTTATGCCTGTTATCGTTGCAATTCCAGAAAGGGTTACCGTATATTTTTTAGTTTTTTGACAGCCTTTCTCATTTGTGACTACTACAGTATACGTTCCTGGCGCATCAATCAAAATACTATTAGAACGTCCTCCTGTGTTCCACAAATAGTTGGTGAAGCCACTATCAACGGCAAGAGATATGCTAGATCCTTCACATAAAATTAAAGATACGTCTTGAAAATTAGGTGGGTCAAATGGGTTTACTTCCAATTGTATAGGAGTAATTGCATAACAGTCGGGTCCATTTACAATCTTAGCAAAAATGGTTTGTTGATTCGGAATCGTGTTTCTGGAAACCGTTGAGAGTTGGTTTTGCGTTGTTATAGCATCCGTTGAGGTCAAATAATACTGAACGACCAATCCCGATGGTAAACCGGTCAGGACCTGCGCGGTTGCCTGAGTACTTAAATTAAATTCAGTTAAACCATCTTCGATACCATCGCCGTCGCAAGTTATGATGGGATTTTGTTCCGAGAGGGTAGTATTGGAAATAAGAAGTTTTACTTCCGCAAAGTTTTCACATCCCAAGGAATTGGTCACTCTAGCGAATACAGATTGACTCGGTGCTGTATTTTGAAAAGTGGTTGTGTTGCTAATTGGATTGATTTGTGCTTTGGCAGCAGCCAAAGATTCATAATAGACTACCATGCTTAAATTCGGTATATTATTTTTTACAATGGCATCTACTTTTGTCAAATCAAATAGAGTGATTCCGTCAGTGTCAGTATCACATTGCAAAAGTGTGGTGTCCCTCAAATCGATTTTTGGAATAAATTCAATTTTTATGTCTTCTGTTGCAATACAGCTGGGTGTCAAGAGTACTTCAACTTTATAAATACCAGGACTTGTAACAGTGTAAGTAGGTGTGGTATCGGATAATTCGATTCCGTTTTTAAACCATTTATAGGTATAACTTGAGGGTAGTTTAGGATCAATAGTGTAGCTTTCGCCTAAGCAAATAGCATTGTTTGTGGATAGTAATCGATCAGGCCCTAAATCAATTTTTGGCAAAAAGCTACCCGCTTCTAGAAAAACTGCCGAATCAAAATCAGCATTTTCGTCATCAGCGATAACTAATTTTATATGATAAATTTTGCCGGCAATCACGTTACTTTGCGCGTTTAGAACGGTAGTTTGTCCACTGTAATTAATAGGGCTAGTGCTACCGTTATACCCTCCAAAAAAATTCTCATTTACAGCCGAACATCCGGGTATTGAACCGCCAGATCCATTGAAGGGAGGAATGAGGGGATGAACATTGGTTGAGGAAACAGGAATCGTAGAAGTGGGTAGGACCGCTATATTTTGATAGGGTGTAGGACTTCCTTTTTCTTGGATTAAAAATGCAAACCCGTCTGAATAAAAGCAAGGAAAATAATCTTGGTATTCATTTGAAGCAAAGATGTAATTGAAACTGATAAAATTTGTCAACGGAATAAAATCGAATTCTAGAGTAGTAGCATTAATGGTCCGGGTTAGATTCAAAGCTTGTTCTAAATCGGAATCCCCCAGCCACCCGGGGTTTCCACCACCTCTGTTTCTTATAAATGGGCCTACAGAATTTTGACTGCTCCAAGTACTCAACAGGACGCCCTCTTTAAAAGGAAAAGTACTGGTTCCTGCATTGAAATAAGCATAACTTTTTTGAATGCCAGAAAAATTATCTCCGGCAGCCTCAGCATTTGAAATGGTAGCGCAGGAACTATTTACTAATACATTTTCTACCAGTTGATTTGCTGTATACGCGTCGTTTACTGTAATAGATTGTGCAGTTGCATTACTAAAAATGCAACAAATGAAAAGAATAAATAGTATTTTTTTTACACCGTTCATAGCGCTATAAAGATACTACAAATCTCTATTTTTTAATAATCGATGCGAAAGGAAAATAAAAATCACGGTCCAGCATAAAACAATTATTAGGGAAGACAGTTCGACATCATATTTTTTAACATTATCTAATCCAATTTGTGTTCCCAAGTTTTTCACCACTGACAAACGTGTAAAGGGTTCAATGATTAAATTCGACATGGATTCCAAAGGAAAAAACTGCATAATGGAAGCCGCTGTGGTACTTTCTGGGAAAATCTTGAACGTTAAAATACCTTTTACAATTCCTTCGATAATATTCCAAACCAATAAAAATCCTAACGCAAAGGCGGATCGTTTCACCAATATCCCTAAAAATAAACAAAACGAAAAGAAACCAACTAATTTTATGAAATAGGCAAGCAGGTATTCCAAATCAGAAAATACGATGCTGAATTCCGTGTAAGATGAAAAACTAAATCCTAAAATCAGTGACATTATAAAAATAAAAATGGTGGATACTGATGCAAATAAAACAACGGTTAAAAATTTAGACTGAATAAATTCCGCTTTGCTCATGCCATCAATTAAGTTTTGCTTTAGCGTTCCATAACTGTATTCATTTGCCATCATCGAAACAATTACGATGGCTAAAAATAGTTTTAGTATTGCTGCAATGTACGTGTTGAAATGCCAAATAAAAGGAAAGTTAAAAATCCCCATCTCAGCTAGGTGAAATTTAAAAATTCCTAAATCAAATTTTATAGAGGCTATTAATGCAATGAAGGTTAAAAGTATAAAGTAGGTCAATGTCAAAACCCGACTGGCTTTGTTTTTCCAAATTTTTTGAAGTTCTATGGAGAGAAGTCGTTTCATAAATTGAGTATTAAGACTTAAGAATTATAGCTTAAGATTTAGTGTTTTGTAATAAGATTTAAATGTAGCTCGTGAAATTGCTTTACCGATGTTATTTTTTTTGTGTCAATTCTAAAAATTGTTCTTCCAAGCTGTTTTTTCGCTTCACCAAATGATTTAAAACTATGTTTTTTTCAAAAAGGAAACGATTCAAGTCTTTTGCTTCCAAATTCTCTTTTAAATAAACCAAAACCTTTCCTTGCTCCTGTACAATATTTTTAGTGGCGGGATGCGTATTTAGAACCATCATTAAGTTGGGAATGTCATCTGCCTCTACTTCAAAAAATCCTTCATTAGCTGACATTCCGTCGACTAGACCAGTATATAAAACCGCTCCTTTTTGTAATACTAAAACGTGGGTACACACTTTTTCCACTTCGTCTAATAAATGCGAAGCGAGCAATATGGTTGTCCCTTTAGAGGCAATTTGTTTGATAATATCTCTAATTTGATGGATTCCTTGTGGATCTAAGCCATTTGTGGGTTCGTCTAAAATCAAGATTTCAGGATCATTCAATAGTGCCGAAGCGATTGCTAATCGTTGTTTCATACCTAATGAAAAGGTACTGAATTTACTATTTTGGCGATCCGTCAAACCTACTAATTCTAACTTTTCGTTGACTTTGGCGTAATTAATCCCTTTGATTTTGCACACTAATTCTAAGTTCTCCTTAGCGGTCATATAGGGGTAGAAATTTGGTCTTTCAATAATCGCGCCTACTTTTTTCAGGGCTTGATGTGTCTCCATGGTTCCGCCAAACCAGCTGTATTCGCCAGAAGTTTTGTTGACCACATTTAAAGCAATACCTAAGGTGGTTGATTTTCCGCTCCCATTAGGACCTAAGATCCCGTAGACATTGCCTTTTTTTATTTCGAAAGAAACGTTTTTTAAAGCTTGGAGTGCGCCATAACGTTTATTGAGATTTTTGACTGAAAGTATCGTTTCCAAGGAATTCATCTTTATATATTTTTATATAGGACGAACAAGGACCGATTTTGTTACTATTTAATCAGAATTAGTTTATTTCTCCGATTAATTTACAAAGGATATCCAGTTTTTTTGCAGTGATTGGCTTTTCAATATAATCTTTTACTATTTGATATTCCTTCGCTTTTTCGATGTCAGCCGGGTCAATTGAGGAAGTCATGATAAAAATAAAGATCTCTTTTTTTAATGATAATTCGATAAACTCGTCTAGGAACTGCCACCCATCCATCATTGGCATATTGAGGTCGAGTAAAATGGCATCTGGCAGAATTTCGTTGTCAAATTCATTTTTTTTTAGTTCCTCTAACGCATGTTGGGCGTTATTATAAGATTGAATTTCTTCGCAAAACTTATTTTTTGAAATAAGAATGCTCATCAGTTTCACGGTTAGTTTGTCATCGTCTATGATGTATGTTAATTTATTTTTCATTTAAATAAATTTTAAAATTCGAACCTAGATCTAGTTCACTTTCTACCTCAATTTTGCCATTCATGGCTTCTAGTTGATTTTTAGTAATAAATAACCCAATTCCTTTAGCATCTTCATTGCCATGGAAGGTTTTATACATACCAAAAATTTTATGTCCATTTCTTTCTAAATCTAATCCTAATCCATTGTCTTTGAAATTTATGACATTGTAATTATCAATAAATTCATGCTGTATTTCTAAGGTAGCAGTGCGCTGCGTTGATTTGTATTTTATAGCATTGGTAATTAAGTTGAGTAAAATACTATCTAAATAGGCTGGTATGGCTGTAACCATAAGATCTTCTGGAATGGTGTCCGTTATAATTATTTTACTTTCTTTAATAACTAACCTTAATGCTTTTTTTGTTTTTTCGATTTCGTTTTTTAAACAAATTTCTTTTTTTTCGATATTTGTTTTTTGCTGAATTGTTATTATTTCATTCAAATATTCAATCGATTCAGACAGTTTTTCCGTTCCTTCTTTAAATAATTCAAAATAGGAAAGTTTCTCTTGGATATCATCAGTATTTTCAATCACATCTACTACCATAGATAAATTACTGGTATGAGAACGGATATTGTGGGAAACGATATGTGTAAAGTTATATAATTTATTGTTCTGATTACTAGTGACTTCTAAAAGTTTTTTCAATTCTAGTTCTTTTTCGATTCTGGAAGTTACATTTCGTCCTACACCAATAAAATTGATGAAATTATTGTGATTATCAAAGGCTGTCGTGATATTCAATTCAAACCAATATTTTTCTTTTTTCTGGTTATAATTAAGTACCGTAATTTTTATACTTTCTTGGTTTTCAATCGCTTTTCGCATCAATGATGAGGAAGTTGCGTCCGTTTCAGGACCTTTAGATAGACATCCTGGTTTTTGCCCTAAAACTTCAATCATTGTTAAACCCGTTAGGTCTAAATAAGCTTGGTTTGCCCATACAGCGATTCCATTTTTATCAGCAATTACTATGGTGTCAGTTGTCTCAGATGCAGCAAGTGATAGTAAAGTCATTTTGTTTTCAGTAATCTTTCTTTCGCTGATGTCTCTGATGAAACACACTAAATAGGTGATATTATCCACCTGAAATTTCTTTCCAGAGGCTATCTCGACTGGGATTAAATCTCCCGACTTAGTTTTTATGAAGGTTTCATCAACGGTATAGTCATTTCTGTGTAGGTTGTATTTTAGAAAAAAATGGGCTTCTTTTCGAAATTCTTCGCTAAATAATTCGGTGTAATGGCTGCCTTTTAATTCAGAGACCTCATATCCAGTGAGGACTGAGGATCTCGGATTACAATCGGTTATGATGCCATTAGAAGTGTCAATAATGAAGATTGAGTCATTGGCACTAGAAAAAATGGACGAAAATTTCTCTACATTTAATTGAAGCTCATTAATTAAGTTCTGTTCATTTGTGATATCCTGAAAAGTACCTAATAAATTAGCCGGTTTTCCATCAATCATTTCCACTTGACAGATGCATTCTATATATTTTATATTGTTTTTAGCGGTAGTAATTTGGAATTTATCATCAAACGAAATTCCTTCATGAATTGCACTATAAATTCTATTTTTAATCCGGTCTCTATTTTCTCCTTCGGTATAAAAATTAATTCCGTTTCCATTAACAGGGTCAAAATCAGCAGGAACCTCAAGAATGCATTTTGTCACTGCATCCCAAAAAACGTGATCTGTCTGCACATTCATCTTCCATATACCAATCTTAGCTGATTGCGCAGCCTTGAAGTAGAGTTCAAGTTTATTTGTCATTAGTAGGTTATAAATGTTTTTAAGTAATTTGGGGTTTTCAAATATAAAGTATAAATGTTGTCATCCATTTTTTTTAACATTAAATAACCGTTTTTCAGGATGGTAATGTTAAATATGCTTTTAAATCAGCTTTTATGTTTTTATTTACGATACAGGGATTATATCTAAGATCTCGGTTTATCTGGTAGTAAACTGTATACGTGATCGTAATCTAGTCCTTGGCGCTTTTCCTAATTGTTGTTTATTAAAATAAAAAAATATAATAAAAGCTGCTCCTTTATTATTGATTTGGGATAATTAGCGCAGGAAATTAAGTCAGCCTAAGCTGCGGCGTGTACTTTTATATTTTTACGATAAACATTATTTTTATCTTTTTTTATTCAAACTTAAAACCTGTACTATTTCAGAGATCTCTCGCCAATAATTTATGAAAACTGATGTCGCGGAGGTCTATTTAAACATTCAATAATCTTCTTTACTGCATTTTTATGGTTCAATAGTAAGTTCGCAGAGGTTTAGTTGAACGCATGCACCAGTCAACAGCTTAATTTGTTGTAATTTTGTTGTAAATTTTTTTCAGATGAGTGAGCCAGTAATGATTTTTAAAAAACCATCTTATCCTATAAATGATGCTCTTTTGCAGTATTTAGAGCGGTTTGATCGCATATCAAAAGTCTCAATATTTTATGATGATTTATTGCGATTTTCAGGTTCGGTAACGGTGTATGATAAAAACGATGTGGATACGTTGTGGATTAGAGTGTATTACAATGAGTTTGAAAGAGAAGAAATTGATTTGAATTTAAAAAAAATCTATTCACTATTGCACTCAGATGGTAATTTAGGAATTATTAAATTCTTAAATGTGGATTCGATTGATTATTGCACTTTTGGGAACTCAAAGCCTTTTCGAATAAAAGTCAGGAACATACTTAATGATAATTATACGCATTTTTATATCAAAAAAGCCGATGCTTCCCGTGTTTATGGTTTGGAATTAGAACACATTCTTTCCCCTGATAAAATCAATTTTTTGGTTTACCAAGATACTTTAATTGAGGAGCACATCATGGGGATTCCGGGCGATGTATTTATTAAAACCTTATTGAAAGATTGTACAGAAACGGAAAAGTCACAAATCGCAAAAGAGTTTGTAAAGTTTAATGAACGTTGTATGATTCGGTTGCTAGGGGATATGCGTTCTTATAATTATGTAATTGTTCCTACGCATGATTTTGACCAAGTGGTCTATAAAATACGGGCCATTGATTTTGATCAGCAATGTTACGAAGGCAATTTTAAAGTGTATCGCCCACAGTTTTTTAAAGAAAATTATCCAATGGTTAAATTGGTAAAAGAAAAACTTCAAAATAGTTCAATCGAGCAATACAAAGATGAGGAGCGTTCTGTGTTAGCTAAAAGAATGATTTCTGCTGAAAATAGAATCAACAGATTATTGGAAATTATGGGAGAGGACGAACTTGCACCCGAAGCACATTTGCATCAGTTACAAATGGAACTTTACAATTATACCAATGATTTGAATTTTAAAAAAGCCAAATCTATGGGAGAAATTATGAATGCAGCATTTGAATTTATTACTCGAAATTTCAAAAGCATTAATTTATTTAAATCAAGAATGTAAGTGTTGGTCTGTTTGTGTTGAACGAATTAAAATGATTTTTGGTCATGCTACTATAAATCGTATTGTTTAATTTTTGCAACCACAATTAAAAAGGGATGAATTTTCTTAATTGCTTTTTACTATTTCCTTATGCTATTCAAATTAACGTCAAGTTCTTTTTTATGAAAAAATATTTTTTATTGAGTTTCTCTTTTATTTTGATGGGTTGTCAGCAAGAATCAAATTCTTTGACACCACTCTTTTCTTTTCCCAATAAATTAAAAGAGGTTTCAGGAATAACGTATGTTCCTAGTGCTAATCTGTTATGGGTATTAGAAGATCGTGGAAACCCAAATGCAATTTATAGTATTAATTCTAATGGAAAAATCGAGAATACCTTAACGATCTCAAACACAGATAATATCGATTGGGAAGACATCACAAAAGACAAAGAAGGAAATCTTTATATTGGCGATTTTGGTAATAATGACAATGAAAGAAAGGACTTGAGTATCTACAAAATTGATAAAAACGCGTTACAAAGCAAAAGTGCAACACCAGTATACAAGATTTCTTTTACTTATCCTGAACACAAAGATTTTCCACCTAAGAAATCAGAAATGTTTTATGATGTAGAAGGTTTTTTCGAGTTTAAAGATAATTTCTATCTTTTCACAAAAAATAGAAGTAAAGGATTTGATGGAACAGCATTTTTATATAAAATACCGAATGCTCCAGGAGTTCATCTAGCGGTTTTAATGGGGAAATTTGAAACATGTACAGTGTACAATAGTTGCGCAATCACCAGTGCAACCATTAGCCCAAACGATGAGAAAGTTGCTATTTTAACACACGATAAACTATTTTTATTTGAAAATTTTAAAAACGATGACTTCCTTAATGGTACTAAAACTGTTCTGGAATTAAATCATTTCTCTCAAAAAGAAGCGGCTTGTTTTAAAGATAATGACCGCTTATTCCTTGCTGATGAAAGAACCAAAAGCATTGGAGGAAATGTGTATAATGTCAGTCTTAAAATGTTAAAATCCAAATCCTAGACCAAAAGCAATTCGTGCTTCTTCGCCTGCACTTTTAAAATAAGTGATCCGGGCCGTTAATACATTTAGTCCGTTAAGCCATAAGCCGCCACCAAATGACTGGTGCCATTTATCAGAACTCTCGCCTTTCTGCCATACTCTACCGTAATCAAAACCACCTAAGACTCCATAAGACATCGGTATAATGGTCCTTTTTATTTTTCCTAAATTCAAACGAATATCACTACTTTGATAGAAAGATCGGTTGCTTAAAAAACGTTCATTTCTGAAACCTCTTAAATCATAATCACCTCCTAAAGTCGCTCCTTGGTAAAATTCAAAATTGTCATTTAATACGGCTTTTCCTTTAAGTATAGTTGCGAACACTAGCTTTCCGTTGGCGTCTATTTTGTGATTAAAATTAAGCTTGCTTTCTAATGCAGGGAAATTTCTTTTGGTATCTTCTAGATTTATTTTCCATGTACCTGCGATACTAAACCCCATTCCCATAGAGGGAAAAGATAGTACATCATAATTTTCAAAACTGTATTTTAGCATTGCTCCAGCAAATTGTTGGCTCTGGAAAACCGCTGGATTTACACTTGGGGAAAGATCTACAAACCGATTCATAGTTTTTTCGACGGTGATTCTTTCAAAACTGGTTTGTAACTGAATGGTACTACCGTATTGTCCAACTCTTTTAATGGACGGCATTACTTTTAGCATTCGGATGCGAACGCGATTGAAATCCATGCCAAAAGTATCATCCTCATTTACAGTCTCATTTCCGTAACCGAAGTAATTTATCGTAAAATTAGGACTGGTGAAGCGGCTCTCGAAATCAGCATCCCATTTGCCAAATAATTTTGGAAATTTACCATTATAAATAACTTCATATCCTTTTGTAGCAAAGAAATAATTGGTTTTTAAGCTGTGTTTTTGAGTGTATGGATTCTGATGAAAATCGTTAACAATATAACCTGCTACAATGCCTATTTTTATTCCGTCATCAGGATTAAATCCAATATTTGGAAGCCCAGAAAAAGCATTATATTTCGGTTTTTTATAATCGTATAAGCTAGTTTCGTAGTCGTCTGATAATAAAATTTTACTCTTCGCATCTAATGCATACGTATTAGTCTTGGACTTAAAATCATGAATTTTAATTTTTCTTCCGTCTTCAACAATGTAAGAATCCTCATTTTGACCTCCAATTAGTCGGATTTTAATTCCTGATTGTGCTTTTCCTTTTACTTCAAAAATATCATCATCATCTAAACCATAAATCCATATTTTTTTTGTGTTTTTAGCGTTGAAGTTTTTAGTATATTGTAGTTCGTCTCCATCATTTTTCAAGCGAAAAACTTGGATTTCGAGTTTGTTTCTTCCTTTATTCTGGATTACAAACTTGTCTTTTTTATCTGTTCCAACAATCAAAACAGTGTGCTGTAAAACCGTGTAATATTGGGAGGCCGACTGCTGTAATTCTTTTTTACGAAGTTTTAATTTTCGTTTGATATCTTGCAATGTCTCATCTTGTACAGCCTCAGGTAAATTATCAAAGGCCGCCTCTATAGCTTCATCTGATAGGTTATCTTGGATGTATTTTGCTTGTTTGATCCATTCGTTTTCATCGGCAGTTTTTATAAAAGCGAGGTCTAAGGGGTAAGGTTCTCGATTCATCAGTTTGACGTTTTTCATTTTGTCCCCAAAAGACTGCATGTGACGTAATGGTATACTTTTCATTAATACAAAGAGCAACGCACCATCATATTTTGTAAATGCTTGATCTCGATCTCGCGGAATGGGTTTGTAAATTACTTTTTGATCTACTTTATATTCGCCCCAACGCCACTGATCTTCATGACGGTCCCAATCACCTATAAGCATGTCAAATAAGCGCGCTTTAATATAAGCACTTTCATCTATTGTGTATTTTTCGTCTTTGTGTAGGTTTTTCAATACCTCTTTTGTGTTGATGATTGCCATTGGATTGCCAAAACTTGCTACATCCTTTTGGCTATCTGTTGGACGCTCTTCCACCAAGTATAATTCGTTTCCAAATTCAACATTGAAATTTTGCAACGCACTGTGTTTTGGAATGTAGTATAAGTTAGGATTCGCATGAGCAACACCTATTTTTGAGGCTAAATTGCCCACAGCAAAGGGCGTATAAGGATGTGCAGTAGTATAAAAATCAGATAATAAATTTTCGGCATACGTATCGTCAAATTCATCTTGGATGAACTGATTCTTGAAAGCTACGGATTGGATAAAACGTGTTGTGCTTTTTTTCATAGCACGCATCACATATTCTTTTCCCGTTTTATCAATGAGTTGTAAGGAATTAGATTGATGTCCGCCGCCAGAACGCTTTGGTTGTAATCCTCCATAAAGAGTATCAATTGTAGTAGTTGTAGCCACTATGGGTAGGCTGTAATATTTGCGGTAGTGGTTTCCGAAGAAGAACCTATAAAACCCTGATTTCTGGGTTTGTTTTGAAGTATAAATACTAGCAGTGGTCGTTTTGGGAAATGAGGTTGAAAATACTTTCGTGTTATAATCCTCTTTTTTGTCCAATACCAATTTTTCAAAGATAAGTTTTTCGGTATTATTTTCTTGGCCATAAAATGATACTTTTGCCACCCCATTTTCATAGATTGCCAAGGAAGCATACCCATTTCGACCATAGGAAAAATCATTTGGATAAAGTGCTTTAGCAGCTTCAGATTTAGAACCTGCACCACTGATAACTTGCTTTATATTGTCTTTTTCAATATACTGTAAATTGTGATCATGGCCGGATACGACAATAACATTGTCCTGATTTTGAAGTAGTGTTTTAACCCTTTTGATAAAAAGGCTGTATTGCTTATTTTGAATATCTTGTGGACTTACTCCAGATGTTTTTCGGACAAAATTGATTACAGAACCTAAAATTGGAAGCGGAATCTTTTGTTCTAAGGGGAAAAGTTGTTTTTCTAGTGAAAATTGACCTCCATGTGATCCATTGCTCATTAGCGGGTGATGTAGCGCGAGAATTACTGTTTTTTCTTGATTCTTACTCAAAAGGTTTTCAAATTCTTCAAAAAAAGCTTCTCGAGTTTTGATCGAGCAATCATCATTTATTGTAGGGCTTTTGTCCCAATCCTCTAAAAACCATTGGCTGTCGATAGTGATTAAAACCAGATTTTCGTTGATTTCTAAATCATCAATACCGCAACTTTTTCTAGGAAGGAATGATTTCTTGTCGTTGAGGTACTCCGTTACAAATTTAGCCTGGCGTTCTAATCCCTTAATTCCGCTATACCAATCGTGGTTTCCGGGAATGAAGATAGTTTGCCCCTTAAATTTTTTAGATAATTTAAGTTGATTTGTCAATTTACTTTCCGCGATAATTCGTTCATTTGGACTATCAGTTGCAGGCAATCCTTTTGGATAAATATTATCACCAAGAAATAAAAGAGTACTGTTTTTATTGGCTTTTTGTAAACGTTCCTCCAGTATAAGTAATGTTTGCTGTGCTTTCTTTTCATTGGCGTTACCAGCATCTCCAATTAAATAAAAAGTATGCGCAATTGCTGAACTATCTGTTGCGTTTTGGGAAACTACATTTTTGATGTTTTTTCCAAACTGGGCATGATGTGTTGCGCACGATTGAAAAAATAGCGCTACAATAAAAAATATAAAACCTGCTTTATTGGAGGTAATAAAACATTTATCCAAAAATAATTTCATAATTTAGTATAAAAATAAGTCCATGAATCTAACAGAACAGGCTGAAGTATTTGTTAAAAAATTATTCAAAGATAGACTTTCTTCGTTATATACCTATCATAATTTACAACACACAATTGATGTCGTTACCGCTGCTAAAACTCTCGCTGATGCAGTAGATCTTAATTCTTCTGATCGAGAAATTTTGATAATTGCTGCATGGTTTCATGACACGGGATATATTAATGGTTGTGATGATCATGAAGAATCTAGTGTGGTAATCGCTAACGAGTTTCTACAAGAAAATGAAAAATCGCCTGATTATATGGCCAACATAGCTAATTTAATACGGTCAACAGCATTCGGATATATACCTAAAAGTCCTATTGAAAAAATAATGAGGGATGCGGATTACTTCCATTTAGCAAGTGATGATTATCCAGCAACGAGTAGTGCGTTGCGAATGGAGTGGCAAAATATGGATCAAAAAACCTTTTCTGATTATGACTGGAATACTGAAAACATAGAATTTATGTCGGATAGACATCAGTACTACACGGATTATGCTTTGAGAAATTGGCAGCCATTAAAAGAAAAAACGGTAACGCGACTAAAGAAAAAAAGAAAAAAAATGGAAGGCAATGCTAAAGAAGAATTGGAGAAAGAATTAAAAAAAAGGGAAAAAGAACAAAAACCGGAACGAGCCATCGATACTCTTTTTCGTATCACCTTAAATAATCATACTAGTTTGAGTGGTATTGCAGATAGTAAAGCGAATATATTACTGTCGGTAAATGCTATAATTATTTCCATTGCACTCTCAACATTGATCCCTAAATTAGATAGTCCTAACAATGCTCATTTGATGATCCCTACTTTTGTCATGCTCTTGTCCAGTGTGACCACTATAATTTTTGCGATACTTTCTACACGACCAAAAGTGACCAAAGGAGTTTTTACTCGACAAGACATCGAAAACAAAAAAGTGAACTTGCTTTTTTTTGGAAATTTCTATAAAATGCCTTTGGAGGAGTACCAATGGGCAATGAATGAAATGATGAAAGACAAAGAATACCTGTATAATTCTATGATTAAGGATTTGTATTTTCTGGGATTGGTTCTCGAAAAAAAATACCGATTGTTAAGAATTGCTTACAATTTATTTATGATAGGAATTATAATATCAGTTGTTTCTTTTGTAATTGCATTCAGGATGGTGGGCGCTTAGTTTAATTCATCCAGCAAATCTTGGTACGAAAAATTATTTGGGATTTGCTTTCTATGTTCATTGCTAACTTTCACTCTAATTGCTTTTAAGCCGGAGATGCCTTGTAATTCCTCTACTTCAAATTGTTCGACTGTAGATTCTAAAATCTTTTTGAATTGTAAAAATTTAATGTAATTCAAATATTCCATTTCTTCATTGGTATGGGAATAAACGATTGTTATTTTTTCTTTTGCTGTAATTCTCTCACTGCTGCCTTTGATCATAGCTTTGTCGATACGTTTTTTTACCACTTCATAGCGAGCATTATAGGTGCCATCTACATCAAAACGTTTTTCATCCATTCTAAACCGAATTGAAATGGGAGAACTAAAAACTAGAATTAATCCTGTAACATCGAGTTCGTAGGGCAAAGAGAGTTTGAGTTGGTGGTGTTTCATCTCCATTTCGCATAAGGTTTGTAACTGCCACAATCTCAAATTATGGAGGTAGAGTGTGTCAAATGGTTTTGATGGAGCAATCGAAGATCCTATGTAAAGATTGTGTTCTACGCCATCAGTTTTGAAACGCTCATAATAATGAGGATATATGTTTTGTGCCTCTATTTGTTTTTTATCAAGGAGTGAAGCTAGTTTTTTATTGATAATAGACATGGCATTATCAAATTTCTTTCTGGATTGATAAAACAGGCCCGATTTCTTATCTATGCTTTCGAAATAATTGGCGACTAAAAGTGCTTCAGTTGAACCGGCTTCGCTATTATTTAGAATAGGATGAATCTCATTTTCAATATAAAGCTGAATTTGCTGCTCTGTATCTGCTTTCAAGGGTAATTCCAGTTGCGTAAGAAGGGAATCTAATTCAAATTTTCGTTGTTCTAGTAAAACTAAGTTGATCTTTGATTCTTGATTTTTAAAAAGGTGGATGAGAGCACTAATTTGGTTTTTTAGGTCTTCCTTAACACACTCGTTTCTATGTTCTGATGATCCTTTGATGTCTATTTGTCCAAACAAAGGATATACTTCTTTGAATACGATTTCTTTAAAAATGAAGCCTTTATTATGGCTACTCGTTTCAAAATAATCTAATGCTTCCCTTCTGAATTTCCAGTAAACACTCGGGTGAATAGCAGTATATTCCCTTTGGATTATGGCTTCAATTTGATTTTGCATATCCGTATTGTAGCGCTCGACGGTATCAATTAAATAGGGTAAAATCAAATCTAGTTTGCAAGCGTTAATACTATTTAATTCCCTAGGATATCCGGAAACGAGTTCAACTACTCCTAAAAGTAAGCCGTTTTTTAAAATGGGAGCAAAAATGCAACTCTGAATATTTTGTTTCAATAAATGATTGCCTAGTATTTCATTTTCTGGTTGTTGCGCAAATTTTTCAACATTTGAAATGGATATAATTTTTTTATTTTCCAACAGATTTTCAAAAGAACAACTAAAAAGTGCATTTTTACAAGCTACTTCTTCACTATCTGCGAGTATGAAACTGGTCAAACTCTTGTCATTCAAAGTGGGTTTTACAAATTTATCTTCCTCTTCATTGTAAACAATAACTCCCACTCTTAAATCAGTAATTTTGAAAATGGAACGAAAAATAGATTCGAAGTTTTCTTGCAACTCTATTTGCTCCTTTTCGGGCTTCAATAGATTGCTTTTTAACTTTGAAATGGAACTTTCCGTGGTGGCATCAAATAAAATGGCAATGCCAAATCCTTTGAGAATCCAACTCTCAACAGGAAATTTTTCTTTCCATAAAGCAAGGTTGTCATAATTGTCCATCAACAAATCTATGTCATCCTGCGATAGCTTTGGTGCTTTTTCGGTTGCAATAATTTCTAAAAAATCAGCATTGTACAAAATACGATACTGATTCATAATTCCTTTTTTGTTTGGTATATCGTAAAATAAGGGCTTATTAAAGTCTATTTTTTGTCCGTAAATCGCATTCAAAATCAACGTACAACTCATTACATAAAATTGATGTTCATTAAAATCTCGAATGGCCATGTCAAATAATACACCAGCTTCTGTGACTATTTTCTTGAATCTTTCCGTGTAATTGAACGTGAAATTTTGAAATGGAATTGTAACTGCCTTAATTTCATTATTTGTTAATGCAGTTGGAAATAAATCAGCTAGCAAATGCTTAATTAAAGTTTCATTTTCAGAAATTATGCTCAAATCTTCAATGCCTGTTCTAAATTCAGGTAGGGGCTCTATTTCTTTTAATAAAGCGGTGGCATAATTAGCACGATAATCCACATTAGTGACCGCAATTGCTTCCAAGGCTTCAATAAGCTTATGAAATGATATTAGGGTTTTGAACGGACTTTCTTTAAAAAAATTATGCGCCATTTTTCTTTTATTTTAAGAGCTACTAATTTACAAATAAACCAAATTTTTGGAATTGTTTTTGGAGTTTTATTTTTAAATGTAAAAATCCCCAATTACAGAAGTGAATTGGGGACTGAATCTTTTTTATAGTGCGTTATTGCGTGCTTTTTAAGCTATGATTTCTCTTCTTTATTGAAGTAAACAAGGTAATAATACATTTGTTTTTCTTCATCCCAACCTTTTTCCACATATTTCTCCGCACTTTCAGGATTGATAAAATCCATTTTAATTTGGATGTGCGTATCTAAATTGATCACGTTTTTGATGGATTTTCTAGCATCAGAAACTGCTGCATTCGCAATAGGGAATGAGGTAACATCTTCAATGCTGTATTTCTCTCCTTTGTCAACTTTATAGTTTTTAAACTCAGGAATTAAGTCTGGATTGTCTAAAACTTCATTAAGAAAATTCGTTTCTTCAAACTGATCATTTTTAGCAAAATAATTCACGGAACGATTCATAAACATCACTTCTTCTTTCTTGTCTTCTGCAGGAAAAACAACATCTTTCGCAAAGTTCTGACAGAATTTAAGGTATTTTTTAGTGATGAAGTTTTCATCTTCAAAAGCATCCACAGATAAGAAATGTTCCAACCAATATCTCGCATCATAACGGTTGCTGTCAACAGTCAGGATTTTGTAACCTTCTTCTTTTTTGTAGTTAAAGATAATACATCCTTTGTCCAACTTATTCAGACTCACACCATGTTGCAAAATCATCTCTAAATGGGAAGCTTTTTCTTCAAACTGCAAAAAGTCAGCTTGAATTTCACTTTTGAAAATCCCTATAGCGTCAACCACATTATTATCGATACTTACATTGGTTAAATAAGTAACATATACTTCACCATTCTTGATGTGCGGATGATTCGACTGCTCAAATAAGTGCGTTGTGATTTTTTTAGAAACGTCATGAATTGTACTTGGATTATCAAAAACTTCCGTTGCAAATTTGAACATGTCGTTATAGTCTAAATCAATTTCATGGGCAAACTGAAAATAGTTTTCTTCTTTTTCTCTAAAGGGTTTAAAGAAAAATTCTTTCATCAAAGGCACAATTTCATCATTCAGATTAAACGGTTGCTCCGATAAAAAAATCGCTTCGTTTCTACTTTTATTTCCCACTCTATGAATGGATAAGTTTTCGATGTGGGTGTTGTATAAGTTGATCATGGTTTTTTTGAGTTTCAAAGGAGCAAAGAGACAAAGAAATTGAGGTTTTAAATTCGCTCTTTTATTTTTCTAATGAATGAACTTAACATTCTTTCTATTTCTCTGCTTTCTTCGTATTTTTTGTTAAATTGAATTTCGTTTGTGTATTTTAGATTAAATGCTATTTCAAGTTGTGTTTGTATTTCAAATAATGAAGCTACTACAATATTCAAGAATTTTAAATAATCTTTATTACCATCTCTGCCGTAACCTTCAGCAATATTACTCGGAATTGAGACTGAGCTTCTCCTGATTTGCGAAGTTAAACCGTAAATTTCTTCTTTTGGAAATGAATTTGTTAACGGGTAGATATCGGTAACTAAAACCATAGATTTTTGCCAAATCAGTAAGTCTCTAAATGTACTCATGTTCTTATATTTTTAAAACCTTTGCAACTTTGCACCTTAGTAGCTAGCACCTTCTTCAAGAATTAATTCCAATTCTCCTCAAATCCATAATCTTCAAAACTGTCATCGCCTTCAAACATGTCTAAATCATCCTCGTCTAAGCCATCTTCAAATTCATCATTGTAGTCATCTGCATTGTCTGATTCAAAGTTTTTTTCCATTGCTTCGTCAGGCATTTCACCATGAGAAAAAATAGTTTCAGGATATAAATTACCAACAACTTGATCTTCTACAGCAGCAAGTTCCACAAGGAACGTCCACATATTGATGAAGTCATATACATAAAGAATTTTAGTATTTTGCTTGTCTAAAATATTGGATAATTGGTAATCGCTCATGACCTTTTGTTCACCGGGAACATCACCGGTATCAAAAAGTGAAATCTCCTCTCCTTGATTCCAAGTTTCGTCACAAGTATAAAAAGAAGCCACTTCCATTCCATCAAAACCGAAAGAATTGAAAATAGCGTTGTGTAAATCTTCTAAAGTATCGTCTTCAAGTATTGCAATGTCCCTAAAAACATCTTCTTCTGCGTCTAGAATCACTCTAAATTTATATACCATAATCTTTGTTTTTATTGAAAGGCCAAAGGTAAAATATAATTTTAGATTTAGATTTCAGATTTTCGATTTGTTGATAATATTTTTGCGTATGCGGAAGTAAGAAAATGATCAAGATGATACTATTTCAACAAAATAGAAAAAAGTAAATCTCGTTTTAGAACTAAATATTTACCTCTGAAATTACAGTTTTTGATCGTTTGGTTTATTTTTAAAAACACGTGCAACTCTTTTTCGGAACTGATGGTATTTTTTATGAGTTGGATACTGTCTATTTGATGTCATATTATTAAAAACCAAAGCTACAGCAAGCAAAATTAGTACGCCGCTCAATACCGGGGAAAGTACATACCAATAGCCCATATTTTTAATTTCATTTGAACCAGTAACTGCAATTAGAGCAGTAGCACCGCCTGGTGGATGCAGAGTTTTCGTTATTTGCATAAAAACAATAGACAAAGAAACGGCAAGCGGGGCGGTTATCCAAACTAGATCCGGAACGAATTGAAAAACGGTAACTCCTATAATTGCTGAAATTAAGTGTCCTCCAATAAGGTTTCTTGGTTGTGCCAATGGACTTTGGATTACACCATAAACTAAAACACTGGAGGCGCCAAAGGAACCGATTAAATATACCACATCAGATTGCGGTAACGTTTGGGATTGTAAATAAGCGAGTATTCCGATGCCTATAAAAGAACCGAGAAAAGCCCAGAAATGTTCTGTGAAGTCAACCAATGTTTCTTTGTACAGAATGTATTTTGTTTTGCGGTAACTCCTTTTTATTTTTTGAACTGCCATCGATAATTATTTTGCTAAACTGGGAGAATAAGAGTAAACGGTGAACGGATAAATCAATTTAGCCGTGTATTTTGAGATTAAACACACCACTAGAATTGGTAGAAACAACGTGTAATCATTGGTTAAACCACACACTAAAAATAGGGCGGTAAAAGGCGCATGAATACTGGCACTCAAAACGGCTGCCATTCCTATTATGACGAAATTTATTGGAATTACATTGGCATTGAAATACTGATTTAAAATTAAAGCAAGTAGCAATCCTAAAAAAGCTCCTATAAACAAACTTGGTGCAAAAACGCCGCCATCTCCTCCTGAAGCTAAAGTGGCTGAGGTAACAATAGGTTTCAAAACTAAAATTCCAATGAAAGTAAGTACCATTGAAAGTGAAAGTACCATTCCATTCGGATTAATGAAAATAGTTTTGATGGCATGATAGCCTTCGCCATAAAGCTGTGGAAATACAAAAAGGGAAACGCTTAAAATTACGGATCCGAAGATGATTTTGTAATAGTGTACTTTTATTTTAGAAAATTGTGCTTTAAAAAATAACACACAACGGGTTAAATAAACCGAATTTATTCCTGCTATAATTCCAAGCAGTATAAAGTAGGGAATAGCTCTTAAATGCCAAGTCATATTATGTACTGCAAACAAAGGTTTTTCGTCCAATAAATGAAGGAGTCCAAAAGCGATTGAAACAGCGATTAGATTGGTTAGTATAAATGCCCGAGTTACTTTTCTTGAAATTACTTCCAATGAAAATAAAAGGCCGGCAATAGGACTGCTGAATAATGCGGTAATTCCGGCAGCAACACCCGCACAGATTAACTCGGTTTTGTATTGTCGGAATACATTTTGTTTTCTTTGTGCCACAGAACCTATTGTAGCCGAAGCAACAACTGTCGAGACTTCTATTCCTGTAGAGCCACCAAAAACGACAGTCAATAAGCCGTTAATGAAATGAGAAGGAATTTTATAACTGGGTAAATTATTCGAAGGAGAATTAGTGCTTTCAAACACTTCTTTTATGCCTTTATTTTCCTTTTTCTTGAATACATATTCCCGCAGAAAATAGATAATTGACAATCCAAAAACGGGGAAAACAACTAAAAATATTGGGTTAACTACCGTTTTATGAAAAAAGATTTCTTCATAATATTCGGTTGTATTTTTTAAAATAACACCTAAAAAAGCCGATAGAAAACCAATTAGTATTGATACAATTACTAGTTTTTGAACTTTAATGAAGCGATAATTTTTTTTAATTTTTGTGGTATTGTTCATTTGAAAAATTAATTTTCTGAGTAATACAAAATTAAAGAAACTTAATCGGAATCAAATAAAGAAAATGGATAGACTATTTTCTTTTGTGATTTAGGTATTATTTTGACTTTTTTACAAACAAAAACGCCTTATTTTTCATAAAACTCTACCGGTAAGTTATCTGGATCTGCGATAAAGAAGAAGCTTTTTTGAGTAAATTCATCAATACGAATTGCTTCTGCAGTAATACTTTGATTCACTAAAAAATCGCGTGTTTTTTGGATGTCATTGACTTCAAATGCTAAATGGCGTAGTCCAGCCGCTTCAGGACTCGAAGGACGTTTTGGTGGATTTGGAAAAGAAAACAATTCAATCACATAGTCTCCGTTAAGTGCTAAATCAAGTTTATATGATTGTCTTTCCTCACGATAAATTTCTTGAATAATTGTAAGCCCTAAAATAGTTGTAGAGAATGTTTTAGATTTCTGATAATCGGAACAAATAATGGTAATATGGTTAATTTTATTGAGTTGTAGCATTTGTATTATAATGAAAAAGCCTAATCGGTTGATTAGGCTTTAGGTTTTTATTTTTTTGCGTCAGAACAAAGTCCCACAATTTCATGAAAAGTGTCGTGTAAATCCGTAATTGATTTCACAATTGCGGCATCAGTTCCATTTGACTTTACTAATTTGTGAAGTGCTTTACTTTTTAGTTGCAGTCGTTCTGCTGAAGCTAAAATAGCGTTTGTTCTAAATTCTGTTGGAATATCTGATTTTAATAACATCGCTGCTTTGTTCATCATTTCTTCTGAACGTGCTTTTATTGGCGCCACATTTCCTTCTTCTGCCGGATGGAAAGTTTGCGACATTACTTCGTGAAATTCTTTTATGGCAGGCCACTTATCAAAAGTGGATTGTGCCGAAACTGAGTTTGCGACAACGATAAGTGCCAAGACTAAAAATGTTTTAAGATGTTTCATTATGATTTGTTTAAGTTGTTATAACAAAGATAGGAAAATTTAGTTTTGAGAAATTGCAATTTCAATATTCATCATTCATTCAATTTCCGAATCACTTTTGCCGGATTTCCAACCGCCAATGAATTATCAGGAATGTCTTTTGTAACTACTGAACCTGCACCAATCACGCAGCCCTTTCCAATCGTAATTCCAGGACAAATCACCGTATTTCCGCCAATCCAGCAATCATCACCAATGGTTATGGGTAAGGCATTTTCTAGCGTTTTTCTCAATTCAGCTTCCAGCGGATGTGTGGCGGTATACAACTGTACATTGGGTGCAAAAAACACATTAGAGCCAATAGTAACTTTGGCACAATCCAAAACAACGCAGTTTACATTAAAATAAACATTTTCGCCACAACTGATATTGTATCCGTAATCGCAATGAAATGGTGGTTCAATATAAAAATTTGCATCGGCATTCGGAATCAACTCTTTTATAATTTCCCGCGCTTTCTTGGTCACTCGGTATTCTGTGACATTCAATCGATGCAGTAAGTTCTTAGCCCTGCGACGGTCTTTTACTAGAACGGTATCTCCCGCCAAATAATATTCTCCGGCAATCATTTTTTCTTTTTCTGTCTTTACTTCCATGGTTGATTTTCTTATTTTTTTTGGGCATACCCTTCGCAAAAGCTGCGGTCGGGCTATCCGTTTCAATCTTTATTTTCTCGTTTTGACAACGAGAAAATAAAGGATTTCCACTGCTATCCCTCATGCAAATCGCTTCTGTTTTCATCAGACTTGTTGTAAATATAATCTATAATTAAATTCAATACAACTCATCCTCTGATTTCAACAGTTCAGTATAGTATAGTTTTTCTTCCCTTATTTCTAAAATACATTTGCTTCATCATAAAATCAAATAAGATGAAAACCATTATTACACTTACATTTTTATTATGTACCACGTTTATTTTTTCGCAAACAACAATTTCTGGAAAAGTACTAGACGAAAAAGGGAAACCCGTTTTTGGCGCTAATGTTTTTATCGAAGGAACGTATGATGGCGGCTCCACTTCTGAAACTGGAAATTTCAACTTTACCACTAAGGCAACGGGCAATCAAACTTTAGTGGTAAGTTTTCTCGTGTATGAAACGTCAAAAACGCTAATTGATGTGGCTAGTTTTCAAAACAAAACCATTAAACTTCGTGAAAGCGTAACCTCTCTCGATGCCGTTGTAATTACAGCCGGAACTTTAGAGGCGGGAGACAAAGCCAGAGTTTCGGTGCTAAAACCATTAGATATCGTTACTACAGCGGGTTCTGCTGGAAATATTATTGCAGCTTTGCAAACCTTGCCAGGAACACAAACGGTAGGCGAGGACGGAAGATTATTTGTTCGTGGTGGCGAGGCCAATGAAACACAAACCTTTGTAGATGGGATTCGGGTAGCGCAGCCTTACGGAGCAAGTACAAATAACGTACCTACACGAGGCCGATTTTCTCCTTTTCTGTTCAGCGGAATGTCATTTTCAACGGGTGGTTACTCCGCAGAATATGGCGAAGCACTTTCCAGTGTTTTGTTATTGAATACACAAGATGAGCCGGATCAAAATAAAACCGAAATCTCATTGATGACCGTTGGTTTAGGAATTGGAAATACCCAAAAATGGAAAAAAAGTTCATTGAGTGTCAATGCGAACTACTTGAATTTAGCACCGTATCAAGCATTGATTCCTCAAAATGTTGATTGGAATAGTCCTTTTCAATCGTTGTCAGGAGAAACGGTATATCGCTACAACTTCAATAATGGAATTTTGAAAGTGTACGCTGCTTTTGATTCGTCTAAATTCGATATTAATCAGGAAAATATCAATTCACCAGAGAAAATAAGAGTCGATTTAAACAACAATAATTTTTATTTGAATTCTTCTTACAAAGGCGTTTTTGGGAACAACTGGCAAATTACTTCGGGGTTGAGTTATGGTTACAGCAACAACAAAATAAATTTAGATTCAGATAAAGTGGCGAATGATGAAAATGCAGCCCATTTAAAATTAAAACTGCGAAAAAGTTTTTCGGACCGATTGAAACTGTCTTTTGGAGCGGATTATTTTGTAACACAATTCAAGGAAGATTTTAATCCTATTTCCGGTTCGGTTTTCACCAATGGGTACGATTCAAACATAGCCGCTATTTATACCGAAGCTGATATTTTCTTCTCTAAAAAGTGGGCTGCAAAAGTTGGAGTAAGAGCATCCAATAATGATTTGCTCAACGAAACGGCTATTTCTCCCCGAATTTCATTTGCGTATAAAATGGCTAAAAACAGTCAGTTCTCCTTTGCCTATGGCGATTTTACCCAAACTCCAAATGCGGAATACATCAAATATTCCAACAGCAATCAGTTTGAAAGTGAGAAAGCGTCGCATTACATTTTGAATTTTCAGTACAATAAAAATGGAAAAACGTTTCGTGCAGAAACCTATTATAAAGACTATCGTGATTTAGTAAAATTTGATACTCAAATGGCAGCTTATAATTCGGTTTATGATAATTCCGGTTCTGGTTATGCAAAAGGTTTGGATTTGTTTTGGAGAGACGGAAAATCCATCAAAAATTTAGAATATTGGGTTTCCTATTCGTACATCGATACAGAAAGAGATTATAAAAATTTCAGTTCTCAAGTGACCCCAAGTTTCGTTGCGGATCATAGTTTATCAATTGTTACTAAATATTGGATAAACGACTGGAAATCGCAAATAGGTTTTACGAATTCCTACAGTTCTGGCCGACCGTACAACAATCCTAATGAAACTAAATTCATGAATGGAAAAACAAAATCGTACAACAGTTTAAGTTTCAATTGGGCGTATTTATTAAGCCAACAAAAGATTATATACTTTTCAGTTTCCAATGTTTTAGGTTCTCAAAATGTATTTGGTTATGAATACGCTAACAATCCAGATAATGCAGGTTTTTACAAACGAAAAGAAATCATTCCTACAGCGGATCGGTTTTTCTTTGTAGGCTTCTTTTGGACGATAAGCAACGACAAAAAAGACAATCAGCTGAGGAATTTGTAATGGATTTAAGTCGCCTATTTTAACGCTTGAAAATTACTTTAAAATAATAAATTTTCAGGGTTTTGACGTGTATCGTATAATCGTAAAATCTCAATTCTAGTATCAGTTTCTCTATAATAAAGTGAATTTTGTTTGGTGATCACACACTTTCTTATTTGTAGTTCTTTATTAATAACTGGGAATTGATTAGGGTTTTGTTGGATCAAAGTGATACAAGAATCTAAATGATTAATAAATTTTAAACAAACTGATTTATTCCACTTTGAATCAAGATATTCTAACAGTTTAGCTAGATCTTTATCTGCAAATGATGACCACTTGATAGATTTATGCATACCTTGTTTTGTACTTATCCAAAACTGATTGATGAGCAAGACCATCATTTGAATTCAATTCCTCAATTGCATCTAGTAGTCCTTGTTGTTTCGCTTGTGGCATTGTGTCCCATTCATTGCTAATTTTCTCAGCGTTTATGAAATTTAATAATAGCCCGTACACTTCCTCTAATTTGGTTTTTTCCAGATTATCGATTTCACGGAATAATTTTAATTTTAATTCAGCAGTACTCATCCTCAAGTGTTTTTATCAAAATTACAAATTAATTTCTAATCAGAATACAACTCATCCATCAAAATTGACAGTTCAGTATTTATAAATTTTAATCCAATGAAAACCGAGATACTTTTGAAGTATAAATAACACAACGTTTCAATCATCAAAAAAAACAACCATTTAAAACCAAGAAATCATGACAAAAGTTATCACCACAATCGTATTTTTTATCTGTAGTTTAGTATCCGCTCAAGGACAATTCGAACAAGGAATGGGAAAAGCCTTCCAGTTATGGGGCGAAGGAAAAAATACGGAAGCTTCAGATCTATTCGAACGAATTGCAGCTGCCGAAAAAACAAGTTGGTTGCCTAATTATTATGTTGCATTAATAAATACAACTACTGCTTTTAAAACCAAAGACAAAGATCAAATGAATTTATTGCTTTCGAAAGCACAAAACGCATTGGATATAGAAATGGATAAAAATCCAAATAATGCCGAATTGTTGGTAATGCAAGCCATGATTCACACCGCTTGGATTGCTTTTGATCCTATGACCAACGGACAAAAATTATCAGGAACCGTAATGGAATTGTACGGAAAAGCACAGGCAATAGCACCAGAAAACCCAAGAGTAGTTTTTAGTAAAGCCGAATTTGAAATGGGTAGTGCTAAATTTTGGGGAACCGATACCAAGCCAATGTGTACTCAAATTGAAAAAGCTATTGGACTTTTTGCTACTTTTAAACCTGAAACAGTTTTTTCTCCAAAATGGGGTTTAGAGAGAACCATCGAAGCACAGAAAAATTGTAAATAAGAGAAAAGAAACTTTTTCTTGAATGTAACATCGGAATAAATAGCAAAGTAAAATGAATGTACTATACAAACAACTTCAAAAAGTAATAAAACTAACCCTAATTATATTTATTGTAATTGAAGTGATTAATGTGATTATGGGCAGTGAAGTTCATTTTAACAAAAGGCTATTGGTTCATTTTTTATTTACAACATTGTATACATTTTCGCTTTACGGAGCTAATGCATTGCTTTTTGTGAAATTAGACAGCTTTTTTGTAGATCGATTTTCAATTAAAAGATTGGTAGCGGGTTTTTTAGGTTCTTTTGTTGTCTCATTAGCAGTGATTTTTTTACTGCATGTTTTTGAAGAAGTAGTTTACGGTAATACCTCTTTTGAAAAATTTTTGGCAAACGAAAAGCCTTCCAATTATTTAGCATCGATTATCATTACTTTTTTCGTCACTTTATCAGTACATGCAATTTCATTTTATAAAGCGTATAACGAAAACAAAGTCAAAGAACAGAAAATTATCGCTGGAACAGCTAATGCCAAGTTTGAAAGTTTAAAAAACCAAATTGATCCTCATTTCCTTTTCAATAGTTTGAATGTACTGAGTTCTTTGATCGAAGAAAATCCAGAAAATGCGCAGCGCTTTACAACATCGTTGTCTAAAATTTATCGTTATGTTTTGGAACAAAAAGACAAGGAATTAGTTTCGGTTGCCGAAGAATTGGCTTTCGCCAAAACGTATATGAATTTATTGAAAATGCGTTTCGAAAATAGTTTATTTTATGAAATGCCAACAACTGAAATTTCGGCTGAAGCCAAAGTCGTACCGCTTTCTTTGCAGCTTTTATTGGAAAATACAGTGAAGCACAACGTGGTTAGTGAACAAAGACCATTGCACATCAGGATTTGTGTAGAAGGCGATTACTTAGCAGTCCAAAACGATTATCAAAAGAAAGAAGTGTTGCAAGAGCGTCAAGGTGTTGGGTTGCAAAATATCATCAATAGATACGGAATTATTACTAAACGAAAGGTTTTGATTGTCCAGAATGAAGAGACATTTACTGTCAAAATACCCATTTTAACCAAACAAATAACCGTCATGGATACAACAAATAATTATAGCGAAAACAACGCCTACTATAAAGCAAAAAAAAGAGTAGAAGAACTCAAAGGATTTTACGGAAACCTGATTTCGTATTGTTGCGTGATTCCTTTTTTAATATTTATCAATTTAAAGTTTTCACCTCATTTTCAGTGGTTTTGGTTTTCAGCAGTGGGATGGGGATTTGGTTTATTAATGCACGCTTTAAAAGTGTACGGTTACAGTTCAAACTGGGAAGAGCGCAAGATTCAAGAAATTTTACAAAAAGAAGACAACAAGAAAAATTGGAATTAAACCCTTAAAAAATTAAATCATGGAAAATACATATCAAAATGACGAGCGCTATTTTAGAGCAAAAAAACAAATTGAAGAAATAAAGGGGTTTTATGGGAACTTGGTTTCCTACATCGTCTTTAACAGCATATTACTCGTCATTAATCTCGTTACATCGCCAGATCATCTTTGGTTTTATTGGCCTTTGTTTGGTTGGGGAATTGGAGTGGTTATACACGGACTAAGAGTGTTTAATTACATGCCTTTTTTGGGTAAAGATTGGGAAGAGCAAAAGATCAAACAAATAATGGATCAGGAAAATAAAAAAAACTGGGAGTAATACGATTTGCCAAACAGGAAATTAGAATATGAATTGTTGAGGTCTAACAAAGTATCATTTAAAATTAAGTACAATGCGAAATAAAGTTGAAATGGATTATAACAACCTTCAATCCGAGGACAGATATGCAGAAGCCCAAAAAAAAGTAAAAAAGTTAAAAGGGTTTTACAGCCATTTGATGATTTACATTCTAGTTAACATTTTTATTTTTGTTTTGAATGTTAAGGATCTTTCACCAGGCGAAAGTTATTTTAAACTAGAAAATTTCTTTACTGCATTTTTTTGGGGAATAGGACTATTCTTTCATGGATTGTCCGTTTTTGGTGGTAATATCTTTTTTGGAAAAAACTGGGAAGAAAGAAAAATCAAAGAGTTTATGGAGAAAGAAAAAAGTGAAAAATGGGAGTAAAAAGGAGTATGCAGTAGCAGTATTCAGTTAAACAAATAACCAAATTAACGATTTTACGTAAATGACCACAATAATAATTGAAGACGAAAAACCAGCTGCAAGATTACTGCAAAGAAAACTGGAAAAACTAAATATTCAAGTAGGAGTGATGCTGCATTCAGTAGAAGAAGCACTCGAATGGTTTTCTAAAAATGAACACCCGGATCTGATTTTTTTAGACATTCAGTTATCGGATGGATTATCGTTTGAAATTTTCGAAAAAGTTGCAATTAAAAGCGCCGTAATCTTTACAACAGCTTATGATGAATACGCGCTTCGTGCTTTCAAATTGAATAGTATCGATTATCTTTTGAAACCCATTGACGAAGATGATCTTGAAATTGCAGTTGCTAAGTTCAAGTCGCTTTTGCCAAAGCAAGAATTACAATCTCAAAATCTCGGAATCGATTTTGAGCAAATCAAAAGGATGCTGACCAATCCGTTTGAGAAAAATTATAAAAAACGGTTTACGGTAAAAATAGGCCAACATTTGAAAGTGATTTCCATTGAAGAAATCGAATGTTTTTTTAGTGAAAATAAAGGAACCTATTTGCATACTTTTGACAACAGGAATTATTTAATCGAATGTACTTTGGAACTTTTAGAGCAGGAATTAGATCCCGCAGATTTCTTTCGAATTAGTAGAAAATTTATAATTCCGCTGAAAGCAATCAAAGAAATTGTCGTGTACAGCAACTCTCGTTTGAAAGTTATTTTGCCTTCGTATAAAGAGGAAGAAGTGATTGTGAGCAGAGAAAAAGTATCCGATTTTAAGACGTGGATTGGTTAGTTTTATAACATATAAAACTGTTTCAATTGAAAGTTAAAATGTCCTAAAAGGGAAATTTTTGAATCTAACAATTGAAACAGTTTTAAGTCCGTTTAGGATGTAAAAATTAATCAAATAATGATTTAATTTCCTTCTCTGTCTTACCTAATTTTTGTTGTAATTTACCCCACATTTCGTCTTCTTTTCCTTCATCGTAAAGTAAATCATCATCCGTCAAATCGGCAAATTTTTGTTTCAGTTTCCCTTTCAACTCATTCCAGTTTCCTTCAATCTCTTTTGAATTTGGCATAATATCTAAGTTTTAAATTACTATTTGTTCTTTACAAATTTCGCTAATTTAAACGCTAAAAATGTTATATAATTCTATTGAACTATTTCATAATTCCTATGGAATACGTTTTCTTACTCTAATTGAAACTACTTAGATCTGCTATATCCAGTATTATAGTAAATGTTAAAGTGATTTGATGTAGAAATATGGTAACGTGTATTTTAGATGATTGATATAGATTATCTCTATAGTGTTTTTAAACCTTAAAACAGGCCTTCCTAATGCTAATTATTCCAAAAATTAAAGCGGTATAGATTATAAAAAACGGGATGATGTATTCTATTAAATGGAGAGACAGCATGACGGCTATAATCAGTAATTGAAAGCCCAATCCATAAATACTGACTAGGGTCATAAACCAGTTAGGAAAGGTTTTTACTTTGTACGCCTCTTTGTCTAATGTGTGAATTATTTTGTCAAACACACCGTAAACGATTGAGTAAACAAAGAATAAAATATCAACAGATTTTTGAGTTTCTCCAGGTAAAGCTCGAGGAGATTTATATTCAAAAATTTTACTAGTTGCATCTCCACCCACTGATTTGTTTCTTAAAATCACATAGTAATAATTGTATAAAGTTCCTTGCAATTGTATGCCAAAAAAGGCTAAAATAGTAAGCCAGATACTCGTTTTTGAAACGTAACAAATGGTCATGAAAAACAGAAAATTAAGGATGATATCAAACACGCTGTCTAAGTATCTTCCTGTGTAGGAAGGCGTGTTTTTTAAGCGTGCCAATTCTCCATCCGCAGCATCGATTCCTGATTTTAATAGTATGAAAATACTAGCCAAGTAGAATGATTCATTGATAATAAAGTAAATAGCAATCAAACCTGAAACACCAAATAGCAAGGTAACATGAATGGGAGTAAAGCGGGTACTTTTTAATTGATTGGCGAGAAATTTCCCGAATGTTCTTCCATAATCTGATAAATCTAAAAATTTATCTTGAGGAGCAAGTTTAGACATTTATGTTTATAAACAAAGAAATGTGACAATATAGTCAGGTAATGATGGTGCTAAATTATGATTTTATTTTGATAATCGATGCAAGGAGAACGTCATTGCTGTCAAGAGAAAGAAAGCCATTATTTGATGCGCTAAACCTAACCAAAGCGGAACCCCATACAACAAGGTAAAAACACCTAAGGCAAATTGCAAAAATACAAAAACAACTAAAACTTTAATGGCGCTTTTCTGCAGTATAGTAAGTAGGTATTTCCTACTAATAAAATACAAAGCTAGAATAAGTCCCACTACAACATAAGCCATGGTTCGATGCACAAATTGAACGCCGCTTTTTCCTTCAACAAGATTCAAAAACAATGTTTTTTGCTCAATGAACACGCTGTCGTGAATCAATTGTCCATCACTCATTAAAGGCCAATGGTTGTGTATTAAACCGGCATTTAAGCCGGCAACAAAGCCACCGTAAATAATTTGAATGACAAGAAAAACTAGTGCTACGCGCGCCAGATTGCGCAATGGAACAATGATTTGTGTTTTGTTGGGAAAAATTAAATCCAATGCAACCCATAATGTGTAAGCAAAAGTGATAAAGGCGAAAGTTAAATGTAAGGCCAATCTAAAATGGCTTACATCCGGATTGTCAATTAGACCGCTTCGTACCATAAACCATCCCAAGAATCCTTGAAAACCGCCCATAAATAGTAATACAACACATTTTTTGATAGTCTCGCGTGAAAGACGTTTTTTTAGTAGGAAGTAGATAAAAGGAATAATAAAGGCTAGACCAATAATACGTCCTATTAAACGGTGAAACCACTCCCAAAAATAGATGAATTTATAATCGCTAAGTGTAAAATCGTTATGGATATTAATTTTTTTATACTCTGGAAATTTTTTATATTCTTCAAAGGCTTGAGACCATTTTGCTTCTGACAAAGGAGGGAAGGTGTCGGTTACTAAATGCCAATCAGTCATGGATAATCCAGAATTGGTCAATCTTGTAATACCTCCTACTACAACCATAATAAACAATAATAGGCAACCCGATAGCAACCAAATGATAACGTAATTATTCTCTTTTTTCATTGTTTGAAATTAATTTGCACAAAGATATTTGAAAACCTGTGAATTGTTAATTCAACAAGCGTTAATCTTTAGGCCAATTTTCGCTGCTTTTTTTAGCATAAATTGATAGGCTGCCTGATATTCATTTGGTATTTCTCCTTCTAGAATCGCTTCTTTAATTGCTTCCTTAAGCATCCCTATTTCCTTAGATGGCTTCAAGTTAAATAGCTCCATAATTTCTTCTCCTAAAATAGGCGGTTGAAAATTACGTACTTGATCACGTTCTTCTACTTCCACAATTTTCTTGCGGACGATTTCAAAATTATTATGATATTTCTTGAACTTATTTGGATTCTTGGTTGTAATATCGGCTTCGCACAACGTCATTAAATTTTCGACATCTTCACCTGCATCAAATACCAAGCGGCGTACTGCAGAATCTGTAACCGTATCTTGCGATAATACAATTGGCCGCGAACTCATCATGACCATTTTTTGCACAAATTTCATTTTATGATTCAATGGCATGTGCAAACGTTCAAATATCTTTTTTGCCATCTTACCACCCAGAAACTCATGTCCGTGAAAAGTCCAGCCTTGCTTTTTATTAAAACGTTTTGTTGGCGCTTTTCCAATATCGTGCAATAAGGCCGACCAGCGCAACCATACATCATCCGTATTTGGACAAATATTATCAACGACTTCCAGCGTGTGATAGAAATTATTTTTATGGGTATGACCTTCAATTTCCTCCACTTGATTCAGCGCAGTCAACTCAGGAAGGATAATATCTAAAAGTCCTGTTTTGAACAAAAGCAAAAATCCTATGGAAGGCTTGTCTGTCGAAAGGATTTTATTCAGTTCATCAACGATGCGTTCTCCGGAAATGATTTTGATTCGTTCTGCGTTTTTGATTATAGAGTTCAACGAATTTCCTTCAATTTCAAAACCTAATTGATTCGCAAATCGAATGCCTCTTAACATGCGCAACGGATCATCAGAAAAAGTAATATCTGGATCCAAAGGTGTTCTAATTATTTTGTTTTTTAAATCTTCGAGTCCATTAAATGGATCGGATAGTTCTCCAAAATTTTCTTTGTTTAAAGATAGTGCCAAAGCATTTATCGAAAAATCGCGTCGGTTTTGATCGTCTTCCAGCGTTCCATTTTCCACAACTGGATTACGACTTTCAAAATGGTATGATTCTTTTCTTGCACCTACAAACTCAATTTCAGTATCTTCAAAGCGCAACATCGCTGTTCCGTAAGTTTTGAAAACTTGAACTTTTGGTTTTTTTGGAAGTAGTTGAGACACTTTTAAAGCTAATTCGATTCCGCTGCCTACAGCAACAACATCGATGTCTTTTTTAAAGTCTCTGTTTAAGATCAAGTCACGTACGAAGCCACCAATGACATAACTTTTCATGTTTAGTTCTTGGGAAGCTTGAGAGATGACTTCGAATATTTTATTATGTAAGGCTTGTTTGTAGTTCATTTTTTATTACCGCAAATTCGCTAATTATTTTTTGGTATCAACGATACGTTTGTATTCTAAAGAGTTTAGGTTAAAATTAACCAATATTGCAAGTCTGTTTCCAGAAATTTTTAAATAATTTAGACATTGATTGTAATGACTATTGTTAAAACATTCGACAGTTTTTATCTCGAGAATTATTTTGTCCTGTATAATAAAATCTGCATAAAATTTATGTTTTAAAATTGAATTTTTATATTTTACAACATATTCTTTTTCCCTTTCAAAATGAATATTATTTTCGTTAAATTCAAATTCTAATGCATCTTTATAAACTATTTCAGAGAAACCTTTACCAAGATTTTTATGGACTTCATACAAAAGACCAACAATTTTATAACATTCATCTTTGTAAATTAAATCATCCATTTTTCAAATTAAATTAGCGAATTGGCGGTAAAAAAAAACTATTTTCGAATCACTTTCACCTGTGAATCGTTTGTCAATTTTATAATTGTAGAAGGTTTTCCAGCAATTTTATCGCGGTGCAAATTTACAATATAGTCTACACCTTTTATAATCTCGGGACTAATTTCTTTAAAACTTTTTGGTGTTGGTTGCCCTGAAATATTTGCCGAAGTAGAAACTAACGGCTTTTTCATCTTTTCCAGTAGTTTAAAGCAGAAAGGCTCTTTTACGATTCGGATTCCCAGTGTGTTGTCTGGAGCAATTAAATTTGCGGCTACATTTCGTGGTTTATCCAGAATTAGAGTTGTTGGATTTTCAGATAATTCTATGATTTGCCAAGCCACTTCAGGAATTTCCTTGAAAACATTGTACATCATTTTATCTCCATTCATCAAAACAATCATACTTTGACTTTCTGCCCTTTTCTTGAGTTTATAGATCTTGGCAACAGCCTCCGGATTGGTGGCATCACACCCAATTCCCCAAACCGTATCGGTAGGATAAAGGATTATTCCGCCTTCTTTAATTATTTCGTGCGCCTTGAATACTTCGTCGTTAATTTCCATTTACAATACTTTTATATTCTTTTAAAGTTTTTTGTGCCATTATGGAAGTAGTATAATACTTCATGAGATTTTCTTTCGAAATAGCAACAAAATTAGCTATCAAATTCTCGTTATTGAATAGATATTCTAATTGATTAGCCAGTATCTCTGGGCTTTGCTTTGGTGCTAATAAGCCATTTATTCCATCTTCTATAATTTCAGGTATTCCGCCAACATCAGTACTGATCACGGGGATTTTATGATAAAAACTCTCATAAATAACTTGTGGAATTCCCTCGCTTTGAGAGGTCAATAATAGAGCATCAAATTGCGGGATGAAATTCGAAGCATTTGGCATGTATCCTAAAAACAAGATATTTTTTTCCAAATTCAAGTTTTTTACGCTTGCTACTAAATCGTCAGTTCGATCTGTATGACTTCCTATTTGAATAAAAATAAAATTAGTTCTCTTTCTAATATTCACTATTATATTTACGGTTTCAATCAATGTCTCGAAATTTTTCGCTCGGATATGATTGCCAATAATTCCAATTATTTTTACAGATGGATCAACAGTAAATTTTTCTCTCAACAAAAAAGGAGTTTGCGTATTTTTAGTACTAATATTGGTCCCGTGGTAAATCGTTACTAACTTTTCTTTATCAATTATTGATGCCGCCGTGATTCTTTTAGTCTCTTCTGAAACGCATAAATATTTTTTAATTTTAGAATAATTATATTTATAGAGTGTCCCCTTTTTATTTTTGATAGGAAACGATGTCTTCTTGCTGAAAACAAAAGGAGGTAAACTGGAAAATTTATCAGCAATAATCGCTAAAACAATCGCTGATGGATCATGAAGATGGATAATATCAGCCTTATATTTTTTGCTTAGTTTTATTATTTTTAATACAAAACGGACATCTAGATTAATAGCTAAAGGAGCTGTTTCTGTTGTAATATTGGTTTTAGAAAGGCGCTGATGAAAAAGTTCGTCTTTTACGCATAACACTACATTTTTTACTTCTGGATTTGATGCTGCCAACTCGAAACATAGATTTTCGATGTGGTTTTCACCGCCGCCCCAACTTTTAACTGCTGAAATATGTAAAATTGTCATTCTTTTATTATTATTTAAAACTGCGGTTTTTAGTTATTTGTATATCGATTCTTCACTTAAATTCCCACTCCGTTTGCTGATAAATACGCAACAAAACACCCATTGTATACTCAAAGACCGATGCCAAAAAGCGGGATTAGTAAAAATTTTTGGGTAAAATTACATTAAATTTTTTAAGTGTTGAATTCAATACTTACTTTTGTCATTCAATTCTTCTTTTTATGAAATATATCTTTAATCCTTCTTACCAATCTTCTGAGAAACTAATTAGAACTTGTGTCGCTAATTTTGATGCAGCAGGAAAGCTATTTGGAGATGGTCAAAGAAATAAGATTAAACTGTTTGATTTAGCTGATATAACGATTAATATCAAGTCTTTTAAAATACCAAATCTAATTAATCAGGTGGCGTATAAGTATTTTAGAAAATCAAAGGCCAGACGCTCATTCGAATATGCTAATCGATTGATTGAAAATGGTATTGGAACACCACAACCAATCGCTTACGCTGAAAATTTTAAATTCTCCGGTCTTGAACAAAGCTTTTACATCAGTGAGCATCTTCAGTCCGATCTAACTTTTAGAGAATTAGTGCTGCATCCAGAGTATCCCGATCATGAAAATATTTTGCGGCAGTTTACTAAATTTACATTCGATTTACATGAAAAAGGCATTGAATTTCTGGATCATTCTCCAGGTAATACTTTGATTAGAAAGGGGATTGGGAATCAATATGAATTTTTCTTGGTGGATCTAAACCGAATGAATTTTCACGGCGCGATGGACTTTGAGATGCGTATGAAAAATTTTAATCGGCTTACGCCAAAAACAGAGATGTTGGCGGTGATGAGTGATGCGTATGCAAAACTGTACCATAAAAAATACGATATTGTTTTTACTAAAATGTGTTTTTATACTAATGATTTTCAGACCAAATTTCACAAGAAGATTGCTCGTAAAAAGAAATTATTGTTTTGGCGATAGCGAATTTTTATTCCAAAGTTGGTCTAATTCTAGGTATCGAATATAAACGGAATTGGCATTTAGGTAGCAGATAATCAATCCTTTCTTTCCATCAAGAAATCCTAATCGCGCAATATAATTGAACATAAAATTATATGTGGGATGTAAAAAGCGCAATAAAAAGGAAGGCTTTTGATTTTTGATAAACTTTTCCTGTGCTTTAAGTTTTCCGTAGCGGATGGTTTTTGCTTTATACCCATCATAACTGGAATAGGAATAATGAACGAGTTTGTTTTTCAGAATACCTACCTTTCCCTGTACTTTTAATTTTTCGTGTACGAGTCTATCTTTACTGTATTCAGCATTGTTTTTATTAAAAAGTCTAAATATTTTATCCGTTTGATTTCCGCTGAAATGTAGTACTTTTTCTTGAAACATAAAGGTACGTTGGAAAAGAAATGCTGCAATTGTTTCGTTATTTTTCACAGTCGTTAGTACTTCTTTTTTTAATGCAGGAGTTAGTCGTTCATCTGCATCAAGAAATAAAATCCAATCGTTTTTGGCTTGAGATATAGCAAAATTTCTTTGTGAAGAATAATTTTCAAACTTATGTTGGATAAAAGTCACCTTTTTAAATGATCGACAAATCGCTTCAGTTTGATCTGTGCTGAATGAATCCACGACAATAATTTCAGCAGCAAAATCCAAATCAGCTAATAGAGCCTTGATTTGGTTCTCCTCGTTTAGAGTGATTATTAAAACTGAAATTTCAGTATTGGAATTATGATTCATTGCCTTTTGTCTGTTTTACAAAAATAGATTATTCTCTGGAACTTCAAATTTTAGAGTTACTCGTTATTTTAAATGTGTTTTTAAAAAAGTGCTTAATTTAGGATAAATTAACTCTGGAGTAAACTCTCTGTAAAATTCAGCCGTTTCTTTTTTTATAATTTTAGCAGATTTTCCTCTAAATAGATTGGGTTTAAATTCTTGAAGGTGCAGTGAAATATGATTAATACCATCTTCAAAAGTAGCCCATCCTTTTTTATCAATCCAGGGGGAAAAAACAATAAAGGAAGGTTTTTCTAAAGCTTTTGCCATATTTATAGCGCCACCATCATTACCAATTATTAGGTAACAGGAATCCATTATGGCAATAAACTCACGTATGTTTTTTCCTAAAGCTGTTGGGTAGATCTTAGATTTAGTTGCTTCTGTACATCCATCGTAAATTATTTTTGCTGCTTCATTTTGCTGTGGCATATAATTAAAGAGCAAATTAACATCACCTTTTGCAGCTATAAAATCAATCAGTTTTGACATATAGTCTAGCGGATAGGTTTTATCCAAACTACTTCCAATTATGCTAAGCATGATTGTTTTATTTGACCTATTTATATGCTGCGACCTATTCGCGATGCAACTTTTTTAGAAACTTAAGATAGTTTTTTAAGTTTTCATTTCTATTTTCTAGGCTAAAATCGGAAATAAC
>NZ_FRBU01000028.1 GCF_900142695.1 Flavobacterium xanthum | reverse complement strand
AAGGGTCGTAGGAGATGACTACGTTGATAGGCTATAGATGTAAAGGCAGTAATGTCATAGTCGAGTAGTACTAATAACCCGTAAGCTTATGTACGCTTTTCTCCCCGAGCAATCGGGGAGAAGAAACTTTCTAACAACAAAATTTTTCTTTATCTCAGTATGTTAAGATATTATGTAATTGGTAATTATCACAAGATAAATACCATTGCAGTAATTGCCCAAAGCAATTATAACCTCTTAAGGTGGTTATTGCGGCGGGGCTCACCTCTTCCCATCCCGAACAGAGTAGTTAAGCCCGCCTGCGCAGATGGTACTGCAGTTATGTGGGAGAGTATGTCGTCGCCTTTCTTTAAAAACCCTTCATCAATAGATGAGGGGTTTTTTGTTATAAATACTTTTCAGTAGTAGAAAAGTATACTGGTACCTTAGTTCAGATGGTAGAGCAATGGACTGAAAATCCATGTGTCCCTGGTTCGATCCCTGGAGGTACCACAAAAAGCTCGGATGGTGAAATTGGTAGACACGCTGGACTTAAAATCCAGTGAACAGCAATGTTCGTGCGGGTTCAAGTCCCGCTCTGAGTACTAAAACTTCAGTTAGCTAACGCGAACTGAAGTTTTTTTGGTTTTAGAATATAGAATGCTCGTAATCATGATTACTAAATTTATTTTTTAACAGTTAAGTTCAAAGGTTGAGATTATCCTAAGGATGTTTGATAATCTGAACAATTAAAATTAATTTTTTGTATTGCTCTATATTGAAATCTAAATTTATCTTTTTCAATATGCTCTCTTTTTAAGCAGCTAAATAACTATTTAAACTTGGCTGATTAATGTTTCCGTAAATATTTTAATGAAGTTAAGAATATATTAATTTGTCATCCATATGTGTTTCATCAGAGTTTGATTAAACTTTAAGTTGTATTTTTGTTTTAATTATAAAAATTTAATATGAAAAGAATTATTTTGTTTTTGACATTCATAATGTCTTTAAACTCACAAGCGCAACAACGCCCCAAATTAGTCGTAGGTATAGTGGTAGATCAAATGAAAATGGAATATTTATATCGTTTTTCAGATGATTTTTCAAATAATGGATTTAAACGGTTAATGAATGATGGATATACTTTTCATAATATGCATTATAATTATGTGCCAACCTACACAGCTCCAGGTCATGCGAGTATTTATACTGGAACAACTCCGTCAACACATGGAATAGTTGGAAATGATTGGTTCAACAAAGCTATTGGAAAAGATATGTATTGCACGGATGACGCTTCTGTAAAATTAGTCGGTGATGGGACAGATAAAGAAGGAGCAATGTCTCCTAAAAATTTATTAAGTACAACTATTACTGATGAGTTACGTATGGCAACGAATTTTAAAGGTAAAGTAATCGGTTTGAGTATTAAAGATCGAGGAGCAATTTTACCTGCAGGTCATTTTGCCAATTGGGCTTTTTGGTACAGCAAAACTGGATCTTTTATTTCAAGTACTTTTTATGGTTCAGCATTGCCTAGTTGGGTAACGGAATTCAACCAAGAAAAACGGTACATGAATTACATTAATAAAGGTTGGGATTTATTGAAGCCAATTGCTACTTATAATGAAAGTCTTGCTGACGATAATCCTTATGAAGGTAAATTAGATAAAGCCAATGCACCAGTTTTTCCGTATGATTTGAGTAAAATTTATAAAGAAAAAGGAGCAGATGTTTTAAGAACTACACCTTTTGGCAATGATATTTTGGCAGAATTAGCTATGAAAGCTATAGAAAAAGAACAATTAGGGAAAGATGAAATTACAGATTTTTTGACTGTTAGTTTTTCTTCTACAGATTATGTAGGACATACTTTTGGACCTCGTTCTATGGAGCTACAAGACACTTATTTGCGTTTGGATCAAACCATTGCTCAGTTTTTAAACTATTTGGATAAAACCGTTGGAAAGGATAATTATTTGCTCTTTCTAACTGCTGATCACGCTGGAGCTGAGAATCCAAATTATTTAAAAGACAACAAATACAATGTTAAAAATATTCCTTCTAAAGACATTGTTGCGGCATTAAAAAAACATTCAAACGAAACCTTTGGTTCTGATTTGATATTGGATTATTCTAACTTTAATCTTTTTTTTAATAAAGAAACTATTAAACAAAAAGGTTTAGAATTGGGGAAAGTGAAACAAAGTTTTAAGGATTTTTTGATGACACAAGAACAAGTTAAACGAGTGTATACTGAAGAAGAAATTTTAGCTTCGTCAGGAGATGATTATTTTTTGAGTTTTATATCTAAAGGATATGATCCTAAACAAAATGGTGATTTAGTTATACTCGATAAGGCGGGTTATATGCAATATCAAGCTACAGGTACTACACATGGTTCACCTAATAGTTATGATACACATGTTCCTTTACTTTTTTATGGATGGCAAGTTCCAAAAGGAGAATTGCACACTAAAAAATACATTACTCAAATAGCACCAACGCTTTCACAAATGTTGAAAATTCCATTTCCTAATGGAACTGAATCTGAAGTTTTGGAAACGCTTTTGGAAAAAAAATAATTTATATTAAGGTTTTTTTTGAATATAGAAAACTCCTGTCTTTGATTAAGATAGGAGTTTTTTGATTTAAAGTTAGACTCTAAAATTTATTTTCTACTTCAGCCGCCTCTAGCATTAAATAATGTAGGTCGGTGTTTTTTATGAAAGGTTTTAGTAATTCGCTTCCGGGTCCATACATCGCTAATTCACTATAATCCGCAGAATGATCCATACTGATCCAGCCCACTGAATTGTGTTTCTTTTGAATGTCAGCCAACGCTTTGAAAGGCAAATGTTTCGGATTATAAAGACCTTCTTCTAATTTAATATTCGAATAAAAATTCAAAATTTCCTTGGCTTCATCTTCTTTTAGAATCGTTTTATTTGCATATTCAATTCTTTCAATTGCTTGTGATACAGATGTTTCTTGGCCAATTCCATTCAAAATCCAATCGTTGGTTTGTTTGTAATTTTGGACACTATCAAAATTAGCATCTGCATCTTTTCCGTAGATAATTCCCGGATTAGCATTCCCATGATCTGTGGTGATAATGACCAACGTATTTTTATCTTTTTCAGCAAAATCAATAGCAACTTTTACAGCTTCATCATGAGCTACTTGATCATAAAGTAATCCAGTGATATCATTTCCATGTGCTGCCCAGTCTACTTTTCCTGCTTCAACTTGCAGTACAAAGCCGTTGGGATGGTTCTTCATTTTATCAATGGCACGTTCCGTCATTTCTGCTAAAGTTGGAATAGTTCCAGTTAGTTCTTTACTGCTTTCTCTGTCTTTTGAATAAGGAAGCCCATCATTGTGAAAAACTCCAAGTATTGGTTTGGTGTTATCACAAGCTAACATTTCACTTTTAGTTTTTACCACAGAAAATCCATTTTTTGAAAATTCTTGGTACAGATCACGTTTGTCTTTGCGGCTTTCGGAGGAGAAATAGTTATTTCCGCCACCCATCATGATATCAAATTTTAAGTCAAGATACATTTCGGCAATACTTTCCTGACTGTTTCTACTTTTTGAGGCAATACAAAAACCCGCAGGTGTGGCATGTGTGATTGGAACAGTAGTGACACATCCCGCCATTTTTCCTGCTTTTTTGAATTTTTGCCATATTGGAAGGTATTCTTCTCCGTTTATGCCAACATTTAAGGAGCCATTTTTGACACGAAAACCACTTCCCCAAGAAGAACTTGCTGCAGCAGAATCGGTGACAATTGATGATGCTGAAGCCATATCCATCAATGCTCGAGTTACTTTATTATCTTTATATAGTTGAATCCAATTGCTGCCTTTTCCCGTTTTTCTATTCAGGTATAAGTCAGCCATGTTTAATGTACCAATACTCATTCCATCGCTAACGATCACAATGATATTTTTAGCTTTTGAATTCTTTTTTAAAGTGTCAAAATCAAGTTCGTTTGCATTTCCTTCAAATGGATTTAAGAATGTAGCACCAATTGCAAATAAAGAGCCATTCTTGAAAAATTTCCGTCTATTCATTGTTTGTGAATTTTTTTGTAAGTTTTCAAAAGTAAAGAAACTCTTTTACTGAATATGTTAAGGATTGATTATTTTTTGGAATAAAATAATTTTACGAGGAGATTGGTTTTAATGTAAAAAATAATCCCATTTACGGTCGCAAATGGGATTATTTAGTTTATTCTGTTGATACTGCAACGGGTAACGGAATTTGATTTTTAAGCAAGTCTTCAAAGGTTTCATGCGCTCTGATTAAATGTCCTTCGCCGTTCATCCACAAAACCTCGGCGGGCTTGTATCTCGAGTTATAATTGGAAGCCATGGAAAAACAATATGCTCCAGCGTTTCTAAAAGCTAAGATATCGCCTTCTTTAATTTCAGCAATTCTTCTATTGTTTGCAAAAGTATCTGTTTCGCATATATATCCTACTACGGAGTAGAAACGCTCCTTTCCTTTTGGATGTGAAATATTTTCAATATGGTGCTGTGAGCCGTAGAACATTGGACGGATTAAGTGATTGAAACCACTGTCAATTCCTGCGAAAACTGTCGAAGTAGTTTGTTTTACGACATTTACTTTCGCCAAAAAGTAACCAGCTTCACTTACTAAAAATTTCCCTGGTTCAAATATCAAGGTTAATTCTTTTCCGTATTCAGTACAAAAGGCATTGAATCTTTTTGATAATTTTTTACCTAATTCTTCGATGTCAGTTTCGATATCGTCTTTTTTATAAGGCACTTTAAATCCACTTCCAAAGTCTAGGAATTCAAGATTCTTGAAGTTTTTTGCGGCATCAAATAATATTTCTGCAGCATATAAAAATACTTCGATATCCAAAATATCAGAACCAGTATGCATGTGTATCCCTACAATGTTCATTTTAGTGTTTTCGACAATACGAACTAAATGAGGCAATTGGTGAACCGAAATACCAAATTTACTGTCAATATGACCAACAGATATATTTGCATTTCCACCAGCCATTACGTGCGGATTTATACGGATACATACTGGAACATTTGGGTATTTTGTTCCAAATTGTTCCAAAATGGATAAGTTGTCTATATTTATTTGAACACCCATGGCATTGACTTCTTCAATCTCTTCTAAAGAAACACCATTAGGAGTATAAAATATTTTATCCGGCTCATATCCTGCATGAAGTCCTAGTAATACTTCTTGAATAGAAACTGTATCTAATCCTGATCCCATTTCTTTTAATAATTGAAGTATAGCTACATTTGACAAAGCCTTCATTGCATAATTGATACGCAACTTATTTACCTTTGAAAAAGCTTTTGATAATCTATTGTACTGAGATTGTATTTTTTCGGCATCATAAACGTATAATGGACTGCCAAATTGTTCTGCTAATTGTACTAAGTCTTTTGATTGCATGATTATTAATTTTGAGCAAATTTATTACTCTTTATTTAGTCCCACAAGCTAATAAATGAATTCTAACAAATTCTAACAAAAAGTTATAAATTAAACATTTGTTTGAAATTTTATAAAAAAATAACCCTTGACAAATTTTTCTATCAAGGGTTATAAAATATTATTTAGAATTACAAGTTCGGTAAATCGCCATTTCCTTTGGTTGGTAAATTCGTATAACCCATTAAGTATTTGTCGACTTCTCTGGCAGCTTCACGACCTTCAGATATTGCCCATACAATTAATGATTGTCCTCTTCGCATGTCTCCTGCAGTAAAAACATGAGGAACATTCGTTTGATAATTCGTTGCTTTATAATTGCTTCTCATATCAATTTCTAATCCTAATTGATCACTTAGTGTTCTCTCTGGCCCTGTAAATCCAAGTGCCAATAAAGCTAAATCACAAGGCCATATTTTTTCTGAACCTTCTTTTTCTATCAATTCAGGTCTTTGTCCCGGTGTCATTTTCCAAGCCACTTCAACGGTTTTTAAACCTACAACTTGGCCGCTTTCATTAGAAATGAATTCTTTGGTGTTGATTAACCAGTTTCTATTACAACCTTCTTCATGTGAAGAAGATGTTTTTAATTGCAATGGCCAAAATGGCCAAGGAGTAGTTTCACTTCTTCCAACAGGTGGTTTTGGTAAAATTTCAAAATTAGTAACCGATTTGGCTCCATGTCTGTTTGATGTTCCCACACAATCAGAACCGGTATCACCACCACCAATAACGATTACATCTTTATCGGTCGCCATTATTTGGTCAGAAACTACTTCGCCATATAGCGATTTAGTTTGTTGTGTCAAGAAAGTCATTGCTTGAACTACGCCTTTACTTTCTATTCCTTTTGTTGGTAAACTTCTTCTTTCGGTTGCGCCACCACATAATACTATAGAATCAAAAGCGTTCAATTCTTCAATGCTATAGTTTACGCCAACATTTACATTCGTTTTAAAAGTAATTCCTTCTGCTTCAAGTACTGTAACACGTCTGTCGATAATTCCTTTTTCTAATTTAAAATTTGGAATTCCGTAACGTAATAATCCACCAATGGCATTGTCTCTTTCAAAAACGGTAACGGTATGTCCAGCACGATTTAATTGTTGTGCAGCCGCTAAACCAGCAGGACCAGAACCTATTACAGCTACTGTTTTTCCTGTTCTAACTTCTGGTGGTTGTGGTTTTATCCAACCTTCAGCAAAACCTCTTTCGATAATATTTTTTTCAATATTTTCAATAGCAACTGGTTCGCTTATAATTCCTAATACACATGATTTTTCACATGGAGCTGGGCATAAACGACCAGTAAATTCAGGAAAATTATTGGTTGATTGCAATATTTTTAAAGCACTTTCCCATTCTTCCTGATGCACCATGTCATTAAAATCTGGAATCAAATTTCCTAATGGACAAGCACTGTGGCAAAATGGAATCCCACAATCCATGCATCTGGATCCTTGTTCTTTGATTTTATCTTTAGGTAATGAAATTGTGAATTCATTGTAATTTGAAACACGCTCTTCAATAACTATATTACTTTCGTCAGTTCTATTGTATTCTTTAAATCCTCCTATCTTTCCCATAACTATAGTGCTAGTAGTTCTTCAATTTGTTTTTCTTCGGCTAAACGTTGTAATGCTTTTTTGTAATCTGTTGGCATTACTTTGACAAAATGTCCGCGTTCGTTTTCCCAATCTTCTAGAATCCTTTTTGCCAAAGGGCTGTTGGTGTACATAGAATGATTTTTTATCAAACGTCTCAGTTTTGTAAAATCTTCTTCTTCCAATGTTTCAAAAGCGACCATTTCCATATTGCATAATGTAGCGTCGAATTTTTTATTTGGATCAAAAACATAAGCAATACCACCGCTCATTCCAGCTGCAAAATTTCTTCCCGTTTTTCCTAAAACTACGACAGTTCCTCCGGTCATATATTCGCATCCATGATCTCCAATTCCTTCTACAACGGCTGTTGCTCCAGAATTTCTAACACAAAAACGTTCTCCAGCCATACCATTTATATACGCTTCACCAGTAATTGCTCCATAAAGTGCTACGTTACCAATGATGATATTTTCTTCTGGTTTGAAAGTTGCAGTAGGAGGAACTTTGATTATCAATTTACCACCTGAAAGCCCTTTTCCTAAATAATCATTACAGTTTCCATGTATCTTAAAGGATAAACCATTTGTTGCAAAGGCACCAAAACTTTGTCCTGCGGATCCTGTAAAATCCACTAATATAGTGTCCTCAGGTAAACCTTGAGCGCCATATATTTTTGAAATTTCATTACTCAATATAGCACCAACGGAACGATCCGTGTTTTTAATATCAAACGTAACTCTAGTTTTTTCTTTTCTATAAATAGAAGGAATAGCTGCTTTTATAATTTCAAAATCAAGAACATGTTCTAAAGCATGGTCTTGTGTAGTCGTATTGTGATTTGGAACTTCTTTGGCTTTTTCTGGTTTGTATAAAATAGTAGACAAATCTAATCCACTTGCTTTATAATGCTTGATAGCTTTATTGACATTCAATTTTTGAGATTGTCCTACCATTTCTTTTAATGTTCTAAATCCAAGTTGTGCCATGATTTCTCTCAACTCCTCAGCAATAAAATACATGAAGTTGATGATGTGTTCCGGTGTTCCTTTGAAATTTTTTCTCAATTCAGGATCTTGTGTTGCAATACCAACTGGACATGTATTCAAATGACAGGCTCTCATCATAATACATCCTGACGCTACTAAAGGAGCGGTTGCAAAACCAAATTCTTCAGCTCCAAGTAAGGCAGCAATAGCGACATCACGACCCGTTTTCAATTGTCCGTCACATTCTAAAACTACGCGACTTCTCAAATCATTTAAGATCAAGGTCTGTTGTGCTTCGGCAAGTCCAAGTTCCCAAGGAATACCGGTGTGTTGTAGTGAAGTTAATGGTGCTGCTCCAGTTCCTCCATCGTATCCAGAAATCAAAATCACGTCAGCTTTTGCTTTAGCAACACCGGCAGCGATTGTTCCAACACCTACTTCAGAAACTAATTTTACATTAATTCTAGCTTCACGATTGGCATTTTTTAAATCAAAAATTAACTGTGATAAATCTTCAATAGAATAAATATCGTGGTGTGGTGGCGGTGAAATTAATCCAACATAAGGCGTTGAATTTCTCACTTCGGCAATCCAAGGCACTACTTTTTCACCGGGTAATTGTCCACCTTCTCCCGGTTTTGCACCTTGAGCCATTTTTATCTGAATCTCTTTGGCATTGGTTAAATAGTTGATAGAAACCCCAAATCTTCCTGAAGCAACTTGCTTAATCGCACTATTTCTGGAATCTCCATTTAAGTCTTTTTGGAAACGTTTTGGATCTTCTCCACCTTCTCCAGAATTACTTTTTCCACCAATTCTGTTCATGGCAATCGCCAGATTTTCATGGGCTTCCTGGCTAATAGATCCATAAGACATGGCGCCAGTCTTGAATTTCTTTACTATTTCGGTCCAAGGCTCTACTTCGTCAATAGAAATTGGGTCTAAGTTGTTGAATTCAAATAAACCTCTAATAGTCATTAAGTTTTCGCTTTGATCATTGACCATTTTAGCATATTCCTTATAACTTTCAGGACTGTTTAAACGTACAGCTTGTTGTAATTTAGAAATCGTCGTTGGATTAAACATGTGTTTTTCTCCTGATCTTCTCCATCTGTAAATTCCTCCAATCTCTAATGGCAATAAATTGCTGACTTTTGAATTTGGAAATGCTTTTTGGTATCGTTTCTTGATTTCTTTTTCAACTTCCATTAAACCAATACCTTCAATTCGGGACGGTGTGTAAGGGAAATATTTAGAAGTGAATGTTTTGTTTAATCCTAAAATTTCAAAAATTTGTGCCGCTCTGTATGAATGTAAGGTAGAGATGCCAATTTTATTCATGATTTTCAGAATCCCTTTTGCGATAGCTTTATTATAATTTTTAATAGCATAATCCGCTTTTATACCAGTGATAAAACCTTCGTTTACTTGGTTATGAATAATTTCATTCACCATGTAAGGATTAATTGCACTTGCTCCGTAACCAAATAATAAGGCAAAATGGTGTGGCTCACGAGGTTCTGCAGATTCTATAATGATTCCAAATTTAGAACGAGATTTTAAAATATTCATAGAGTGATGAATATAAGAACAGGCCAAAAGCATTGGTATTGGAGCCATTTTTTCACTCACGCCTCTATCAGAAATGATAACAATATTACACCCTTCTGAAACTGCCTTAAAAGTGGCTTGAACTGCTCTCTCCAAAGCACGTTCCAATCCGTTTACTCCTTTTTCGATGTCATATAAAGTAGAGATTGTTACTGATTTGAAATCAGCATGATCAATGTTTTTGACTTTATCTAAATCCTCATTTGAAATCACTGGATTTTGGATTTTTAATTTTTTACAATGCTTAGGCACAATGTCAAAAATATTATAATCGCCACCAATCGCTAAACTAATATCAGTAATTATTTCTTCACGAATACCATCCAATGGTGGATTGGTCACCTGAGCAAACAGTTGTTTGAAATAGTTGTATAAAAGCTGTGGCTGATCTGACAAAACTGCCAACGGAGTATCATTTCCCATAGAACTTAATGCTTCTGCACCTTGAGTTCCCATTGGGTTTATGATTGTTTTTAAATCCTCTAATGTGTAGCCAAAAAGTCTTTGTCTTGTTTCAAAATCAATATTTTCTACAGGAATTGGATTATCAGTGTATGGTATTTGAGCCAATTGTACTAAATTTTCATCCAACCATTGTTTGTAAGGACGTTTGGTAACAATCGCATTTTTGATTTCGTCATCTTCAATAATTCGGCCTTCGTTCATGTCCACAAGGAACATTTTTCCTGGTTCTAAACGACCGTGCTGAATCACATCTTCTGGCTTGATGTCAAGAACACCAATCTCTGAAGACATAATTACGAAACCACTTTTAGTCAATGTATATCGTGAAGGACGCAGTCCATTTCTATCCAATAATGCACCAATAACGTTTCCGTCAGTAAAAGGAATAGAAGCTGGGCCATCCCAAGGTTCCATGATGCAAGCGTTGTATTCGTAGAAGGCCTTTTTGTCGGCTGACATCGTTTGGTGTTTTTCCCAAGCTTCAGGAACGACCATCATCATTGCTTCCGGAAGAGAACGACCGGTCATCAATAACAGTTCAATTACCATATCCATTGAAGCCGAATCTGATTTTCCTTCTAAAATAATTGGGAATAATTTTTTGATATCATCACCAAAAACATCACTTTTCATCAATTCCTCACGAGCACGCATGCGACTAATATTACCACGAAGTGTATTGATTTCACCATTATGGCACATGTAACGAAAGGGCTGTGCTAATTCCCAAGATGGAAATGTATTGGTAGAAAAACGTTGGTGTACCAAAGCTAATCGGGTCACTAAGTCATCATCTAATAAATCAGTATAATACCTGCTGATGTCTTCCGGCATCAACAAACCTTTATATATTATAGTAGTAGTGGAGAAACTAGAAAAATAAAACATATGGCTTTCTGAAATTCTTGAATTTCGAATCGCATGTTCTGCTATTTTCCTCGCTGCAAATAATTTAGCATTAAATTGTTGTTCTGTAAGGTCTAATCCATTTTTACCTACAAATACTTGTTTAACGGTTGGTTCTTTCTCGCCGGCAATTCGGCCTAAATTTGATGCATCAACAGGAACATCTCTCCATCCTAATATTTCTAGATTTTGATCGCGTATCGAAGTTTCAAAAGTAGTTTTACAAAAAACTACTTGGTTGGAACTTTTTGGCATAAAAACCATTCCTACTGCATACTCTTTAGTTTCCGGAATATTAAATTCGCAAACTTTCTTAAAAAAATCATGTGGGATATCAAATAATATTCCTGCTCCATCTCCAGTTCTGCCATCTGAACTCACTGCGCCCCGGTGTTCTAATTTGATTAGGATATCTAGTGCTTTGTGGATAATATCATTTGACTTAATTCCATTTAAATTACAAATGAATCCTGCTCCGCAATTGTCGTGTTCAAATTCGGGCAAATAAAGGCCTTGTTCTTTAACTCTCATGCTTACTATTTTTTTTATACAAAAATAAAGATTTCGTTGAATATAATTCATTGTTTGCGGGTTAACGATTCTATTTTTACAATAAAATTAGAAAAACGTTTCGTAAATGATAATAAAGTAAATTAAATAGATTGTATACGACAAATCAATAATTTAAATTCTTTTTAATGCAAAAAATAGTGTTATTACAATGAAATTAAAGGGCTAAGCAAGAATAATTCAATCGATGTAGTACCTTTTTATATTTAAGACGAAAACTATTTTCCTTTTTAAAAATGGATTAAAACTTAAATTTCAATTTTGAATTGTAATTTGATTTTTATTATCAGTTTTAAATATAAAAAGATTTCTCTATTAAGATGAATTTTGCTATTTTTGTCCCACTTTTATTCTGAAAGAAATTCAGAAGCCAGACAAATTCTATATTATGAACATACACGAATATCAAGGAAAAGAGATTTTAGCTAGCTACGGAGTTCGCATTCAACGCGGAATCGTTGCTAATAGCCCTGTAGAAGCGGTTGCTGCTGCAAAACAATTAACTGCCGAAACGGGTACAAGTTGGTATGTTGTAAAAGCCCAAGTTCATGCAGGTGGACGTGGAAAAGGTGGTGGAGTGAAACTTGCCAAAAATTTACAACAAGTTGAAGAGATTTCAGAGCAAATCATCGGAATGCAATTGATTACACCTCAAACTTCTGCTGAAGGTAAAAGAGTACACAAAGTTTTAATTGCTGAAGATGTGTATTATCCTGGCGAAAGTGAAACTTCTGAGTTTTATGTTTCTGTTTTATTGAATAGAGCTACAGGTCGTAACATGATTATGTATTCTACTGAAGGTGGAATGGATATTGAAGAAGTTGCTGAACATACTCCTCATTTAATTTTTACTGAAGAAGTAGATCCTTCTGTTGGATTACAAGGTTTTCAAGCAAGAAGAATTGCTTTTAACTTAGGTCTTTCTGGAAATGCTTTCAAAGAAATGGTGAAATTCATCGATTCTTTATACAATGCTTACATAGGATCTGATGCTTCGATGTTTGAAATCAACCCGGTTTTAAAAACATCTGACAATAAAATTATGGCTGTTGATGCTAAAGTAAATATCGATGATAATGCTTTATACAGACAAAAGAAATATGCTGACATGCGTGACATTCGTGAGGAGAACCCAATCGAAGTGGAAGCTAAAGAAGTAGGATTAAATTATGTAGATCTTGACGGTACTGTTGGATGTATGGTGAACGGAGCTGGTTTAGCGATGGCAACTATGGATTTAATCAAGTATGCTGGTTTTGAGCCTGCTAACTTCCTTGACGTAGGTGGAACTGCTGATGCAAAACGTGTTGAAACTGCTTTCCGTATTATATTAAAAGATCCAAACGTAAAAGCTATTTTGATTAATATTTTTGGTGGAATCGTTCGTTGTGACCGTGTGGCACAAGGAGTTGTTGACGCTTACAAAAATATGGGTGATGCAATTAAAGTGCCAATCATTGTTCGTTTACAAGGTACAAATGCAGCTATTGCAAAAGAATTAATTGATAATTCAGGAATGCCAATTTTATCAGCAGTTGAATTTCAAGAAGCTGCAGATCAAGTAAAAGCAGCACTTTCTTAATTAGGAATAACGTTATATATTTTTTTGAAAATCCTGTTTGCTACTGCGAACAGGATTTTTTTTTTGCTGAAAATAAATTTTTTAGATAGAACAAATCATAATAATAATTGAAAGTGTAAAGTTTTCTGGTTTACAACAATTATCTTTGTTTTTAACGTTTTTTAGTACTTATGAAACTTCAGATACAAAATAATTTCACTACCGAACTGCCTGCTGATCCCAACCAAACCAATGTTCCAAGACAGGTTCATCAATCCGCATTTTCGTTTGTAGTACCCAAAAAGCCAACCAATCCTTCACTGATTCATGCTTCAATAGACGTAGCAAATGCTATTGGTCTTTCTCAAGATGATATCCTTTCTACTGATTTTTTGAATACTTTTTCTGGAAGTATCATTTATCCTGGTACGAAACCGTATGCTATGCCTTATGCCGGACATCAATTTGGAAATTGGGCCGGACAATTAGGAGATGGTCGTGCCATTAATTTAACTGAAGTTGTTCATGAAAATAAATCGTACACGTTGCAACTGAAAGGAGCAGGACCAACACCATATTCGCGAACAGCAGATGGGTTTGCCGTTTTACGTTCTTCCATACGAGAGCATTTATGTGCTGAAGCAATGCATTATTTAGGTGTTCCTACTACGCGTTCGCTTTCACTAATGCTTTCTGGCGATCAAGTATTGCGGGATGTTTTGTATAACGGAAATCCAGCATACGAAAAAGGCGCCATTGTTTGTAGAGTCGCTCCTTCATTTATTCGTTTTGGTAGTTTCGAATTATTCGCTTCTCGAGAAGATCACGATAATCTCAAACTACTGACAGATTTTACCATAAAACATCATTTTCCTCAGATTCAAAAAGAAGGTGTCGAAAAATATTTGGCCTTTTTTCAAGAAGTAACCCAAACGACACTCAACATGATTGTGCATTGGCAACGCGTTGGTTTTGTTCATGGCGTTATGAATACCGATAATATGTCCATTCACGGCATCACCATTGATTATGGACCTTACGGCTGGTTGGAAGACTACAATTCTGGCTGGACACCAAATACAACCGACAACCAACATAAAAGATACCGTTTTGGCAATCAACCAGAAATTGCGCTGTGGAATTTATACCAATTGGCAAATGCGTTGTATCCTTTGATAAATGATGCAAAGCCACTCGAAGCTATTTTAGAGGCATATAGTACAGATTACGAAAAGGAGTATTTGAATATGATGCGAGATAAACTCGGGTTTCAAATCAAAAAAAATCAAGATGTAGTTTTGATTCAGAGTTTGACTCAATTGCTTGAAAAGGTAGAAACGGACATGACCATATTCTTTAGAAATCTGAGTAATGTATCCAAAGCTGATGCTGCAACAACCGCTTTCAACACCATAAAAGACGCTTTTTATAATGAAAAGGATTTAGATGAAACGATCTTGAAAGATTGGCATGATTGGTTTGAGAAGTACAGCATTCGAATCAATGAAGAAACACTTTCGGATTCCGAAAGAAAAAACCAAATGAATACAGTAAATCCAAAATATGTATTGCGAAATTACATGGCGCAATTGTCTATCGATGATGCCGATAAAGGGAATTATTCTCTACTCAACGAATTATTCGAAATTCTTAAAAATCCATATGATGAACAACCGAATTTTCAAAAATGGTTTGCCAAAAGACCGGATTGGGCCAGAGATAAAGTAGGATGTTCTATGTTAAGTTGTAGTTCTTAAAATAGGATTTGAAAAGTAATAAACAAGATGAAGAATAGAGTTTATTTTATACCAATTCCTTCTTGACCTCTTAATAAAATCTTGTTTTTATTATCTAAATTCTCTTTAGTTTTTCCCAAGATGTTAATGATGTCAAATTTTGTATCACTTTTTCTAAAATTATAAAAAGCCTCTGAATTGGTAACTTCAACTTCTAAAATATAGTTTCGGTCTAATTTAAAAGTGTCAATGTTGTCTTTTATAAATGCTCCATTAACCATATAAATGACATCGTTACTTTTGATTTTGGTAAATTGAGATTTAATTTGTTCCAAGCTTATGAAATCATATTTCTTAGGGTTTTTAGACGTAATGTTAATCTGGCCACGATACAAAATACCATTTATAATTGAGTCTTTTTTGACAACATGTATAGATTCAATTTCATTTGGTTCGACGTATTCAATTGTATTGCTTGGAACTAAGTTTAAATCAATAAACACCGCAGGTTCTACAGTTTTATTGTTTTGTCCAAAAAATAGGGTTGTGAAAAGTACTATGGAGCAGGTTAGAATACATTTCATATTTGAAGAGATAAATTTATTTAGATGAAATAAATATACAAAAAATCCTGAACTCTCATTCAGGATTTTGATAATGTATTAATTTCCAATTTCTTGAATCGCATCCGATTCGTATATTTTGAAACCTGTATCGTTTTTTTGCGCAATTTTCAAAAGTGCTTTGGCTACGGTTTCACCTTCAATTGGTTTGTATTTTTTTAAATTTCCAAGGAATAGAAAGGAAAGTGTTTTCATGAAAAAGGCACCCACTTTTTCGCCCAATCTGAATTCAGTTCGATTTCCCAAAAGAAGGGAAGGTTGCAAAACAGCAACGCTTTCAAAATTGCAATCCTTAAGGAAATCTTGAATTTCTCCTTTTGTTTTTAAATAGAAGTTTCCAGATTTCGCATCGGCACTAAGAGATGAAATAATTAGGAATTGTTTGACTTTATGTAGCAATGCAAAAGCGGCAAACTGGCGCGGATATTCAAAATCTACTTTTCTAAAAGCTTCTTTACTACCTGCTTTTTTGATTGTTGTGCCAATGGTACAAAAGAAATCATCACCTACAACTAATTCTTTATAGCTTTCTGGCTTGTCAAAATCAATAATGTGTTGTGTTAATTTAGGATGCTTTATTCCTGTATCTCTTTTTACGAAAGTGATTACTTTAGCGTAATGTGGACTTTCTAAAAGTAAATTTAATAGTTCTGAACCTATTAAACCGGTGCTACCAATAATCAAAGCCGTTTTCACAGTTATGATTTTTTATTCTTACCGAAATTAAATTTCACTTTCTCCACTACTTGAACTTTTGAATTTCCTTTTGGATATTGTTTTTTAGAAGTGTTTTTTGTCGCAGGTCTTGATTTTGAGGGTGCTTCGTCACCTCTTGATTTTTCTTCGTCTCTTGGTTTTGCCTTAAACTCGGGTCTGTCTTTGGATCCTTCTTTTGCAGGAATTTGAGCTTTGTGTTTTGCTAAAACATCATTTGGGTTTTTTGGATTTTCTTTCGTTCCACGCAAATGAATTACCAATGCGTTTAGAAAGTTACGCAACACTTGGTCGCCACATTCCATGTAATTTTCATGTTTTTCATCACGGAAAAAAGCACCTAATTCTGATTTAGTGATTCTAAAATCTACCAATTCTAATATTTCAACTATTTGATCGTCACGTAACATTAAGGCTACACGAAGTTTTTTAAAGATATCGTTATTTGTCATCATATTCTAATTTTTTACAAAGGTACGGTTTAAAAGCAATTGGACCACAATTTTAGATTTAGAATTGGTTTTGGTTCAGAAGGTGAATTATAGTATCCAAATCTTCTTTTTTATGATTGGCAGTAATTACAATTCTGTTTAAATCCTTTGTGTCTGTGGGATATTTAAAATTGGTTATAATAATTTTATTTTCTGTAAAAACATCATTTATGCCTTCGATTTCCGGATAAATGAGTGGATAATTAGCATCAAAAAGAATGGCTTCATTTTTACTTAAATGAGTATCAATATAGTTTAAATTGTCTTTTAATTTTTGGTGCTGTTGTAAATAAATATGCTCCGCATCTGACATTGTCTGTACAAATGCAGCATTCATTCCGGCACTGGAAACAAAAGTATCGTGAGTTGCTAATAGATTGATAAATTCAGAATCACTAGCAATTACGCCTCCTGTCAATCCAAATGCTTTGCCCAAAGAGGACACCATGATTTTCCTTTTAACGTTGGGAAGATTAATGTTCGAATAAATCCCGCAACCATTCATACCCAAAATTCCAAGTGAATGTGATTCGTCAATAACTAAAGTGATTTCTTTATTGGTCGGAATCAAATTCAGAATAGAAAGATCGATTGGTTGTACACGAAAGGAGGGAACCGAATCCGTCAAAACAGTAATTTTTTCAATTTCAGAATCGAGCAACCGAGGATTTATCTTTTCTCCAATAAAAAAAGGAAGATTGTTTTGCGCTTTGATGGCAGTGTGCGTATCCGGAAAATGAAAAAAGCAATCGGTTTCAGGAGTTAATGCTTCAATAACTAATTTTCCTGCTAACATTCCGGAAGAAAGGGTGAGAGCAGCTTCTGCTTTGATGAAATTGGCTAAAAACCGTTCCCCATTTTCGTAGGCGGTCAGTTGAATGTTTGCACTTCGAGAACTTCCATACGCCGTTCCCCATTGCAAAATGTTTTTAATGAGCAGTTTTTTGAATTCAGGATGCGTTGGCAAACCCAAATAAGCCGTTCCTCCAAAATAAAGATATTCTTTATTTTCGATTTCAATTATTCGATCTGGAAATTGGTTGACTTTCATTTAAAACTACATTAAAGTTACACCAGTTCCGTTTAAGTCAGAATAGTTTATTTTTCCAAAATCGATTGTCACTCCAGTTGCAATATCTTCTGCCAAAAGCAATGCGCCATCCATATCTACATAATCCAATTGTGGCAATAAATGCGCAATCGCAGAAATTCCTACAGTCGATTCGGTCATACAACCCACCATGGTTTTTAGACCTAATTTCTTGGCTTCCTGAATCATTCGTCTTCCGGGAGTTAAACCGCCACATTTTACCAACTTCACATTTACACCATGAAAATGGTTATTACATTTTGCTACATCTTCTTCTATAATACAACTTTCGTCGGCTATAATCGGTAAAACGGAATGTTTAAAAACTTCCTTGTGTCCTACCCAATTATCTGCTTTCAAGGGTTGTTCCAAGAATTCCACACCCAATTTTTTTAGTGTAACGGCATTGTTTATGGTTTCGTCCACGCTCCATCCACAATTGGCATCGATTCTGAAAATAGCATCGGTATGTTTCCGAAGTTCAGTAACAATGGCAATATCTTCTTTGGTTCCTAACTTGATTTTATAAATCGGCCAAGGTAATTCCTTCATTTTAGCCACCATTTTTTCGATGGAAGCTATTCCAATTGTGTAATCGGTCAATGGATTTTTGTCAATGCTATAATTCCACAATTCGTACAGTTTCTTTCCTTTTTTACGCGCGTATAAATCATTGTATGCCATATCCAAAGCGCACAAAGCAAACATATCGTCTTTTAAGTAAGGATGGATTTTTGCCCAAAATGCTTCGGGTGTTTCCTCTGTAGTATTTTCGATTATGGTTCTAATTTTTTCTAAATCCTGCATCATCACAGGAACTGTTGTCTTGTAATATGGATTAGAAGTTGCTTCGCCACAACCAGAAAAACCATCACGTTGCAACTCCACAATCAAAGATGGCTGAACATCAATCGATTCTCTTGAAATCGTGAACGTATGTTTTAATTTGAGTTCGTATTCTCTTAATATTAGTTCCATTTGGGGTTTAATTTTACTATTTGTTGTGTTTATTTAAAGCAGAATTTTTTATAAACCGAGCCATAAAAAGGCATCGACAAAACCGTCGCGCCATAGTTTTTCATTGTGTTTTCCGTCTTTTACAATTGTTTTTTTATTTAAATTGAGGCAATAGCATCGATTAGAATTTATTAAATATTCCATTTTGTTCAAATCCGAAACCATGTCGTCACTTTCAGCATCGCCACACAGAAAATAAATTTTCGACTTTATTTTTTTTGATTTTTCAGTCAGCGTATAAATGTCTTTGGTAAACCAAAAGGAAGGCGAGAAAACACCTGCTTTTCCAAAAATTTCAGGATATTTTAAAACGGCATAATAGGAAGTCAAACCGCCAAGAGAACTTCCCATGATGATTGTATTTTTCTTTTTAGTTTTGGTTCGATAGGTTTTGTCGATTTGTGGCTTCAATGTTTTTACGATAAATTCTAAATAGTTATCTGCTTTTCCACCACCGTATTTTTCGTTTTTAAAAGGCGTTAATTCCTCCATTCGTTTCTCATTTCCATGTTCGATTCCTATCACAATAACCTGAGCTTTTAGGCTGTCCAGTTTTTCATCTACATTCCATTCCCCGGAATAAGAAGTTTTTGCATCAAACAAGTTTTGAGCATCATGCATATAAATTACAGAGAAATTCTTTTTTGAGGTAGCATAATTTTCGGGTAAATAGACCCAAATTTTCTTTGTAGTTTGAAGTTGTGGCGCTTCAATAGTAAAAGTAGACACTTGTTTAGAAGCCGTAGTTTTCTTTATTTCTTCGCCCTGAGCAGTAATTTTTGCTATCGTAAAAAAGAAAAGTAGGAGTAGGAACTTTAGTCGATTCATTATTAGTTTTTGTGTTTTGATTTAAAAACAATATTTTAGCTAAAAATAATAATTTGATGAATACATTCGAACAAAAGAGGAGTTTACTTTTAGAAATGATTGCTTTTTCTACCGTTGACGGACATTTGCATAAAAGAGAATATGAATTTTTAGAAATTGTCGCCAAAGAACTGAGTTTTGACAGTACCGTTTTTAAAGATTTTTTTCATCAAGAATTACCTTTAATACCGATAAAAACTGAATTTCAACGGATTCAACAATTTTATAGATTGGCTTTATTGATGTATTGTGACGGAATTTTACATAAAAAAGAAGCTGTTGCGATTCAGCAAATAGCAATTGAAATGGGACTTAATCCAATAGCTACAAAACGCATTCTTAAATTGATGAATGAAGCGCCTAATGCAATTATAGATGCCGAAGTTTTATTAAATATTTTTCAGGAACAACATAATTAACCTTTGATTCTAGAGGAATTTGAGGATCTATATTTTTACTATTTAATTCTTAAAAGACATTTTCACACCAAAGCCTGTCTGTAAATCAGGCGCATTATCTAGCGTAAGGTCTTCTCTAATGTATATAAAATAAGAAAATTGTTTAACAGAATAGGTGCAGATAAAATTCCATGCATCAAGATTTTCATATAGGTGAGATAGTGTTTCCTGCCAATGCGATTTTACTCTCTCGCCAGTTAAAATGATATGATTAAAATCATTTTTATTATTGTAGGGTGTTTGAAAAGTATAATTGATCCCAAATGAAATAGTATTATTATTTTGAAGTTTTCTTTTATAATCAATAAGTCCTTCAAAACTGTATAGGAAGGAGCGATCGCTGAAGTTTACTCGATCTCCAAACTGGAATAATCGCTGTCTTAAAGCGCCTGCACTGATGCCTACAGTCAATATGTTTTTATCTTTAACTATCATTTTCTTGATAGCGGAAGAAGAAATACCAATGTCCATAACAGGATTGTATCTGGACATATTGATGCCGAAGTGGGCGCCAAAATTCATATAGATTCGATGTTTCTTATTCATTTCTAATTTTGGATAGTAGAAATAATTGATCTCCATTCCTGGAATTCGAAAATTACCATTGTTCATTGTTAGAAAGGTGTTGTTCTCGTCTTGATAGGATATTTTTGCTTTGTTTAAACCATAATACCGTCTCGAAAATGGATCTTCTCCTCCGGCAATAGTACTGTGAAACCATTCAATGGATTCATCAGAGGTAAATACTGAAAATGGATATTTTCCTCCGTCAAGGGAATACGAACGGATGCCAAAAGTAAGTTCGTGATTGACCGATAAAGGCAAGGAAAATGTAAATTTATAGGATCTAATGACACCGTCAGCAGTAAATGAGTTGGTTTGAGCAGGAACGGTGTTGAGGTCAAATTTGTATTCTCGGTAATGCCAAGGAAACTGTGCCGCATTTGCTCTATCAACTGGATTCGTTAAAGTATATGATTTAACATAAGGCAACATCACATTTCCGCTGGAAACTTCAAATGAGAAGGAGTATTTCTCTGGTGAACGCACTTTAAAATTATGATTTATTCGGGAAATGTACATTCCTAACGGGTGATTAGAAAGAATATTTGGTTTGATCAAATCAGTGCTGTTTTCTATTTCTGTGCGTATCAAATCCTGCTCCGAAGTTTGTCCTGAAGCACCTGAAATAAATCCTAAAAGAATTAAAATGTATGAATAGCATTTCATTTAAAATCGTAATTGATTGTATAACAATTAGATAATATTTCAGTTCAAATTTAAAACTTTTTAAATAATTTAAAAGCATTTCATGACAAAATAGTAGTACTTAAAGCCATCTAAATTTACGAAGTTATATTTTATATTTGTTTGCAATGATGTATTGCAGCGTTCGCTAGGCTAATTGACCTTGTAATCTCTTGATATCATCCCGTAATTTTGCCGCTTGCATAAAGTCTAAATCTTTTGCTGCTTTCTCCATTGATTTGCGTTTCTCTCTAATAATCTTCTCGATTTCCGGTTTGGACATATAAGTCGTTTCCGGTTCGGCAGCTGAGTTTGAGGTAAGTCCTAATTCATAATCTGCTAATGGATTTTTGGTAAAAGCACTCTCGATTTTTTTATTTAAAGCCATCGGAACCAAGTTGTGTTCTGTGTTGTAATTAATTTGTTTGGTTCTGCGGTAATTGGTTTCATCAATAGTTTTTTGCATGCTATTTGTGATTTTATCCGCATACATAATTGCTTTTCCATTAAGGTTTCTTGCCGCTCTACCAATGGTTTGCGTCAATGAACGGTGGCTTCTTAAAAAACCTTCTTTGTCTGCATCTAATATGGCGACCAAAGAAACTTCTGGTAAATCCAATCCTTCACGAAGCAAATTCACACCAATTAACACATCAAAAATTCCTTTTCGCAAATCTTGCATGATTTCTATTCGTTCTAAAGTATCTACTTCAGAGTGGATATAACGACAACGAATATTAACTTTTGTTAAATATTTAGCGAGTTCTTCGGCCATTCTTTTGGTTAAAGTCGTCACCAAAACGCGTTCGTCAATTTCGGCTCGAACTTGAATTTCTTCAATTAAATCATCAATTTGGTTTAAACTTGGTCGGATTTCGATAATTGGATCTAGTAAACTTGTCGGGCGAATTACCTGCTCTACAACAACGCCTTCTGTTTTTTGTAACTCATAATCCGCTGGTGTTGCCGAAACATAAATTACTTGGTTTTGCATCGCTTCAAATTCTTCAAATTTCAAAGGACGGTTGTCCATTGCAGCTGGAAGTCGGAAACCGTATTCCACTAAATTTTCTTTACGGCTTCGGTCGCCGCCATACATAGCGCTAACTTGTGAAAGTGTCACGTGACTTTCATCGACCACCATTAAGTAATCTTTAGGGAAATAATCCAATAAACAAAAAGGTCTAGTTCCCGGTAAACGACCATCAAGATAACGGGAGTAATTCTCGATTCCAGAGCAATAACCCAATTCCCGAATCATTTCCAAATCAAAATTGGTGCGTTCTTCCAATCGTTTTGCTTCTAAAGGTTTGCCAATTTCCTTGAAATAATCAACTTGTTTTACCAAATCTTGCTGTATTTCCCAAATGGCGCCTTGCAACACGTCCGGTGAAGTCACAAACATATTAGCTGGATAAATAGTCAGTTTTTCAAATTTTTCAAGAACCTGAGAATTCTTGGTGTCAAAACTTTCAATTTCCTCAATTTCATCCCCAAAGAAATGAACTCTGTAAGCTTCATCTGCATAACTAGGATACACATCAACGGTGTCGCCTTTAATCCTGAAACTTCCAGGATTAAAATCGGCTTCCGTTCTGGAGTATAAACTTTGCACCAGTTGATGCAATAATTTAGTTCGTGAAATGATTTGGCCTTTCTCAATTGGAATTAAGTTTTTCTGAAATTCTATTGGATTTCCAATACCGTACAAACACGAAACCGATGCCACTACCAAAATGTCTCTTCGTCCGGAAAGTAATGAGGCAGTTGTTGACATTCTCATTTTTTCCAGTTCTTCATTGATAGATAAATCCTTTTCAATGAAAACACCGGTTACGGGCATAAAAGCTTCAGGTTGGTAATAATCGTAATAGGAAACGAAATATTCCACGGCATTATTCGGGAAGAATTGTTTGAACTCGGAGTATAATTGAGCCGCCAACGTTTTGTTGTGTGCCAAAACTAAAGTGGGTCTTTGCACTTCCTGAATGACATTAGCCACCGTAAATGTTTTTCCAGATCCGGTAACACCCAAAAGTGTTTGGAATTTATCGCCCTCAGTAATTCCCTGAACTAATTTTTCAATCGCTTGGGGTTGGTCGCCTTTGGGCTGGTAATCGGATACTACTTGGAAATTCATTTAATTAAGGGGCAAAGTTTTAGAAATGCAAAGGTACAAAGTTTGGGTTCTTTTATTACCTAAGATTAAGCCAAAAAAAAACCATTCGCGCACGCGAATGGTTTTCAATATAAAATAGGGTTTTCTAGAAACTCAAGCTTAACCTAGCAAAAAGGAATCTTCCGTTTTGACCAAATTGAGAGGTGTTTCTTGAATATGCAAATTGATTTGCATTTGATAAGTCAATTGTGGATGGTGCAGCGTTGTAATCAATAGCTCCAGATACTAATCTAGGTCTGATTGCAGTTTGTGTACCAAGATTTGCATCAGGATAGATATCAAAAATATTGTTAGCTCCAATTACAACTTTTGCAGCTCCAGTAATTTTAAAACCAACAGATAAGTCAGTGATTATTTTTGCGCCCCAGATTGGATGCTCAACTTCGACTGCTTGACCATTTATTATGGCTCCTTCAACTCTTCCATCTCCATTTACATCAGCCGTATTTGGATCAGTTACCTGTCCGAAGTAAACATTTCTCAAAAAGAAATCGAATTTTTTATAAGTAAAAGAGTTGGTTAAATTTCCTTTAACTCTAGGGATTGCTTCTTCTAAATAGATTCTGCTCATTTCAGAAAAATAACGGTTTATTTGACCATTAGCAACTAAAGTAGGCGATCCTTGTATAGCACCCACTTGTCTTGTTTGAGAAAAAGTAGTAGCTAAATCTGATTTGATTACTATAGCTCCTAAATTTAGTTTATGTGTTATAATGATATCAATACCTTTAGACTCGGTACTAATAGCATTGGCAAAAAAGGTAGCCGCATTTGCTCCAGCTAGATCAAATTGTAATTGAAGCTCTCTCTGTGGTGTTCCTGCAGCAAATGTTCCCGATGGACGAGAAAATTGATCCGTCAAAGTTACTCTGTCATCTATTCTTACAATATAAGCATCTGCTGTTAAAGTTAAATTTGCTTCTGGAATTTTAGCGGTAAAACCAATACTAGCACTTTTAGATTCTTCTTGTTTCAATTGCGGAATTCCAAGGGCTTTAGCTGCTGGAGAGTCATTACTAAATGTACTTACTTCAAATGGTACACCACCAACAAATTGAGTCGCTGTAGCGTTAAAATTGATTTGATGTAAAGAAGGAGCGCGAAAACCTGTGGAAACGGCACCACGCAAATTAATGTTGTCTGTTAGTTTATAACGACTGGCAACTTTAAAATTAGTAGTGTTTCCAAAATCAGAATAATTTTCAAAACGAACGGCTCCGTTCAACAACCATTTATCTGTAACATCATATTCAAGATCTCCATAAATAGCGGCACTGTTACGTCCTTTATCAACTGCGTTTGCAGGTCTAAAACCCGGAAATACTTGGGAACCATTTCCTCTAATAGATCCAAAGAAATCAGTTACGATAAGATTAGCGGGTGTTACTCCTGGTAAAGCAACATCACCGTTTACATCATATAAATTATATGATTCAGGTTGTCCAGCATTGATGCTGTATTTTTCATTTCTGTATTCAGCGCCGAAAGCAACGTTCAAATTACCAAATTTTTGATTCATGTCAAAATTGGTTGTGTTTTGGCTAAATGCCAATCCACCTGCATCAAAAGTAGTTGGAGAATTTTCTCTCATGGAAGAATTGACCGTGTTTTCAACACCATAATCAAAACTGTTTCTACCAAAAGTATTACTCAAATCAAAATTCCAATTACCAAAAATGGTACCTCGCAATCCTGCCGCTGCTGAAATGTCGTTAATTGTAGAATGGATTTCAGGTAAAAAACCATTTGGATACAAACCGGTATACGATCTAGATTGATTTGGTCTTCTGTAAAATCCAGCAGCTTCACCAGTTCTGTGGCTGTTCCCTCCAAAAGCATATAACTCTAATTTATCAGTTAAAGGATAGGCAGCATTTACAAAGAATTGTGAGCTTTGAAGTGATGATTGACCAACTTTCATATTAAAATCGTTTCGTACTAAGCCTCTAGCAGCAAGTTCGTCCGAAGTTACATCAGCTCCTAATAAAGTTCTCATCCCAGATAAATTTCCTGCAGTAGCGGCACTTTGAATAGCTGTTTTTGTAGTTGCATCAAAATAACTTACTTGTTGTGCATACGTATTAATTGTGTTTAGCAAACCGTTGTAAAAACCAGGAGTGGTGTTTAACGTATTCGCATACAAACTATTAATGTTAATACCTGCTATTCTAGCTCTTTCTTCAACAGCATTGTATCGGTTGAATAAACTTCCTGTAACTTCTTTGGCACGACTTGTTTGGCCTCTCAATTGAGCGCTTGCCGTAACATTGATGAAACTTTTTTCCTTTCCTAAATTTGTTCCGTAGTTTAAGTCAATTTGAATGTTGTTTCCATCATTTCCGCCAGTATGGTCGTTAGCATTTTTAGAAAAATGACTTCCACCAAAAAGGTTTACTTCTAATTTTTTAGTGTCTTTTTTCATGTTGATGTTGATTACACCAGCAATAGCATCTGAGCCATATTGAGCTGAAGCTCCATCTCTTAATACTTCAATTTTTTCGATAGCAAAAGCGGGAATGGAATTTAAGTCGGTACCTACAGCTCCTCTACCAGGTGATCCATTGATGTTTACTAAAGAGGACGTATGACGTCGTTTTCCATTTAATAAAACTAAAACTTGGTCTGGTCCTAAACCTCTTAATTGTGCAGGGTCAATGTGATCTGTTCCATCAGCTACAGTGGTTGTATTAGATGTAAATGATGGCGCAACCATATTTAAAATCTGATTCAAATTCGTTTGAGCCCCTTGTGAAGCGATCTCTTTCATAGAAATCACATCAATAGGTACTGCAGATTCAGTGACTGTTCTGGTTGGATTTCTGGATCCGATTACAACAACATCTTGGAGTGTTTCGCCACTTCCCATTAAAGTAACGTTTAATGTAGTTCCGGTTACCTTCAGTGATTTAGTTTCTAATCCTACATAAGAAAATTGTAAAACGTCTCCAATTTCAGCGCTGATGGTATACGTTCCATCGATATCTGTTGTTGTTCCTTTTGTAGTTCCTTTTACGATAATTGTCACGCCAGGTAACGATTCTCCTTTTTCATCCACTACACGACCTTTGATAATCTCAGCAGTTGTATTTTGATTTAAAGTAGAGAAATATTCAGCATTCATTCCGGTGTTAGCAATACCTTCTTTTTGTAAAATAATTTGATTACTTACTTCGGTATAGTTCATTTTTAATGGTTTCAAAATGCGTGTCAAAACACTCGATAAAGCTTCGTTGTTAGCATAAACACTCACTTTTTGATTCAATTGTGACATTCTCGAATTATACGAAAATTTTACATGTGCCAATTTTTCAAGTTTTGACAAAGCAGTATCTAAGTTCAAATCGGTCACGGTAATAGTTACCTTTGTGTCCAGCTTTTTTTGACCTCTGATATTATTCGCAAATGTTATACTTGAAAATACAAGGGCTAAAACAAATTGAAATAAGGTTATTTTCATAATTCGAATTAGTAGTCGTTGTTTGAAGACGGTTTTTTTCATAATTTTGGTCTGTTTTTATTAATATTCGTTAGTTAGGGTATTGGTAGAACAAAGCAATTACTCTTTACAGAGAGTGAATTGATTCTATTTAGGGCGTCGAGAATGTTACAGCATTTTCGGCGCTTTTTGCATTATATATTTTTATTCATAGGCAAGTTACTATTAATTACATCCATCGGATATAATACTAATTTGGTTACCATTCATTTCATAACTCGTATTGTTTTCAAGGCTTTTGCAAATAATTTTAAGCTTTTCAGGTAAAGGTTGATCTGTTAAAGATGTTGTCAGATAACAGTCTTTTAATTTGGATTGAGGAAAATCAATTTTCACTAAATACGCCTGTTCAATTGTTTTGAAAATTTGTGACACAGGAATATCGGTGAATTCAAATCCTAATTGCTCAATATTACTCTTGGAATTAATTAATAATTCATCCTGTGTAATATCAGTAATCTTTTTAAAACTTAAGTTTTTTCGAACGAATCGCAGGGCTTGATTGGGCAATAAAACAATCAGCTCGTCTTTTGAATTTGAGATTAATTCATTCGATCTTACTTTTACTTTTCCAGTCCGAACCACAACTTCTACATTTGGTTGATTAGCGTACGCTTTTATTTTGAAACTGGTTCCGACTACTTTTGTAACGATTTCATTTGCAAATACAAAAAATGGCTTTTTAGGATCTTTGCTAATTTCGAAAAAGCCTTCACCGGACAGGTACACTTTTCGTTCATTACCCGCAAATATTTTAGGATAACTTAATTTGCTGTTGGGTTGTAATAAAACAGAACTGCCATCGGATAATGTTATGATTTGTGGTTTGTCTGAATTATTCGTTTGCTCCACTAAGCCTTCTTCATTTTCATTGATAAGTTCGCTATAAGTTAGTGCGGAATCATTATCACTGTTGGTTTGATTATACAACCATCCGGTTAAAAGGCTTAAAATCAAAACAGCCGCAACTCCGTTAAACCATCTTTTTCTCAAAAGCTTAAGAACTGGTTTTTCCTTTTTATTTTCTTCTACTCTTTCAATTTTTTTCCAAGTAGCTTCCAATGCATTTTGCACTTCATCCTTAGTTAAAGTATCATTAGGCGCTTTCATTGCTAACAACCATAATCGAGCCTCTTCAACTAATTTAGCACGATTGGAATTTTCTAAGGTCCATTCTTCCCATTGGTGTTGATCATCATTGAAATGCACCCATAATCGGAATGATTCATCAGCTAAAAAGTGTTCTATTTCGGTATAATTAGTACGGTGTTGCATCAAAAAAAGGGTTACATTTAAATAGAGGACCTTTTTTTTAATTGATACTCACTAAATAGTGTTTTTTTTTAAATTATTTTTTCGAAGATTAAAATGTGAGCGAAACAAGCATTAAAATGCAGCAGATGTTTCCTTTCCAATCTTTGCGTAAGCTCAACAAAGCACGGTGCAAAAGATTGTTTGCCGATTGATAATTAATATCCAATGTATCGGCAATTTGGTCTACGGTTAGTTCTTGTGTATAACGAAGATATAAGGCTTCTTTTTGTCGAGAAGGCAAATCGTTTATTAAATGATTGAGATGTGACACTTTAGAAGCTGTGGTTTCATCAGAAATAAGGTCGTGTTCAATAGAGAAATCAAATAAGAATTCTACCGTATCTATAGAGCTGCTAAGGCGAAAAATACGATCCCGTTCTTGTGATCTAGTTATACGCTTGCGAACACAGGATAATAAATAGGCTTTTACAACCACTTTATCACTCAATTTGTCTTTATAAATCCAAATGTCAGTAAAAACATCTTGAACACAGTCTTGCACTTTTTCTGGAAAGGGAATAAAAGAATTTCCATAGCGTACTAAATGTGCATAATGTCTTTTGAAAAGTATGGAAAAAGCATTTTCATTCCCTTCTTTTAGACTGTTCCAAAGTGTGGAATCATCAAGTATTTCGGTCTGTGACAGTTGCTTTTTTACCATTTAGTTTGAATTAAATCACTGATTTTAAATACAAAAAAGAATAATTAATTTGGCTTTTTTAGTTTAAAAAGTTCAATTTTCAGTTGCCTTTTTAATGCGTTGTAAGAGAAATTTCTATATAATTAATTAAAGATTTCTTTACCAAATCTACGTAAAATTATGTTAAAATGATCTTTTACTCTTGAAAGTAGCAAGAAATACAACTATTTATGAATAACAGTATTTTTTTTTCGGTAAAGTAAATTTAGAGAAGTTTAATTATGGATTTAATAATGGAAGTTTTAAGGACTTTATTTTAAATGCACAATAGGAATAAGTATAGGTGCAGGTTGATTTTCCCGACTATCAAGGAATGATTGTTGGGATTGATTGCTTAAACTAAATAGGAGTTTTTATTCGAACTTCCAGGCTTTTTGTTGTGCTTCACTCAGGAAAGTCCAAGCTATTATTCGGCTTGTTTTTTGGCCTTGAGCCATATCAATAGTTTTAATTTCGACTGCACTTACTTTGTTTAGTATTTTGTAAAGACTGGAAAGATTTTCTTTTTTAGATACCAAAGTGGTAAACCATAAACACTGCATTGGGTATTTAGCACTTTCGTAAATCATTTGGGTCACGAAACCTAATTCGCCGCCTTCACACCATAATTCGGCATTGTGACCTCCAAAATTTAAAACAGGTTTAGTTACTTTGCTCTCGGCACTTCGGGATTCTAAATTATTGATTTTTCGAACTGTGCTTTTCGTAGCTTCCTCTTGTGAGGCATGAAAAGGAGGATTGCAAATGGTAAACGTAAATCGGTCTTCGGGAGTGATTATATTTTTAAAAATAAAACGAGATTCCGTTTGCTGTTGTAAACTAATGGCATCAATCAGTTTTGGATTTTCTTCAATGATAGCACTACAGTTTTCAATTGCTTTCAAATCGATATCGGTTCCTACAAAACTCCATCCATACGCTGAATTACCAATTATTGGATAAATGCAATTGGCACCTACACCAATGTCTAAACCTTGAACGGTTTCTCCTTCAGGAATGATTCCGTTGTTGCTTGAAGCTAATAAATCTGCTATATAATGAATGTAATCCGCTCTTCCTGGAATCGGTGGACAAAGATAATTTGCTGGAATATCCCAGTTTTGAATGTCGCAATGAGATAACAATAATGCTTTGTTAAGCGACTTTACTGCATCAGGATTACTAAAATCAATTGTCTCTATATTATGTTCATTTATAGAAACAAAAAGCTGCAATTCAGGAGATTTTTCTATTAATTGCTCAAAATTATATCCAAATCTATCCAGGTTTCTCGGATGTAAATTAGTTTTTTCGGTAATCGTTTTTGCTTTCATTTTCTATATTTCGGTGCAAAGATAGGCATAACTATTTTGTAAAAGCATAAAGACGACTTTGACCCATTAAACAGATGAAAAATAAATCATAAAATCAGAACCTTGCGTATTTTTCGAAAACTAAAAACGGTTACTTTTATAAAAAATACAATTAGAATGACTTTTATGCCCGCTTCATTTCATTTCAAAAAGAGATACATAGTGTACAGTTTAATGTTTTTGTATATCGTAATATGTCAATCCTGTATGACGATGCGATATTCAGATAAGGAAACGACAAAATTTTTCGCTGACTCTAAAACAGAATTTCAGGATAAAACAGTTGTTTTTGAAGGTTATAAAGTACATTATGTAGCAACTGGAAATGCGCAAAACCCAACTTTGTTTTTTATTCATGGGTCGCCTGGAAGTTGGAATGCTTTCAAAGAATATCTTCAGGATACTTTATTGCTCAAAAAATACCGAATGATTGCTATTGACCGTCCGGGTTTTGGATACAGTGATTTTGGTGAAGCTCAAAATTTAAAGGTACAGTCTCAAAGAATATCTGAATTCATCAAAAAAATCGATAATAAAAAGCCATTAATTTTAGTAGGGCATTCCGTTGGCGGACCTGTTGTGGCTCAGTTAGCCGTGGATAATCCGTCTTGGTACAAACGATTGGTGATATTGGCTGGATCATTGGACCCGAAAGCGGAGAACCCAGAAAAATGGAGAACGGTTATCAAGGCATCGCCTTTGCGGTATTTGATTCCTGGAGCATTACGCCCGTCCAATGATGAATTGTGGTGGTTGAAAAAGGATTTAGTTTATTTAGAACCAGAGCTGAAAAAAATCACTTGTGATGTCACCATTATTCATGGAACAAAAGATGCTTTAGTACCATACAGTAATGTTGCCTTTATGCAAAAAAAGTTTACCAATGCTAAATCAATCGATACGATAACGATAGAGAAAGCCAATCATTTTATTCCTTGGAGTCATTATGAGATTGTGAGAAATGTATTGTTGGATATACAATAAATGTTTAGTCCATGCATTCCATCATCAATAAATCGCCTTCATTATGTTCTATTGTTACGATGCCGTCTTTGATTACGTGATTGCTGCTTCCGGTTCTGTAACCAATGGTCAAACTGTCATCTTTCAATGGATAAAATAAATTATCCGAATGGATTCCTGTAACGTGACCGATAGGAATTAATGAAATAGGAGTGTTCGCTGTATACCATTTTTCGAATTTCTTGGGCAAAAGGAATACTTTCGAGTGATCGTCCAGAATAACAATTTTTAATAGATTTCTGTATCGCGTAATATTGGTCAGATTCGTAATCGTATGATCTGCTCTTCGTCCGGTGGCCCAAACTACGTTTACGGCAGGAATTTTTCGTTCGATTAAATAGTCAAACGCCTTTTCTAAATCGGTTTTATTTTGATCTGGCGTATGAATAATTTCAATTGGATATTGAGTCGTTTTATAAATTTCAGGATCAAATCCTCTATCAAAATCTCCTAAAAGCACATCGACTTTGATGTCTAATTCCATTACGCGAACCATAGCCGAATCCAATACCACCACAAGCGGTGACCATTCCAGTAATTGACCTAATAATTCCGGATTACAGGAAGCGCCGTTGGCAATGATTAAAGCGGGTTCTTGGTCGTCGCGAACGATATGGTGTGAAGACATGTGGATTGTAGATTTAATAAATGTGAATTAAGATTTTAGATTTTGGCAATCGATAATAGAATAGATTGTAGGCTGTAAAGTTAGTTAAAATATGTAAACTGGAAACTGCGACTGAACTTTAGCCCAGATGGCAATGAAAACCAAAACAGGTTGTAAACTTTAGTTTTCTGGCTGTAGAAGAGCGACCAAAGGAAGCTCCTTATACAGACTGAAAAACTGTTTAGAACCTGTTTTTGGTTGTAATGAACAGCTGGATTAGCTCCTAATTATTCAATCGTATAATTTCTAACATCGATTTCACTTAGGGAGAAATAGCCCAAAGGATAATTAGCCGAATTAGTGGTGTTGATAACATTTCCTCTCACGGTTGCCGGTGGAGATTGAAAGGGTCCACCGCCATTATTTCCGGCAATACTGACTAAAACACTCATGTAATTATAGTAGGTTTTTGAAATTCCGAAGTGCGTTACCTCAATTGTATCGTCTTTTTTTAATTCATCATTTTGCGAAATACTAAAAAATTCGTTTCCGTTGAAAAACTCATCCTGATCCACATAAAAATTTGATTTTACCTGATTGGAATATACATATTTGTAAAGATAATAATTAGGCTCACCAGCTGGATCTTGGTAAAATGTTTTAATTTCTTTTTCGTTGCCTGTAAAACCACCTTGGTTGTTTTGAACAATTTTAGTAATGGCCGTAACAGGTTTCAAGGTTTCGGTTGCAGTGTACGTATTACCATTGCTGATAACCGTCAGCGTGTAGGTTTCGTTTATAACCGGAATAAAAGTAGCGCACGTATATTCACCGGTATTCGCAATTTCCGAAAAAGGAAAAACTACATTGGTGCTATTTTTTATGGAAATTGTAGCTCCAGAAACTTTTGGAATTTCAGTGCTATAAAATCCGGATGTAGTAGTCAATTTTATTTTTTGTTGATTTCCTACAGTTCCTTTTTTCCAATTAATAGCTGCTTCAATAACCAGTTTTGGTGGCGCATTGTCTAAATCTACTTCGATAACATCTTCGCAACTGGTTGAAAAAACAGCTATTAAAAGTATGAGATATAGTGTTATTTTTTTCATGATTTCATGTTTTTATTTTGTTCTCTTTTAAAAGGCTATCCTTAGAATTTAAAGTTATAACTCACTGCTGGAACTATACCAAAAATGGAAGTTTTTATGGCTTCATTGCTACCAGTATCAGCGTTTTGCCTGAAATTGATGGAAGCAGCATTTTTTCGATTGTACAAATTGTAAACGCTAAAAACCCATTCGCCTTTCCATTCTCTATTTTTATTTTTGCTAGGCGTTAAAGTGGCAGCAATGTCAAGATGGTGGTACGCTGGAAGCCGATTTTCATTTCTCAGTCCGTAACTAGGTACATTGATTCCTAGGTATTCATATTGTCCAACAGGATAGGTTACTGGTTGTCCCGTTTGCAAAGCAAAATTAGCTCCAAAAGACCATTTTTCGTTTAAATTATACGATGTGGTTACCGCAACATTATGCAGTTTATCATACACTGAATTGTACCATTGCCCGTTGTTGATCCCGGTTTCTATTGGGGTTCTTCCTGGAGTTTGTTGCTCTGATTTGGATAATGTGTACGAAATCCAGCCATTAAATTTTCCTTCGTTTTTTCGGAACATGATTTCTAAACCATACGATCTTAATTGACCGTTTAGGATTATTTGCTCAATGGCTTTATTGGCAATCAAATTAGCACCATCAATATAATCCAATCGGTTTTGAACTTCTTTATAATAGGTTTCAACTTCAAGGGAATACATGTCATCGTTGAAGTTTTTAAAGTAACCCAAAGCGACTTGATCGGCAATTTGTGGTTTGATAAAACGATCACTTGGTGTCCAGACATCAAGTGGAGTAGGCGATGAGGTATTCGAAATCAGTTGCAGATATTGCACCATTCTGTTGTAACTTGCTTTTACTGATTGCTCCTCATTGATTTGATACGCCAAAGAAAATCGAGGTTCCAGATAATTATAGCTCTTCATCACTTTGTTACGGTCGTAGAATTTGGTGCCAATTGGAGTTGCTTTTTCATAAATTTGTAAATCCGAATTAAAGAGTAGTGGATTGTCATTTTCATAAATATTCACCGTAGATTGTCCTAAACGGTAAAACTTACTGTAACGTAATCCGTAAGATAATGCTATTCTATCGGAGATTTCGTGGTCCGCATTGATGTAAACTGCAGGTTCAAAAGCATATTTTTTATCCAATTGGTCAAAGTTAATTCCGGAGTCCGCATCTGATGGTCTGATGGTTCCGGGATTGAACTCGTAATAGATTCCGTTTAGCCCGTAATTCAATTTGAATTTATCTGAAATATAATTCTTAAAATCGTATTTGACATTATAATTTTTGATGCCCGAATCCCATTTGAAACCAACAAAATCCAAATCTAAACCATAATAATAATCGCTGTAAATAAGCGATAAATTCGAAAATAATTTTTCAGAAAATAAGTGGTTCCAGCGCAGGTTTACCGTGGCATTCCCATAAATATTGGTAAAGCTTTTATTTAAGCTAAAAACATCCCTACCAAAGTAACCAGATAAGTATAAGCTGTTGTTGGTGTCTAATTTATAGCTCAATTTAGTATTCAAATCATAAAAATAAACAGAGTTGTTTTTTTGTTCTTCGGAAAGCTTAAGGAATAAATGTCCATACGAACTTCTGCCGCCAATAAGGAACGAACCTTTGTCTTTTACCAAAGGTCCTTCGGCCAAAATCCTACTGGAAATTAATCCAATTCCGCCATTTACATGAAAACTTTTACTGTTACCATCTTTTTGATAAATATCCAAAACAGATGATGCTCTTCCGCCATAACGTGCTGGAATTCCACCTTTGTATAATTTTAAATCTTTGATAGCATCCGGATTAAAAACAGAGAAAAATCCAAAAACATGCGATGAATTAAAGATCGTTGCTTCGTCTAATAAAATCAAATTTTGGTCGGCTCCACCACCACGAACATTGAAGCCAGAGGCGCCTTCGCCTGCATTAGTAACTCCGGGTAGTAATAAAATTGATTTTAAAACATCGACTTCTCCCAAAACGACAGGCATTTTTTTGATAGCTGAAATAGAAAGTTTGTTGACACTCATTTCGGGTTTCTTGATGTCAATTTTTGTTTTATTGTCTGTAATGATTACTTCTTGTAAAGCCGTTTCATTGCTAAATAAATTAAAATTATTTTTTATATTTTGGTTCAAAGCGATCGATTCTTCAATGGTTTGATAGCCCAAATAACTTATTTGAACGGTATAGTTTCCTTTTGGTATCGTAATGGAGAAAAATCCGTATTCATTTGTTGTTACGCCAGTTTTTAACGCTGGAATTACAACGTTGACACCTATTAAAGTTTCATTGCTATTGGCGTCTATAATAGTTCCACTTAGCGTAAATTTTTCTTGAGCGAAACCCGAGAGCACGGACAGTAATACAACTAAAAAGGTAATAATTTTCTTTGGAGTCATTGTTTAAATTTTATCGAAATGAAAAAACGCAAAGTACACTAAATTGAATAGTAATTGTCATATAACAATTGTTAAGGTATTGCTAATATAAAAAAAAGACAACCGTTTCGGGTTGTCTTTTAAATATATATAGCAGAAAATAATTAGGCTAGTTTAGCATCTAAATTTTCTTGGATAGCTGCCAAAAAAGCCTCCGTAGTCAAATAGTCTGCTGCAGTCAAACCTTCTGGTTTTACTAACATGGCTAAATCTTTAGTCATTTTTCCACTTTCAACAGTATCAATACAAACTTGTTCTAGTGCATGACAAAAATCAATTAAGGCTTGGTTTTCGTCTAATTTACCTCTGTGTTCCAATCCTCTTGTCCAGGCAAAAATAGATGCAATTGGGTTCGTTGAAGTTGCTTTCCCTTGCTGGTGCTGTCTAAAGTGACGCGTTACTGTTCCATGAGCTGCTTCTGCTTCTAATGTTTTTCCATCAGGAGTTACTAAAACAGAAGTCATTAGACCTAAAGAACCAAAACCTTGTGCAACAGTATCGGATTGTACATCACCATCGTAGTTTTTACAAGCCCAAACAAATCCACCACTCCATTTCATTACAGACGCAACCATGTCATCAATCAATCTGTGTTCGTAAGTAATACCTGCTTCAACAAATTGTGCTTTGTAGCTCGATTGGTATACTTCTTCAAAAATATCTTTGAAACGACCATCATAGGCTTTCAAAATTGTATTTTTTGTAGAAAGATACAAAGGCCATTTTTTTGTCAATGCCATTTGAAATGAAGAATGTGCAAAACCGTAAATACTTTCATCAGTATTGTACATAGCCATTGCGACTCCGTCTCCTTTATAATCGTATACTTCCCAAGTTTGAGTTTCTCCTTCTTCAGGCACAAAAGTCATGGTTAGTTTTCCTTTTCCTTTGATGACAGTATCAGTAGCTTTGTATTGATCTCCAAAAGCATGACGGCCAATAACAATAGGTTGTGTCCAGCCAGGTACTAAACGTGGTACATTTTTCATGATAATTGGTTCACGGAAAACGGTTCCACCTACAATATTACGGATGGTTCCGTTTGGAGATTTCCACATTTTTTTTAAACCAAATTCTTTAACGCGGTCTTCATCTGGGGTAATGGTGGCACATTTTATACCAACATTGTATTTTTTTATTGCTTCAGCAGAATCAATTGTGATTTGATCATTGGTAGCGTCTCTGCTCTCCATTCCTAAATCATAATATTTAATATCTAAGTCTAAATAAGGAAGAATTAATTTTTCTTTAATAAAAGACCAAATAATTCGTGTCATTTCATCTCCATCCAATTCTACAATTGGATTGGCTACTTTAATTTTTGTCATAATGTATTGCTATATGTAATTCTTATTTTTAAACGTGGCTACAAAGGTAATAAAACGATATCGTAAAAGAAAATGCGTTTTCATTAAGTTTTTAGTAGTATAAATTGAATTATGGAATTAGTATTATTGCGAATCTAAATTGCGAATATGAAAATGAATTTCCTTATAAATTATCAAATAAGAGCTATCAAAATTCTTTTGTTTTAGTTAAAATCTACTGAATAATGATTGTTACTTTGGGTTTAAACCAAAAAAAAGTCCCAACAGTGTTGGGACTTTTATAGTAAAGAGATAGTGACTATCTTCTTTTGTCTTTAATCTTAGCTTTTTTACCAGTAAGTTCTCTGAAGTAGAAAATTCTAGCTCTACGAACTGCACCTTTTTTGTTGATTTCAATTTTCTGTAAAGCTGGCAAGTTAACTGGAAAGATACGCTCTACTCCAATAGCACCTGACATTTTACGAATTGTAAAAGTTTCTGTATTAGCAGAACCTCTTCTTTGAATAACAACTCCTTTAAAAAACTGTGTTCTAGTTTTTTCACCCTCTCTAATTTCGTAGTAAACAGTGATAGTATCTCCAGCTGCAAAAACTGGGAATTCTTTTCTTGTTACGAATTCGTCTTGAACGAATTTCATTAAGTCAGCCATGATATTTTATAATTATGTTTTTTTGTTAAATCAACATTCGCGGATCTCGCCAGAGGTTAATCTAATTTGGTGACAAAGGTAATTAAAAATTTTACAGTTTAAAGTTTTTCTTGTTTAAAGTTTAGAAGTTCTTGAATACCAACTTTAAACCTGAAACTTTAAACCTGAAATAAATTTTTTACTCCTCCAATAAATCCGGTCTTCTATTCTTTGTATGTTCATACGCCATATCGTCACGCCATTTATCAATTTTGGCAAAATTTCCGCTGGTCAAAACCTCAGGAACTTTCCATCCTTTGTAGTCTGCAGGGCGGGTGTATATAGGTCCTGACAATAATCCGTCCTGAAAACTATCCGTCAATGCTGAGGTTTCGTCACTCAAAACACCAGGAATCAATCTAATTAAAGCATCTGATAAAACCAATGCTCCTAATTCTCCACCAGACAATACGTAATCTCCAATAGAAATTTCCTTAGTGATAAAATGGTCACGAACTCTTTGGTCTACACCTTTATAATGCCCACAAAGAATAATGATATTTTCATACATTGACATGGTGTTGGCCATTTTCTGGTTCAAAGTTTCTCCGTCAGGTGACATATAAATGATTTCGTTGTAGGCTCTTTCACTTTTCAAATGCGTGATACAAGCATCAATAGGCTGCACGGTCATCACCATTCCAGCGCCACCGCCGTATGGATAATCATCTACACTTTTTTGTCTGTTGGTCGTATAATCCCGCAAATTATGGAAATGAACTTCCACCAATCCTTTATCAATAGCACGTTTCATAATCGAAGCCTCAAACGGACTTCTCAATAATTCTGGGAGAACAGTAACAATATCAATGCGCATAATTTTTCTTAAAAAGGTTCTAAGTCGCAAAGGTACAAAGATGCGGAGGTTTTCAAATAACCAAATACCCAATTCAACTATTAAACTTTTCTTTCGGAGCTTTTTCCAGCTTTACACGCTATCTTTTCTTGCTTAAAGAAAGCAAGAAAAGGATGTTGTTTCAATCTGGGCTAGGGTTTAGTCGAATTAGAACATTTTCGTTATTACAAAGACTTAGGGAGCATAGCACCACAAACAAAAGCTGCTATGACTAATGTAGAGATTTGTATTGTTTTGGTAAATCTTAAAGTATTCTAAATTGTATTGATTTACAATTTTTTATTTCTGAATTTTGATATTCAATGAATGATGATGAAAAATAAAATTCGAGTTTTAGGAAGTCTAACACTGCTCTCGGCAAGTCTGTTGGTTATGAATTCCTGCAGTTCTATGCCTAAGGGAGCAAAGGTAATTCAAGATTTTGAGAAAGATAAATACTTAGGAAATTGGTACGAAATTGCACGGCTGGATTTTATTTTTGAAAAAAATTTAAACAATACAACCGCTGAATATTCATTAAACGAGGATGGAACGATTCAAGTGGTAAATCGAGGGTATAATTACATAAAGAACAAAGATGTAGCATCTACAGGCAAAGTGAAGTTTGCAGGTGATGCAAAGGAAGGGAAATTAAAAGTTTCTTTTTTTGGACCATTTTATTCGGGATATAACATTATTGGACTTGATTCGGACTATAAATATGCTTTGGTTGCAGGTAAAAGTCTGAAATATCTGTGGTTGCTTTCGCGGGATAAAACAATGCCACAAGAGGTAAAAGAAGCATATTTAAAAACGGCGAAAGATCTTGGCTACAAGACTTCCGAACTTATTTGGGTAAAACACAATTAGTTTCTACAAATAGAAGAGGGGGATGATTTACAGTCTTTTTTGCCAAAATGGCTCAGTAACAATCACTAAAAAATGGTCTTCCATTAACTGAATCCATTTAGTGAGAATTTTCAAATTGTCTAATTTAATTCGTAAATTTGCGCTTTAACAAAAATTAAAAAAAATGGAAAACGGAATATATGCTAAATTCAACACCACAAAAGGTGCTATTTTAGTAAAACTTACACACGATTTGACTCCAGGAACAGTTGGAAACTTCGTAGGATTGGCGGAAGGAAACATAGAAAATAAAGTAAAACCACAAGGGGTTAAATTTTATGATGGATTAAAATTCCACCGTGTAATTCCTAATTTTATGATTCAAGGGGGTTGTCCTCAAGGAACAGGAACTGGAGATCCAGGATATAAATTTGATGATGAATTTCACCCAAGTTTGAAACACAACCGTCCGGGAGTTTTAGCAATGGCTAACTCAGGACCTGGGACAAACGGTTCACAATTTTATATTACGCACATTCCAACGGATTGGTTGGATAACAAACATACCGTTTTTGGTCATGTGGTAGAAGGGCAAGATATTGTTGATGCTGTTGAACAAGGAGATGTTTTAGAGTCTTTGGAAATTATCAAAGAAGGTGAAGAAGCTAAAAATTGGAATGCAATTGAAGCATTTATCACATTCAAAGGATCTCGTAACAAACGTGATGCCGCTTTAAAAGCAGAAGTGGAAGCAGCGATGGAAAAATTAGCAGCTGGTTTTGAAAAAACAGAAAGCGGTTTGCGTTACCAATTCATCCAAAGAGGTGAAGGTAAAAAAGCAGAAAGTGGAAAAACAGTGGCTGTTCACTATGAAGGTTCTCTAGAAAATGGTAAAGTTTTTGACTCTTCTTATCCAAGAAAAAAACCAATTGAATTTAAATTAGGTCAAGGTCAAGTTATTGAAGGTTGGGATGAAGGAATCGCTCTATTGCGTGTAGGCGATAAAGCCCGCTTTGTAATCCCATCGGATTTAGGATATGGATCTCGTGGTGCTGGTGGAGCAATTCCACCAAATGCTACTTTGATTTTTGACGTAGAATTAATGGAAGTTAAATAGGTAAAACTGTTTATAGAATTACAAAATCCCATTCGCCGCGGCGAATGGGATTTTTTTTGCAATTCAGAAATTTTGGTTTGTCAAATCGGTTGCGGTGTAGGCTATGAATTTAAAAATTCAATTAAATCACTATTTAATTTGTCTTTTTCAATATAAAACAAGCCATGAGGGGCTCCTTCATAAATGATAAATTTATTATCTGGAATAAGTTTTGTCGCTACCTCAGAACTGATTTCAATAGGGACTGTTTTGTCTTCATCTCCATGAATAATTAAGGTAGGAACATTTACGGATGTCATTTCTTCCCGAAAATCAGTAGAAGAAAATGACTTGGCACATTCTAAAGTCGCACGAGGTGAAGCAAAAGAACACAGCATTCTATAATAATCCAACAAAGGAGTGCTTATAGGTTTGCTGATAAAACTTACCCCAAAAAACGTTTTTCCAAAATTATCTAGAAAACCAATGCGGTCGGCCTTAATTTGCTCTGCCATTCCATCATACTTTTCCTGTGGAATCCCGTTGGGATTAGAGTCGGTTTGCAACTGAAATGGGGTAATGGATGCTATAAGTACCGCCTTTGAAACGCCTTTCCCACCATGACGACTGAAATAGCGTACCACTTCTCCGCCGCCCATTGAAAATCCAACAAGTGCAGCTTCTTCCAAATTCAATTGCTCGATAATGGCTGCTAAATCATCCGTTAAAGTGTCATAATCATAACCGTCCCAAGGTTGAGAAGATTTCCCAAAGCCACGACGGTCATACGCAATAACTCTAAAGTTATTTTGAACTAAAGTGTCAATTTGGTATTCCCACATTTCATTAGATAAAGGCCATCCATGTATAAGGATAACGGGTTTACCTTGTCCATAATCTTTTACATATAATTTTACATTTGGTGCTGTTTCAATATACATATCTATTCCAGTTCTTGTTTCATCCTGAATATTTTTTTTGCGCAATTCACTGTTTTTCATTTCCATACTAGTTATTATTTATATGCGGAATTAATATTAGTTTTGTAAAAGTAGACGGATGCTATGAAAATAGCTTTATAGAATTAGTGTAAATAGTTGTAAAATTTATAGGTTTGTTATTATGTCCTAATATTTAATAAATTAATTATGGAAAACATCAGCTGGCCGGAATTTGAGAAAGTAGAAATGCGTGTGGGAACTATAATGGAAGTGCATGATTTTCCAGAGGCCAGAAAGCCAGCTTATCACCTTACAATCGATTTTGGTTCTGATCTTGGAATTAGAAAAACATCTGCACAAATTACGAAAAGATATCAAAAAGAAGATTTAATGAATCGTCAAATCGTAGCCGTGGTTAATTTTCCTAAAAAACAAATTGGGAAATTCATGAGTGAATGCTTGGTACTTGGCGCGGTAGGAGAGCCAGGCGATGTGATTTTACTGGCTCCTGATTTTAAGATTGATAATGGTTTGCGAATAGGATAATTTAAGTTTCAAAAGTACTTGTTTTATTGGCTTCTAAAGTTTCGTATTTATTATGGATGGCTAATATTATTACTCCAAATAAAACGGCAGTAACAATCAGGATTGTATTCAGAATTCCTTCTGTACCAAAAGAAAGTTTTATCAGTATTGTCGAAATTATAAAACCCGAATTTCGGATGACTCTATTAAATTTATCCGATAAAAAAAAGGAGAATAAGAGTAAAAGAACTTCTACCAATATCAAAACTGTAAAAAATTTATCGAAGAATATTTTATTGATATCTTTTATTTTATCTACGATTTGCGTTAGTGAAAAGAAACTTTATGCTGCGACCTATTCGCGATGCAACTTTTTTAGAAACTTAAGATAGTTTTTTAAGTTTTCATTTCTATTTTCTAGGCTAAAATCGGAAATAAC
>NZ_FRBU01000057.1 GCF_900142695.1 Flavobacterium xanthum | reverse complement strand
CTCTTCTTGTTCTTGACATAATTCTGCTAATTTAAGGTTTTTAATCCTATCTTAAATTCACACAAAAAGTTGTACGTTTTTTGGGGAGCAGCATAAATATGCTGGTGATCCAACGAAAAAAGATACTAAGGTTAGTGGTTCAGGAGCTATTTCAAAGTCCTAATTCTGCTTTAATTATTTTATTAATCAGGTGTTTTATGGATTTAAAACACCTTTTTTTGGAACTCTATTTAATAAAATTACAGCTAGAACGAAAAATAATGCCAAAAATACAATTGCTAAACGAGGACTTCCCGTTATTTGGTCAATTATTCCATAAACAAGCATTCCTATTACAATTCCTATTTTTTCAGCAACGTCATAAAAACTAAAAAAAGAAGCGGTATCGTCTGTTTTAGGTAATAATTTTGAATAAGTAGAACGGGATAATGATTGAATGCCTCCCATTACGAGCCCTACAAAACTTGCCATGATGTAGAATTCTAACGGCTTCGTTATAAAATAGGCGCCAGCGCAAAGTAAAACCCAAAAACAATTTATACCAATCAAAGTAGGAATATTTCCAAATTTTGCTGAAGCTCGTGACGTTAAAACAGCTCCTAAAACAGCTACTAATTGGATCAATAAAATACAAATAATTAGGCCGACGGTCCCTTCCTCTTTAGAAGACCAATTTATTTCCTGAGCTCCAAAATAGGTAGCTACTAACATTAAAGTTTGTACCGCCATACTAGAAACAAAAAAACTTCCTAAGTAGCGCTTTAATGGGATATTCACATTCAATAAAAGCCATACTTTTTTCAATTCTTTAAAGCCATTGAAAACGACATGATGCGTTACTTTACGGTCGCTATTTTTATTCCCTTTTGGTAAAAAATAATACGAGTATTGACTAAATACAATCCACCACACTCCCACCATTACAAAGGAATAGCGCATCGCTTTCATTGCAGCCTCTCCATCTGTTCCTGTAATTCCAAAAATTTTTGGTTTCATTATCATCGCTAAATTAAAAATTAGTAAAATAACACTTCCAATATATCCCAACGAATAGCCTTTGGCACTAATTTTATCTTGCTGCTCTACAAAAGCAATATCTGGCAAATAAGAATTATAAAAAACTAAACTGCCCCAATATCCAATCAATCCAAAAAAATAAAACACTAAACCAACGTAGATATGTTCTAGATTAAACCAGTACAATCCCATGCAGGATAGTGCTCCTACATAACAAAAGAATTTCATAAATGCTTTTTTGTTCCCTACGTAATCTGCAATTCCAGATAATAACGGAGAGATAAAAGCAACTACTAAAAATGCTGTCGCTGTAACAAAACTAATTAAAGCTGAATTTTTTAAACTAAAACCAAAAATTGTAATATAATGATTCTCCTCTGAAAACAGAGCTTCATAAAAAATTGGAAAAACTGCTGACGCAATTGTAAGTGTATAAACGGAATTCGCCCAATCATAGAAAGCCCATGCATTCAATAATTTTTTACTTCCTTTTGGTAAATCTGCCATGTTACATTTTTTATGACGCGAATTTATTTAATTTATATTTAAAAAATCTGAAAATGTGTTTTTTTGATAGTAACAAATTGCTTCTGTATTTTACTTGATACAAAAGTACTTTGAACTCATCTAAAACTATGTTTTGTATTATTTTACAAAAGGTTTTTCTAAAAAAAGGGCTACTCTCGTTTGAGAATAGCCCTTTAAATCTTTTATAACTAAAAATTATAATTTTAACAATTTATCTTCTCATCACTCCAACTTTAGCAGCTAAAGCTTTAGCTTCTGGAATCAAAGCCTTTAAATTAGCAATTCTAGTCGCATCAGAAGGGTGTGTACTCATAAATTCTGGCGGTGCTTGTCCAGAAGATTGTGCAGCCATTCTAGACCAAAAAGTAATTGATTCGTCTGGATTATACCCTGCAATTGCCATTAAAGTAAGTCCAATTTTATCTGCTTCAGTCTCGTGATTTCTACTAAAAGGGAGCATTACACCAAACTGAGAACCCAATCCATAAGCTTGGCCCCATATTTGTTGGGTTTGTTCACTTTTACCTCCAGTTGCTACTGCGACTCCTACAGCGCCTAATTGTTGCAATTGAGAAGCACTCATACGTTGCGCCCCATGATTTGCTAAGGCATGAGAAACTTCATGTCCCATTACAGTTGCTAAACCAGCATCATCTTTTGTAATAGGTAAGATTCCTGAGTAAACCACAATTTTCCCTCCTGGCATACACCAAGCATTCACTTCTTTATTATCAATAAGTTTATATTCCCATCGGTAATCTTTCAAGTATTGTGATTGACCTAAATAGGTCAAATATTTCTCAGCAGCAGCTTTAATTCTCAGCCCTACCGCTTCTACTTTTCTAGCATCTGCGGTTCCAGTTATCACTTTGTTTTCCTTTAAAAAAGTACCGTATTGTTGAAAAGATGTTGGAAACAACTCACTATTAGAAACAAAATTTAGACTTTTTTTTCCTGTAAGAGGATTAGTTGCACAAGAATAAATCATACCTGCTGCAAGAATCCCTATAAATAAATGCTTTTTCATAATTTTATATTTTAAGTATTATACAAAAATACACGTTTTATAAACTTTTAAATTTACATAATTAAATATAAAAGTTTCAAATTTATTGTTATTCCCCAGTAATATGCAACGACGTAAACTCCTTATCAACAATCATATAGCCTTCTCTTTCTAAAGTATTTCTATCAAAAGAAACTTCAACATTATCAATTTCAATAGTATTTACTTTAAATGGCAGTCCAATAAGATTTATTTTGTACTTAGAATAATTAGTATCATATTTCCCTTCTTTATGTAACTGAATAATTAGTTCTTTTTCTTTACCTGTTGTTTGAAAAGACAAAAAACTATACCTTCCTTTTTTGTAATCGTAGCCATCTTGGGCGTCTTCATAAACTACTGACTTTTCTCTACCTGCTTTGTAATAAATATCCAATGTCAATTCATCAAAATCAAGCTCGCCTACGTATTGTTGCACTGGATATTTAGGAATTATGGCTCCTGCTTTCACAAAAATTGGAATCTGGTCAAACTTCGTATCTATCCATATTTCTTTCCCACCTTTAACTTCTTCATTTGTCCAATAATTATACCATAGGCCTCTTGGAATATACATTCTTCTTCCTACAGAATTGGGTTCTAAAATAGGACAAACTAATATCTGATTGCCAAAAACAAATTCATCATTTCTATAGTGTGTTTGAATATCCTCTTGATCATAATACACTAAGGGTTTCAACATTGGAATTCCTTCTTCAATATATTGCCAAAACATGGTATATAAATAAGGTAATAATTGATATCTCAAGTTGACAAATTTCCTAGTAATATCGATTACTTCGTCATCAAAAGCCCATGGCTCCTGGTCCCCGTGATCTCCAGAAGAGTGTGTTCTACAAAAAGGATGAAATACACCCAATTGAATCCAGCGCGCATATAATTCTCCAGAAGGTTGTTCTGCAAATCCTCCAATATCAGATCCTGTGAAACCCATTCCTGAAATTGACATACGTTGCACTTGAATATTTGCTATCCATAAATGTTCCCAAGTGGCCACATTATCACCTGTCCATGAAGACGTGTAGCGTTGCGCACCCGCATAAGCGGATCGTGTAATTACAAAAGGTCTTTTAGGATAGGCAAATCGTTTCACCCCGTGATAAGTCGCTCTGGCCATTTGCGTACCATAAATATTATGTGCTTTTCTATGACTACACGGATTTCCATCGTAATCGTGGCGCACATCCATAGGGAATGTTTTATTTGGCACCTCCATAACTGCAGGTTCATTCATGTCATTCCACACCCCTTTTACCCCAATCTCTGAAATTAATTCTTTGAATAAACCTGCCCACCATTCTCTTACTGCTGGATTGGTATAATCTGGAAAGTTACATTCTCCTGGCCAAACTTTTCCTTTCATGTAAGGACCATCGGCCCGTTTACAGAAAAAGTCTTTTTCTAAAGCTTCTTTATAAATAGAGTATTCTTTGTCAATTTTTATACCTGGATCTATGATAACCACCGTTTTGAAACCATCTTCAGCTAATTCAGCTACCATTCGTTTCGGATCAGGAAAATATTCTTTGTTCCAAGTAAAACATCGAAACCCTTCCATATAGTCAATATCTAAATAAAGCGCATCACACGGTATTTTTAATTCCCTAAATTTTGCTGCAACTTCCTTTAAATTACTTTCTGGATAATAACTCCATTTGCATTGGTGGTAGCCAAGTGCCCATAGCGGTGGCAATTCCGGTTTACCAGTCAAATGTGTATAGGTTGTAACCACATCTTGCATCTCAGGACCATAAATGAAATAATAATTCATTTCGCCTCCTTCAGCCCAAAAACTGGTAACGTTTCTTCTTTCATGACAAAAGTCAAAATAGGTTCGGAACGTATTATCAAAGAAAATACCGTAGGATTTTTTATTTTGCAGGCCAATATAAAAAGGTACAACTTTGTATAATGGCTCTTGGTCCTTTTGAAATGCATATTGATCTGTAGCAAAATTCTCCAGTCTTTTTCCTTTCAAGTTTAGCTGGGTCGCTTTATCGCCAAGTCCATAAAAACATTCCCCATCTTTAGAAGATTTACTCATTTTTACGATGTTTCCACCGTATTCATAACTTTCCTCCCAATGAAAACCCAATTCATCTTCTAAAATAATGTTTTCATCCAAATCATAAATAGAAAGTCTCATATCTATTTTTTGAATTCGGCATTGTACTTTACTAGTTTTTATTTGATAATAATCTTCTGTTTCAGCTACTTCCAAAAAATTATAGCCATGAGAATGACCTTTATCAACTGCATACGAAAAATCGTTGCTGAAATACCCCTTTGTGGTAAATCTAAATCGGATTAAACTATCTCTTAATACCGTTACTTTCAATATAACACTATTATCAGTATGAAAACATATTGAATCGACTTCATGTTCAAAAGCAATTATCTTAGTAGGATATAAATCTCCTTTGTATTCTAATTCTGTATTTGTAATCATTTTCTATGGTATTATTTTTATTCAAAATTGGATTTTCAAAAATACAAAATTACTTCGTAAGCCTATGTATATCTGATGTTTATTAACGAAAACGTTGTAGCTATTTAACTAAGTAATTCAGAGATAAAGAGCAATTTTTATGTTTATTAAAAAACAATTTAAACGGTATAAAGGGTTGGAATTCGGATTCCTATTTCCCGTTTTACTTCCCGTAATTGGTTATAATATTCATTTAAAAATACAAATTTCATTTCCGACATTATAGTTTTTTGGATTAACGTTTCCGAGAATTCCTTTTGGCGCTTTTGCGATTTTCATTTGACTAATTAGTTTCGCTTTGAAATAGGAAATAATCTCTTGAACGGCTTTTAATTCAAGCATAATACAACCTTCCACAAACAAATTGCCTCTCAAAACAGCTATTAAATTTAAATTTTTAGTATTAAAATCCAATACAGCTTCAGGAGAAAAATTAATAGTTCTCCATTTAATTCGTGGGTCAAACATTTATGATAAATGCTTTCGTTTACACCAAGACCAAGATTCTAGTGAACTTCAATATGCCTCATTATCTCTAGACGTCTTTGTTAAAAAAATAAGCTTCTATTTATCTGTAAACCTCTTCGTTTTATGAAATTTTAAATACAGTAACACTCAAAGGAGCTAAAAGCAGCTCAGCAGAGTAATCTCTTCCGTCATAAGGCATCGCTTCAATTATTATTTTTTTAGAATTAGAAACTCCGCTACCCCCATAATTTGCAGCATCACTGTTGAAAATTTCTGTTAGTTTTCCTTTCTTGGGTAAACCAATTCGGTAATTAGGACGCACTACTTGAGTAAAATTGCACACTACAATCACATTGTCTTTTGTTTCATTTCCTTTACGAATGAAAGTCATAACCGCATTTTGATGATCTGAATAATTGATCCATTCAAAACCTTCAGGACTGAACTGCTTTTCGTGTAATGCAGGTAGCGTTTTATAGAGTTTATTCAAATCTGTAATTAATTTTTTTACTCCCTCATGATGCGGGTATTGCAATAAGTGCCAATCCAGACTTCCTTCAAAATTCCATTCGCTGCTTTGCCCAAATTCGCAACCCATAAACAATAATTTTGTTCCGGGATGCATAAACATATAGCCGTATAATAATCTTAGATTTGCAAATTTTTGCCATTCGTCTCCAGGCATTCTTCCTGCAATTGATTTTTTTCCATACACTACTTCGTCATGTGAAAGTGGCAACATGAAATTTTCAGAAAATGTGTAGGTCATCGAGAAAGTCAAGTCATTTTGATGGTATTTTCTGTAAACTGTGTCTTTTTGAAAATATTCTAAAGTATCATGCATCCAACCCATCATCCATTTCATACCAAATCCTAATCCCCCAACCGATGTTGGTCTAGAAACCATAGGAAAAGAAGTACTTTCTTCAGCAATAGTTTGAACGCCTTCAAAATTAGAATAAACGGCTTCATTAAATTCTTTCAAGAAACTTATGGTATCCAGATTCTCTCTACCTCCATAAATATTAGGCTCCCAATCGCCTTCTTCTCTCGAATAATCTAAATACAGCATGGAAGCAACGGCATCAACACGCAGCCCATCCGCATGGTAATGGTGTAACCAAAACAATGCATTGCTAATTAAGAATGAACGAACTTCATTTCGTCCATAATTAAAAACTAAACTTTTCCAGTCTGGATGATAGCCTTTTCTACGATCTGGATGTTCAAAAAGATTGGACCCATCAAAAAATCCTAGACCATGTGCGTCATCTGGAAAATGAGAAGGAACCCAATCCAGAATCACTCCAATTCCTGCTTCATGCAATTTATCAACCAAGAGCATAAATTCTTGTGGGTTTCCAAAACGAGAAGTTGGCGCAAAATAACCCACTAATTGATATCCCCAAGACGGATCATAAGGATATTCCATTATGGGCATAAACTCCACGTGAGTAAAGCCCGTTTCTTTTATATAATTTACCAAATCTTCGGCAAATTCTAAATACGTCAAAAATCGATTATCCTCAGCATGACGTTTCCAAGAACCTAAATGAACTTCATAAACGGAATAAGGTTTGTCTAGACCATTATGGTTTTGACGCGTTTCCATCCAAGCCGTATCCTTCCATTGGTACTCTAAATCCCAAACTACTGATGCCGTATGAGGTGGCTTTTCACAATAAAAAGCAAACGGATCTGCCTTCTCTGTTATCGCTCCACCATTATTAGATTGTATACTATATTTATAGGTTGTACCTTTTGATATAGTTGGAATAAATCCTTCCCAAATTCCAGAAGAATCCCAACGAACTTGCAACAGATGTTCTCCTTTTGTCCAAAAATTGAAATCCCCGACAACAGAAACGGAATGCGCCGTAGGAGCCCAAACCGCAAAGTATACTCCCTCGACGTTATCAACCGTTACAAGATGTGCTCCTAATTTTTCGTAAAGACGGAAATGTTTTCCTGCTTTAAACAAATCAATGTCAAAATCGGTAAAAAGAGAATGTGTAATGACTTTACTCATATAACAATTGTATAATTCTACTTTTTAGAAATAGAATATTATTTTTAAGAAAAACAGTTTAAAAATTTATTTTATGATGTAATTATCCGGTATAATTGCTCCTTTTTTAATGACAACAATTCCGTCCTTTATGGCATACAACTCATTCGAGAAATCTTCTAAATGATTCCCTCCACTTATGTATACATCATTCCCAATTCTGCAATTTTTATCCACTAGAGCATTGCTTATAAAACATCTTTCTCCAATTCCCACAAGTTGTCTCCCTGTTCTTAGATCTTCATTCATATCATCAATATTCTGATAAAAATCATTCCCCATGATATAACAATTTTGAATGATGCTTCCCTCGCCAATTCTGGACCGAATACCAATCACGGAACGATTGATTTCTTTTGCATTCAAAATACAACCTTCCGAAATTAATGATTTATCGACAATAGTTTTTTGAAATTTTGAAGGAGGTAATAATCTTGGCCTAGTAAAAATTTTATTTTCGTTATCAAATAAATTAAATTTTGGTAAGTCTTCTGTAAGTCCAATATTCGCTTCAAAAAAGGAATCAATGTTACCAATATCAGTCCAATATCCTTCGTATTGATAACTTAATATTTTTTTATGTCCAACAGCCTGAGGAATAATTTCTTTACCAAAATCTTTGGTATCCTTATTGGACATAATATCCACTAACAATTTTTTGTTGAAGATGTAGATACCCATTGAAGCTAGGTAATGTTTTCCTTCACTCTTCATTTGTTCACTTACATCAGACTCCCAATCAGGCAACAATTCTTTAGCTGGTTTTTCGATAAAGGATTCGATACAACTTTCGGAATTTGTTTTTAGTATTCCAAATTCAGGTGCATCTTTAGCATTAACTGGTAAAGTAGCAATGGTAATATCTGCTTCTCGTTTGATGTGCTCTTCAACCATGTCATTAAAATCCATTTGATACAATTGATCTCCAGAAAGAATCAAAGCATAATCAAAATCATGGTTTAAAAAATGGGGCATGCATTGTCTCACAGCATCAGCTGTACCCTGAAACCACGTTGGATTATCAGGAGTTTGTTCTGCTGCAAGAATATCAACAAAGGCATGGCTAAAAATACTAAAATTATAGGTGTTTTTTATGTGCGCATTCAGTGAAGCAGAGTTGAATTGTGTCAAAACAAACATTCGGTAGATATCTGAATTCATACAATTGGATATCGGAATATCGACCAGTCTATATTTTCCTCCTATTGGCACAGCCGGTTTAGACCTTGATTCAGTCAACGGATACAACCTGGAACCTTGTCCTCCACCTAAAATAATTGCAATTACATTTTTCTTCTTAGCTTTCATTTCTTGTTAATTATTAGTTTGTACATTTCTATATATTCTTGACAAACACGTTCCCAGGAATGGTCCGTATTCATTCCTATTTTTCTAATTTTATTCAAATGTTGTTTGTCTTCATATAAAAGTATAGCCCTTTGAATCGAATAACATACATCTCCCACACTTGCCTGATCATGGCAAATACCAATTCCATTATCACCAAAATCTACTACCGTATCTTTCAAACCTCCTGTTCTTCTAACAATAGGAATAGTGCCATACCTAAGTGAATACATTTGGTTCAAACCACATGGTTCTACTCTGGAAGGCATTAATAAAAAATCAGAACCGGCATAAATCAAGTGTGCTAATTCTTCATTGTAACCAATAAATGTATTGTAATTACCTTTATAATCTTGTAATAGACTATTCAATTGTTTTTCAATAGTTGTGTTGCCGGACCCCAATATCAAGATATTAATTTGTTGGAAATTCTCAGATAATGCTAACGCCGCAGCATGTGGTAATAAATCACCTCCTTTTTCTTCTAGTAATCTTCCAATAAAACTAAAAAGAGGCTTTGTTGGATCTAAATTAAAAAGGCTACATAATTTTTCTTTATTTTCTTGTTTCCCTTTTTCAAAATTTTTAATAGAATAGTTTTTTTCAAGCATACGATCAGTGTCGGGATCCCACACCTCAATATCGATTCCATTTAAAATTCCTTTGGATTTGTAACGAACTAAATTGAGTAAGGATTCTAAACCGTTAGCTGAATAATTGATTTCATTCAGATAACTAGGCGAAACCGTAGTCACAGCCCAAGCACACTTTATAGCTACAGCTAATGAATTAATACAATTATCCCATTCTAAAACATTCACATGCGCCAAATCAAATTCAGGCAAATAGTATAATTTATCAAAACCAAACTGTCCTTGATACAAGCCATTATGAATCGTAATCATTGATGGTATATTGCGTAGTTTTTCGTACTTATTACAATACAACATCATAAAAGGAATCAAACCGGTATGATGATCATGACAATTAATGACATCCGGAACATCTTCTCTTCCTATAATCCAGTCTAAAGTGGCAATTTGAAAAGACAAGAAACGTTCGATATCGTCTTGATACCCGTAAACCTCTTTCCTGTTAAATAATTCTGGAATTTCAACCAGATACAATTCAAATCCTAATGCATTTGTTTTTTCTTTGAGAATATTAAACGGAAAATTAAAACTTCCCAATTTTACATGTCCCCAATGAACACATTCAAAATGATTTTCTATTTTGAATTTGGTATCATAACAAGGCATCACTACTCGTACTGCATTGCCTGCATTATTTTGATATTTTGGTAATGCGCCAACTACATCAGCTAAACCGCCAACTTTTGCAACAGGGTAACACTCTGCACTAATATGAAATATTTCCATGTATGAAATTTTGCTTTATTTATTGTTAGAAAGAAGCTTCAATGACTTTATTTTTTAGTATTTCCTAGAAGTACTAAATCTGTTTTTATGTTAATACCAACTAAAACCTTTTAAAAAATACTACATTTATGTTTTTCTAAATTTAGTGAAAAAATTATAAAATAGTAACCCGCTTGAAAATTTATCATAATGACAAAAAAAAGTTCTATTCATACACAATCTTTGAAAATTCCTAAGAGTATTTTATTAACCAGTAAATTAATCTCTTTTATCTCGCCAAAACTGATTACTTTATTTGCCGCTAAATTGTTTACTACTCCTATAAAACACAAAATTCCAAAAAGAGAATTGGAAATGGATCGCACAAGCATCCAAAAACTGATTTCTATTCCTGCAATTAACAAAGAAGTAGTTGTATACAAATATGGCAAAAGTGAAAAGAAGATTTTGCTTGTCCACGGCTGGTCTGGACGTGGAACTCAGTTGTTCAAAATAGCCGATGAACTTTTAAATAATGGTTATTCCACCATAAGTTTTGATGCACCAGCACATGGAAAATCTCCTGGAAAAACTACTATTATGGTCGATTTTATTGCTACAATTTTAGAAATTGAAAAGCAATTTGGTCCCTTTGATGTGGCCATTGGTCATTCTTTGGGAGGAATGTCTGTTTTGAATGCCATAAAACAAGGATTATCAGTACAATATGCCGTAGTAATTGGCAGCGGTGATATTGTAGAAGATATTATAGATGATTTTATAGCTAAACTACAATTGAAAGCAAAAGTAAGCACCCATTTACGATTGCATTTCGAAAAAAAATATAGAGAAAAAATGAATGATTATTCTGCTTTTCTAGCAGCAAAAGAAACCAGTATTCCCGTACTGGTAATCCATGACAATGATGATCCAGAAGTTCCTGTAAAAGCAGGAAAACATATTTATAAACATCTTAGAAATGGAGAGTTGCTATTAACAGACGGATTAGGACACCGAAAAATTCTTGGTAATCCTAAAGTAATAGAAAGAATAGTTCAATTCATCAAAAACAAATAACTAAATTGCATGGAGCTAGATGCGGTTTAATTTTAAACAACTTTATAGTACATCATAAAATAATAATTTAAAAAAAATTTATACATCATGAAATATCCTATAGAAAAAACCGAGCAGGAATGGAAAGAACAATTAGGTGAAGAACGATATAGAATCCTTCGTCAAAAAGGAACGGAATATCCACACACCGGAACATATAATTTGAATTATGAAAAAGGTACCTACTCCTGTGGCGCCTGTGGCGAGCCATTATTTGAAAGTAATTCTAAGTTTGATGCACATTGTGGTTGGCCTTCTTTTGATGAATCCATACCCGGAAAAGTACAGTACATTTCGGATGTGACACACGGAATGAAACGCACTGAAATCCTATGCGCTAATTGCGGAAGTCATCTCGGACATGTTTTTGATGATGGCCCTACGAAAACGGGTCAGCGCTATTGCGTTAACTCTTTATCACTGGACTTTAAAGAATAAAAGTCAGAATTAATTTTTCTATTTTTATAGTGACGCAGCACTTAACTCTAAACTTGGTTTAAATGTCAAATTTAAAAACAGAAGTAAAGCTGTAAACCATTTGAAACTTGTTTAATACAAAAATTGTTCAGATGAATAAAAATAAAAAGAGCAAAAAGTAATTCGCTTTTTGCTCTTTTATATCTTTTTAAATAAGAATTAATTATAGAAAAGAAGCTTTAAGGGCTGGTTTAAAGCGTTTTTTTGATGCTTGTTCGTAGGCGTAACCCAACCCGATTAATTCGCCTTCCTTGTAAGGAGTTCCAAAAAAAGACAATCCAACAGGTAAGTCATAAGCTTGACCACAAGGAACGGTTATATGTGGAAAGCCACTAATTGCTGCCGGAGAAGTTAAGGAATATCCACCCCAACGGTCCCCATAAATCACATCAATACTGCAAGCTGGTCCCATCGTAATTCCGGTTATAGCATCCAAATTATTTGCTTTAAAGACAGCATCCAAAATACGTTTACTTCCCTCAAAACTTTGATTGAGTGCCTCCAAATATTTTTTATCTTCCAATCCCTTTTTCGCATTTGAACTCACCAATGTCTCTTGTTTAAAGTAAGGCATTGCTTTATCTTCATTCTTGTTATTAAAATCAATAACCTCTTTTAAATTTTTAACTTTTGCATTGGCTTGAGCCAAATAGCTATTCAATCCATCTTTAAATTCATACTGCAAAACTTCAAATTCAGCTTCTCCAAAAGCATTAATTTTATCTATATAATCAATTTCAACTATGATTGCACCTTGCTGTTTTAGCACGCTGATAGCATTATCTAAAAGTGCATTTATATATTTATTATTACCCTGTGGTTTTTTCTCTACACCAATACGCTTCCCTTCTAAAGCATTTACATCTAAAAATGTTGTGTAATCCTTATGATTTTTTCCATTACTTTCAAGAGTTATAGCATCATCCTGGTCAATGGCTGCAATGGCTCCCAGTAAAATAGCTGCATCAGTTACTGTCCTAGCCATTGGACCTGCGGTATCTTGTGTTTTTGAAATTGGGATAATTCCAGATCGACTTACTAAACCAACAGTTGGCTTAATACCAACAATTCCATTAACCGAAGCGGGACAAACAATAGAGCCATCCGTTTCTGTCCCTATCGCTACCACGCAAAGATTAGCTGACACTGCAGCACCTGAACCCGCGCTAGAACCGCAGGGATTATGATCTAAAATATAAGGATTTTTAGTTTGGCCACCCCTACTACTCCATCCCGAACTGGATTGCGTAGAACGAAAATTAGCCCACTCGCTCAAATTTGTTTTTCCGATAATAATAGCTCCTGCCTCTCTGAGTTTTCTAACTACAAAAGCATCTTTTGACGCAATATTACCAACCATTGCAAGAGATCCTGCTGTAGTTTGCATTTTATCAGCGGTGTCTATATTGTCTTTTATTAAAACTGGAATGCCATGTAAAGGACCTCTGCTTTTGCCTGCTTTGCTCTCCTTATCCATTGCAACAGCAATGGCAATGGCATCAGGATTAATTTCGATAACTGAATTCAATTGAGCACCATTTTTATCAACAGTTTCAATACGTTTTAAGTACAATTGGACTAATTGCTCCGAAGTATATTTTCCAGAAGCTAATTTCTCTCTCAAACTAGCAATAGTTTCTTCTTCCAGTTCAAAGTTTGTATCAATTACGTTAGCGGGTGCCACCTCTTGGTCTTTTTTACTGCTTGATGTGCAACCTGTAATTAAAAGTGTGGTAAGACCTGCAGACGCTAAAGTTGCAGTGGTTAAAAAAGATCTTCTTTTCATAAATAATATAGTTTGTTTTGGTAAAATAGCTTCCCACTAAAGTACTTTATATAAATGGATTTCTCTACTACAGTTCTAAATTATTATCAAGTCGCTAAAAAATAATAAACAAAGAGGATTTATCTAGAAGTATACTGTAAAGTAACAGGTAAGTTGAAACACGTATTTGTATAAATCTTACTAATAAATCATCGAAAAAGTAAACCTTTAAAACCATTTTACAATCCGTTCAATGCCATCATCCGCTTTTTTTAATTTTGTTAAGGCTAATTTCAAGTCTATACCGTAAGTAACAATATTGTCATTGTTACGCAACCAATCTTCCATTTTTTTCTTTCCTTTAGCCTCCTTAATTGAGGTAAGAGTAACGGCCACATTTTCAACACAGTTGACCACTAAGGCAATTTGTTCATCAGTTAAGATAGATTTATATCTCGTGTGAATTTCTTCTGATGATCGAATGTGCTCGTATTCGTAAGTATCCCCGCCTATAAGTTCCTTTCCAGTGTAAGCATCATAATAATGTGCCTGCGTCAGTCCCTTGGACTTTCCACTTACTAAAGCTGTAACATGCATCGCTGCTTTTACTCGATTAAAAACTCGGTCAATTTCTACTCTGCAATACGGTCGATTTTGGTCTAACATAGATTTTAAATTTAGAATGGCTACTATTCATAAATTGACAAAGTTGAAGTCAAATATCAAAATAGTATGTATCTTATTTTTTACTGTTTTTATTGATTAGCCAAACCTATAAATAATAGCAAAAGATTCCTTACGGAATTCCGTAAAGGAGCTAATTATTTTTAAAAAATAATCTTTAAAAACTATCGATTAAGTACATCAATAAAAAAAGCTCTTACCACAGGATAAGAGCTTTCAAAATTTATATTTAAACTACTAAAACAATAATCTGATGGTAACGGTTGTTCCGTCATTTTCAGTCATTTCAATTTTGATGGGATCAACATTAGCTGGCTGTAATAAAAGGATTCGCTCTCGAGCCAATGCAATTCCTCTTGAAACATGAAATTTTGATTGTTTACGAGTATTTAATCCTTTTCCATTATCAATTATTTTACATTCTAAAATTTTACTTTCAAGTATTTCAAAAGAAATTTTCAATTTTGGAAATGGGTGTGATTCATCAAAAGCATGAACAAAAACATTTTCTACAAAAGGTTGAAGCAACGTTGGATAAACTTCTAAGGTTGCCTCATCAATCAACGGATCAATATAAAATTCTCTACTATTACGACCTTTAAATCGCATATTTTCTATAAAAATATAACTTTTTAAATATTCAACTTCGTCCTTAATTGTGATGGTTTGTTTTGGTGAGTTTTTTAAAGTTTTTCGCATCAATCCTGCAAATTCACTTATGTATAAAGAGGAATTCCTCTCGTCATTTGAACCAACATAAGCTTGAATAGAATTTAAAGCATTATAAATGAAATGCGGATTCATCTTGTTAGATAGTGCTTCAAATTTAGCTTCAACTACTTGTTTTTCTTTATAAGCTTTATCTTTAGCAATATTTCTTTTTCTGTTAATGATATAAAATACCAGACTAGTAATAAATAAAATAATTAAAGAAATGAACCACCAAGTAAACCAAAAGGGAGGTTCCACGCAAATATCCAGTAATTTAAAAATAGTAGATTTTCCAGCATTCGAATCAAAAACTTCTACTTCTACTAGATAATCGCCATAAGGCAAATAAGGAAAAAATAAGTTGGCTTTGTCGCTGTATGGACTCCATCGGTTATTAGACTTCAAACGATAACGGAATTTCAATTTCTCTGGAAAAGGATACCCCTTTGGAATAAAATCAATAGAAAAAGAGTTTTGTTGATAATCCCGAACTAATTTATTAGAAGTATACTTGAACCATTTGTAATTAAATTTATCAATAGGAATGTTATTGACCGCTATCTTACTAATAGCTATACCTAATACGGTAATTTGCTCCTTTAAAAGTTTATCTAAATCCACGGTGTAAAAGCCTTTTTCAGTCCCTAACCATAATTGATTTTTAAAAATTTGAGAAGTGGTAAAATTACAATCTTTTAATCCTTGCTCTTGATCAATCAATCGGAAGACACCATTCTGGTATATGTTCATTCCTTTTTCAGTTCCTATTAAAATACAATCTTTGTAAGCTTCCAGGAAAAGAATAGTTTTACCAACGAGTTTGTTTTTATTAATCGTTTTTAAAACTTTAAAAGTTTTACTGTCCTCCACTATAAAAACATTTCCAAATTCAGCGGCTAAAATAAGTTGAACTTTGTCATTAATGGTAATGTGTTTGAACTTTTTTTCTTTCCAAATTTCATCAGCTAAATAGGACTGAAATTGATTATTGTGATAAACATACAAACCATTAAAAACGGACAGAAGATATGTTTTGTCCTTGTTACTCAATATGTGCACAATATATTGTGGCGTATCTTTTTCAAATTTTGAATAATGTTTACTTTTAAGTTTATAAATATCATCATACACTCGAACACCTGCATAAGTAATCGTCTCAATAAATTTATCATTTGAAGAAAATCCAAATTTTAGACTATGTTTAGGTACGTAATTGATGATTTTTCCTAAAGAATTAATCTCAAATATTCTAATATTGCTGCCAATCCAGAATGAATTTTTATGTTTAACCATTTCATAAAATACAATTCCGTCTGCTTTTATATTAAAATTCAGTTCAAAATCTCTCGATTCAACTCCTTGTTTGTTTATAATATTATTTCCTTTGTTTAAATAGGCTTGTTCAACGTTTTTAAACTCTGAAAGTGAAATTGTTTTTAAAATTTCCTTGTTAGAATCTAAAATTGTTACCCCCTTATTGTGTAAAAGAAATTTCCTTTTATCAAAATTTTCAAAATCGATAACTGAACTTCCATCAAATGGAGAATAATCAATTATTTTATCCAATCGAACTTCATAGATACCTTTATCATTAGAACCGACATATAACATGTCCTTTGTTTTGTCATAAACAACATTGAGTAAAACTTTTGAATCAATTCCGTACTGGTTCGACACATCAATCATTTTATCATCTTCAATGCGATAGAGTCCTCCATTGGGATTATAAACTCCCCAGGCTGCCGCAAAAATGGAATTTCTTTTATCTTTAGCAAACTGCCATACGGTTGACTTTCCAAATTTAGAAGAGGTAAATTTCCTTTTTTTAATATCTAAAATATCAAATTTATCAATAAAGCCATCATTTGCACTATATAAACTCGAACCAAAAAGACCTAAACAGTACGTGTTTTTATGTAAAATAATGGGCATTATTTTGGGAATTTCTTCTGATTCATCAATTTTATATAAACCATCAAAAATGGAAGTAAAATATACTTCACCATCATCTTCAAAAAATGAAATACAAATAAAATCTTCTTTATGTGTAGGCATTTTTGGTGTTACAACTTTATTGGTATTAATATCAATGATAGAAACCCCTTGTTCTGTACCAACGTACATTTTATTTTTATACGGAAATACTTTTCTGGTTTTATTGGCTAATAGACCATCTTTAGTAGTGAAAATAGTGAATTTTTTTCCGTTAAATTTACTGACTCCACCACCATAACTAGCAAACCACATATTTCCATTGGTATCTTGAGAGATATCCCAACAACTATTGTGTCCTAAACCATCTAACTCGTCCATGTTAAAAAACGAACCATTTTCCATCCTTGAAACTCCATTTTCAGTTCCAATCCATAAAACATTTTCTGAATCTAAAAATAATGATCTAACAGCATTATTTGGTAAACCATCTTTGGTAGAATAATTACGAGAAGGTAAATATTGACCAAAGATTAAAAAAGGGACCAAAAAGAAACAAAAGTAGATAATTGTTTTTTTTAGCTTTTGCATGTAAAAATCCTTTTAATAAAAAATAAATTACAAACAAGCACTGATAGAGGTGAAATAAAAAAGATTATGAAATCATTAAGTAATTCATTTTGAGTAACACATATTTTTTTTAAAAAATCATATGATATCTGAATTACATTAACTGTAGTACTCTTTATTAAAAAATTAGATTCCATTAAGATATTATGTATTTAAAGCGAAAATAGCATTTACTAATGGTGATTCCTACAATAATTCATAATAAATCTAAAACTAAAATCCTTTAAAAACAAAAAACCCTTCATCTATTGATGAAGGGTTTTTAAAGAAAGGCGACGACATACTCTCCCACATAACTGCAGTACCATCTGCGCAGGCGGGCTTAACTACTCTGTT
>NZ_FRBU01000029.1 GCF_900142695.1 Flavobacterium xanthum | reverse complement strand
CGCTTATAACGAATCTTAAAAATTCGATTATAAGCGTTTTTTTTGGTCTATAAAAATGACACAAATCAAAACAGACGATGTTTTTCAGTGCCCTCGAAATTTCGAGGGCATTTTTTGTTTATTACAACGAATACTTTTTATCTGTCAAGGTTCGCATAAAGGCTATGAGTTGTTTTTTTTCTAAGTCTGTCAAATTGAGTTTGTCCTCGGGCAATGTTTGATTTGGCAAATTAAAACCCAACCCGTTCCCGCCGCCATCATTATAAAAATCAATTACTTCTTCTAGTGATTTGAAAACACCGTTGTGCATGTATGGCGCAGTCAATTCCACGTTTCTTAACGTTGGTGTTTTGAAAGAATTGCGATGAATCTCCGCTTTAGTTAAATCAAATTTTCCTAAATCAGTATCTAATTTTTTGTAGTGGTTTGGAACTCCCAAAACTTCACTTTCTGATTTCATAAAACTCGGCGGTACCGTTCCGTTTGTTAAGGGAATAAAATGGCATGTGGCGCATTTTGCTTTTCCGGCAAACAAATTAAAACCTGCAACTTCATTCCAATCAAACTTTTCATCACCGCGCATATAGGCATCAAATTTGGCATCATATTTACTAAGCGATCTGATGTAGGACGCCAATGCGTTCTTGATCCCAAATTCATCTATTTCTTTATTGGGAAATGCCTTTTGGAACCTCGTAACATAACTCACTTTATTTTTTAGAGCTAAAACTGATTGTACCAAAGAGCCGTGCATTTCATTTTCATTTTTAATAACCGCTACCGCTTGGTCTTCCAGATAATTGACTCTGGAATCATAGAAAAATACACGTTGAAATGCAATATGAGTCAGTGTGGGTGTATTTCTTTTTACTAAAGATTTACCATCCAATGAAATGGCTTTTTCCAAACCATCCGTAAATGCTTTTTCTGAATGATGACACGAAGCACAAGCACGAGAATTATCTCCTGACAAAACAGGATCATTAAACAATAATTTTCCTAAGGCTATTTTATCTGACGTTGTTTCATAATCTGGAAATGCAGAGAAAGCCTCTATGTCAAAGGCATTTGCATCAAAAAGTGTTTTTGCGCTAGTTCTTAGTCCTCTTGTCTCTTTCAAGAACGGAATTTTTAAGCTGACTTGCGTTTTATGTAAACCAATGCTTAACGGATTAGCAATTTTGCGAATAAAAAAAGCACGATCAAAGGAATTAAAAGAGGAATTGTCTTTTAAATATCGCTTTCCTACTTCCAGTGTAGTTAAAACCTGCTGCAAAGATGCATCCTGTGAATTAGCTGCATAAATTTTATAATATTTTTCAATACTTTCTAGCGCTGCTTGTGCTTCCGGAATGGATTGTTGCGCAATAGGGGAATCAAATCCAGTTATTCCCAGCGTTATGACTCTAAAAACTTCCAAACGCATCGCATCAAAAACATGCGCATCTGTGAATTCATTTGTTTGTGACACTTTGACCAAGCGCTTTAAGTTTGCTGATAGAATACCCATTTCCGTTAGCAATTCGGCTTTTAACTTTGCATTATACTCGGGAAAAATAAATTCTTCAATCACTTGAAATCCTTCAGCAGGCAATGTCTTTTTATCATTTTCTTCAAATTCTGCTAAGGCTGGCCCATTTATAGCTTTGGCAACTGCAGGAAAATAATATTCACTAATTATTTCTACTTGTTTGTAACTAGAGTGTGCCTGCAAAAATTGTTGTTGGAGTGCTGCTGTTGCAGTATTCGACTTAATTAAACGTTCCAGTTTAGAAACCTCTTCTACGACTTTTAGAATGTCGGCTTTGTATATATTATTTACCGATTCATGCTTCGGAATTGTTTTTTGGCAAGAGACCAATACGATAAGAACCAATAAAATACAACTATTTTTCATGATAAAGGGGAGTAATTTAAAAAATTATAAATAGCAAAAACCACGGTTCTTAAAAATTGAAACCGTGGCTACTTGCAATTATTTCATTGGTATTTATCGAGCTAATCCTTTGATCAAAACGATTTGACTTGCCTGATCTTCATTTGGACGATTTGTTCCTCCATCCACTCCTTTATACTTTGTCCCTCTCCAAGTGTGAGGTTGAACACTCAATAAAAAAGTATCATCAATTCCTAATTGATCGGAAACATCAATCATGGCTCCGTATTCCCAATCTCCAAATTTACTTATTCCTCCAACATTATATTTGGCTGCATCAGTAGCGGTACGACGGTGGTCCAACTCTACCACTACTTTCAGCTGTTTGGTTGCCATATTGTATTGATAAATGTAAGCGTCATGTGTTTCATCGCCATAGCCATTAGCATCTTCCTGAACATAAACATAGTTTTTTGTCACGCAGATATTATCTGGATTTTGAAATTTTCCTGCAATTCCAGTACGATCATCGCCATCAAGAAGTACTTCAAGAGTTCCAGCCAAAGGATTGTTTGCCTCTAAATTCAGTTTGTACACTCTACCATATTTTGTTCTGGAAGCATCTGCATTATTTCCAGTAGTGTTTTGTCCTGTAACATTAAAGTAAATTTCTCTCGCTCCTGCATCCGAACCTTTTTTATAATCTAAGTCCTCTACTCTACCAAATTTAATTCCTTTCAATGTATTTACAGCGGCGTTGATAGCGGCTCCAGTCATTGTGCTATGGTTTTCAATTTTCACAAAAGAAACACCGTAGGACTGATTCAATACCATATCTTTTTCTCTCTGATTGTCGTTTGTTCTTTTCATCATGTACAGAGATCCATTTATTAAATCACCAACAGTATTTGAAACATACATAAATACTTGACCTCCGTACGTACCTGAATCATCGTCCCCAATTACAATTACAGTTTTACCCGCAAAGGCAGACGCTTTTAATGGCAAAGCATTTTCAGCACTAATCCTACCTAAAGCAGGTAACTCCTTAGACACTGATGCTGATGCAACATCTGCAAAAGGATTAATTCCATGCGTACGAGATTCCTCGCCAGATTCTCCACAAGTCAAAAACAAAGGTCCAAAACCATGTTCAGCGACAGTTGCCATCGTAGCGCCACATAATCTCCAAGTACCTCCATTAGAATTCAATAAATATTCTCCTTTTGTTGGTTTGAATGTTTGGTCCAAAGTGACTCTTGATACTGCAAAATTATCCTCGTGATTGACCAAAAAAGTAAAAGTCCCATCCGCATTTTTAAGTAATCCTGATCCATCCGAAGAACCTCCAAAAACAAAATTTGGACTTCCTGCCAAAACATCATCTGAAGTGATTAGTGAAAAAAGTTCTACGTTTTCAAAACCTGATTGCTTTTTCAATAACACCGGAGTTACAGATTGATTTGCTAAAATAACACTCGTTGTTTGGCTAGAAGATTTAGAATCATTCTCACAGGAGAATAATGATGCTAAAAATAACATTGGTAAAATAGTTCTTTTCATTTTGGTTGTTTGTTTAAATTTTAAGCAAAGTAATGCTGTGAATTTAAACTCTGAATGAATTGAACATTAACAAAAAGCTAACAGTTGGCGGTTTTTAAAAGCACTAAAAACAATAAATTTACATCCTAACCGTATCATAATAGAATCATAAACTTCTAGTAACTTTTGTACGAAAATTAATTACATCAAACCTCTTTTTTCAATATATCCTTATACATTTCAATATTCGCTTTGACTTTTTCATCCATTTTTGGCTCTTGGATATCCTTGTGTTGCTGCATTTCTTCCCAAATAATTTTACCTACAATATAACGTGCCATTTCCTTATCATCAGCGGGAACAACATACCAAGGTGCTTTTTCAGTAGACGTATTATTTATTGCCTCTTCGTAATGCTGCATGTATTCATCCCAATGTTCTCTTTCTTTTAAATCTCCCGTAGAGAATTTCCAATTGTGTTTTCCCTCTTCTAAACGCCGCAACAAACGTTGTCTTTGCTCTTCCTTGCTCAAATGCAAAAAGAACTTCAACACGATAACTCCATTTTGGGTAATGTGCTTCTCAAAATTTCTGATCTGTTCCATGCGATTGTCCCAAAACTGAGGTGTAATATCCGCCACAGTTTCTATACCAGGCAAATTTTCATTCAGGATGTATTCAGGATGTACCCGCGTAACCAAAACATTCTCATAATGGGTCCTATTAAAAATAGTAAACTTTCCTTTTTCTGGCAAAGCCAAATAATGGCGCCATAAGTAATCATGTTCCAGTTCTGCAGAATTAGGCGTTTTAAAACTATGCACTACTACCCCACGGGAATTGAATCCTTTAAAAACTTCGCGTATCAAACTGTCTTTTCCAGAGGTATCCATTCCTTGCAAACAAATCAAAACACCGTACCGATTGTGCGCATACATTACGTCCTGTAAGTCGCTCAATTTACTGCTTACGTTTTCTAACTTGTCTTCTTTTTTATCATCACTCGCACCAATATCTAAATTGGTTGGTAATTTTGACAATTCAATGGGGTTGACTACTTTAAAATCATTGGGATTTATTGACTTCATAAGAAATAATTTATCTTTACCTCTCAAATATAATAAATTATAATAAGCCTTTTCCGGCTGTACACTTGAATCTTTTCATTTTTAAAACAAAAGAGAGAAACGATCGGGAATAGGGACTCTTTTTCAAAACACGCACAATGGAAAAATTCACACTGGAACAACAATTTCAAATCAGCGGCATTGGCGCTGCATCGGGACTGATCTACAAAGACAATTCACTTCTGATTATCGGTGACAACAGCAGCTATCTTTACGAATATAATATGAATTCTCGAAATTTAAAGCGCCATCCACTACTGGAAAATCCATCCGAAAACATTCTTAAAAAGGAAAAACCAGATTTTGAAGCCATTACGCCTTTTGGCGAAAGCATTTACGTTTTTGGTTCGGGTTCAACCCAAAAAAGAAACAAAATGGTACAAATTAATGCAGCTGATAAAAAAATAGTAGCTACAAATGACCTTACAGATCTGTATGCAGTTCTACAAAATTCTGCAGAAATAAAACCCGAAGATTTCAATATTGAAGGTGCAATTTACGATGGTAAAAGTTGGTATTTATTCAACCGTGGAAATGGAAGTTCTACTAAAAATGTTCTTTTCGAACTAAAAGGAGAACTACTGACCAAGCAAATTACTGTTCTATCTTACGCCTACCAACTGCCAACAATAAAGGGAGTTCAAAGCAGTTTCACTGATGGAATTCTAGTAGAAAACACCATTTATTTTTTGGCCACAGCCGAAGACACGACATCTACTTACGAAGATGGTGACGTATTAGGAAGCCTTATTGGAAGCATTGATCTGAAAACCATGAAAATTAATTTTACAAAAAAAATCAGTGATAGCCATAAATTCGAAGGCCTAACATTATATAAGCACTCCAAAGAAAAAATTGAATTTCTATTGTGTGAAGATAAAGATACCGATACTTTGGAAACGGACATTTACAAACTAAGTCTCAACTTGGACTGCGCTACAATCATTTAAACAAGGTTGAAAAATTGCTTTCCCTTGTAACAATTGTTCCATAACTGAGTCTAACAATTAAAAATAAAACACGACCAATGAAAAGAATATTTTTTGCATTAGCATTTGCTTCCGTTTTTTGGAGCTGCAAAACTGCCGGAACAGGCACAACGATGTCAAAACCAGCTATGGAAAAAGTGGCTGTTGCTATCGATTTAAACAATGTTAAAGAGGATAAGGTTATGGTTGTCGTTACATCCCCTAAAATAAGCCTGGATGAAGTAACCTATAGCGTTCCTAAAATTGTACCTGGGACTTACTCTATTGATGATTATGGGAAATACATTGAAGATTTCAAAGCATTTGATAGCAAAGGCACTTTACTTTCAACGACCAAAACAGATGAGAATACTTGGACCATCAAAAATGCGAAAACATTAGCGAAAATCACCTACCTCGTAAACGATACTTTTGACACTGAAAAAGGAAGTGGTTTTGGCAATATTGATATTTTTTCACCAGCTGGAACTAATATCGATGCAGGTAAAAATTTCATGCTTAACATGCATGGTTTTGTAGGCTATTTTCAAGATAAAAAAGACCTTCCGTACACTGTAAGTATTTCACATCCGGAAACACTTTGGGGAGCTACATCAATGACCGACATGGATTCAAGCACTACAAATGATTTATTTACTACAGCTCGGTACGCAGAATTGGTCGAAAATCCAATTATGTATGCTAAACCGGACTACACCACTTTTACAGTGGATGGTATGGAAATCTTAATTGGTGTGTATTCCCCATCTGGAAAAGTAACTGCTGAAAGTATAACTCCAGAAATGAAAACGATGATGACGGCTCAGAAAACGTTTTTAGGAAAAATCAACGCTACAAAAAAATATAGTGTTTTATTGTATTTATCAAGCCTGACGCCTACTGACGCCAAAGGATTTGGAGCTTTAGAGCACCCAACGGCAACTACCGTAGTTTTACCGGAAATGATGCCTAAAGCAGAGTTGGTAAAATCAATGCAAGATGTTGTTTCACATGAATTTTTTCATATTGTAACTCCATTGTCGATTCATTCTAAAGAAATTCATTATTTTGATTACAACACGCCAAAAATGTCACAACATTTATGGATGTATGAAGGAGTTACGGAGTATTTCGCTAATCTTTTTCAAATCAATCAAGGATTAATTACCGAGCAAGAGTTTTACACTCGCATGTCAGAAAAAATTGAGCATGCAAATGCAATGAATGACACTATGCCCTTCACAACCATGAGTGCTAATGTTTTGACAGAACCTTATAAAGAGCAGTACTTGAACGTTTATGAAAAAGGAGCGCTTATAGGAATGTGCCTAGATATCATCATTAGAGAAAAAAGTAACGGTCAGAGAGGAATTCTTGATTTGATGCAAAAATTATCTACTGAATACGGTGCTGCTAAACCTTTTAATGATGAGGAGCTTTTCGCCAAAATTACATCATTAACCTATCCTGAGGTGGGAACTTTTTTAACAACTTATGTTTCTGGAGCTACTCCCATTCCTTATGAAACCTACCTCTCCAAAGTAGGAGTTACAAAATCTATGAAGCAAGTCCCTGGAAATGTATTCCTAAAAGGACAAACTCCTTACATTACAGTAGACCAAAAAACAAAAGAAATTATCGTGATTCCAGCAATAGAATTAAACGATTTTTATAAAAATTTAGGAATAAAAGGCGGTGATATTTTAGTATCCATCAATGACAAATCATACTCCTTGGACAATATTTACGAAATGATTACTATCAGCCAAACTTGGAAAGAAAATGACTCGGTCTCTATTAAAATAAAACGAGACGGTAAAGAACAAGTGATTAAAGGCAAAGTAAAACTTCCTTATGAAGAGAAAGAAGGACTAAATGCTACTGATACAACAAAAACGACCTTAAAAGAGGCTTGGCTTAAAGCATAACCCAAAATAAAATTGAGAAATCCCAATGTAGCAATAGATTGGGATTTTTTTTGTGAAATTTGGAACTATATCTAAATTCTTTCCAACAATTTTCTTTATTTTGCGGCCAAATCTAAACACTATTAAAATCGGCATGATTTAATTCAAAAGCTCCGGCACAAATCATAAAAAAATTACGAAGTCATGCTCCAAAAAAACAAATTTTACTTTCCCATGAAAAAATCAATTATTGCATTCTTTGCACTTTTATTATTATCTGCTTGTAACAAAAACGAATCAAAAGGCAACTTACATATTACTGGAAATATTAAAGGATTAAAAAAAGGAACGTTGTATATTCAACGAATTGTAGATACAGCGTTGGTTGCTATCGACACCATCAATATCGATGGGAGCTCTTCTTTTGAAAGTAATTTGGATCTAAAATCTCCTGAGATGCTTTATTTATTCTTAGACAGAGGCGTGACTAATTCTTTGGACAATAATTTACCATTCTTTGCTGAGCCTGGAACCATAACTATTGAAACAACTTTGGATCGTTATTTATCTGACGCCAAAATAAAAGGGTCCAAAAATCAAGAAATATTTGAAGAATATAAAAAAATCAATACCCGTTTCACAGATGAAAATCTGTCTTTGATCGAGCAAAAATTTAATGCCATCAAAAGCCAAAACACACAAAAAATAGATAGTTTAAGCGCCAAACAAGATTCTAATATCAAAAGAAAGTACTTATTTGCTACCAATTTTGCACTAAATAACAGAAAATTTGAGGTAGCTCCTTACATTGCGTTATCCGAAATCTATGATATAAACATCAAATATTTAGATACGATTCAAAAATCAATGTCTCCAAAAGTAGCACAATCTCTGTATGGCAAAAAACTTACAGAATATGTTAGTTCTATTAAAAAGCAAAAATAAAAGACTCCTAATTGTTACTGTTACCTATTAAAACAAAAAAATCATCTTGTTCTGCAAGATGATTTTTTTGTTTTGTATAAAGTAGTAAAGAAATTAGAATACGCCTAATAAAACCTCATTATTACTTAGATCTAAAAAGCTCTTTAAACGCTAAAAGCCATTCTTCCAATAATCATTCCCACAAACATTAAGAGATAAAGAGAGAAAACAACAAGAGTCATTATCCCTATAAACTTATAATGTGATTTTAAATATCTAAAAGAAGTAGTCAACGTTTCAGAATCATTGGTATTTAAAGCTGCTTTAGCATTAGATGCGAATTTATTCAAGTAATACACTGGAAAGAAATAAAGTGCTGCAATAAGCAAATAAACGACAGCCATCGCCATTCCAAAAGAGGAACCCATCATTCCCATAGCAGGATTCATTTTCCCCATTGCAGAAAATAGTGTTCCCGCGAACAAAGCAGCTAAAATAATAAAACCAATTCCTATGTATCCTAGAATGGATAAAAAATAGGCCCATTTTGCTGTTTCCCTTAAAAAGTCTTTCGCAGACTCATTAAGTTTCATTTCGAAAGTTTCAATTACTGAATGCTCTTCCATAATTATTTTATATTTAGGTTAGATTTCAAATTTAACAAAAAAATTATGACATATCAATAAATAGAAGAGGCAATTACTAATTTAACTCCTTAAAACAAAAAACCACCTAACAAAAGTTAGGTGGTTTTATTAAAGAGCCGGCGGAGGGACTCGAACCCACGACCTGCTGATTACAAATCAGCTGCTCTAGCCAACTGAGCTACGCTGGCGACTCATTACGGGTGCAAATATAAGTCTGAATTTCTATTTTCCAAAACAAATTCAAACTTTTTTTGCGTTTTTTTTGACTACAATTCGTTGATTTTAGCAATCAATTGAATAGCAGTTTGTTCCAATTCAACATTAATTTGTTTGAAGTGTGCTTTTTTATCCTCTACATTTTTTGCATTCACTTTTGTGATCAAAGCGTCAAAAGCAGCGATAGCTTCGTCGATTAAACCATTTGTTTCAGTTGTTGGTTTTCCTGTAGTAGAAATTTCGAACAAGTAAACTGCTTCAATAATATCTCCTAAAACGTAGTTGATGTCTTTTTTTAAATTCTTAATGTTTGCCATTTTTATTTTTTTAAAATTTGAATTTTAATTTGCGTCTGCAAAAGTACACATAATCTTTCTATTACCGACTATGAAATGTAAATTTCTAAAATCGAAGCTTTTCCATTGAGAATGAATATATTCCTCGCTTTAAAATCAAAATAGGACTGCGTTTGCAATAGTTTCCTATTTAGTTCCCACATTCCATTTCTAAACCATTATAAAGCATGTTCCTCTTTCACTATTTAATAGCTCGTAATACTTCCAGCAAGACCATAAAATCAAGACCAACGCAGAAGACGTTAATCTGAATGTATTGATGAACTAACGATATTCCCAGAATAGTTATTCTGTTTCTATAACTTGACAAACAATGGTTTCGAAGAGGAAATAAATAGCTAATTCTCCTCTACTTTAAAAAGCATCCATTTTTGAAATACCTTTAATAAATCCGTCTATTATTCTGTAAATCAACAGAATCAAAAATAACTGTCTTTAGTACGAGCTCTTACACTACCAATTTTTTGATTGCTTGTAGTGCTTTAGGAATGTGTTTTGCAGCCAGCATACTGTCAAAAATCATTTGTATAATTCCATTTTTATCGGTAACATAGGTTACTCTTCCTGGAAGCAAACCAAACATACCAGTAGGAACTCCAAACAACTTTCTAATTTTTTTATCATCATCTGACAAAAGAATAAAGGGTAACTTATATTGCTTAGTAAACTTTAGATGTGATGCTACGCTATCACTACTAATTCCTATGACTTCAGCACCCAAATCTTTAAAATCTTCATATTGATCTCTAAAACTGCAGGCTTGTGTAGTACAGCCCGGTGTGTTGTCTTTTGGATAAAAATAAATAACTAAGGGTTTTTGTCCCACAATGTTCTGACTGTCAAAATCAATTCCGTCTGCATCTTTTGCCGTAAATTTAGGGATTTTGTCCCCTACTTTTAGTTCCATTATTCTCCTTTATAGGTTACAAAATTTCGAGGTGTTTCGTATAGAACTACTTCTAATTCAAATTCTGATTTGATTCTTTTTCTGATTTTGTTCCAAATCACTACTACTATATTTTCAGCTGTTGGATTTAAATCTTGAAATTCAGGAACATCTAAATTTAGATTTTTGTGATCGAATTGATTCTCAACATCCTCTTTGATTATATCACTTAAAAACTTCACATCCATAACATAGCCGGTTTCAGGATCAATCTCACCCGTCACGCTGACTATCAGTTCATAATTATGTCCGTGGAAATTAGGATTATTGCACTTTCCAAAAATCGCATCGTTTTGTTCAAAACTCCAATCTTTTCTGTGCAATCGGTGTGCCGCATTAAAATGGGCTTTTCGTGAAATGGTAACTTTCATATAGTAGAATAAATTAGGTGTTATGGGTTCCCTCTTCCGAAGAAAGAGGACTTTTATGTTCTTCCAAAAAATGATAAAATTCTTCAAAAATGATTTTAAACCAAACAGTATATAGTAAGGGATGAAGCTCCATATCTTTTTTAACTTCCTCAATTTTCATCCATTTCCAACTTTCAACTTCCTCTGGATTGATAACGGGCTCCCCATCATAATACCCAATCATCACGTGATCCAGTTCATGTTCTGTCAAGCCATTATCAAAAGGAGCTTTGTAGATAAAATGAAACAGTTCCTTGAGTTCTGTTTTAAAGCCCATTTCTTCAAACAATCGTCGGCTTCCGGCTTGAATATTTGTTTCTCCCTCACGCTGATGACTGCAACACGTATTGGTCCACAACAAAGGGGAATGGTATTTTTGACTGGCACGCTGTTGCAGCATGATTTCATTTTTACTATTCAAAACAAAGACAGAAAAGGCCCGATGCAACACCGCTTTTTCATGTGCTTCAAGCTTAGGCATCAGCCCTATTTGCTCGTCATTTTTATTAACTAAGATTACATTTTCTTCTATCATAGTGGTGAATTTCAGTTCAAAAATACAAAAAAGATAAATAGGGATAGGGGCTTTAACGTTCTCTTTCGATTTGTTGAAGTTGAATTATTAAAAGAATATCTAAATAAAATGATGCTACACCGTTCAAAATTCTGTTGTATTTTTATAAATATTTAAAAATAACACAATGTCTCCTATAACCATCCGAAAAGCACGCCTTACAGACTTAGAACAACTTCTTGTCTTTGAACAAGGGATTATTACTGCCGAACGCCCTTACGACCCCACTCTAAAAGAAGATCCCATTCATTATTATGATATCGAAAAAATGATTGCTGCCCCTCATATAGAAGTATTGGTAGCTGAAATAAATGCAGAAATTATTGCCTCCGGATACGCTAGATTAGAGGCTGCAAAACCTTATTTGAATCACGAAACGTATGGTTATCTTGGATTTATGTTTACGGATCCTAATCACAGAGGAAAGGGAGTAAACGCTTCCATCATCAAAGCACTTAAATCCTGGTGTAACTTACACGAAGTGTTCGAACTTCGGCTAGACGTTTACAGTGACAATGCTTCAGCCATTAAAGCGTATGAAAAGGCAGGATTTAAAAAACACCTTTTAAATATGAGGATGATTTTATAAAGGGTACGAATTTGTTTTTTCTAAATCAAAACCTCTTTTTAGACCGTCAAAATCTATAATCAGAACTTATTATAGTCATCTGTTCATGGCTACTTGGCAGTAGGACAAAAATTCTTTAGGAATCAATAATTTCAACGGAAAAAACTTTTCTTTTTAACATTTTTCTCAAAAAGAGTTTAGTTGTCTAAATGCCAAAACTATAAACTATTAATTTATATATTTGTTTTTAACATTATTTAGGTTTTTTCCAAAAAATACAATTAAAAATGCATTTTTAAGACTGTCATCCTTTACTATACCATTTATGAAAAAATTATTCATTTCTGCAGTTCTATTTTCTTTTGCCTGTACAACTTCAGCACAAAATACCGCCCTGAAAACTAAGATTAGCACGAAAGCAGAGTCTCTAGAATCCAAAGTTATTGCATGGCGTAGGGACTTTCACCAAAATCCAGAATTAGGGAATAGAGAATTTAAAACCGCAGAAAAAATAGCGACACATTTGCGCGCTTTAGGTATCGAAGTACAAACCGGAGTCGCTAAAACTGGAGTTGTAGGCATTTTAAAAGGAGGAAAACCCGGACCGGTTGTCGCCCTTAGAGCAGATATAGACGCCTTACCAATAAAGGAGCGGGTAGCTATCCCATTTGCTTCAATAGCGGAAGGAGAATACAATCAAAAAATAGTGCCAGTGATGCATGCTTGTGGACATGACACCCATATCGCTATTTTGATGGGAACTGCCGAAATTTTAGCTTCTATAAAAAGCGACTTAAAAGGGACTGTTAAATTTATTTTTCAACCTGCTGAGGAAGGTCCACCTGAAGGAGAAGAAGGAGGAGCAAAATTGATGGTAAAAGAGGGCGTTTTAGAAAATCCTAAAGTTGATGTTATTTTTGGCCTTCACATCAATGCCCAAACAGAAGTGGGGAAAATAAAATATCGTCCAATGGGAACTATGGCAGCTTCAGATTGGTTCACGATTAAAATTAAAGGCAAACAAACACACGGTGCTTATCCATGGCTGGGTGTCGATCCAATCGTCACAGCAGCTCAAATTGTGATGGGAATCCAAACCATTGTAAGCCGAAATGTTAACATAACTGAGTCTGCCGCAGTTATTAGTGTGGGGCAAATCAACGCCGGAGTAAGAAGTAATGTTATTCCAGAGGAACTAATTATGACCGGTACCATTCGTTCGTTAGACCGTCAAGTGCAAGACTTGTTGCATTCCCGACTAAAACAAGTTGTAAATTCAATTGCTGAAAGTGCCGGAACTACAGCTGATATAAATATAACTAACCAAACTCTTATTACCTACAATGATCCATTATTGACAGAAAAAATGGTTCCTACACTAGAAGGAACTGCTGGCAAAGCGAATGTTTCAATTACACCTGCTGTAACTGGCGCAGAAGACTTTTCTTATTTTCAGGAAAAGATTCCAGGCCTGTACTTTTTTCTAGGTGGCGCTCCTAAAGGCAAGCCTATTTCAGAGACTGCTCCTCATCATACGCCCGATTTCTATATCGATGAAAGTGGTTTTGTATTAGGAATGAAGGCGTTGTCTGACCTAACAGTAGATTACATGGAAATGAATAGTAAAATAAATAACACCAACTAGGAATTGGTATTATTAGGATGAATTTTGTCAAAGCAAGTAATTGTTTTACCTTCTTTAGCAAAAAGTGGTGCGGCTTCCTTACGCTAAAAAAGTCTTCGTAGCTTGTCTAAAATCAGGATGGTACGCACCGCCCGACCAAAAGTCAAAAAGTTCAAAATACGCGATCGACTAGTTTAGTAAAGACCCAATTGTAGTAGCAATACAAAATCAATTAGCACAGCAACCGACAACAAATTTCTTCTTTTTCAACTCTTGTTGGATTTTATTTTTAAATATAATAACAATTTGATTTTAAACACCATAAGCATTTTATTCTATGGTTTTTAATTAAATTTACTTCACTATTTTTAGCTAACCTTTCATTAGGGAAAATCTGAGGATAGGCTCAACGATTCGTAAAATTACCAACTCAAGTTCCACAAAATGAAAGTACTTGAAACCTATTTTAAAAACCATAAAAGTGCTGTAAACCGCCTATTGGAAACAGCACCTGTAGTTTATACTGTCGAAACTTTCCATGAACTACGGGTTGAACTTAAAAGATTTAAGGCATTATTTGAATTGGTTGCCTTTTGCTCAAAGACATTTAAACTTAAAAAGACCTTTGCACCATTTAAAATTATTTTTAAAAAAGCAGGAAAACTTAGGAAAATTCAAGTAGTTCAACCTATTCTAGAACAGCAGCCCAATTTTCATTTAATCAAAAGCTATTCCTATCGCTTAAAGAAACTAGAGGAGAAAGCACGAAAAGAATTCTTTTCAATTACCAATAAGCGCTTCACCAAAAAGCTAAAGCAAAAGTATCCCATTGTCATTTGTTTCCTTAAAAAAACAAGGACAAAGAAAGCGAATCGATATTTGAACAAAATCACTAAGGAGAAAAAAAAAATAATTAGTAAGAATGCTTTTAAAAAGAAACAAATTCATGCCTTTCGGAAAAGATTAAAAGTACATCAATACAACACAAAAATCTTTGATTTAAATCAGCAAAGTAAGCTAGTTCCTGAAAAGATAACGCTATCGGACATGCTTGGAGAATGGCATGATTGCGAAGTAGTTATTGCTCTCTTAAAAAAAGCTATTAAGTCCAAAAAGACAATTTCAAGGGAAACGAAACATCTTGTAGCAATCAAAAAACTATTACTTTTAAAAAGCGACTTGTTAATCAATAAAATAAATGGAACTTTACCCTATCACACTCTTTTATAACTATTGGAGACTACAAAACACTAACAACTGCGGGAATCAGGCGGTGCCTCCTTGTTTAACTTGATAAATATTATGAAACAAATCTTTACACTACTATTCTTATTTATTTTAATCGGTTGCGGCAGTAATCCAGCTTTTAACTCCGAAACGAAAAGCAAAGATTGGGCACTCCTAAACTTTGTCAAAGTAGACAGCCTCAACCCTATTTTGGAACCTGAATTTCAACAAGTTTTTCAATCGCCAATCAGCAACAAACAAATACACTGGGAAGAACGAAATGTACTGAATCCCTCAGCAATTGTAAAAGACGGAAAGGTATACCTGATTTATAGAGCACAAGATAAAGACATGACATCAAGACTGGGACTGGCCATAAGTGATGACGGACTTCATTTTAAAAAACAACCAGCGCCTATATTCTACCCAGACAACGATATTATGAAACAGTACGAGTGGAAAGGTGGTGTTGAGGATCCAAGAATTATAGAAAGTGAGAATGGCACATACATCATGACCTACACTTCGTACGATGGTAAAACGGCCCGACTTTGTTTAGCCAGCTCAAAAGATTTATTCACTTGGACCAAACACGGTTTAGTTCTAAAGGAAGAGAAATACAAAGATATGTGGTCTAAATCTGGTGCCATCGTTTGTAAATTATCCGGCGACAAGATAATCGCTACAAAAATACAAGGCAAATATTGGATGTATTTTGGAGATACTGATTTGTATGTGGCAACTTCCGTAGATCTCATTCATTGGAACGTAGCCGAAAATGAGGAAAATAAAAAAATGATTTCCGTTTTGCATCCACGCATGGGGTATTTTGACAGCCGTTTAGTAGAACCCGGCCCTTTTGCTTTGCTACAGAAAGAAGGAATTGTACTAATTTATAATGGCAGCAATGCCGCTAATTATAATGATTTGAATTTGCCTAAATTCACTTATGCCGCAAGCCAAGCCCTTTTTGACAAAGAACATCCTTATAAGTTAATTGACCGAATGGACGATTACTTTATTCATCCAGACAAACTGTATGAAAAAACAGGCGAGGTAAATGAAGTATGCTTTGTTGAAGGCTTGGTTTATTTTAAAAAGAAATGGTTTCTGTATTATGGAACAGCCGATTCCAAAATTGCCGTTGCTGTTAAAAAATAAACGCCTTCTCTTCAACCACAAACAAACTATTCCGCTACTAAACTTTCTAGATATGCGAGGAATCTAGATAGTATACCCCTACTATTTTCACTGGTTAAATTTTTTTTTTCAACTTTTTCAAATTCGTTAAAAGTAGAAATAAAGAAAGCAACAAAGCATAAAATCACCACTACTGTCAGGATAATTAATTCTATATTTTCCATTTTATTTTTTGAGTTTAAGATTTAAAAATATTAAAAGACCTAAAATTGTTGGAGGCCATAAACCAATAAAAATAGCTCGTTGAGGATCTTTTAATACTATATAAAAATATTCGGAAGTAAAAATTAGTCCTACCACAAGTAGTAAAATTAAAATTTCAGATTTTTTAAATTTTTGAAACATATTTATGATTTTTATAGTTTTTTTTAAAATATTTTTAAATATAATGTTAAAAGTAAAAAACATTTCACAAGATGATTGTTTTTATCAAGCTAAAGTTCTAGATTATATTAACTATAAATAAAGAAAATTTAAAATAATAATTAGGAAAACATTAAAATCAATAAAACTGGTAAATAATGAAACGAGATCTTTTCGCACTTGAGTGAGATTATTGCGAAAGTTTACTACAATAAAAAACACAATCCCCTTTTGGGAAATGGACTAAAAATAGTTATGTGTAAAGTAACTTCTTTTTTAAAATCTAAAACAAAAAACGCAGGTACTGCCATTTTTATAAAATAAAGAGCAGGAATGCTTTACAACCTACAGCTCTTAATGTAATTGTAGAAACAATAAAAAATGGCCAAAAAAGATTTAAAAAAATTAGAGCTTTTTTATTTATTCAAGATTGCACCAATCATCAAAGCGCATTTTTCTCCATCTATGGCAGCAGATATAATTCCGCCCGCATAACCTGCACCTTCTCCACATGGATACAATCCTTTTATTTGAACATGTTCGTAAGTCAAGGGATCTCTTGGAATACGCACTGGCGAAGAGGTTCTGGATTCCGGAGCATGAAGAATAGCTTCGTTAGTTAAATAACCTCGCATGGATTTCCCAAATTCGGTAAACCCTTCTCGTAAAATCTGGCTTAAAAAACCAGGAAAAACCTGCCCCATTTCTACCGAAGTGGTTCCTGGAACATAAGACGTTTTAGGAATATCCGATGAAACTCGGTTTTGTGTAAAGTCAATCATGCGTTGTGCTGGTACTTTTTGAGTTTCTCCAGCTAAATGCCAAGCACGTTGCTCGATACTTTTTTGGAATTCCATTCCGGCCAAAGCACCAAATTTGGCAAATGGTTTAAAATCTTCTAATTTCAATTCGATTACAATTCCCGAATTGGCCGTCGCCTGATCCCTCTTTGATGGTGACCAACCGTTCGTCACTACTTCACCTGGACTCGTAGCACAAGGCGCTATAACACCACCAGGGCACATACAAAACGAATACATTCCGCGACCATTAACCTGCTTCACAATAGAATAAGGTGCTGGAGGTAAATGTTCACCACGGTAATCGCAACTGTACTGAATGCTATCGATCAAAGATTGAGGGTGCTCCGCTCTAACGCCCAAGGCAAAAGGTTTGGCTTCTATAAAAACTTTCTTTCTATCTAATAATTCAAAGATATCACGGGCAGAATGACCCGTTGCCAAAATTATTTTACTAGCAAGAATCGTGTCTCCTTTTTGAGTAACGATTCCCTGAACTTCATTGTTTTTTATTAAAATATCAGTCAATCGCGTTTCAAACAAAACTTGTCCACCACATTCGATAATTTTCTCTCTGATATCCTGAATAATTTGCGGTAATTTGTTAGTCCCAATATGAGGATGTGCTTCGATCATGATATCCTCTGAAGCCCCAAAAGCGACAAATAATTCGAGAATTCGAGTAACATCACCACGCTTTTTAGATCGCGTGTACAATTTCCCGTCCGAATAGGTTCCTGCACCTCCTTCGCCAAAACAATAATTAGAATCTTCATTCACCAGATGATCTACATTAATGGCTTTCAAATCACGACGACGGCCACGAACCTCTTTTCCGCGTTCAATCACTATGGGTTTCAATCCCAACTCTATTAATTGCAATGCAGCAAAAAGACCTGCTGGCCCTGCCCCTATTACGATTACTTCTTGTGCGCTAGCCACATTTTTGTAATCAGGAAGTTGAATTTTGGTTTCCTGAAAAGGCTCTCCTTTTATATAAATCGCCACTTTCAAATTGATTTTAATCGCTTTCTGACGTGCATCAATGGAGCGTTTTAAAATAGAAACATGCTGAATATCGGCTACTGAAACTTTGATTTGTTTCGACAAATAATCTTTCAGCAACAATTCGTTTGAAGCTATTTCTGGAGTAACCTGTAATAAAAGTTCTTGAGGCATTGTCTTGGATTGTTCGATTTTTAGACTATCAGACGTTTAAAAGTGTCTTACATAATTCTGGTACAAAAGTAGTATTTTGAACTGACTTCTTCTTACTGAAAGAATAATCCGTTCTCAATTTTTTAAAATTGACCTCTTTTCGAATTAGACTTTGTAACTTTGCCTCTTCAAAACAGTTAAACCGCTAACCGATTACTCGTAGAAAAAATGTCTAGAAAAATAAAATTGATTTGGGATTTTCGTGGACCGGCTTCCGCAAAAACGGCAGAACATCACGAAATTCATTTGAAAGAATACATAGCAATTGAAAAACTTGCTTTAAATATCACCGGTTTTGAGATTCAAAGCGAAATGCAAGCAATTGCTTTCATGGTGGTAACCGATGAAAACATGATTCAGGTTCGCGATGCTTTGAAGCCGCATCGGGGAGAAATTTTTAGTAGTCAGTAGTCCGCTTTTAGTGATCAGCCCAATTATACCATACTGAAATAACTGAATACTAAAAAACTGTACACTGAACACTGCTTTAATTCGCTACTTCACTAATGAATTTAATTCGCATCAAACGCAATTCGTCGAGATCATAATCTCCATCAAATTCTTTTAAGGCAGATTCTATATTATCGGATTCCGATTCCATAAAATAATCATGAATTTCTTCCTGTTGATCATCGTCCAACATATCATCAATCCAATATTTGATATTCAGTTTAGTTCCAGAATAAACAATTTGCTCCATTTCTTTGATCAAAGCATCCATGTTGATTCCTTTGGCAGAAGCGATATCATCCAAAGACAATTTTCTGTCAATGTTTTGAATGATATAAAGCTTATTTACGGAATTGACTCCGGTAGATTTCACTACTAAGTCTTCTGGACGAGTAATGTCATTTTCGGTAACATAACGGCTAATTAATTCTAAAAATTCCTTTCCGTATTTTTTTGCTTTTCCTTCGCCAACTCCATGAATATTAATCAGCTCTTCTTGAGAAATAGGGTATTTCAAAGCCATATCTTCCAGTGAAGGATCTTGAAAAACCACAAATGGAGGAACGCCTACTTTTTTAGCTACTTTTTTTCGCAAATCACGCAACATTCCCATGAGAACTTCATCGGCAACTGCTGTTGATTTTGAGGCTGTGACAATCGCTTCGTCTACTGATTCATTGTATTCATGATCCTCGGACATCATAAAAGATTGTGGCTTTTTAATAAAATCCAATCCTTTATCTGTGATTTTTACAATGCCATAGGTCTCAATATCTTTAGATAAAAACCCGGCGACTAATACTTGACGCAGTAGGGCCATCCAATATTTTTCATCATGACCTGCACCACATCCAAAAAAGGATTGTGCATCCGTTCTATGTGCTTTAATTACTGCATTTACGCGACCAATTAAAGTAAAGACAACCTCTTTAGATTTGTATAAATGTTTGGTATCCCGCACCACTTCTAACAGCTTTACGACTTGTGCTTTGGCCTCTACTTTCGCTTTTGGATTGCGAATATTGTCATCCATATCAGCACCTTCGCCATGTACATCATCAAATTCCTCACCGAAATAATGTAATAGAAACTTTCTTCTGGACATCGAAGTCTCGGCATAAGCCACAACTTCCTGTAATAATGCGAAACCTATTTCCTGCTCAGCAACTGGTTTACCGGACATGAATTTTTCTAATTTTTCGACATCTTTATAGGAATAATAAGCTAAACAATGCCCTTCGCCACCATCACGACCAGCACGACCCGTTTCTTGGTAATAACTTTCTAATGATTTTGGAATGTCATGATGAATTACAAAACGTACATCGGGTTTATCAATTCCCATTCCAAAAGCGATAGTTGCCACCACCACATCTACATCTTCCATCAAAAACATATCTTGGTGTCTGGCTCGGGTTTTAGCGTCCAATCCTGCATGATACGGCACGGCACTAATTCCGTTTACCTGCAAAACTTCGGCAATAGCTTCCACTTTTTTGCGGCTTAAGCAATAAATAATTCCTGATTTCCCTTTGTGTTGTTTTATAAATCGAATAATATCCGATTCAATATTTTTTGTTTTTGTGCGTACTTCGTAATATAAATTAGGTCTATTGAAAGAGGCTTTGAAAGTTGTAGCATCTGTCATGTCTAAGTTTTTCAGAATATCTTCTTGTACTTTTGGTGTAGCCGTAGCGGTCAAACCTATGATAGCCACATCGCCCAATTGCTTGATAATGTGCTTTAAATTTCGATATTCTGGTCTAAAATCATGTCCCCACTCTGAAATACAATGGGCTTCATCAATTGCGACAAAAGAAATAGTAACATTTTTAAGAAAATTAACATACTCCTCTTTAGTCAAAGATTCAGGAGCAACATAAAGCAACTTTGTCAATCCAGACGTGATGTCTTTTTTTACTTGCGTAATTTCAGTTTTAGTAAGGGAAGAGTTTAAAACGTGAGCCACTCCATTTTCAGAAGACAAACTCCTAATGGCATCCACCTGATTTTTCATCAAAGCAATTAGGGGAGAAACAACTATAGCCGTTCCTTCCTGAATTAAAGCAGGCAATTGATAACAAAGTGATTTTCCTCCTCCAGTAGGCATAATCACAAATGTATTCTGTTGATTCAGTATACTTTTTATGACTTGTTCCTGCAATCCTTTAAATTGGCTAAAGCCAAAATACTTCTTTAATTCTTTGTGTATGTCAATTTCGTTTGGATTCATTCTTTATTATGTGGTATTTTGTATAAATTTGCGACACCTAAAGGTACAAATTTCTTTTACACATACAAATTTTAATTATTCTGTTTTGATCACCAAAGAAAATATATTGGCCAGCGCCAAAAAAACCATCTTATCGGAAAGCCAATCCATAGCTAAACTAATTGATTTACTAGACAATAACTTCATTGAAGCCACGCAAAAAATCTATAATTCAAAGGGGCGATTAGTCGTAACAGGAATAGGAAAAAGCGCTATCATAGCTCAAAAAATGGTCGCTTCCTTCAATTCTACTGGGACGCCATCTCTTTTTCTGCATGCTTCTGAGGCCATTCACGGAGATTTAGGCATGATTCAAAGCGAGGATGTTATCATTTGTATTTCAAAAAGCGGCAACAGTCCAGAAATAAAAGTCTTAGTTCCGCTTTTAAAACGTTTTGGAAACACGCTGATAGCAATAACAGGCAACATGACCTCCTTTTTGGCTAAAGGTTCCGACTATATTTTAAATACAACTATAGATGCGGAATCTTGCCCAAACAACCTAGCACCCACCAATAGCACTACGGCACAATTAGTCATGGGCGATGCTATTGCGGTATGCCTAATGGAAATGCGTGATTTTAAACCGGAAGATTTTGCGGTGTACCATCCCGGTGGTGCATTAGGCAAGAAATTATTGCTCCGTGTAAAAGACATGTTGGAGTACAGCCTAAAACCTATGGTTGCTCCAGAAGCCTCCATAAAAAAAGTTATTTTTGAAATTTCGGAAAAACGTCTTGGCGTAACTGCCGTAGTCGAAAATGATATAGTAATTGGTATTATTACTGATGGTGACATTCGAAGAATGCTAAACGACCGCGATTCTTTTGCTGATTTGACAGCTCGAGATATTATGACCAAAAACCCAAAAATGACTTCCTCCAATACAATGGTAGTAGAAGCATTAAATATAATGGAAGATTTTTCCATTACCCAATTAGTGGTTGTTGACGATACGCACTACAAAGGCATACTGCATTTACACGATATTTTAAAAGAAGGAATAGTATAATGGCAAAAAAAAACTTAAACGAAATGTCGTTTTTAGATCATCTTGAAGAATTAAGATGGTTATTGGTTCGAAGTACAATTGCAATATTAATTTTGGCTACATTCACTTTTTTTGTGAGTGATTACATTTTTGATGTCGTCATTTTTGGGCCCACCAATGCTAACTTTATTACCTACCGCTTTTTTTGTGATCTCTCCAATCAACTGGGCTTCGCCGAAACTATTTGTGTAACAGAAATGCCTTTTATCATTCAAAACACGAATATGGAAGGGCAAATCAACGTTTTGATTTGGACCTGTATAACCGCTGGATTCATTCTTGGATTTCCGTTTATACTTTGGGAAGTATGGAAATTCATTAGTCCCGCTTTATATGCCTCAGAGAAAAAACATGCGAAACTTTTCATTTTTTCGTCTTCGTTACTTTTCTTCCTTGGCGTCTTGTTTGGGTACTATGTAATTGTTCCCATGTCCGTCAACTTTTTTGCAACATTCACCATCAGTGATGTTGTGAAAAACCAATTTAGTATCGATTCTTACATTGGACTCGTAAAAACCAGCGTGATTGCTTGTGGGTTGTTTTTCGAATTGCCTATAATCATCTATTTCTTGACTAAACTTGGGTTAGTAACACCCGTTTTCTTGAGAAAATATTGGAAATATGCCGTAATTATTATTTTAATAGTTGCGGCAATAGTAACCCCTCCGGATGTTGTAAGTCAAATTATTGTAACCATTCCGATGTTGTTAATCTATGAAGCAAGTATCTTAATTTCAAAAATAGTAGTAAAAAATCAAAAAAAAATAAATGGCTGATATAATCGAAGAATTCAATGAATACCGTTCTAAAATGAACGAAAAATTACTAGCAGACAACAACAAAATTGTGAAACGAATTTTTAATTTGGATACCAATGCATACGCTGCTGGCGCACTAGATGTAAAAACTAAAGAGTTGCTAGGATTAGTTGCTTCGGCAGTTTTAAGATGCGATGACTGTGTAAAATACCATTTGGAAACCAGCCATAAAGAAGGCGTTACCAAAGAGGAAATGATGGAAGCCATGGGAATTGCAACACTTGTAGGTGGAACTATTGTAGTACCTCATCTAAGAAGAGCATATGAATTTTGGGAAGCTCTTGAAGAAAAAAGTGGTCAGTAATCAGTCAGCTGTGATCAAGGCAAACACTTCCTTTTTTTAAACCACATAGAGACATAGAAAAAAGTAAAAAAAAGAGTTGGATATGAATAATTCTTCTACATAGCTATGTATTCTTTGCAAAATGAAATCCCTTTTTGCTTTAAACAACTAAAATCTATGTTCCTATGTGGTTTAAAATTTATTTATGATGCGTTTGCCCTAAAGCATTGATATGAATTTAGAAATTCCAAAATTGAAGTTAAATCAATATACTAAAGAAACAAAATTCGTTTCTTTGCAATTATAAAAACTCAGTTACTCTGTAACTTTGTTACTTAGCAACTTTATAAAATATGAAATTAAGAGCCGAAAATCTAATCAAAACCTATAAAGGACGTAGTGTTGTCAAAGGCATTTCGGTAGAGGTGAATCAAGGTGAAATCGTTGGACTTTTAGGTCCTAACGGTGCCGGAAAAACAACCTCTTTTTACATGATTGTGGGATTGGTTAAACCAAATTCAGGCAATATTTTTCTTGATGACTTGAATATCACCGATTATCCGATGTATAAAAGAGCACAGCAGGGAATTGGATATTTGGCACAAGAAGCCTCTGTTTTCAGAAAGTTGAGTATCGAAGACAATATATTAAGCGTTTTGCAATTGACCAAACTTTCCAAAGCGGAACAAGTAGCAAAAATGGAAAGCTTGATTGATGAGTTTAGCTTGGAACACATTCGGACTAACCGTGGGGATTTGCTTTCTGGAGGAGAACGCCGTCGTACTGAAATTGCGCGCTGTTTGGCAACCGATCCAAAATTTATATTGCTAGATGAACCTTTTGCTGGTGTCGATCCAGTAGCGGTAGAAGACATTCAGCGTATTGTAGCGCAATTAAAAAACAAGAATATAGGAATTTTGATTACGGATCATAATGTTCAAGAAACCCTAGCCATTACCGATAAAACCTACCTTATGTTTGAAGGTGGCATCTTAAAAGCAGGGATTCCTGAAGAACTAGTAGAGGACGAAATGGTGCGACGAGTATATCTTGGACAAAATTTTGAATTAAGAAAGAAGAAATTGGAGTTTTAGAAAAGTGGTTATTGTTCAGTCGTCAGTGTTCAGTATTTAGTAGTAGTGAATCAATTATAAAAAATACAATATGTAATTCCAAGACCTATTAGCGTATCAGAAATCATTCTAATTAGCCATGACAATCTTTGAAATAACAAAATCTTTTCCAAAAGAAGAAATATATTCTTTAACCGACCAAATCAGACGTTCCTCTAGAAGTGTTCCCGCTAATAGTGAAGAAGCTTAGAGAAAAAGAGTTTATCCTAAACATTTTCATAGTAAATTAACTGATTCCGATGCTTAAAACTCAGAAACACAAGTCTGGTTGGAGTTTTCACTTAAATACAACTATACAAGCGAAAGTATGTACAGCGAATTGTTAAACGTAAGCAATGAAGTGGGAAAACTAATTAATTACATGATTTTAAATCTTCAAAAGTTCGGAGTAACCATTTAAGAGTATTAACGAATCGCTGTCAGCTGAATACTTACAACTACTCCACAGTAATATACCGCAACTGCTGTACATCACCATTGTAAATATTGACATCGACATTGCCTTTGATTCCTGGAATTGAGGCTTTCTCCGTGAATTGCCAGAAGAGCCAATCCGATCCTATTTCCTCTCTGTAAAAGTTATAATTGGCAATCCAAAAAAGGTAATCGCTGAATTCTTCTTTTAAAAAATCATCATAATAGCGCTCTCCCGTGTAAATAATAGGTTTTACACCGTAGTGTGCTTCCACTGCTTTCAACCAGCGTTTCAGTCCTAATTTCAGATTAGCGATTGATTGGTTTCTAGGTAATTTTTCAATATCTAAAACAGGTGGTAAATCCCCTTTTTGAAGACGAACAGTAGTTATGAAGAGTTCGGCTTGTTCCAATGAATTCTCGTTGGGACGGTAATAATGATAGGCTCCCCGAATCATTTTGTTTTCTTTGGCGCCAAGCCAATTCGTATCAAACTGACGGTCTTTGCGGTCTTTACCTACCGTAGCACGAATAAATACAAAATGTATCGGATACTTTTTTTCTAATGTATCTACATAAGACCAACTGATTTTACCTTGGTATTCTGACACATCTATCCCAATACTTTTACCCTGGTGTTTTTCAAGAACCTGAAAATTACGGACATCAGAAATCCGCTTGTCTTCACTCTCGGCTCTACTGGCTTTGTCCGACTTAAACCCTAAATAATAGGCTAAACCATTTCGATAATGAAAACCGCTACCAATTAACAATGCAATCAAAAAAGCAACAATCGAATAGCGTACAAGCTTCCCAGAGAAAACGGAAGCTTTCTTTTTGGACTTGCGAACCACTGTAGTTTTTCTTCGGACTGTTTGTTTTCTCATTTAAAAAACTACTTTTTTAGTACTTTGTTATTCACTACCGACAAACAAACATAAAAAAGAATTAATAAAGGAATTCCTAAGTACTGAAAGAAAACTAACAATAAAAGGGACACCATTAAAAAGGCAAATTGAAGCGCATTTTCTTTGAAACTAAATTTCTTGATTTTCAAAGAAAACAAGGGGATTTCAGCATTCAACATGTAAGCACTCAAAAAGGTAAGTACCAACAAAAACCAAGGATTCGTCAAAAGCTCCACAATAATTAAGGAGTCGGTATATTTTAAAACTAAAGGCAGGCTTAAAATAAACAGCGCATTAGCCGGCGTAGGCAAGCCAATAAAAGAATCTGTTTGACGGGTATCAATATTAAAATTAGCGAGACGGTAGCAGGAGCCCAGCGCAATTATAAATCCCAGATAAGGAAAAAACTGCAAATGACCCGCCGCTGCAGTCGATGTGTGGCTAATCATCATTTGGAACATCACTAAACCTGGAACCACTCCGCTGGTTACCATATCAGCTAAAGAATCCAATTGCAATCCTAACGGACTGGAAACGTGGAATAATCGAGCAAAAAAGCCATCAAAAAAGTCTAAAAATATACCCAGACAAACGAAATAAAAAGCCATCTCAAAGTCTTCGTTAAAAGCAAACACTAAGGCGATACAGCCACAAAAAAGATTAAGCAAAGTAATTATATTCGGGATATGCTTTTTAATATTCATCATAAAGTAGTTTAAGGAACCAAAGTTGGCAAATTTAATATAATAAGTAGCGCGAAAGAACGTTTTTTACTGGAGATTTTAACCAAAACGAGCGACACAACCCTTTACAGGGAATAAAAAAACAAAAAAACCCCTTTTCATAAAAGATAAAAAGTAAGTTAAAAACCTTGATTTTACAGAGCAAGCCTACTTATTTTAAATCCTAGTCGTCTGGAAATTTGGGTTTTAAAAAAGTTTTATACCTGCTTTACCTCATCGCGCTTCTTTTCTCTTGAGATGAAACGACTTACGGTTTAAAGGACAATAAATCCATTCATTAAAAGGAGAATATGCTTATAAAAAGTGTTTTCAACCCCTTTATTTGATGATTGTTAATCCATTGTCGATTTATTTGGTAAAAGGAATAAATAACCTCAGTAAAAAATTATATTTTTGATAAAAATTAAACAGCCTTTCCATTTGTAAAATGATACCCTTGAAAAAAAGTTTACTCTTAGCGCTACTTTTGGTCAGTGCGGTAACGTACAGTCAAGCCGTCAGGAAATACTCGAATGAGTTTATGAACATCGGCGTTGATGCCGCTGCATTGGGTATGTCCAATACCGTTGTGGCCGCTACAAAAGATGTCAGTTCTGGCTATTGGAATCCCGCTGGCCTCATCCATCTGGAAGACCATGAGGTAGCCGTAATGCACGCTAATTATTTTGCTAACATTGCCCAATATGATTATTTGGCTTATGCCAGCCCAATTGATGATCGCAGTGCATGGGGAATTTCGTTAATTCGGTTTGGGGTAGATGACATTTTAAATACCACCGAATTAATAGACAGTCAAGGCAATATCGATTACAATCGCATTAGTCTCTTTTCGACCGCTGATTATGGATTTACTTTTTCTTATGCGCGAAAACTCCCTGTTGCTGGATTTCAATATGGCGTCAATGCCAAAGTGATTCGGCGGATTATTGGAAACTTCGCTAATTCTTGGGGATTTGGTTTTGATTTTGGACTGCAATTCGAAAAAAACAATTGGCAATTTGGTTTGATGCTTCGCGATATCACAACAACGTACAATGTTTGGAATATAGATGAAGACGAATATGGGAAAATTGCGAATGCCATTCCCGGAGAAAATCAGGAATTACCAGAAAGCACGGAGATTACGGCTCCAAAAGCGCAATTAGGAATCGCTAAGAAATTTATCATTCGGTACGATTATAGTATTTTGGCTGCAGCCAATATTAATATGCGTTTTACTAGAACTAATGATCTTATTGCTAGTGATTTTGTTAGTATCGATCCAGCTTTGGGATTCGAATTTGGTTATACTGATTTGGTTTTCGTTCGAGCGGGCGTTGGAAATTTCCAAAACATACAGCAATTAGACAGCACACAAAAGGTAGGTTTCCAACCCAATATTGGTTTGGGTTTTAAATACAAAGGCATCCAAATAGATTATGCTTTGACCGATTTGGGCAATCAAAGTGCGGCTTTGTATTCTAATATTTTTTCTGTAAAAGTTGATTTGGGAATGTTTAGAAACTAATTTACAAGCACCTTTGGAAGTAAAAACCGCTGCTGAATCTTCTCCTATTTCCAGTACCTTGATTTGAAACCTTTTCGATTCCATCGGTTTCCTGTATAACTTGAAAACTTTGTCTGTGTATTTTCTTTCTTTGAGTATCTTTGCATAAAAAAACACACCAGTAGAATAGTGGTCATTTTAATTTAATACTAACAACTACCGACTTTTACCCTTTTAACTACCAACGAATGAACGCTTCTTTATTAAAAAAAATCACATTACTAATACTTCTTTTTTTCAGTATCAATTATAGTTTCGGACAAAATATCCAATTGTCAAAAAACGCAAAAGTCAGTGTCATTACCTGTGGAACTGGCAACGAATCATACTCTCTTTTTGGACATACTGCAATTCGAGTACAGGATACAGCCAGTTCCGTTGATGTGATTTATAATTATGGCGCTTTTGACTTCAATACCCCTAATTTTGTGATGAAATTCATAAAAGGAGACTTGCAGTATTTTGCCGTAGCACATTCCTATCCTGATTTTATCAATCAGTATCTTTATGAAAAAAGATCTGTTTATGAACAGGAACTCAACATTGCGACTCCATTAAAACAAAAGCTGTTTGACAATTTAAACACCTCTTTAGCTTCGGGAGAGAGTCACTACACCTACAAATTTATTGACAAAAACTGTACTTCGATGGTCGTTGCCATCATCAATAAAACACTTGGAACTGCAGCTATTGTAAAAAATGCAGATACTGACCTTACCTATAGAACAATATTGTATCCGTATTTTTACGGACATTTTTATGAAAAATTAGGAACCAGTATCATCTTTGGCAAAAAAGTAGATCAATTGGGAACACAGCTCTTCTTGCCTTTTGAACTGCTAAAAAGCCTAAAAAAAGCTTCTTTTGAGAACCATCCGTTAGCCCTAGAAAGTAAAACGATTATCGAATTTAAAAATGAGGTTCCCTTTTCTTGGTGGAATAATCCCTACACGTACATCTTACTGCTTTTGTTTATTATTTTCATAAAAAAGAAAAGCGTCGCCTTGTTTTACCTCAGCTTTATAGCGGTAATAGGGGTTTTCTTCACTTTTGTAGGGTTCTATTCGTCCCATCTCGAATTAGGTTACAACTACAATATCTTATTGTTTAACCCTACTCTATTAGGCCTTCTTTATTTTTATTGGACAAAAAATAAAAAAGGAATCTATCAATTAGCTTTGTTTAATTTGCTCTCGTTAGTAGTCTATTTCTTTTTGATCATTAATAAAGCCCATCTGATTTTGGTTTTACCAATGGTTATTACTAGCGCTATACTTTTAGTCAGACTGGCAATTCAAAATAAAAAACGCATTCCCATTGTAATTTAAGATCACCTTCTTATGATTTGCTTTGTGCTTAATTGAGGCTGCTTTTTAAACACTAATGGGTTCCTTTTTAAGTTGAACCAAGGGTCTGCAAGTGGATAGATTGAGAGGATAGTCTACAATTTTAAGAAGTTGGATTTCGATCCATCAGAACAATTTATATCTGATTCACCGATTAGCAATGATTTTGTAAGCTATAAACTATAGGCATTTTTTATAGTAGGTAAATCGAGAGCCACGAAAAGTACCTAGTTATAAACGCTATTTGGGATCCATACGTAATCTTTCACTTTATATCCGAATTACTTTAGCACCAAACTGTTTCAGATTGTATAGCGTACCTGCTCCATTTAATTTACACCTTAAATCAAGATAACCCTGAGGCAAAAAGAAGTACTTTATGGTGTTGCAATTCTTATTGTCCCCTATAAAATAAGACCGTGGTTATGGTTTTAAAAGCAATATTTAAATCCAAATAAATACTACGGTGCTTGATATAATACAGGTCGTATTGTAGTTTAATCAGACTATCGTTGATTGTTTCTCCATACGAATAATTGACTTGTGCCCAACCAGTAAGTCCTGGTTTAATAATGTGCCGCGTTTCATAAAAAGGCATTATTTCAGCAATTTCTTTTACAAAAAAAGGACGTTCTGGACGCGGTCCTATGACTGCCATATCTCCCTTTAATATATTAATAAATTGAGGAAATTCATCTATTCGGGTTTTGCGTAAAAACCGACCAAAAACAGTCACTCGGGAATCATTAATAACGGTAAAAACAGCTCCGTCCCTTTCCGCATTTTTCACCATCGTACGAAATTTCAAGATTTCAAAAACAATCCCATCTTTACCAACGCGTTGCTGTGTATAAAATAAACGACCTCTATTTCCTATGGCATTGCCCACCAAAATAAGCGGAAACAGGAACAGGCCTATCACCAAACCTGCCACAGAAACGGTAATCTCAAAAAGTCGCGCAGTGAGCAAGTATAATTTATTTTGATTGCTTCGGCTAAAAGGAAAAAAACGATAAAAATCCCGAGACATATACTGTACGGGGATGCGCTGGGTCATGCTCTCATAGACTTGTGTATATTCCCGAATGATATTTCCCGATTCTAGCAAATACAATAATTGTTGGTATAAATCAGGGGTAATTCCCTCTGTTTTCTGTGAGGCAATCACAATTTCAGATATCCCATTTTCTTTTACAAAAGAAAACAAATCCTCTCGTTTGATGTGTTGTACATAATGATATTCTTCGATATCTTCTTCACTGGCATCGGTATTGACAAAGCCAATTATCTTGTAATGGGGATCGATATTTTCCAATCCTAAAATTAACTCCTGCACTTGTTCCTGATCACAAATTAATATGGCTTTTTGGAAAAATCGATGCGATGCCAAAAAGGTAACATACAGCATGCGCCATGTAAATACAGCGAGAAAAATGACGAGAAAAAATAATAAGATTTGAAGTCGGTTGGAAGGCAATTGTGGCGAAAAAAACGGTGTTAACAAATACACTAAAACGGTTGTAGAAACAGTAATAAGGGTACTTTTTAATACTTGAAATTGGTTGCTGGCCACTTGAAGATTGTACATTTCGAAAATAGTACCAAATATATTAATGTAAATCGCCAAAACGATAGTCCAGTAATAATTAGTGGCAGAAATTGCAAAATAGTCAAAAGCAAATACATTTCCAGTAACATATAAAGCCATCAAAACGAACAGAACATCAAAAAGTCGAAGGATCATCTTTCGCTCTGATATTTCAAAATGCATTTTGTCAACTGAAAACATGGCAGGTCTTTACTTATGGGAGTGCAATTTAATGTTTTTGTCCCGAAGAAAATTTAAGATATGTTAAATTTTTTAACAAATTTTGCATTTTAGTGCTATAATTTCATTCTGCTCGCGAATGACCAGTAAAACACCTGTCAAACAAGGCGTTTATTTTAAATTAGGCTTATATTTCCTGCTGGATTTGAAGATTAGGGCTTGACTGTAAAAATAGAATTAAGTATCTTTTTTTGGCCCCAGCCCTAAAGGGAGAAAAAAGAGCAAATACTTTTCGTTGATATACGGTTTGAGGATTGGAAAATAGCATTAAGTATCTTTTTTTTGCCCCAGCCCTAAAGGGAGAAAAAAGAGTGAAAACTTTTCGTTGTTACACGATTTAATGGTTGAAAAATAGCCTTGAGTATCTTTTTTTTGGTCCCAGCCCTAAAGGGAGAAAAAAGAGAGAATACTTTCTTTGTAACACGTTTTGAGGATTGGGAAATAGCCTTGAGTGTCTTTTTATTGGCCTCATCCCTAAAGGGAGGAAAAAGAACGAATACTTTTCGTTGTTAAACGATTTGAGGATTGAAAAATAGCCTTGAGTATCTTTTTTTTGGCCCCAGCCCTAAAGGGAGGAAAAAGAGCGCATATTTTTCGTTGTTACACGATTTAATGGTTGGATAAGAAGAGCAACTTTCTTTTTTTGACTCCAGCCCTAAAAGGAGAAAAAAAGAAGGAATACTTTCTTTGTTATACGGTTTGAGGATTGGAAAATAGCCTTAAGTATCTTTTTTTTGGCCCCAGCCCTAAAGGGAGAAAAAAGAAGGAATTCTTTCTTTGTAACACGTTTTGAGGATTGGAAAATAGTCATAAGTGTCTTTTTTTGGCCCCAGCCCTAAAGGGAGGAAAATAAATGACTACTTTTTTTGTAACACGTTTTGAGGATTGGAAAATAGCCTTGAGTGTCTTTTTTTTGGCCCCAGCCCTAAAGGGAGAAAAAAGAAGGAATTCTTTCTTTGTTACACGGTTTGAGGATTGGGAAATAGCCTTGAGTGTCTTTTTATTGGCCCCAGCCCTAAAGGGAGAAAAAAGAAGGAATTCTTTCTTTGTAACACGTTTTGAGGATTGGAAAATAGTCATAAGTATCTTTTTTTGGCCCCAGCCCTAAAGGGAGGAAAATAAATGACTACTTTTTTTGTAACACGTTTTGAGGATTGGAAAATAGTCATAAGTGTCTTTTTTTGGCCCCAGCCCTAAAGGGAGAAAAAAGAAGGAATTCTTTCTTTGTTACACGGTTTGAGGATTGGGAAATAGCCTTGAGTGTCTTTTTATTGGCCCCAGCCCTAAAGGGAGGAAAAAGAAAGGAGCAGAATTTCATTTCGAGACGAACTTAATATGTGATTGTGTTTCAATTGTGGATAATATGAAACTTAAATACTAGTCTGCTTTCAATTCATGGCCTTTTTTCTAACTGGAAATCCCAACTGCACATTTAGTAATGATAGCGAGTAAACAAAGGCGGGAGCTGCGGTACGCATGGCGGCGTGATTGATCGTTAAAAACCAAAAGGCCACAAAACACAAGAGAAACATATTGAATTTGTTTTCTAAATACAGCACCAAGGGCGTAAAAAACAAAATCAGTAATGCTACTATTCCTAATGAGCCGTGTTCCGCAAGCATACGGGTAATTTCATCATGTGACAATACTTGAATACCCGTTTCATCCTCCCGAACTTCGGCACCTTTGCCTACCCCAACACCAAAAATGGGATTCTTCAAGAAGGTGTTAATCTCATTTTGAGCTACGTCTTCCCGTCCGGTAAATTGACTTTGTTTGACTCGTCCAGCGGCATCTTGATTTGAGTATCGTTTATTGATTAAACCTCCCGTTTGAAATGAAGTGTAGGTACAAGTAGCCATCAAAGCAAATACGACAAGTACAATAATGTAATTCAATTTTACCCTTCCTCCAAAATTAGATTTAAAATATAAAAACACAACCAACAAAACAATCATTAAAAATCCAGTAATCATACCCCCTCTGGAAAAAGTCAACATCCCCCGATAGGTGATATTTAAAGCAATGATGAGATTGATAATAATTTGGAATTTTGATTTTGAGTCTAAGATTACTCTGGAAAAAAAAATAAACATCCCTAAACCTAAAATGGTTGCCACCTGATTGGGACCATAACCTCCAGAGGTCTGGAAATTAGATTCTGTACCCGTAATCACTTCCTGCACATTTGGCGTATAGAAAGTTAAATACACCATACACGTAATAATTGGTAATCCCATACTGAGCAAAATCCTATTTATCTCTTCTAAGGCAATTTTGCGCCGAAACGTGTAAAGCGACGCTAATCCTAAACAAACGGGACCTGATATATTAAACGCGATTGCTTTCCGAATATCCGTATCAAAATTCAATACAAAAACACTGATTACCACACTGGGAACGAGCAACAATAAGAAGATCCAATAAGGCACTGCTCCTTTAGAGAAACCGCTGTAATACATCCCTATTAAAACAAATACCATCACCCCATATTTAGAAATCTCATACAAGGGATTTCCTCCAGTCATTCTCAAGAAAACTTCACTTCCTACGACATAAGCGGCTGCAATCAGTGCTTCGTTATTTCTATTTTGTTTTTTGATGATGTAATAAACTCCAAAAATAAAAATAGAGTATCCATAAATTTTTGCTGTAAAAGGCAATAAAAAGCCCAATGCACCAATGACCACATGGAAAAGAATTAAATAGAGATAGGATTGATCCTCGTTTTTCATTTACAACAATTTTGCAACCAATTTATATACTGTTTCACCACAGCCTCTTTTGAATTATTTTTAACAACCGCCTCGTGGAGCGCCACACCAAAATCCCTCCTTAGCATCTCGTTTTGGATCAATTTTACTATGGAATCGTAAAACAATTGAGACTGTTGTGCCTCAACAAGAAATCCATTTATTTCGTTTTCTACCAAAGACGCTATTTCTCCTACATTAGTTACTACTACCGGTTTCTTGTACCATCCGTACTCTAACAGCGAAACGGGCAACCCTTCCGATTGAGAGGTAAGAATTCCAATAGCCGCTTGCTCTAGAATATTTCCGATATCTGGTTTGGTGCCGTAAAGAAACACATTTTTTTCTAAACCAAAAGCACTAATTAAAGCCTTAATTTTTTGAGAATAGGCATCTTCAAAATCTTTTCCAACCAAATGAAACGTCCACTCAGGATGAGAAACTTGTAACTTTTTGGCCACTTCCAATACTAAAAAATGATCTTTCTGCGCCCTTAAATTGGCTAAAGAGACAATCTGCTTTCCTGCTTTTCCTTTCAAAACAGTTTGTGCGCTTATACTTTTCTCACTAGCTGGAAAATTTGGAAGAAAAAGGACATTTCTAGCCCGTAATTTTTGTTCGCTCCACTTTTTAAGATTTTGGTTTACCGCTATTATTCCATTAAAAAAAGGAATTGTTAGTCTTAATGCACGGATGGGTCTTTTAGCTAAAAACTCACTATCTCCATAGTGATCGTGCCAAATTAATTGGACCGAAGGATAGGTTACTCTTAATAAAAATGCCAAAAAAAAAGAAGTACTGTGCGCGTGAACAATCGTAATTTTATTTTTCTTCACATAGCTTCTCAATCTCATTAAGGCCCCAAAATCTAGCGATCGTTTTTTATTTAAAAACAAATACGAAACTTTCGACTCAATTTGATCTAGAAGAGGCCCTTCTTTTCGGGTTACCACCAAGCCTGAAAAGTCAATTTGTTGTGCCAAAGTATTTGCGTAGTGCACCGCCATGCGCTCCGCGCCGCCTGCCTCCAAAGAATCGATAATTTGAATAATACGCATGTATTCTTGCCGTTTTTAAATTATACTAGTTGTTATTTTACAACAAAAGGTTTTTAAAGCAAAACTAAACCTTCCTTGCTAAACTTAATGCCGTACGTTAAAAATTGTATCGAAAACTTTATAACGTTAAGCGCTTCTCGATACATTTTTGGCTTGATGAGTTTGTGTTTAACATGGAAAATCCAGTACTAGCCAAAAACACTTCCCGAAACAAGTTCGGGATAAACGAAGAGACGTGGAGGACAGGAATAGTGAGTAGTACTAAGCTCGATTTGTTAAACTAAAACGTCTGTTACGCACGTCTGTTCGAGTGGTTTTTAAAGCTAAGCTAAACTTTATTTGTTAAATTGAATGGACTGCTTTAAAAATTGTATCGAGAACTTTTATAATAAAAAGCGCTTCTCGATACATTTTTGGCTTGACGGGTCTGAGGTTATTATGCTAAATCCATTACAAGCCAAAAACACTTCCCGAAACAAGTTCGGGATAAACGAAGAGACGTGTTTGGTGATGATGACAAAAGTATGTACGGGAACTCTATAACTAAACGAACTTCTCGATACATTTTTGGCTTGATGAGTTTTCGTTTGAAATGCAAAATCCATTGCAAGCCAAAAACACTTCCCGAAACAAGTTCGGGATAAACGGAAGAGACGTACTTGGTGATGACGAAGGTCGTCTGTTCGAGTGGTTTTTAAAGCGGAACTAGACTTGCTTTTTAAAGTAAATGGCCTGCTTTAAAAATTGTATCGAGAACTGTTGTTGAAAAGCACTTCTCGATACATTTTTGGCTTGATGAGTTTTCGTTTGAAATGAAAATCCATTACAAGCCAAAGACACTTCCCATTACAAGCCAAAAACACTCGAAGAGACGTACTTGGTGACGAGGACGCACGTCTGTTCGAGTGGTTTTTAAAGCTGAACTAGACTTGCTTTTTAAAGTAAATGGCCTGCTTTAAAAATTGTATCGAGAACTGTTGTTGAAAAGCACTTCTCGATACATTTTTGGCTTGACGAGTTTGTGTTTAACATGGAAAATCCAGTACTAGCCAAAAACACTTCCCGAAACAAGTTCGGGATAAACGAAGAGACGTGGAGGACAGGAATAGTGAGTAGTACTAAGCTCGATTTGTTAAACTAAAACGTCTGTTACGCACGTCTGTTCGAGTGGTTTTTAAAGCTAAGCTAAACTTTATTTGTTAAATTGAATGGACTGCTTTAAAAATTGTATCGAGAACTTTTATAATAAAAAGGGCTTCTCGATACATTTTTGGCTTGACGGGTCTGAGGCTATTATGCAAAATTCATTACAAGCCAAAAACACTTCCCGAAACAAGTTCGGGATAAACGAAGAGACGTATTTGGTGATGACTATTTAAACGGGTTGGAAAGCTTTAGGAATCCAGCAGCAGTTTTTTAATTTCTGCTTCAAAAACATCCATGGTGTAGCCTCTGGACCATGCTGCTCCTTTCATTTGCTTGCGATCAAAAAGAGGTTGATCTTTCAAAAGGCTTTCAATTACTGCACTATCCTTTTCCAGGTTCATGTCCAACAAGAGTCCCCAGTTTCCATAATCCAACATGAAAGGGACACACGATACCTTAGTCGCAATGGGAACGCAACCCCAAAACATGCCCTCGGCAATCACTTTCGGCCAGCCCTCGCTCTCGGAAGGCAAAATAACAAAATGACTGTCTTGATACGCTTTTTGAATGGTGTGTTTGGTTTGATTTCCTTTCAGTACAATACAATCTTCTAACTTGTTTTGAGTACAATAATGCTCTAATTGTTGTCGTTCTTTTCCTTCGCCAAAGAGCGTCAATCGAACTTGATGTCCTTTTTGAAGCAACCTTTCTACTAGTTGAATGGCATACAACGGATTCTTTCCTGACACTAAAGCTCCCACAAAAACAAAATGAATCGGGTCATTTAAGTTTCTGTTGACAATAGGAACTTTATCTGCTTCAGTGTAGGTAGCGGTAAAAAAAGGTTTTATGTTTTTAGTGCTTCCCTCCCACTCACCATATACTAAAACCTGCATATTTCGGGTCAAAAATGTATTACTCAAGATCCATTGTTGCAATTTGTAGGTCCTTGGCTGTTTTGATTGTGGATCCCAATTACCAGCATATTTGGCTGTTTTGGGTTTATTCGGAAAAAAAATTTGAACAATACATCCCAACAAACCTATATTTCCAGGGCAGCGTAAATGAATGTGATCTGCAGCGCGCATGGCTTTGTAGATTTGCCAACTAATGGTAGGAATTTTTAAAATGGTTTTTAATAGCCCACTGACACTGAGTAGGTCAAAAGAAGCAACGGGTATAAATTTAATTTTTGGACTATGGTACGCACTATCCACTGCTGTTTTCTCCGACTTTACTATGGGTGCCACAACAATCAATTCTGTAACCTGCTTTGCCCACATGTTCATTTCGCGCACATAAGGTGCATAGGCATAATAATGTGTTCCCTTTGCAATATGGGGAACATGAGTAATAATTGCAAATGTCATTTTTAAATTTTAGTTTAAAGAGGCAATTTAGCCTTCTTGGGGTCCCTTTTGTATCCTTGTGATAAAACGGTTCGTACTCCTAAAACAAATATAGTACTAAATGATACCATCGTCAACAACATCTGAAGCCGATGTTGCTATTCATTCCCCTTTTTGCGCAAGCAATTTCAAGAAGCTTGTTTTATTTCTAATTTAGACAAAACGGCCCTCACTTCATGGAGGTCAAAACCATAGTACACACAATACTCCTTTATAGTCACTTTTTGACATGGTTTTTTGTCCAACTCTTTTTTAAGATTTTGAATTTCCTTACGAGCATAACTCTCACTTTTCCCAGTAAGGATCACGATGTCGCTTGGATAAATAACAATTCTATACATAAGTTGTGCTGGTTAGACGCTGTTGCCATTATTATAAATACAAAGTTAACAAACACTATCGTACCATAAGAAGTAACTTATTAACAACCATAAGATTGAACTTTCCAATTAACTACTAAACAGCCCTATCCTACTAGGTGAAATGTCAAAAAGTAGTTCAAACGACTATAAATGACTATAAACGAACCTAAATCAACATAATAAAAAAGTAAAAAATTAATTACATTTGTTAATAACTATTTAATTAAAACTTTCAATTTGTAAGCTTTATTGTTCAAAATACTGTTTTTCAATACTACTACGCTGAAGATTTGCCATTTATCCCTGGTTGTACAAGTGCTGCTTTGTTCATTACAGGACCTAAAACTAATTATTTACGATAGTGTAATGTACACATTAACCTGTTGACTAGGTTAAATGGAGTTGTCTCTCCCTTTCATTGTTTCCAAATAACATTGTAATTGCTGGTGTCGGCTATCTATACCATGATAAGGACACTAATTTTAGCTCTTCGTTGGCATCATAACCAAATTGCGAATAGCCTCTTTATTATCAATACAATTGCTCCTCTTCGTTTTGTTATTTTGACTGCGGAATGTTGCGGGTATCTATGGGGTAGGTATGGGGTATCCTCACTGCAGCTAAAAAGTACCTCTAACGCCTCTTCGATTTCCTCGCTTTTGTTTTTTTAATGGAAAACTACCATGTGGTAGAAAACGGTTAAAACGGTATTTATGCCCTATTTTGTTTCTTTTTGATACGTATGTGCGGTTGTGCTTATTACCGTATTATTTGCTATTTTCTTACTCTTTCTACAAAAACAACACAATAGTCCAAAAACGGTCCAAACGATACCAACTCCTTGTACACCAAGTGAAAGCATTCTACATTTGACTATTATTAATCCCAAAAACAAATAATCATGGGCAAATTAGCAGGAATTATCAAAATTGAAGGTACGTTAGATGGGCTAACGTTTTACAAAAGTCAAGACGGGTATATGGTGAGAACCAAAGGAGGCGTCAGTAAAAAAAGAATCATGACTGACCCGGCTTTTGCAAGAACGCGAGAAAATTTAAGCGAGTTTGCGTTGAACGCCAAATCAGGAAAACTGATCCGAGATGCCACAGGCGTGATACTGAACAGAGCGAAAGACCCCAAACTATCCAGCCGCATGCTGCAACTGATGAATACCATCAAAAATTTTGATGCTGTGTCGACCAGAGGCAAGCGAAATGTTGCAGCAGGCATTGCCAGCGAGGAAGGGAAACAACTATTGAAAGGTATCCGCCCGACGAACCCCATATTTTTTAGATTAACCTAAGGTAGTAGTTTTGTTCTAAACAATTTAGACATGGACAAAAATGAATTTATGTTATCTCAAGTTGAATCTTGGAAACAAAGTGGACTTTCACAACAAGCGTATTGCGATCACGCAGGTATTAAATTAGGAACTTTCAGCTATTGGATACGAAAAAGTAAAAATGAAGAAGTACAAAGCGGAGGTTTTATTGTACTGAAAAAACCAGTTTTCGCTTTAGAAAACAAATACGAAATCGTATACCCTAATGGAGTTGTGCTGTATCCGCCCGACGAACCCCATATTTTTTAGATTAACCTAAGGTAGTAGTTTTGTTCTAAACAATTTAGACATGAATAAAAATGAATTTATGTTATCCCGAGTTGAATCTTGGAAACAAAGTGGACTTTCACAACAAGCGTATTGCGATCAAGCAGGTATTAAATTAGGAACCTTCAGCTATTGGATACGAAAAAGCAAAAATGAAGAAGCACAAAGCGGAGGTTTTATTGCACTGAAAAAACCAGTTTTCGCTTTAGAAAACAAATACGAAATCGTATACCCTAATGGAGTTGTGCTGCGAGTGGATACGGATAATTTAAGTGAACTTTCGGCTTTAGTAAACCTATATTAGTGTTTAGCCTTAGTAGTTCACATACCTTTTTGCTCTACCCCAAAGTTTGCGATATGCGCAAAAGTTTTAATGGTTTGTGTGGTCTTGTTACCAATGAATTAGGACGCGTTGCACATAGTGGGGAAGTGTTCATTTTTATCAATCGAAATAATAATCAGATGAAACTTTTACACTGGGAATCCGGT
>NZ_FRBU01000034.1 GCF_900142695.1 Flavobacterium xanthum | reverse complement strand
ACCTCGGAAAAGGCATCAATTTGATTCTCCAAATGAAGTATATTTACAATTATTAAACAATAATCAGGAATTCGCATTAATTAATTGAATCCACCTATCTCTATTTTAGTGATGATTTTAAATTAGGCAACCATACTTTCCAAGTTCACCGCTTTCTTTAAAAAAGCTTTGATCAATAGGCGATTGGGTGCTACACCAGAGGTAATTACTTGTTTCTTTGTGTTAATACCTTCTGTAGAAATGGTACTATTTGGATCTTGTTTCGAACCCATAAACCACAATACAAAATTCATACTGCTAGAAGAAGATACGGCTGAAACGCTTTCTTTTTTTGTTGAAACAGTCAGTTCAACTGTATTTAAATCTGCCACAGTATTTGCAGTTTGTGCCACAACACTTGTATTTGAAATTAGAATAAAAACAAATAGAATAAGGCCATTAACCATGGTTTTTGTATTTGCTTTTAAAGAAAAATATTTCATAACAATTATATTTTTACGAGAAAGACGGTTTGTATCTCTAACTCGATTGCGAAAGTATACCAATTAAAATCGAGCCGAAAATATTTTCGATGAAGCACCATTATAATCGTTTAAAGCACAAACTTGTTGTTTAAAGCGACTATTTAATATGCAGTTAACACTGCATTACCATGATCTCGATGGCAATCCATCATACCAGGAGCTCATTACTATGAAATTTTAAAAGCACTAATGCAACCAAAAAAAAAGTACCCAACACAGTTCGATGTGGAGCCATAACCAACACCACATAGTATAATATATAGTAGCATCGATTGATTACCGATTTAAATATCGGTTTCACAAAAAAACAAAATATGAAGTATAGAAGAATAAAACTGAAGATTTCATTCACCAGAGGTAGCCTTTTACCTTTGTAAAATAATAGTGCTATCCTTAGAAATAGGGAATAAAAAAAAAGGCTTCCGTTGTTACGGAAGCCTTTTAAATAACTTATGCTTGTCCCGCAGGACCAAAATTAAGCGGTATAGGTGCTTGTTCAGTGTCTTTTATTTCGCCATGAGCGACTTCAAAACGGTGAATATTTTCCCCAATTGCTTTTAATAATCTTTTAGCATGCTGTGGAGTCAAGACAATTCTTGATTTCACCTTAGCTTTAGGAATACCTGGCATGATACTTACAAAATCTAAAACAAACTCTGATGAAGAGTGATTTATTATTGCTAAATTGGAATAAATTCCTTCAGCAATTTTTTCGTCTAACTCAATATTAATCTGCTCTTGTTGTTGATTAGAATTACTCATACCTTAATAAATATATTCTTCTTTGTTAGCCATCATATCATTGTAATCCTCTTTTGAACCTACAATTGTATTATCATATTCTCTCATACCCGTTCCGGCAGGGATTCTATGTCCAACAATTACATTTTCTTTCAATCCTTCTAAGTAATCGATTTTACCTGCAACAGCAGCTTCATTCAATACTTTAGTCGTTTCTTGGAACGATGCAGCAGAGATAAATGATTTTGTTTGAAGTGATGCTCTTGTAATACCTTGTAAAACTGGCGTTGCTGTTGCAGTAACAACATCACGAGCTACAACAAGATTTTTATCCGTACGTTTCAATAAAGAGTTCTCATCACGCAACTCACGAGGCGTAATAATCTGACCTTCTTTAAGCGCACTAGAATCTCCAGCATCTTCAACCACTTTCATACCGTATAATTTGTCGTTCTGAACGATAAAATCTTTAGTGTGAATCAATTGATCTTCTAAGAATAAAGTATCACCTGGATCTTGAACTCTAACTTTACGCATCATTTGACGTATTACTACTTCAAAGTGTTTATCATTAATTTTCACCCCTTGCAAACGGTATACTTCTTGAATTTCATTTACCAAATACTGTTGAACAGCCGCTGGTCCTTGAATTCTTAAAATATCATCTGGAGTAATAGCTCCATCAGATAAAGGTACACCTGCTCTAACGAAGTCATTCTCTTGAACTAGAATTTGACTTGATAATTTAACCAAGTATTTTCTAATGTCTCCAAATTTAGATTCGATAACAACCTCACGATTCCCTCTTTTGATTTTTCCAAATGAAACAACACCGTCAATCTCAGATACAACAGCTGGATTAGAAGGATTACGAGCTTCTAATAACTCTGTAATTCTAGGTAAACCTCCTGTAATATCTCCAGATTTAGAAGAACGACGTGGGATTTTTACCAATACCTTACCTGCTTTAATTTTCTCCCCATTTTCAACCATCAAGTGGGCTCCAACTGGTAAGTTATAAGAACGAATCAATTCATTGTCTTTACCGTAAACCAATAAAGTTGGAATTAATTTTTTAGCTCTTGATTCAGAAATTACTTTTTCTTGGAAACCAGTTTGCTCATCAATTTCAACCATGAATGATTGACCTTGCTCTAACTCTTCGTAAGCAATTTTACCAGTAAATTCGGAAACAATAACTCCATTGTATGGATCCCATTTACAAATCACATCCCCTTTAACGACAGACTGACCGTCTTTTACGAAAATAGAGGATCCGTAAGGAATATTATTGGTACTTAATAAAATACCTGTTCTTTCATCAATTAATTTCAATTCAGTAGAACGAGAAACTACAATATCAACTGCATTTCCTTCACTATCTTCTCCCTTAACAGTTTTTAAATCTTCTATTTCAAGTTTACCATTAAATTTGGTAATGATACTTGACTCTTCGGATATACCACCCGCAACCCCACCAACGTGGAAAGTACGTAATGTTAACTGTGTACCAGGTTCTCCAATAGACTGTGCTGCAATTACACCAACAGCTTCTCCTCTTTGTGTCATTTTTCCAGTAGCTAAATTTCTACCGTAACATTTAGCACAAATCCCTTTCAACGCTTCACAAGTTAATGGAGAACGAACTTCTACTTTCTCGATAGGAGAAGCATCAATTGCTTTCATTATAACTTCTGTAATTTGCTGACCAGAATGAATTAAAATTTCATTATTCAATGGATTGATTAAGTCTTGTAACACTACACGACCTAATATTCTTTCTCCTAATGTTTCAACAATTTCTTCATTTTTCTTCAATGCTGAAACTTCAACACCTCTAAGTGTACCACAATCATCGATATTAACAATAACATCTTGCGATACATCATGCAATCTTCTTGTTAAGTATCCTGCATCTGCCGTTTTCAAAGCTGTATCCGCAAGACCTTTACGCGCACCGTGAGTAGAAATAAAGTACTCAAGGATCGAAAGACCTTCTTTAAAGTTAGAAAGAATCGGGTTTTCAATAATTTCACCACCACCGGCAGTAGATTTTTTTGGCTTAGCCATCAAACCACGCATACCTGTTAACTGACGAATTTGTTCTTTGGAACCCCTTGCTCCAGAATCAAGCATCATATACACCGAGTTGAAACCTTGTTGGTCTTCTCTAATGTTTTTCATGGCTAACTCTGTTAACTGAGCATTTGCTGAAGTCCACACATCAATAACTTGGTTGTAACGTTCGTTATTAGTGATAAGACCCATGTTATAATTAGCAGAGATACCTTGAACTTGTTCTCTAGCGTCTGCAATTAATTTAGGTTTTTGATCTGGAATTCTAATATCTCCCAATGAGAATGACAAACCACCTTTGAAGGCAAATTTATATCCCATATCTTTCATGTTGTCCAAGAAAGCTGCCGTTGTAGGTACATCGGTAGCGCTTAAAACATGTCCAATAATATCTCTAAGATTTTTCTTAGTCAATACATCATTGATATATCCTGCTGCTTCTGGCACAACTTCATTAAACAATACACGACCAGCAGTCGTTTTAATGATTTGGTAAACCAAGTCACCTGCTTCATTAAAATGTTTTGCTCTAATTTTAACAGAAGCATTCAATTCTAATCTACCTTCGTTCAAAGCAATGTTTACTTCTTCAGCAGAATAAAAAGTGATTCCTTCTCCTAAAATTTTAAGTTCAGGAGTTGACAAACGCTCTTTGGTCATATAATAAAGACCAAGCACCATGTCTTGAGAAGGTACCGTAATTGGAGCTCCATTAGCAGGATTCAGAATATTGTGAGAACCCAACATTAACAATTGTGCTTCCAAAATAGCCTCTGGTCCTAGTGGCAAGTGAACTGCCATTTGATCCCCATCAAAATCCGCATTAAATGCAGTACAAACTAAAGGGTGCAATTGGATTGCTTTTCCTTCAATTAATTTTGGTTGGAACGCTTGGATACCTAATCTGTGCAAAGTAGGAGCACGATTCAGTAATATTGGATGCCCTTTAATTACATTTTCCAGGATATCCCATACTACAGGCTCTTTCTTATCTATTATTTTCTTAGCTGATTTTACCGTTTTTACAATCCCTCTTTCTATCAATTTACGGATAACGAAAGGTTTGTATAATTCTGCTGCCATATCTTTAGGGATACCACACTCAGATAATTTTAATTCAGGTCCAACAACAATTACCGAACGAGCAGAATAATCCACACGTTTTCCAAGTAAGTTTTGACGGAAACGTCCTTGCTTACCTTTAAGGGAATCAGATAATGATTTTAATGGTCTATTTGATTCTGTTTTTACTGCAGATGCTTTACGCGTATTATCAAAAAGTGAATCTACCGATTCTTGCAACATACGTTTTTCGTTTCTTAAGATCACTTCTGGAGCTTTAATCTCCATTAATCTTTTTAAACGGTTGTTACGTATAATTACACGACGGTATAAATCATTTAAATCCGAAGTGGCAAAACGACCTCCATCAAGTGGCACAAGTGGACGTAATTCTGGTGGAATAACTGGTACCACTTTCATAATCATCCATTCCGGACGATTCTCACGGTTCAAGTTAGACTCCCGGAAAGATTCAACAACTTGTAATCTTTTTAAGGCTTCCGTTTTACGTTGTTTAGACGTTTCATTATTTGCGTTATGTCTTAATTGGTAAGATAACTGATCTAAATCAATTCTAGCTAATAGGTCCATAATACACTCTGCTCCCATTTTGGCAACAAATTTATTTGGATCAAAATCATCAAGATATTGATTGTCTGCAGGAAGTGTATCCAAGATATTCAAATATTCTTCTTCTGTAAGGAAGTCCAATCTTTGTACTGATTCACCTTCTGCATTTTTAGCAATACCGGCTTGGATTACTACGTATCTTTCGTAGTAAATAATCATATCTAATTTCTTAGAAGGAAGTCCAAGTATATAACCAATTTTATTTGGAAGAGAACGGAAATACCAGATATGAGCAATAGGCACAACCAGGTTGATGTGACCTACTCTATCTCTACGTACTTTCTTCTCCGTAACTTCAACACCACAACGGTCACAGATGATCCCTTTGTAACGAATTCTTTTATATTTACCACAAGCACATTCAAAATCTTTTACTGGTCCGAAGATTCGTTCACAAAAAAGACCATCACGCTCTGGTTTGTGCGTTCTGTAATTGATAGTTTCCGGCTTTAACACTTCACCTCTTGATTCTTTCAAGATAGATTCAGGAGAAGCAAGACCTATTGAGATTTTATTAAACCTTTTTACAGGGTTTTTATCCTTGTTGTTATTATTTCTATTATTCATCATAGCTTTTACTATTGATTTATTTGCAATTAAAAATTGATTTTTGTTTAAACGTTACGGTGTACCGTCTAAACTCCGCGGGTTACTTCTCTAAACTTCAAATTAGAAGTGCTAGTTATAAACATCATTAATATTTATAAAAAATCGGAACGGTTTACGGGTATAAATCCTGAAAACTAATTAAAAAAGCAAACAGTGTTCAGTATTCAGTTTTGAACTGAACACTGACACTGATTACTGAATACTATTCTTCTAAACGAATATCAAGACCAAGCCCTTTCAATTCATGCATTAATACATTGAATGATTCTGGCAATCCTGGTTCTGGCATAGATTCTCCTTTTACGATTGCCTCGTAAGTTTTAGCTCTACCAATAACATCATCAGACTTCACAGTCAAGATTTCTCTAAGTGTACTTGATGCTCCATAAGCCTCAAGTGCCCAAACTTCCATCTCTCCAAAACGTTGTCCTCCAAATTGAGCTTTACCTCCAAGTGGTTGTTGCGTAATCAACGAGTACGGTCCTATAGAACGTGCGTGCATTTTATCATCAACCATGTGACCAAGTTTCAACATATAGATAACTCCAACTGTTGCTGCTTGATGGAAACGTTCTCCTGTACCACCATCATATAAATAGGTATGTCCAAAACGTGGTATTCCAGCTTCGTCAGTCAATTCATTGATTTGATCCAATGTAGCTCCGTCAAAAATTGGGGTAGCAAATTTTCTACCCAAGTTTTGTCCAGCCCAACCCAGAACTGTTTCATAAATTTGACCAATATTCATACGTGAAGGTACACCTAGCGGGTTCAACACGATATCAACTGGCGTTCCGTCTTCAAGGAAAGGCATATCTTCATGACGAACGATACGAGCAACAATACCTTTGTTACCGTGACGTCCCGCCATTTTATCCCCAACTTTTAACTTACGTTTTTTGGCTATATATACTTTCGCTAATTTCAAGATACCTGCTGGCAATTCATCCCCAACAGTGATCGTGAATTTCTCTCTACGTAAAGCACCCTGTAAATCGTTCAATTTAATTTTATAGTTATGAATTAAATCATTCACCATTTTATTAGCTGCATCATCTGCAACCCATTGACCTTTACTTAAGTGAGCAAAATCTTCTACAGCATAAAGCATTTTTTGTGTATATTTTTTACCTTTTGGTAAAACTTCCTCACCCAAATCGTTCATAACCCCTTGAGATGTTTTTCCGTTTACGATCAAGAAAAGTTTTTCTACTAATTTGTCTTTTAATTCAACAAATTTAACTTCAAACTCCATTTCAAGTGCTCCTAAAGCATCTTTATCCTGAGTACGTTTACGCTTATCTTTAACGGCTCTTGCGAACAATTTTTTATCTAAAACAACACCATGTAAAGAAGGAGACGCTTTCAATGAAGCATCTTTTACATCACCTGCTTTATCCCCGAAGATTGCACGAAGCAATTTCTCTTCTGGAGTAGGATCTGATTCCCCTTTTGGAGTAATTTTACCGATCAAAATGTCACCAGGTTTAACCTCGGCTCCAATTCTAATCATACCATTTTCATCTAAATCTTTAGTAGCTTCTTCAGAAACGTTTGGTATATCATTCGTCAATTCCTCGTTACCTAATTTAGTATCTCTAACTTCTAATGAATAATCATCGACGTGAATAGAGGTAAAAATATCGTCACGAACTACTTTTTCAGAAATTACAATCGCATCCTCAAAGTTGTATCCTTTCCATGGCATAAAAGCAACTTTTAGGTTACGACCTAAAGCTAATTCACCATTTTGAGTCGCATATCCTTCTGATAATACTTGTCCAGGCACCACTCTATCCCCTTTTCTTACGATCGGTTTCAGGTTGATACTTGTACCTTGATTGGTTTTTCTAAATTTAATTAGATTGTATGTTTTTTCATCAGACTCAAAACTTACCATTCTTTCTTCTTCAGAACGATCGTATTTGATAGTGATAATATTTGCATCCACATATTCTATAACTCCATCTCCTTCAGCATTAATCAATACTCTAGAATCAGAAGCTACTTGACGCTCTAAACCTGTTCCAACAATAGGAGCTTCAGGACGAATTAATGGTACGGCCTGACGCATCATGTTAGATCCCATCAAGGCTCTATTCGCATCATCATGTTCCAAGAAAGGAATCAATGAAGCTGAAATAGAAGCAATTTGATTTGGAGCAACATCTGTGTAATCCACTCTTGTTGGCTCAATTACTGGGAAATCACCTTCCTGACGTGCAATAACGTCTTCGGCAGTAATTTTTCCAGTAGCATCCATTTGAATGTTTGCTTGTGCAATTAACATTCCTTCTTCTTCTTCAGCACTTAAGTAAACAGGAGTAGAAACTAAATCAACAGTTCCGTTAGTTACTTTACGGTATGGTGTTTCAATGAAACCCATTCCGTTTACTTTAGCATAAACCCCAAGAGAGGATATCAAACCAATGTTTGGTCCCTCAGGAGTTTCAATTGGACATAAACGTCCGTAATGCGTATAGTGAACATCACGTACTTCAAATCCAGCTCTTTCTCTTGAAAGTCCACCTGGTCCTAGTGCAGATAATCTTCTTTTGTGCGTAATCTCAGCAAGTGGATTCGTTTGATCCATAAACTGTGACAACTGGTTTGTTCCAAAGAAAGAGTTGATAACTGACGATAATGTTTTTGCATTAATCAAGTCAATTGGCGTAAACACCTCGTTATCTCTAACGTTCATACGCTCTCTAATGGTTCTAGCCATACGTGCTAAACCAACACCGAATTGTTGAGACAATTGTTCACCAACTGTTCTTACACGACGGTTTGATAAGTGATCAATATCATCAATCTCTGCTTTAGAGTTGATCAATTCAATCAAATATTTCACGATAGTTATGATATCCTCTTTGGTCAAGACTTGCTTTTCCATTGGAGTATCCAACCCTAATTTTTTATTAATTCTGTAACGACCTACTTCACCTAAGTTATAACGTTGGTCAGAGAAGAACAATTTATCAATAATACCACGAGCCGTTTCTTCATCAGGCGGTTCAGCGTTACGCAATTGTCTGTAGATATGTTCAACAGCCTCTTTTTCAGAGTTTGTTGGATCTTTTTGTAGCGTATTATGAATGATGGCATAATCACCTTGATTAGCATCTTCTTTATGCAACAAAATAGATTTAACGTTAGAATCAATGATTTCTTCTACATTATCTTTGTCGATAATGGTATCTCTATCAAGGATAATTTCGTTACGTTCGATAGAAACTACTTCACCAGTATCTTCATCAACAAAATCTTCATGCCATGTATTCAATACACGAGCCGCTAATTTTCTACCGATATACTTTTTAAGTCCTGTTTTAGAAACCTTAATTTCCTCTGCAAGATCAAAAATCTCAAGGATATCCTTGTCTCTTTCAAATCCAATTGCACGAAATAAAGTAGTTACAGGTAATTTTTTCTTTCTGTCAATATAAGCATACATTACACTGTTTATATCTGTAGAAAATTCTATCCAAGAACCTTTAAAAGGAATTACTCTGGCAGAATACAATTTTGTTCCATTTGCATGGAATGATTGACCAAAGAAAACTCCAGGAGATCTGTGTAATTGCGAAACAACTACACGCTCAGCACCATTAATAACAAAGGTACCACTTGGCGTCATATAAGGAATTGTACCAAGATAGACATCTTGAACAATAGTTTCAAAATCTTCATGTTCTGGATCTGTACAATATAGTTTTAACCTTGCTTTTAAAGGCACACTATAAGTAAGTCCTCTTTCTATACATTCTTGAATAGTATAACGTGGTGGATCTACAAAATAATCAAGGAATTCCAATACAAAGTTATTTCTTGTATCAGTAATTGGGAAATTTTCCATGAAGGTATTGTAAAGCCCTTCGTCACCTCTTTCGTCAGATTTAGTTTCTAATTGAAAAAAATCTTTAAACGATTTAACCTGAACATCTAGAAAATCTGGATAGTCAGGAATATTTTTTGTAGAGGCAAAATTCAATCTTTCAGTCTGATTTGTTAGCATCAATGGACAAAATTTTGATTAAAAAAGTAATTTTTTTTATGTAAATAGTATTTATTTACACTTTTCTTTTACAACCGTTACATCTTTAAAAACCAATTTAAGATAACTACTTTCTTATTATCTGTTAATTTTTTTTCCTCGTAATGGGTAAAATGAATTTATTTAAAAGACTAAAATGCAAGTACACAAGGCAGCCTTTTGTTATACGAAAAATGGTTTAGGTCATTGGGTGATTAAACCCAAGACCTAAACCTTATTCTTAAAACTGATTTTAACTATTTAAGTTCAACCTCAGCTCCAGCTTCTTCTAAAGATTTTTTAAGACCTTCAGCTTCTTCTTTAGAAACACCTTCTTTAACGTTGCTTGGTGCGCTATCTACTACATCTTTAGCTTCTTTCAAACCTAAACCTGTAAGTTCTTTAACCAATTTCACTACTGCTAATTTAGAAGCACCTGCTGCTTTTAATACAACTGTAAATTCTGTTTGAACATCTTCAGCAGCAGCTTCGCCACCTCCTGAAACTACTACAGCTGCAGCAGCTGGTTCGATTCCGTACTCATCTTTTAATATTGTTGCTAATTCGTTAACTTCTTTTACTGTTAGGTTAACTAATTGTTCTGCGAATTGTTTCAAATCTGCCATTTTTTCTATCGTTTTAAAATGATTTGTAAAAATATAATTTATTTATTGTGCGCTTTTTAATTAATAAAAAGTAGAGAGAACTCTATTTTTTATAATGCTTCTACTTCTTCTGTAGCCTCTTCGCTTTTCGCAAATTGGTTTTGAAGAGCAGAAATAACTCTTTGTGCTGGTGCTTGCAATAAACCAATAAGTTCGCCGATAAGCTCTTCTTTAGATTTAATAGTTGCTAATGCATCTAATTGATCGTCACCAATGTAAATTTCAGCGTTAATATAGGCACCCTTTAATAATGGGGTAGCCGATTTTTTTCTGAAATCTTTAATTATTTTTCCAGGTGCATTTGCAACGTCTGAAATAAAGATAGCACTGTTACCTGTCAAAACTGAAGGTAAATCACCATAATCATTAGCAGAAGCCTCCATTGCTTTTGCAAGCAACGTATTTTTTACAACCTCTAATTTTATACCTGCTTTGTAACAAGCCCTTCTCAAGTTTGAAGTAGATTCTGCATTCATACCAGAAATATCAGATACATAAACAATGTTTGTACCGGCTAACTGTGCAGTTAAAACTTCAATCGCGATTGATTTTTCTTCTCTAGTCATACTAAAAATTTTTAACTACCAATTATACTGCTTTAGGATCCAATGCAATTGCAGGACTCATTGTGCTAGTTAGGTAAATACTTTTAATGTAAGTTCCTTTAGCCGCAGTTGGTTTAAGTTTGATTAATGTTTGAATAATTTCGTGAGCATTGTCAATGATTTGTTCTGTTCCAAAAGAAACTTTCCCAATTCCTGCATGCACTATACCAGTTTTATCAACTTTGAAATCGATTTTACCAGCTTTAACCTCAGCAACAGCTTTTGCAACATCCATAGTTACAGTACCTGTTTTAGGGTTAGGCATTAAACCTCTAGGTCCTAAAATACGACCTAATGGACCTAATTTACCCATAACAGAAGGCATTGTGATAATTACATCAACATCTGTCCAACCATCTTTGATTTTTTGTAAATAATCGTCAAGACCTACAAAGTCTGCACCAGCTGCTAAAGCTTCCGCTTCTTTATCTGGAGTAACCAATGCTAATACTTTAACGTCTTTACCAGTTCCATGAGGTAATGTTACCACACCTCTAACCATTTGATTCGCTTTTCTTGGATCTACACCCAAACGTACTGCGATATCAACAGACTCATCAAATTTTGCAGAAGCAACTACTTTTATCAATGCCGCAGCATCTTTAAGAGAATATAGTTTGTTCTTTTCAATTTTTGAAGCAGCCTCTTTTTGCTTTTTTGTCAATTTTGCCATGTCTTTCTCTTAATTAAAAAGGAGCGTCTCCTGATACAGTTATACCCATAGATCTAGCTGTTCCAGCAACCATACTCATTGCAGACTCCATAGTGAATGCATTTAAGTCAGGCATCTTGTCTTCAGCAATAGCTCTAATTTGTTCCCAAGTAACACTAGCTACTTTTTTACGATTAGGCTCACCAGAACCAGATTTTAGCTTTGCAGCTTCCATTAACTGAACTGCTGCTGGAGGAGTTTTTACAACAAAATCAAATGATTTGTCTTTATACACAGTAATTTGTACTGGGCATATTTTGCCGGGTTTATCCTGAGTTCTTGCATTAAATTGCTTGCAAAACTCCATGATGTTTACCCCAGCAGCTCCTAAAGCAGGTCCAACCGGTGGCGATGGATTCGCAGCACCTCCCTTAACTTGTAGTTTAACTACCTTACTAATTTCTTTAGCCATTTTTTAAAAATTTAACATTACAATCATTGGAAGCGATTGCAATGGATATTATAGATGTAACAAAAATTATACTTTTTCAACTTGCATAAAACTCAACTCTAATGGTGTTTTTCTTCCGAAAATCTTTACCATTACCTCTAGTTTACGCTTTTCTTCATTAATTTTCTCAACAGTTCCGTTAAACCCATTGAAAGGACCATCAACAACCTTAATTGTTTCTCCAATATTAAAAGGTATTGCACGTGTATCGGTATTAACCGCTAACTCATCCACCTTGCCTAACATTCTGTTTACTTCTGAAATTCTTAAAGGAACAGGCTCTCCCCCTTTAATTTCCCCTAAAAATCCAATAACGCTTGTTATAGACTTAATAATATGAGGTATTTCTCCAATAAGATTTGCCTCAATCATAACATAACCCGGAAAATAAACTTTGTCTTTGATTATTTTTTTTCCTTCTTTAACGGTAACGACTTTTTCAGTAGGAACTAAAACTTGGGAAACATAATCACCCATACCTAATCTTGCGATCTCGGTCTCGATGTATGCTTTCACCTTATTTTCTTGTCCGCTTACTGCTCTAACGACATACCACTTTTTAATATTATTATCTGCCATAACAAAAAATTTAAGCTTTTATCCAGTTAAAAAATCCAGCTAAAGCTTTTGCAAAAATTTCGTCTACTCCCCAAGTTGCCAAGGCGAACAATACTGAAAAGACAGCAACAACAATTGTTAGACGTTGCACCTCAGGCCAAGCTGGCCAAGTTACATTTGACTTTAATTCCTCAAATGCTTCCGATATGTAATTTACAACTTTTGTCATTATGATTTGTTTTTTTTGCACGGGCGGAGGGATTCGAACCCCCATCAACGGTTTTGGAGACCGCTATTCTACCCTTGAACTACGCCCGTATTAAAGCCAGTAACCACCATTACAATAGTTACTGACTATATAATTTAATATAACTATGCTGTTATTTCAGTTACCTGACCAGCACCTACTGTTCTACCACCTTCACGGATAGCAAAACGTAAACCAACACTTAATGCAATTGCGCTAAGCAATACAACACTAATAGTTAAGTTATCCCCAGGCATAACCATCTCTACACCTTCTGGCAAAGTAATGATACCTGTTACATCAGTTGTACGTACATAGAACTGTGGACGGTAGTTATTATGAAATGGCGTATGACGACCACCTTCTTCTTTTTTCAAGATATAAACCTCTGCTTTAAATGTAGCATGTGGTTTAACTGAACCTGGCTTACAAATAACCATTCCTCTTTTGATGTCTTCTTTTTGAATACCTCTTAAAAGAATACCTACGTTGTCTCCAGCTTCTCCTCTATCAAGGATTTTACGGAACATCTCAACTCCTGTAATAGTAGAAGTCAATTTTTCAGCACCCATACCAATGATTTCAACTGGATCTCCAGTATTAGCAACACCAGTTTCGATACGACCTGTAGCTACAGTTCCACGACCAGTGATTGAAAACACATCTTCAACAGGCATCAAGAAAGGTTTTGCAACGTCTCTTACTGGCTCTTCAATCCAAGAGTCAACAGCTTCCATCAATTCAAGAATTTTTGGTACCCAAACTGGATCATTATTCAATCCACCTAAAGCTGAACCTTGAACAACTGGACCATTATCTCCATCATATTCGTAGAAAGATAACAAGTCTCTGATTTCCATCTCAACTAATTCAAGTAATTCCTCATCATCAACCATATCCACTTTATTCATGAATACAACCATTCTAGGAATACCTACCTGACGGCCTAATAGAATATGCTCACGTGTTTGTGGCATTGGTCCATCAGTCGCAGCTACAACAAGAATAGCACCATCCATTTGAGCAGCACCTGTAACCATGTTCTTTACGTAATCCGCGTGACCTGGACAGTCAACGTGAGCGTAATGACGATTAGCAGTTTCATACTCTACGTGTGATGTATTAATTGTAATACCTCTTTCTTTTTCTTCTGGAGCATTATCAATTTGATCAAATGATTTTGCTTGACAGTAACCAGCATCAGATAACACTTTAGTTATCGCTGCAGTTAATGTAGTTTTTCCGTGATCCACGTGCCCAATTGTACCAATGTTTAAGTGGGGCTTGTTACGGTTAAAGGTTTCTTTTGCCATTTTACTTAATTTTTAATCTATTTATATATTTAATTTCAATCTCCTACTTACTTGAGCCAATGTCGGGAATTGAACCCGAGACCTCTTCCTTACCAAGGAAGCACTCTACCCCTGAGCTACACCGGCGGTAAAGATTTTAGATTCCTGATTTTAGTTCTTCGATAGTAGAACTTTACAGTCCTGGCATCTAAATTCTAAAATCTAAATTCTTTTGGTGGGGAGAGCAGGATTCGAACCTGCGAAGTTTACACAGCAGATTTACAGTCTGCCCTCGTTGGCCGCTTGAGTATCTCCCCTACTCTTTTTATTATCAAACTCTTACAGTCTAGATTCAGCGAAGGATTTCTCCTTGACCTCACCCGGAATTACCCTCTCCTCTTTATAGATTCAAAGCAACACCCTGCGAAGCACTACAACCTTCCTCTTTCTTGAGCCGGCGGAGGGACTCGAACCCACGACCTGCTGATTACAAATCAGCTGCTCTAGCCAACTGAGCTACGCTGGCGAATCAATAAAAAAAGTCCGCTATTTCTAACGGACTGCAAATGTATAGATTTTATCTCTCAATCAAAACATTTTTTAAAAAAATTTATATTAAATATGCGAACTTATTTTTTCTTTTCTTTTTACCAGCAACCGCTCTAGTGATTCTGAAGAGAGTTCTACTGCCTCTTCAAATGTTTTACATTGTTTTTTAACTAAAAAATCGTCTCCAGGAACGTTAATTTTTATCTCTGCAATTTTATTTTCTTTATCACTTGTCTTTTCAACTTTTAAAAAAACATCTGCAGACACGACTTTATCGTAATACTTCTCCAACTTGTCCAATCGTTCTTGAACAAAATCTACTAGCTTTTTGTCAACAGCAAAGTTAACTGCATGAACACTTACCTTCATAATCATCTTTTTTAATTGTTAAACATTTGAAAAATCACTTCCTCCCGCGAGGGTGGGCCTCTTTGTATACACTTTTAAGCTCTGAAAGACTATTATGGGTATAAATCTGCGTAGACGCCAGACTAGAATGTCCTAATAATTCTTTCACTGAATTCAAATCTGCTCCATTGTTTAATAAATGCGTAGCAAAAGTATGTCGCAATATATGTGGACTTTTTTTTACTTTTTCAGAGACAATACTAAAGTAAGAATTAATTAGACGATACACAAAGGAATCATTTAATTTTAACCCTTTTTTAGTGAGAAAAAAATAATCCTCATCAACACCCACCAATACCGAAGTACGTTCTTTCAGATACCAATTAAATTGACCTGCTATCACCGGCAAAATAGGAATAATTCGTTCTTTGTTTCGCTTCCCAACCACTTTGACTACACGATTTGCTAAGTCAACATTTGCCATTTTAAGATGAATTAATTCCGCTCGACGCATCCCTGTTGTGTAGAGCAAATCAATGATTAGCTTATTTCTGATGTCCTCAAAACCAACCGTCGTTTGCAACTGATTCAAAACCTCGGTCACTTCCTTTTCAGAAAAAGGGATTTGTATTATTTTTGGAACCTTAAGCGCCTTGTGCCTCAACATTGGACTAGTCTCTATTTGCTTTGTCTTTACTAGAAATTTGTAAAAAGCTTTCAAAGAAGCCATCTTTCTATTCACTGAAACATTAGATACAGCACTATTAACCAATACTACAATCCAATTTCTAATTTGGCCGTAGCCCACCTGATCTATTTCTTCTTGATCAAAATGCGTTTTATGAAATGCTTCAAAAGAAGCGAGGTCATCACAGTAAGCCGTGACGGTATGTGTAGAGTATTTCTTCTCCAACTGGAGGTAATCCCGAAATGCATCTTTATTTGTAGACATAAAAAAACCGTTAGCATCAAAGTTATAAAATTTTGATGACTAACGGTATTTTAATTTAATGGAATCGACTAACTCTCTAAGTTATCTCTCATATTTTGGATATAAGCCGCTTTTTGAATTTTGATTCTATTCGTTACTGAAGGCTTAATAAAAGCAGTACGTGCTCTTAGTTGACGAACAGTTCCTGTTTTATCAAATTTTCTTTTGTAGCGTTTTAACGCTCTATCGATATTTTCTCCGTCTTTAATTGGTATAATTAACATAATATAGACACCCCCTTTCTTTAGTCTGCAAAAGTAGGATAATAATATGAATTAACAAGTAATTGCATAATTTTATTTATTTTTACGAACTAAAATAATATTTATGTGGTTTATCGCAATTTCTATTTTACTACTTTTAGCAAGTATATTACCTTATACGCCGCTGACACATTGGTTCTATAGAGTATTTGAATTTGGTAAAATTCAAATATTTATTTTACAAATTACGGCTTTAGTCCTCAGCTTTATCTTAATAGACGAATCTTATTTTTGGTTGTGTATTCTTCAGTTATTGACACTGTTAAGCATCGTAAGTCACACAGTAGCGCTATATAAATACACTTCTTTTTACAAGTCCATACAAAAAGAACCTTGCGATACTTCTTCAGAAAAAATTACGGTCCTTTCGGCAAATGTATTTCAAGAAAATAAAGAACACGAAAAATTTATAGCTCTGATTGCTAAATACAATCCAGATATTTTTTTAACAATGGAATCTGATGAAAATTGGGAAAAGGCACTCTCTGTTTTGGAAGACGACTACAAACACAGCGTTAAAGTAGCCTTAAACAACACCTACGGCATGCATTTATATTCTAAATTTAAGATAATAAAGCATCGTGTTCATCATTTTGTAGCGGATGATCTGCCCAGCATTGAGGCCAAAATTAGCACTCCTGACAATTTTGAATTTACTTTCTTTGCGGTACATCCGCCACCAAGCCCTACAGAGGAAGAAAATTCCAAAGAGCGTGATGGAGAGCTTTTAAGTATCGCAAAAAAAATAAAAAAAACTCCGACACCTGCGTAATACTTGGAGACTTCAACAATGTGGCCTGGGCCAAATCCTCAATTTTATTTAGAAAAACCAGCGGAACAATAGACGGAAGAATTGGCAGAGGATTTATTTCAAGTTTTCATACCAAATATTGGTTTTTAAGATTTCCTATTGACTTGATGTTTCATACAGCAGATGTATTTATTGAGGAATTAAAAAGCTTAGAACATTTTGGATCTGATCATTTTCCTATATATGCAAAATTTTTCATCAACAAGAAAACTGCAAAACAAGAGCATTTAACAGAAAACCTCGAGGAAGGAGAACATGAGATTGTTCAAGAAATAATACAAGAAGGCATAAATGAAAAAAGCGATAACCGTACTTGATTATCGCTTTTTTATAATTTTAAATATGTTTACTAATTCAATTACTTTCTAGCAGTCACTATGTTTTACATTTCACTTATCCCTATTACAATAGGACATAATTTTAAAAATCTTTAACACTTGCTAGCTCATATCTGAATTAACTATAAGTCAGTTACTATTTCACCGCTGGCTTATAATCTTGCTTATCAATTATCATTTTTGACAAAATCTCCTTAAGAATCTCAGAAGTCCCACCTCCTATTGGCCCTAAACGACTGTCTCTAAACAAACGTGCTAAAGGATATTCTTCCATGTAGCCATAACCTCCCAGCATTTGCAAACAACTATAAATTGTTTCATCCGCAACTTTGGTAGATTTTAATTTAGCCATAGTAGCTTCCTTAACTACATATTCTCCTTTGTCTAATCGCGCTACGGCTGCATAATTAAATATTTTACAATGCTCTACCTCTGTTGCATGCTCTACTAACGTATGTCTCAATGCTTGAAATTTATTTATTTTTTTTCCAAAAGCCTCGCGTTGCGACATGTACTCTATGGTATAATCAATTGCATATTCCGCTCTCGCGTGACCGTTTATAGCCATAATCAAGCGCTCTAAAGCAAAATGTTGCATAATATAAGGAAATCCCTTTCCTTCCTCTCCCATCAAATTCTCGACAGGAATCTCCACATTATCGAATGCAATTTCGGCCGTATCAGAAGCTCTCCATCCTAATTTATCAAGTTTTACAGCTGAAACTCCTTTCAAATTCGTATCCATTAAAAAGATACTAATCCCTTTATTCCCCAGCTCAGGACTTGTTTTTGCAGCGACTATATAATAATCAGCATAAATACCATTGGTAATGAATGTTTTAGACCCGTTAATAATGTATTTGTCTCCCTTTTTTACTGCAGTAGTGCGCATACCTGCAACATCACTACCACCAAAAGGTTCTGTTATGCACAAAGCGCCTATTTTATCACCAGCAATACTTGGCGCTAAATAATCTTGCTTTATTCTTTCGTCTCCTTCTGCATTCAAATGCGTCATGGCTAAATAAGAGTGAGCCCACATAGCAGCAGCAAAACCAGATGATTTAATTTTTTGAAGTTCTTCTAGAAAAATAACGGTGTAAAATAAATCTAAATTCAATCCGCCATAAGCCTCTGGATACCCGATTCCAAAAAAGCCCATATCCCCAAACTTTTTCCATATAAATCGCTCAATTGACCCGGTTTTCTCCCATTTTTCAATATGAGGCACCACTTCTTTTTGTAAAAAACCTTTTAAACTTTCTCTAAATAATTGGTGTTCTTCTGTGAAATAACTTGAATTCATATAACTATTATTATTTTTAACAAATTGATGTAATTGAAACCAAAAGCAGCAGCTTCGCGTTTCAGATTTAAGATTTTTTGAATAAAGCCATCAAGCTGTACCTTAAAAAAGAATTATAGTACAAAACAAGCGTTTTGCAGTAAATTACACTATTTTAGAGCAGCAAATTATAGACTTTTAATCAAAGTCCAAATATAAGTCAATTATTTTTGCTTTATCAACAGGAAATCCCTTAATTTTTGTTAAATCCTCAATATTGTTAAAATCTCCTTTCATGCTTCTGTAGGTCACAATTTCTTTTGCCAAGGCATATCTGAAATAATAAAACTGAGAAAGCTCTTTTAAGGACGCGTTATTGATATCAATTTTCTTAAATTCCGGCACCGTTATGACCTTAAAATGAGCGTTCAAATTTTCGATCACTTCTGACGACAACCCCCACACATCCTGCATTTGTTCCATGGACACAAACCCTCCTAAAGCTTCTTTTTGTTTTAAAATTCGAAGGGAAATCGCTTCGCCGATACCATAAATTTTAATCAGATCCTCTTTTGTTGCCCGATTCATGTCTATAACTACTATTTTTTCTTTTTGGGCAAAAGCCGAATTGGTATACTTTTTAAATTTATTAGACTCTTTTTTAGTGTTTACCCAATCCGGAAATTTAAAAAATGGTGCAATCTCATGCAATAGAGCATCCGACACTTTAGTAATACCCTGAAATTCTTCAGCAGAGTTTACAAATTTATTTTTTTTTCTAAAGGCTACCAATCGATCAATCTCCTTTATGGACATTCCCAATTTATACCCTTTATAGTCCGTTATGAAATTGGGATTAAAAAGATATATTTTTGGCGTCCTAATTTCGCTACTCCTTTTCATGGAATCTAATCCAGATTGAAGCGAAAGCCATTTTTGTTTCGCTGGATCCTCTTTTGTTACTCGGGTAAAATCCACAAAATAATAGACGAGTTGCAAAGAAATGATAAGTACAAACAAACAGAAGATCCCTATGCGTTGCTCTTTAGAAAACTTAAAATAAGTGTGAATCGTTTTAAAACTCATTTGATGCGATTGTATTTACCTAATAATAAAGGAAATCTAAATTTATAAATAAAAGTAAGACCTGTTACATTGTGAAGTTAAATATTTTTAAAAAAAATAACACGTTGATAACGCCCAATACATCAGGTTTTCAAAAGATTTAATTCCGGTAAAGCATATTAAATTGTAATTTATAACTTAAAACTAAATTATTGTTTTTTATTTTTTATAAAAAAGAATACATTTGGAGCTTAATAACAAACAAAACCATATAACCCATGTCAATTTGGAAAACTAAACCCCTTTCGGTCTTGCTTAATGAAGCGTCAGAATCCGAAAAAGGATTAAAAAGGACTTTGTCATCACGTTCATTAGTAGCACTTGGAGTTGGAGCTATTATTGGAGCTGGATTATTCTCATTAACTGGTATTGCTGCTGCGGAACACGCAGGTCCTGCAGTTACCCTTTCTTTTATCTTAGCTGCAGTAGGATGCGCCTTTGCAGGACTTTGCTATGCTGAATTTGCCTCTATGATACCTGTGGCAGGTAGTGCTTATACTTATTCCTACGCCACCATGGGAGAATTTATGGCTTGGATTATAGGATGGGATTTAGTTCTTGAATACGCATTAGGTGCCGCTACCGTTGGAGTTAGCTGGTCTCGATATTTACTGGAATTATTAAATAAGTACGGCATTCATCTGAATCCAAAATTTATATGTTCTCCCTGGGAAACCTTAACATTAGGTGACGGTACCGTTATCCAAGGAGGTTATATTAACCTTCCTGCTATTTTAATCGTTTCTGCACTGTCATTATTATTAATTAGAGGAACTAAAGAATCTGCCTCAATCAATAATATTTTAGTAGTAGTAAAGGTTATTGTTGTAATCATGTTTATTGTTTTAGGATGGGACTATATCGATCCTGCAAATTACTCCCCATATATTCCAGAAAACATTGGTGTCAAAGGTCAGTTTGGTTGGTCAGGAATAGCTGCTGGAGCCGGAACTGTTTTCTTTGCCTTCATTGGTTTTGATGCTGTTTCAACTGCTGCACAAGAAGCAAAAAATCCTCAAAAAGGAATGCCAATTGGTATTTTAGGATCCTTGGTAATTTGTACTATATTGTATGTATTATTTGCTCATGTTATGACGGGTCTTGTACCGTATTATGAATTTGCAGGCGATGCAAAACCAGCTGCAACAGCATTTGCAGTAACGGGCTATACGTTCCTTCAAACGGGATTAATTGTCGCTATTTTAGCAGGATACACCTCGGTAATGTTGGTGATGCTAATGGGACAAAGTCGCGTTTTCTATACGATGAGTAAAGATGGATTACTTCCTGCTTTTTTCAGCGATATTCATTCAAAATTTAGAACTCCTTGGAAAACAAATCTTTTCTTCATGGTATTTGTGAGCCTTTTTGCAGGTTTCGTACCGGTAAGTGATTTGGGTCACATGGTTAGTATTGGAACCTTGTTAGCCTTTGTACTAGTTTGTATCGGCGTATTAGTGATGCGTAAAAAAATGCCGGATGCACCACGATCTTTTAAAACCCCATTCGTTCCTTACGTTCCTATTGCTGGAGTTTTAGTTTGTAGTTACTTGATGTACTCGCTACCGTATGAAAGTTGGATTCGATTGATTATATGGATGGCACTGGGTGTTGCACTGTACTTTGTTTACGGAAAGAAAAACAGTAAATTAAACAATCCTGATAAATAGATTTACCACAAAAATAAAAAAGGGGATTATAAAGTGCAAGTACTTTATAATCCCCTTTATATTTTTATACCTTCTTACAAATCAAAAACTGACGTACGTTTAGCGCGGATTAAATCCTTTAACCGAATCCAAAAAGCTAAGGTTAAATAAACCGCAAACCACAATCCTGCAGTTACGAATGATAAATAAATAAAAAAAAGCCGCACACTACTGGCACGCATTCCTAATGTATCTGCTAAACGGGAGGAAACGTGAAAGCCATGCTTTTCAAAAAAGAACTTGAGCTTAATAATTGCTGACATTTTCTTGAGTTGTTTGTTGCAACAAAATTACAAAATTTACCTATCGGTTTAGGTATTAATCATTGCAATTTCCAATGGAGACCTTTACACCTTACTTTTGACTAATTCCAATCCCAAAGCACATTCTAAGCATCTGCTTTTATTACAATACTCCTTTTTGAGTTGCAGCAACGATTGTGTGTCAAAAGCATTTTTTGAAACGATACCAAACGAAGTAAACTTATCAATGATAGCATTTTTCTCAGGATTCAAGCCGTTTAATAAATGTATCAAGTCTTCCGTAATTTCTTTTCCCTGACTTTTGGCAAAAGCAAACTGCAGCGGAATTATTGTATTCACCAACAACAAATCGACGAAAGATTTAGAAAGCATTTTCTTTTTAATGGGACTTTCTTTGTCAAACTGATAATGATTTTCCCAATAAGGAGAAACCCCAATTTGAAAAACTTGAACATTATTTTTCAAGGAATTCAAAGTACTTATTTTAGAAAATAAATTCTGATGTGTGTGATATAAATTAGCCAACTGAGACAAACGAATTGTTGGAAAATTATCCGGTCGATGCTTAAAAAACTGAACTTGATCTGCCATTAAATGCTCTAATTGATACTTATGCAACAAATAAAAATACCTGAATTTTAAATCCTTATAATAATTGTCTTCTTTTTCAGAATCCAATAATCCAGCTAATCCAAAAAATAATGCTTCTAGATTCTCAACTTCAAAACTTTCTTTTCGGATTATAGAAAAAGGAATGGATTGGGCCATTTTAAAGAACGCGTCTCCATTGGCATTCAAACCAAAATTCCTAGCCAAAAGACTAAACAAAACAGCTTCCCAATCTTGACTGGTCTCCTCTAACAAATCAAAAATAGGCTTAGATTTTCTTTCTAAACGTTCAAAAAACAACCGTTCCTGCCAATTTTTAAAAATAAATTCATCGACCTCTTTAATTTGCTTTTCACAGAAAATCCATGATTTAGGAGCCATTAAAGATTGATAGTTTTGGATGGTTGCTGGATCAACATGTTTTTTAAGTTCCAAGACGGGAATTTCAATATTATTGCTTCTATAAATCTCAGTGTCGTGTTCCCAAACCACATGAAGAATTACATTTTCATACGCTGAGTCTATTTCATGATGATGCACATACCAGTCTGAAGATTTAAGATGAATTTCAACGTTTCCAGCCCACTTTTGATTTCCAATAGTAATTTGAGCATTGAAAAAATCAGGACCAGCCAATTCAACATACTGACCGACATTGATAATTGTGATTTCTTCATCATTGAAAGTTCTCAAATTCAAAGCATCAAACTTTTTGAATTTCCAAAGGTAATGGAGAAAATCTTCTTTCATTTTTTAGATTTTAGACACTCCTCAACCCAACCCGCTCTATTAAAAAGAGCGAAAGACGAAATTGAGGATTTCACATTTCATCATTAAAGGATAACTAAGATAGTAAATTATACAAGAAGTCTTACTTTAAAAAACATTCAATTGAAATCTAAATAAGTTTATCGCAGCAGATACAATTTGGCGCAAGCCCTAGCATCTGACAAAGCTTCGTGATGATTCAAAACGATGTTCATTTCGCGGCAACAATCACTCAATTTGGTTGGTTTTAATCCTTTGCTTTTATAGATTTTTACGGTACATTCCCATCGGGCTGCGAGATTTAGATCAGCATAATCCAAACCATAGAGCAGCATTGATTTCGCTAAAACATTACGGTCAAAACTTTCATTGTGCGCCACTACCACTCTGTTTTGTAGCCGCTTTTTAATTTCCGGGTAAACCTGTATAAATGATTTTGCATGAAGTGTATCGCGCGGATAAATTCCATGAACTTGTATTGTAAAGGGAGAATACAGGTTATTTGGTGGTTTGATCAAGGTTACAAACTCATCCACAATTATTCCGTTTTCTACAGTAACAATTCCCACGGAACATGGATGATAAGCGGTGGCAGTCTCAAAATCTATAGCGGTGAATGTCATTTTCGGGGTTTTAGGTTTTGGGTTATCGGTTATCGGTTATGAGTTATCTGTTATCGGTTATGCGTTATCGGTTATCTGTTATGAGTTATCTGTTATGAGTTATCTGGTATGCGTTATCTGGTATCGGTTTTGGGCTATGATTTAAATATTGGTTTCATTATAATTTAAAAAAAAGCCACAAATTAGAAGAACTAACACAAAATCAATTTGTGCTGATTGGTCTAATTTATGGCAAAAAAAAAATCTTATTTTATCGAACCAATAATATCATATTTGGTAATAATATGGTGATTACCATTTTGCAATTCTATTAAAACTGCATCATTTTCTTTGGTAAACAATTTAGAAACCTCTTCTATTGGGGTTCCTTGTTTAACAATTGGAAAAGGTCTTCCCATAATTTCTTTAATAGGTTTATCGGCCACATCTTTATCCGCAACATAACTTTGAAACAAATCACTTTCGTCCACAGAGCCAACAAATCCATTGCTATCGATGACCGGAATTTGTGAAATTTTATATTTACGCATGCGTTCAATAGCATGTGAGACTAATTCTTCGGTACGCACAACAATTAATGGTTTATCGATATGGTCCTTGATGACATCTTCTGCTTTTGTAATTTCCTCCTCTAGAAAACCACGTTCGCGCATCCAATCGTCATTGAACATTTTACCTACATAACGACTTCCTGAATCATGGAAAAGAACCACAACTACATCCTCTGGTTTGAAATGTTCTTTGAGCTGCAACAACCCTTTTACCGCTGCGCCTGCTGAATTACCTACAAAAATCCCTTCTTCCAAAGCAATTTTACGTGTGTATACTGCGGCATCTTTGTCCGTTACTTTTGTAAACCCATCTATTATAGAGAAATCCACATTTTTGGGAAGAATATCTTCTCCAATTCCTTCGGTTATATAGGAATAGATTTCGTTTTCGTCAAAAATCCCAGTTTCGTGGTATTTTTTAAACACAGAACCATACGTATCAATTCCCCATATTTTAATATTTGGATTGCGTTCTTTTAGGTATTTTGCTACTCCAGAAATCGTACCACCAGTTCCTACACCTACAACAAAGTGTGTAATTTTACCTTCTGTTTGCTCCCAGATCTCCGGACCTGTCTGCTCGTAATGTGCTATTGCATTGGATGGATTGTCGTATTGATTCACATACCACGAATTAGGCGTCTCTTCAGCCAGTCTTTTCGAAACTGAATAATAAGATCTTGGGTCCGTAGGTTCGACATCCGTAGGGCACACTACTACTTTTGCTCCTACGGCACGAAGAATGTCCATTTTTTCTTTAGACTGTTTGTCTGATATCACACAAATCAGCTTGTATCCCTTGATGATGGCCACTAAAGCCAATCCCATCCCTGTATTTCCTGAAGTTCCTTCAATGATGGTTCCGCCAGGTTTTAATCTTCCATCAGCTTCCGCATCGGCAATCATTTTTACAGCCATTCTGTCTTTGACAGAATTCCCTGGATTGAATGTTTCCACTTTTGCAAGTACCAGAGCATCCACTTCAGCGGTTACTCTATTTAGTTTAACTAATGGTGTGTTGCCTATTGTACCTAATATATTTTCTGCGTAACGCATTGTATCGTAAATTTAAGATTGTAATTTGTTGTAAATAATGGTGCAAAGATAGTATTTTGTTACAAAATAATCTTCGTTGTGGAATTTAGGAACAAAAATTCCTTCACTACCTCTTTTAGTTAACCCTAATGAAATGAATTTCATTTAGAGCATCGTCCTTTACTTGCTTGCTTTAGCTCCTGAAACCACAATGGTGACTCATCCTAAAAAATTCTGAGAAAGAATATTCTAGAACGTATTCCTATACTGATTTTTTAATTAAAGAAGTTCCAAATCAACCCAAATCGAATGGTAAAATCTCTGGATGGATTGTTAGGTGAAGCATAAAAATTATTCCCAGTGAGCGCCGAATTAAAATGTTCCGCTTTAAAATAGATTCTTGTTCTTTGGATTTTTGCGTTTATAAAAAAGTCAAGATTGGGATGGTTGCCAATTTGTTTGTCTTTTTGAACAAAAAACTCTCCTATCACAGGATTGTATTCATTCGCATAATAATTAGAAAAGTAATTTAAAGAAATACCTGTTTGCAGAAACAAGGCTTTTTTAAATATAAAATCCGAAAAGTAAAATGTATTGCGCGTCACAATTGCTGGAACATTTAATATAGCGTCCTGCTGTTCTGTTTTTTGATAGAGAATGGTATTATCCAAAGCAAAGTTCCCGAATTTTAATTCTCTACTGATTTTAACCGACAAATAATTGATCGTCCCAGCGTATTGTGCAGGAGCTACGATTTGCGTTTTTGCGGCTTTCTGCTGGGCACTCGACGCATCTGTAAAATACAAATGATCATTCAAAACTGAAAACTGTAGTTCTGCATTTATCCACGGCGAAATTGCATTGGCTTTTATGGTATTAATTTTTTCATTCTTAAACTCATTGGACCAATTGTACTGTACGTAACTACTTTGATGCAAATTATAATTATTATTGGGTAATTTGTTTATATTCTGATATTGAAAAACCAGCTGAATTTCGTCATTTACGTCGTATTGCAACTTCGCATCCAAATTAGACAGCGACTGTGCCGTTACCGATCGGGAATATAAAAATTTACCTTTCCACTGATCGCGTCGGTATTCATATTGTCCACCAGCGCTGTTGATTTGCTGACTGAATGCACTAGGAATCGTGTTTTGATTATCAAACACCAAAATCCGATTGTAGTAATAATTAGACCTGAAATCATCAACAAAAAATTGAAAATTTCCCAAAGTAGTGTTCTCATAAATCAACCCTACTTTATTGTACATTTTATTATAACGCGTTTGATCATTAATACCACTATCCAGAAAAGAATCTCCAAAACGATTCACCTGCTCTGAACCCACCGTAGAAAGCAATGTGGCTTGATTGTATTCGAAAAACTTATTTTCGTAATTAAATTGATGCGTCACATAAAGATTATTTGCTCCTTTATTTGGGTTGACTCTAAAATTATGATCTAAAAAAATGCGCTTGCCTTTTAAAAATGATTTAGCATCATTAAAATACACTTCAAATCGCTGTCGGTTATTGTAGTTTGGGTCTTCACTCTCAAAATTCTCGATGGTAGTAATTCCGCCGTTTTCTTCATTGAGAATGTCTTGAAAGGTATAATGCGCTTTGGCAAAATAACGTTTGTTCTTTGTATTGTAATTAGTCGTAAATCTAAAATTTCCAGTACTAGACAATTGATTGAGATACTCCCCTTCAGATCGCAATCCTTTATAAGCTATTGAAAAATTTAAATTTTCAGAAGTATTTAGGGTAATAAAAGCATCAACAGATTGTCCTTTTTTGATTGTAGTTTTAAAATACAATTCGGTTACGGGAGTCGCCACAGAATAATACCTAATTTGGTTGGCTTCTAAAAAATTAAAATGTTTGGCTTTAAAGCCAAATTCAGGATACGGAGAAAAATCCGTTAAGCTGTATTGCAACGTATTATAGGTTTGACCGTCATTAGCAAACGGCAACAATCCAAAAATATCCTTTCGTAAATAATTATGACTGTACTCTTTTTGAATCGTCAGTGACGTATCAATATAGGTCGTATCATTTTCGATTGTAATCACCTGATACAAATCGATGGTGGCAATTTTAGCTGCTGTTGTATCTTTAATTCGCTTTTGCTGACCTAAATCTTGAGCAATACATACGTTTGTTACTAATAAAAATAATAATACCGCTTTTTTCATAAATAAAGAATACAGGAATTAATTTTGGAGCAGAAAATAGAATTACGTTAGACTGCAGGTATTAATTTGGATTTCATACCAACATAAAAGTACAAAAAAGCAAAGGTAGTTAAATAACTAAATAAAAATTTAAACTTAACAATAATCCAACTCATTATTTAAGTATGCGGGAAAAGCAACTTATGAAGTATTGCTGCTATATACATCCCATACTAAGTTTTCCAACTTTCAATTTTGATACTATTTTACATTAAGCTAACTGCTTCAAATTTGGACTTAAAGCAAAAAAAAAGTTGCAAGAAATAAATCTTGCAACCTTTTTAAAATATTATGATTAAATAATCAGCAGTGTCCGTAAGGACATGTACTTATAATTAGTAACCAGGGTTTTGTTGAATTAAAGCATTACCAGTAATCTCCACTTGTGGAATTGGCAAAGCAAATTTGAAACTACTTAAAGGCAAGTTAGTTGGGTTAGCAGCAGGGAAACTCCATGCGCTTGAAGCGTACTCAGAAGGATCTCTGTCTAAAGTTGCACCCGCCAACGTACCAATACGTTTTAAATCGATAAATCTAAATCCTTCAAAAGACAATTCTTTTCTTCTTTCGTCTAAGATTCCTTTCCAAGCTGCTTGTGGATTAGCAAATACTGGAGCAAGTTGAGCTGTTGGGAAACGAGCATCTAATATTGCTTTCAAATTTGTACCAACACCAACTAAATCACTAGCTGCAGCTCTTGCCTCAGCTCTAATGAAATACATTTCAGAAAGTCTAGAGACCATAAAATCAGGATTGAAACCATTGGTTGCTGTAACAGCAGATTGACCACCATGTTTTTGCAAAACAATAATATCAGAGTTTCTAACATCCGTTGCAGTAGCATAGTTTGGATCAATAACTGATGGACTAGTACCAGTCAAATGTACGATAGTGTTTAGTCTAAAGTCATTTGGCACTGCAGCAAGTTTGTTATACAAAGCTCTGCTTACTTCATAAAATGGCGAACCATTTCTTCTATTTGCAACAGAAACCCAACCGTTGTTTAGGTTAGTCGTTTGCACATTTTGTTGAACCGTTCTTCTCAATCTAAAAATAACTTCTGTATTAGCACTCTCACTATGCGTATGAAAAACAGCATTGTATTGCGCTTGCGTATTCGCTAAAGTAATTCCAGATGTGTTTATCACGGTATTAGCAAAAATTTCCGCATTAGGATAATCCCCTTTAAGTGCATAAGCACGTGCTTTAAGCGCTTGAGCTAAAGCTTTAGAAGGATAATACGTTTTAATTATTCCTGCATAAGCAGGAGCCGTATTAGCATCAAAAATAGCTATAGCGTCATTTAAATCTTTGTGGATAGCAGTATAAAACACGCCATTTGAAACTCTTAGCGGTTTTTCTGTAGTAAGTATAATTCTATCTGCTAATACTCCAGCTAATGCAGCATCATCTTTAGGATTAGTAGAAAAATAAGACATAATCTTTAAGTGAGCTAAAGCTCTTAAAACTAAAGCCTCTGCTTTTGATCTGTTAATCAGTTGCTGATCTGCAGGAGATGTGGCAACAACCTGATCAGCAAAAGTAACAACACGGTTAATTCTGGCTAATGCAAAATATTGCGATTGCCATATCGCCGCAGCGGAACCATTCGAAACGTTCATTAAAAAAACATAATCGGTAGTAATTCCTTGACCACCATTGTTTGAACCAGGAGCAGCTTCATCAGTAAATATCGAGCTAAATACATAATCTGCTCTATTAGTAAGGATATTCATAGATGCATTTACTAACCTAACTAAATCACTACTTTTGTTTACAGCGATATCCTCAGTAAGAGAACCAGGAGTAAAAGGCTCCAACAAATCATTTGTACACGAAACAAAAAGTGCAAACGATACAATTAATATTCCAAATATTTTCTTCATAATTTTTCTAATTAAAATTTAACATCTACACCAAACGTGTACAACCTTGGTGTTGGGTATTGATATACATCGTTAGTTCTACTACTTTCAACATCAAAACCTTTCCATTTAGAAAAAGTTAATAAATTTTCTCCTTGTAAAGAGAATGACACTGCTGTCATAAAAGTATTCTTTAAAAACTTTTGAGGCACATTATAACCTACTTGAACGTTTCTCATACGAATATAAGAAGCATCTTTAAGGAAACGATCTGATTCATCACTCAATCCTAAATTTCCTGCGTTCAATGAAGGAACATCAGTGTTAGTATTAGTTGAAGTCCAGGCATTTAACAAGTCATCAGTAACTGTAAACTGTCCAATATTACCTACTGAATACAAGTTATCTAAATCGTAATCGAATCTAGCTACATCATAAGCGAAAGTAAATAAAGTGGAAGCATAAAAGCCTTTTATACTAAAATCAAAACCAAAACCACCTTGATACTTAGGTAAATTATTCACACCTGCTCTTCTTTTATCTGCTTGAACAGGATTTTCAGTTGGATTACCAGCTGCATCCTCAAATAATAAGTTTCCGTTTACTGGATTAACTCCTAAGTAATGATACACAAATGGTTCGTTAATACCACCACCATTTTCGCTTACAAAAAGACCACCTGGTAAAAATATTTGTCCTGTAGCATTCTCAATTTTACTAACGATATTGTTATTTAGTGAACCGTTAGCTCTAATTGTTAATGTGATTTCTTTTTCTTGATTTTTAATGATATCATACCCTAAATTTAACTCTAGTCCTCTGTTCGTTACCGTTACATCAGCATTTTGAGTCAAAGTTGAAGTTCCTGAAGTAGATGTCACTGGGTTCTCTAAAAACAATTGAGAAGTTGCTCTATTGTAATAATCAAAAGCTCCTCTAAGTCTTCCTCTAAACATTTCAAAATCTAAACCAGCATTCCACTGCGTAGTAGTCTCCCACTGCAATTCAGGAAAACCAAAGCTAATTCCATAACCAGTTCCACCGTTGTAGGTGTTGTTTGCTACACTGTAAATATCAGCAAAACGAGGTGGTTGAATTCCTGCAAAAACAGTTCCTGGAACGATTCTCTGATTACCTACTGTACCATAAGATCCTCTTAATTTTAATACATCTATAAAAGATACATTGTCCATAAATGCCTCTTCGTCGATATTCCATCTACCCCCTACAGAATAAAAGTTACCCCATTGTTTGGACTCGATAAATCTTGAAGATCCATCTCTTCTTACAGAAGCTACGATACCATACTTACTCTTAAAGTCATAATCAAATGAACCAAAATAAGAAATTAAGTCATTTCTAACATTAGATGCTGAAACTTGAGGAACATAAAAATCATTAGTACCTGTGTCTCCAGCATATCCCGCTCCTGTATTAGGAACAAAAATACCTTTAATCAAACCTCTTTGTCTGATGTTGTTACCATAAATACGAGAGTGATTGTACTCCATGTTAGCATTCACATTGAAGGTATGATCACCTAGAGTCTTACCATAATTGATTTGCCATAAATTGTTGAAGTACCATTCTTTTCTTGAGTTAATATCCTCAAAACCAGTAAACGTTTGTCCAGCAGCTTGAAACAACAATGCATTAAATGAATCTGGAAACTCTGATTGAAAGAATCTAGTATCTAATAATTGACCGTTTAATCTACTGCGCACTGTTAAATCTTTAGTGATATCATACGAGAAATCTGTAGCCACATCAATACGAACTTCATCCGTTTGATTTTTGTACTGTTGTAATTTATCAACCAACATAATTGGCGTTGCCAATAAACCTGGAGTGTTATTATAGTAATCCAAAGCTGATTGAGGACCTGTGTAAATACTAGGAGAAACATAAGGAGCTGAAATAAAAGCACCTAAAACATAATTTCTGTTAATAGCACCATCACCTAAACTAGTCGCTTCATTGTTTTTACTAAAACCAAATGAAGTATTTACTTGATATTTAAACTTTTCGTTTACAGATCTACCGTTAATGTTATTTCTTAATGTAAATCTTTTTAAACCTGTTGTTGCTAAAATACCTTGTTGTTCGAAATAACCCAAAGACGTGTAAGAAGTAATGTTTTGACCACTATTTTCTACCGCTATGTTGTGTGAAGTTGTATTTGATTGATTAAAGAAATAATCAACCCAGTCCGTATCAATATCATACGCCGCGATTTGAGCATCCGTTAACGTAGCCCCTAAACCAGAACCAAAGTTTTGCTCAATTTTCAATAACTCTTTAGAACTAGCATAACTGTATTTTGGTTTTTGCAATTCTCCAACACCGTACTGAGAGCTTGCTCTGAATGTAGTTTTTGCTTCACCAAACTTACCTCTTTTAGTTTTAATAACAATAACACCATTTGACCCTCTGTTACCATACTCAGCAACAGCTGCAGCATCTTTTAGCACAGATGTAGACTCAATGTCATTAGGGTTAATAGAACGGAAGTTGTCACTGTTAGAAGGAAAACCATCAATCACATATAATGGATCTGAGTTTCCTGTAATAGTTCCTACCCCTCTAATAACAACTGTTGATTTAGCACCTGGCTGACCTGTAGTAGCAGTAATATTAACCCCCGCTAATTGACCTTGAAGTGTATTAATCGCATTTGCATTAGGTCTGTTTTCAATTGTTTTACTAGAAACAGTCGCATCTGATACAACAGCTGACTTTTTAGTTACTGTTCTATACCCTTGAACAACTACCTCAGCTAACATCTTAGCATCATCTTGCATCGATACGTTGATGGTACTTGCAGCACCTACTGTTTTTGACGATTGGCTCATCCCTACGAAAGAGAAAACCAAAACGTCTCCCGTTTTCGCTTTTATTGAATAAGCACCATCGAAATTGGTTTGTACTCCTACTTTAGTACCTTTAATTAAAACATTTACACCAGGAACAGGACCAGAAGCATCAGTTACGACACCGGTAATAGTTCTCTCTTGTGCAAATGCAAATTGCATTGACAAGGCCAACAGCAATGAAAAAATCCATTTGAATTTTGATCTCATATTAAATTTGTTTTGAATTAGTTATTTCACAAAAATCATAATAATTTCTTAAAGAAACAAATATATATTAGAATTAACACAATTTATTTTTTTATAACAGAACCAATTAAAAAAAACATTTACATGCACCATATTAATAGTTAAACCACATTATTCGCAGACATTCCCCTTTAAGTATGCTTTTATGCTAAATTAACATAATGTTAAGCAACTGTCTTTTTAACTCTAAATTTAGAAGAACTACACATAAAGCTACGCTATTGTAGGAATGACAGTCCTTGAAAATAAATGAAAAAGGCACTATAACTGCATCCATCCGGCACGGCAAGAGCGACAAAGTACATTCTCTTTTTTGTACCACAAACCCTCTAAAACAGGGCAACAATAAATCATTTTTCCAACTAAGCAATACAATACTAGTCTTGATTTGAACAGCAATAACCCCCTTTTATTAAAGACTGTCCCGTTTGCGTTTAGACCCCTAATATGAACTACTTACCTAAACAAAGGCTTTTTCACGCTTGAGATCAATAAATTGGCTTAAAATAGTTAAAATAGCAAATTTCTTATAAAAAATTACATACTAAAAAGATTTTTTTTAGGTTTTAAAAGAAAATTTATGCTCCAAAACATCACAAATTGGCTCCTTGCACTCTAGAATACAGACCAATTAAAACGCAATTTTCTTTAAGAATACTGCATATCTAGACCTAAAAACTGTTTCCTTTTTTCTACATTTGTAGCATGTTTTCAATTTTCAAATCAAAACCCGTACTGAAGGATCTAATCCCAGACGATCATATCGACATTCACTCCCATTTGCTGCCTGGCATAGACGACGGCGCAAAAAACTTTGAAGATACACTTCGACTTACGACTGCGCTTCAGGGTTTTGGTGTTTCACAATTTATAACCACGCCTCACATCATCCAGCATGTTTGGGATAATACTCATGAGCAAATCCTATCCAAGAAAACAGCGACAGTTCTTGAATTACAACACAACCATATTTCCATTCCATTCAAAGCTGCCGCCGAGTATTTAATGGACGATCAGTTTGTACGGCTATTTCAATCCAAGGACTTATTGACCTTGAAAGACAATTATGTACTAGTCGAAATGTCGTATATCAACGCCCCTATTCAATTATACGACATCCTTTTTGACTTACAGGTGGCAGGCTACATTCCAGTATTAGCCCATCCAGAGCGCTACCTATTTTACCATAACAACTTCAACGAATACGTCAAACTAAAAAGAGCCGGCTGCTTGTTTCAACTGAATCTGTTGTCTATCGTGGGATATTATGGCGCTGGGATAGCCAAAATAGCGGAACAGTTGCTTCAAAAAGGCCTTTATTCCTATGTAGGATCCGATGTGCATCATAACAATCACATTACAGCCTTTGAACAAAAAGTACTAATCAAAGACATCATGCCATTACAAGAAGCCATGGCTAACAATCAATTTTTTAAATTTGGCTAACACGAATAGTTGCCGCACCTTACTTATTATTTATTTTCAATCTTGGGTGATTATTTTCTTCTAAAACAGGAATCAAACTTTTTATTAATTCTTAACTGGTTTAAAATTTTTCTCGATATACTATTTTTCAACATATAAGTCATATAAGTTTAATGCTTAATACCGCTTCATTTCCTCGTAGAACAGGAACTAAACTTTTTCTTAATTCCTTATTGGTTTAAAACTTTTCTCGTTTGCTATTTTTCAACATATAAGTCATATAAGTTTTTAAAAATTGTGCTACTTAAGTTCGCTGTAAAATAAGAACTAAACTTTTTGATAATTGCTTACTGGTTTAAAATTTTTCTCGATATACTATTTTTCAGTATCCACCCGAGCAACTACATATTGTTTAGTTCAATAAGATTAATGATAGGAGCGTAATTTTACAATGGTTTAGATTCCGCTAGCTGCTTGTAATTGTGAGGATACAGGTCTGTAATATTCTTGTGGTTTATAGATTGGATATTCTCAAGGGTATATTTTAGCCACTCAAAAGGATTTACGTTATGCTTTTTGCAGTTAGTAAAAAAGGTATAGGCCATAGCCGCTCTTTGAGCAGCATCGTGCGATCCGGCAAAAAGATAATTCTTTCTACCAATGGCCACTGGTCTGATTGCATTTTCCACCAGATTATTATCTATTTGCAAGTTACCATCTAATAGGTATGCCGATAAATTATCCCATCTTGTTTGAG
>NZ_FRBU01000089.1 GCF_900142695.1 Flavobacterium xanthum | reverse complement strand
ACATAAATTCATTTTTGTCCATGTCTAAATTGTTTAGAACAAAACTACTACCTTAGGTTAATCTAAAAAATATGTGGTTCGTCGGGCGGATACTGGAAACGGACAAAATTAAAACTTTTACAAGAAAAACTAAAGGTAAGAGTGCTAGAAAAAGTAGAGAAGAAGCCTTTTCTCCCCAAATGCCCTTGTTGCAAAACAGGCAATTTACATAGAATAGCTGTTTTTGACCAGCGTGGTCCGCCTGCTTGGTATCTTGGCGATAGCCACAGCTCAAGTCCCTGTGAAAGTTAAATTTATGGGTAAGGGATTTTATAAGTAAATGTGAAGGAAATCACGATAAAAACCACTTTCATTATACGACAAAAAAAAGAGGACTCTAAATCCTCTTGATAATCCTTCTAATAATTTTACGATAACTCCATAGTGTTAACGGCATGTAACCGGTTCCGTTCAACCGCGGGTTCATTGTTCGTTCTTCGAACGCAACGAAACCCTAGCTGTTACCAGCAGTTTTTATTGGTTTATTTTCCAATATTCTTGTAAAGCAATTTGAGAACAATATTCTTGGAATTGTGCAGGCGTTTCTTCATTTTCTAATTCAATATATTCTAAAACTTCAGAAAGTTGAATATTAAAATCAGAAAGAATTTTATTAGCCATTTCAACTTTATTTTCTTTTTGCATATATGTTAGTTCGATTGCCTTGTCAATTCTTCCAGGTCTTGAAGATATAAACGTCTGTGAACCATCTTCATTTATTGTAGGAACACCAATCGCTGAATCAATTTTTGTGATATCATTTGTTGTTATGATTGTAAAAACTCCATCAGATTTATCAACTCCATCAATACAATTTAATAACGTATCAAATGTTAAAGGCATTTTTGTTCCGCTATTTTCGTTATTTTCATCGTTTTGATTGTTAAACATTCCAGAAAACATCATTGAACTCTGTGCAATATTTTTTCTTTTATCAAATACATTATCTATATCTTCAATTAACGCTATACAAGGAATATTTAATTGCATACTTTGCCAAGATTTCATAAAATCATTATTTGACATTTGAGACAATGAGAAAAAATATATTGGCATATCTAAATCTTCCGCAAATGCTCTTACTAATGCAGTTTTACCAGTTCCGGGCGGACCATATAAAAGCCAGCCTCTTTTCCAAGGAATACTTTTTTCTTTGTACCATTCCTGACTTTTGACCCATAAACCAATGATATCAATAAGATTTTTTACTTCTTTTGGAAAGAATAAATTTTCTAATGCTTTTCCATTACTTTTTTTCTCTCGACCTAATTCATCTTGTTTTACTCCTAAAATACGATATTGGTTTTGCTTATACCAAGCAAAACCAGAATTATGATTATTACCTTCATTTCCGTTGTATTCTCTCTCTGGAAAGTAATAAATATTGAATCTATTTGAATTTACTTCTTTGTCATCTAAATTCCAGCTGATTCTATTCCTATTAATAATTGAATCTTGAACAATTTCGTCAAAATTTAATGTACTTCTTAAACATAAAATATATGAATATGTTTTATCGTTTTCATTTACAGAATGTGGATTTTCTGCTGTATTATTAATGTTTGGGTTTGTGTGACTAAAGTAAAAAGGTAGTTTTAAAAATTTAAAGAATTTTTTATTTGGTGGATTCAATTAATTAATGCGAATTCCTGATTATTGTTTAATAATTGTAAATATACTTCATTTGGAGAATCAAATTGATGCCTTTTCCGAGGT
>NZ_FRBU01000039.1 GCF_900142695.1 Flavobacterium xanthum | reverse complement strand
TAACATAAATTCATTTTTGTCCATGTCTAAATTGTTTAGAACAAAACTACTACCTTAGGTTAATCTAAAAAATATGTGGTTCGTCGGGCGGATACCTAAATAGAATTGTTCCGAAAATTACCTTTAGATTATTCCTGTTTTCACTATTTTTTTGTGGTTATATAATTTTCGCATCGCATTTCTTTTTAGTTGTAAATTTTGCCTCTTGTCTCGTTTATTGTCCACAACAAAACTTTAATAATTAAATGTTTGGGGATTGAAAGTCTGAAAAATAGGTAATTTATTAATCATCAACCGCTCTGTCGTTACTTTAGGTTTTATGTTTTCTACATCACATTGTTCAACAGTTCTGATTTTTATTTTAGTAGATAAATTTGCATCTTGTTTTTCCAAATAACCATAACCATCAGAAGATATACTGTTGTAACCTATCATCTCAAAACTGCCTTTTTGATATCTAAATTTATAATTATGTTGACCTCTAAGCAACTCATAATTTAAAATTAATATTTCTTTGTTAATTTCTAAATAAGGATGATTTTCAACTTCCGTTCTATCATCTGAGTAAGCCAAAAGGGAACTATTGTAGCATATTAATTTGTATTTTCCATCAGGTGTTTCAAAGAAAACAGCCGTTTTATAATCTCCATTTTTTGGATCTTTCTGAACTTTGACAATGTCTTTAATATTGTCTTTATTTAAATCTCCTTCAATTTGAGAAATAAATTTAGTAAACCGGCGATTCACTATTTTAGACTGAGAATGACTACTACATATTGCTAAAACCGCGATTAAAACAAATAACTTTTTCAATCTTAATTTTATTAGTTTCCAAATTATAAGGCTTTTCAGAATACGCCCGTCATTTGATGTGATTTTTGAACTCCACTTTTATCAGTAATTCTTAATTTTGTAAATGTATACCTTGGAATTTTATGAGTTTTACGGTTTTCCACATTGTTTGAAAATAAATATTTAATATCATTGAATTTGACTAAATTTTAACATAACAGATTTTTAAGTTCCACAAAAAACTTTGATTTGTTTATCTCCAGATAAAACTCAGCAGGATTTAATCGGAAATTCTTTTATTAATTCTACCGAAAAAATTTCTTTACAAAAAGCATTATCAAGCAAATGAACAACTGTATAAAATATCATCATTAGTAAATATTTTTTGACGAAGAACGTTTTATTATTATTCTTGCACAATACCCACTTTTAATGATATTTCAAAATAAAATTTGTGGATCGGACGGCTCAGCCAGCATAAAAAATTATGAAACAATTCTTTATTTTTTATCAGAGAAAAGTTGCGAAATATGATAAAAAAAACTTTTGGTAAAATCAAATCCAAAAAAAATATCAACCAAAAATCTCAGTATCTTTCTGATACTTTATATTTACTACTGCCTTCTTAAATGCTTTGATTTTACTAATTAAAAATGACTATTGAAATCCTAAAACCCATTTAATGACAATTAGTACTATTTTAAAACAGGACGTTAAAATCACGTTTAAATGAGTATATTAATACTTGAATTTATAATTTAGCAAAAAATAATTTTATGAGCACTAAATCAATATTAAAGAAGTCATCACTTGACTTTTTAGAAAACTACCTTAATAATGCATCACCGACAGGTTACGAAAGTGAAGGGCAAAAACTATGGATGGACTATTTGAAACCTTATGTGGATACTTTTATAACGGATACTTATGGAACCGCCGTGGGAATTATAAATCCAGATGCTCCTTATAAGGTTGTAATTGAGGGTCATGCGGATGAAATTTCATGGTATGTGAACTACATTACCGATGATGGATTAATCTACGTCATTAGAAACGGCGGTTCTGACCATCAAATTGCTCCTTCAAAACGAGTCAATATTCACACTAAAAATGGAATTGTTAAGGGTGTTTTTGGCTGGCCAGCGATTCATACTCGAAATAGAAAGAAAGACGAAGAGGTAGCCAAAGTGGATAATCTATTTATTGATATTGGTTGCGAAACAAAAGAACAGGTTGACAAAATGGGTGTTCATGTGGGTTGCGTGATTACCTATCCTGATGAATTCATGATTTTGAACGAAAACAAATTTGTTTGTCGCGCGATAGATAATCGTATGGGTGGATTTATGATTGCCGAAGTAGCTCGCTTGTTACATGAAAATAATATCAAACTACCTTTTGGATTGTATATCACTAATTCGGTTCAGGAAGAAGTAGGTCTTCGTGGTGCAGAAATGATTACTAAAACTATCAAACCAAATGTAGCAATTGTTACGGATGTCTGTCATGACTCTACTACTCCAATGATCGATAAGAAAATTGAAGGAGACACTAAAATTGGTAAAGGTCCTGTTGTAACGTATGCTCCAGCTGTTCAAAATAATTTAAGAGAATTAATTTTAGAAACAGCTATGGCGAAAGAAATTCCATTTCAGCGATTGGCCTCCTCTCGTGTGACTGGAACGGATACTGATGCTTTTGCTTATAGTAATGGTGGTGTAGCTTCGGCTTTGATATCCTTGCCGTTGCGTTATATGCACACTACGGTTGAAATGGTTCATCGTGACGATGTTGAAAATGTGATCAAATTAATATATGAAACATTAATCAAGTTAGAAAACGAAGAAACCTTCTCCTATTTCAAATAGTTTTAGGAGCTGATCCCGCTATTCGCTGCAATCTTTGTGTCCTGAAAAAATCAGGACACAAAGGATTTTCACTACTATCGGGGCTAAAAAAACGCAATTAGAAATTTTGAATTGCGTTTTTTTTTTAAACTGACTTCCGTACATTTTAAAATATAATCAAGGACAACATTAACCGAAGCGCATTTAAAACAAATTCCCAAGGAAAAAAAGAAGTTTTACAAGACTTCGTCAAACAATTTTAAAAATATTCCAGAAAAATTGTTGAACCACTATGTTTGTAATGACTGATTATGTACTTCCAAATGCTATTGATCCCTTTGGATAACAATGCGCACAACAACTAGTGCCTCCTTATAAATATTGCTTCGTAGAAAAATTTTATGAAAATGCACCAGGCGGGTAATTCTACCAATCCAGAATAACTGAATTAACTTATTACTAAATTACCAGAGCAAATCTCCCAAAAATGAGGCAAAACGAAATGTTGTGTCCACTTTTAGAAGATGAATCCAATTTCATTTGATTTAATTCCAGTACTTATTTCAAAAATAACGGCACAAGATTGGTCACCTAGCAACAAATAACTGACCCGAAAAATAATTTAGGATGGGTGATATTCATTAAAAAGTCGCAATTCTAAAGTGAATTGCGGCTTTTATTAAACTGTATTGTATAATTATCTATTTTTCAAGTAGTGCTTTAGCATTTAAAGAAAATCCAACAATATTAAGTACAAACCCAATAAAAATTAATGCTCCAGCAATTAGACCTGCTCTTCCAGAGTTTGGATACTCAATAAGTAGATAAATGGAAATCGATATCATAACAAGACTAATACTGTAAATTAAATTTTTCATAGTGTATGTTTTTTTATCAACTGAAGGTAACTATATGTTTTAAATAAAAGCTACTGTTTTTATATATTAGCAAGGTATTCCACGACATTTTTCTCTATTCGTTCATCAATATTAGAAATATCCGCTTTAACAAATTTCTCTCCTAAGATATTTTCGTATAATTCGATATATCTTTCTGAAACGGTTTCAATGTATTCATCGGTCATATTTGGAATTTGTTGCCCTTCCAATCCTTGAAAACCATTCTCGATTAACCAACGACGAACAAACTCTTTCGATAGTTGTTTTTGTTCTTCTCCGCTGTTTTGACGTTCCTGGTATCCTTCAGCATAAAAATATCGAGAAGAATCTGGTGTGTGAATTTCATCAATCAAGACAATAACCCCTTCTTTCGTTTTTCCAAATTCATATTTGGTATCCACCAAAATTAAACCACGACTAGCAGCAATTTCAGTTCCCCTTTGATATAAATCTCTCGTAAATTTTTCTAAAACAACATAATCTTCTTCAGAAACAATTCCTTTTGATAAAATATCCTCACGAGAAATATCAGCATCATGTTCTCCATTATCCGCTTTGGTTGTCGGCGTAATGATAGGTTCGGGGAATTTGTCATTTTCTTTCAAATAGTCAGGCATATTTACGCCGCATATTTCTCTTTTGCCAAGAGCATATTCACGAGCAGCATGACCCGAAAGATAGCCACGAATTACCATTTCTACTTTGAAAGGCTCACATAAATGACCTACAGCAACATTAGGATCAGGAGTTGCAATTAACCAGTTCGGAACAATATCCTCCGTCAATTCCATGAATTTTGTAGCAATTTGGTTTAGGATTTGACCTTTGTATGGAATTCCTTTTGGTAAAACTACATCAAAAGCCGAAAGCCTGTCCGTAGCCACCATAACCAAAAGCGCATCATTGATATTGTACACTTCTCTTACTTTACCGCGGTAAACAGATTTCTGGTTTGGAAAATTAAAGTCCGTTGTTGTAATTGTATTGCTCATTATAGCTGTTGTGTTGTGTTATTTTGTACTTGCAAATTTAAAACTATTTCAGAGAGTTTCGCAAAGAAAAATAGTGTAACTCTAAAATATTATTTTTATTTCTAAAACTATTTTTCAAGTAATGTATCGTTGAACAAGTTTAAGATTCGGCTGTATTCATCCACCCAAGAATAGGTTTCTTTAAAACCATGAGCTTCCACCGGGAAACTAGACAAGCTCCATTTTTTCTTGCCTAATTCGATAAAACGCTGAGACAAACGAACAATATCTTTGTATTCTACATTGTCATCTACCATTCCGTGGAGCATCAATAAATCTCCTTCTAAATTATTTGCAAAATAGATTGGAGAACTTTTTTTGTACGCATCTGGATCCGTTTCAGGGAAATTAAGAATATTTCCGGTGTAGCCATGATTGTAATGTGCCCAATCTGTAACAGAACGTAATGCTGCTCCCGAAGCAAACTCTTTTGGAGTAGTCAACATTCCCATCAACGTGATAAAACCTCCATAAGAACCTCCATAAATTCCAACTTTTGAGGGGTCAATTCCGTAATTCTCGACTAGATATTTCTTTCCGTCTATTTGATCTGTTAAATCTTTCCCGCCCATAAAACGATAAATTCCAGTTCTAAAATCACGTCCGTAACCATCGCTACCTCTATAATCAATATCCAAAACGGTATATCCTAAATCGACCAACATATTATGAAACATATATTCTCTGTGGTACGTACTCCAATAGTTATGTGCGTTTTGCAAATAACCAGCTCCATGAACAAATAAGATTGCTGCTTTATTCGCATTGGCAGATTCTGGCTTGTATAATCGGGCATTTACAGGAGTTCCATCTTGCGCTTTGAAAGTAATTACTTCTGGTTCACGCCAAGAATATCCTTTGAAACTTTCCGTTGTTGTAGTCGTTATTTGATTTAAGTTCGTATTCTTTTTATTAGGTGCTACATACAATTCCCAAGGTTTATTTTTATAAGAATAGCGTACCAATAAAGTACTTTCGTCTGGAGATAAACTCACTTCATGAGCACCATCTTTAGTTAAAATAGGTTGTAAAACTGGATTTGTAAGGTCCAATTTATAAAAGTTTCTGTTACCAGGATGCGTAGTCGTTGTGGTTAAATAAAAAGACTTTTTATCTTTGGCCAAAGTCACATTACGCACTTCCCAATTACCTTTGGTCAACTGTGTTTTCTTTTTTGACTTTAAATTATAGCTATACAAATGAGAATAACCAGTTTCTTCGGATTGGAAATACACCGTTTCATTGTCACCTAAAAATCCAAGCGTTCCTCTTCCGTACGAATTAGAAGGAATTCCTGGTCCGCCAATCCAAGCTTCATCATGTTGATGATCTAGTTCTTGAAAAGTTCCATTTTCTAAATTCAAACTAACAATCCATCGGTCTTTGTTGTCCTGACTTCTAATTTCACTAATTGCATATGAACCACTTTCATTGTAAATAGGTTCCTGAACTACAATTAGTTTGTTCTTTTTTTCTGCAGTTTTTGATTTTTCATAGGTTTCAAAGTATTTCGGAACATCCTGAATGTGACTCAACGATGAAAAATTCACAAAATAAACAGAATCTTTGGCGATGTTATAAATACCAAATTTAGTAGCCAATAAATTATCTACAGAAACTTTTTCCTTAGTATCTTCAATTTGGTTGTAACCATCGGCAGTGATGAATAGTTCCATTTTTTCACTTTTACGTTCTGAATCTTCTATTAATCTGAAGGTGGCAAAATTTCCTTTTGGATCCACTTTCAAGCTTCCAAAAGTATTTTTTCCATAATAGTACGGTTTTGGAAAATCAGATTTTGTAGTTTTTGATTTTGCCAAGTTCCATTTTTTCAGCGCTTCCTGATCTCTGACAAATTGAAATAATTCCTCTTGTTGACTTTTCAAAAAAGATTCTTTATTACTGGCTTTCTCATCCGATTTTCCTTTACGAAAGTTCGTGATTTGAATAATAGAACCTTCATTGGTATTGAACTGAAAAAGATTTTCATTTTGTCTGAAATAAAGAATTCCTGGCACAGCACCCATTTGTAAATTAGCAATTGGACTACTTTGTTGGTAGAGTTTTTTCGAGGTTTTACTTTTTAAGGAATACGAAAACAATCTTCCTTTATCAATATAATAATACAAATCTGGATTGGCTGTTTTTTTGAAATCTAATTTTGAAAAAACAGCTTCAGTTGGAGATACCAGTTCTGGTTTTGATAATCCGTTTTTCCAAAAATAAGTACTGTTACCCAATTCATTATTTGGATTCCAATCAAAATAAACTTTTTTACCATCCAAAGACCACCTTTCATTTTCTGGCGAAACTCCAATGAAAGCATTTCCTTTCATTATTTCTTCCAATTTTAAGGTTTGACTTTGAATTGTAATGGCAAACAAAATACAGATAACAAGGAGTAACTTTTTATTCATGTTGATTATAATTTAATATTAAAATTGAAAATTATGCTATGTTTAAAACAACCGTAAATTAGGTTATTGCAGTAATTCTTTGGCTATATATTTTGCTACTCCATCATGATTATTCGGTAAGATAACTTCTAAATGAGATAATTTATTTTTCAAACTATCAGGAGCATTTCCCATAACTAATCCTTTACCGGAGGATTTTAGCATGTTTTCATCGTTATAGCCATCGCCAAAAGAAATAGATTCTTCGAAAACAAAATTTTCTTTTTCTAAAATCTTGGCAATTGCAATACTTTTATCTACAGATTTATCCATAAATTCTAAACAGTAAGGAAGACTAAAAGCATGACTAAAAAGACCAGAATGACTTTCTAAAATCTGATCCTTTAATGCAATTAATTTCGAATGTTTATTGTGCGTGAAAAACACTTTTATGGCACTCAAATCCTCTAGGTTATTAAAATTTACTAATTCAGGATGATAATTCACTTCTGGTTGAAACTCATTCAATTTTTCGTCATGCTTGTTGGTTTGCCAAACATTTTCTCTGAATAATACGGTTGTAATTTCAGGATCAATATCTAAAGATAAAACCGATTTAACGGCATCGCTTTCCATATCAAAGGAAAATAAAAGTTCTTTTTCAGGGGAATGTATACGTGCTCCATTAGAAGTAACTAAATAAAGAGGAATGTCTAAACCTGCTACAATAGGCATTGCATCCAAGTGATGGCGTCCGGTAGCAACAATTATTAAGTAGTTTTGATTGTGAAGTTCTTGAAAAACAGTTTTAGTGTATTGAGATATTTTGTGATCTGAATTTAGTAAAGTTCCGTCTAAATCGCTGATCACTACTTTAATTTTTTCTTTTAAAATCATTTCTTTTTAACTGAGATTTTATTAATTCCAAATTTATTGTATTTCTAAGAGAAACAAAAGGATTCATTTGAATATTATTTAAATCGTTAAATAAAAAGATGTCATTTTTTAAAATAATGAAGCGGAAAGGAAATCCATTCTCTATAGAAAATGAACTCGCTTTCCGCTTCAATAATTTTGTGTATTTGCTAATCGTTATTTTCAATCATCTTATACGCATCAATCACTTTCTTGACTAATCTATGGCGTACAATGTCTTTGTCATCCAGATAAATGATTCCAATTCCATCAATATCTTTCAAAACTAACAGGGCTTCTTTAAGTCCAGAAATGGTTCTTCGTGGCAAATCGACTTGACCAGGATCTCCCGTAATCATAAATTTAGCACTTTTTCCCATACGTGTCAAAAACATTTTCATTTGGGAATGTGTAGTGTTTTGAGCTTCGTCTAAGATAACAAAAGCATTATCCAACGTTCTTCCACGCATGAATGCTAAAGGCGCGATTTGTATAACTCCTTTTAGAATATAATCTTCTAGTTTTTCATTCGGCAACATATCTCGTAAAGCATCATACAAAGGTTGCATGTAGGGATCCAATTTTTCTTTCATATCACCTGGAAGAAAACCTAGGTTCTCCCCTGCTTCTACTGCTGGACGAGTCAGTATAATCCTTTTGACTTGCTTTTCTTTAAGTGCTTTTATGGCCATAGCAACACCTGTATAGGTTTTTCCGGTTCCGGCAGGTCCAACGGCAAAGACCATATCATTTTTTTCCATGGTATCCACCAACAATTGCTGATTGGGTGTCATGGCTTTTATGATTTTGCCACCTACTCCATGTACTAATATTTTATCCTGTCCTTGAAATTTTCTGTCTTCCTGAACATCGCCAAGAATAACACGCTCGATTACATTATTATCAATATTATTGTATCTTGAAAAGTGTAACATTAATCGTTGAAAACGTTTTTCAAAATCGTCCAAAACCTCTTTTTCTCCAAAAGCTTTTAAGGTGGTTCCCCGAGCGACAATTTTTAATTTTGGATAGTATTTTTTAATTGTTTCAAGATGAGTGTCTTGAGCGCCCCAAAAGTCTTTTGGAGCGATGTCTATGAGCTCGATTATTCTTTCGTTCAAATGAGGTAGTTTTTAATTAAAATTCATTTTTTTGTCAATCAATTGGCTGTCGGGTATATTTCTTGTTTTTAATTAGAAATTGTTTTTTCTTTTTCGTTTTTTGTGTTAACTATTATTAGCTTTGCACTTCTCAAATTTAATAAAATTAGGTTTACATAACACCAATAGTTATAAACAAAATTATGTCAATAATTACCCTAACTACTGATTACGGCTTGAAAGATCACTTTGTAGGAGCGTTGAAAGGGAAAATCTTATCTGAATATTCCGAGGCGAAGATTATTGATATTTCACATGATATTGACCCATTCAACACAGTAGAAGCAAGTTACATTATTGGAGCATCGTATGCGAGCTTTCCAAAAGGCACTGTTCATCTTATAGGAGTAGATATGGAATCCAACAAAGAAAATCAACATATTGTGATGCAATGGAATGATCATTATTTTATTGCTGCCGATAATGGTATTTTAAGCATGCTTTCACAAAAAATTGTTCCTCAAAAAATGGTTACGATTAACATCCATGACCGTTTGCTGAGTGAGGCTGTGGATCTTGATGTATTTGTAAAAGTGGCGTGTCATTTAGCCAAAGGAGGTTTAATGAATGTCATTGGCAAAGAAATAAATAGCATAAAACAAGTGACAGATTTACAAGCTGTACTGGCTGTTGATGGCAATTCATTGAAAGGTCATGTCATCTACATCGACCATTTTGGGAATGTAGTCACAAATATTTCTAAAAAATATTTTATAGAAGTTGCCAAAGGAAGGCCGTATGAAATTGTTTTGAAAACCAAAAACATCAAAACCATATTACCAAACTATTCCGCTATTGCGAGTTCCGATAAATATCCGATAAAGTCTTATGAAGGGGAAAAATTAGCTATTTTCAACGAAGCCGGTTTTCTGGAAATAGCCATTTTTAGGAGTAATCCTTCTAAAGTAGGCTCAGCTAATAGTTTACTGGGATTGAATTATAGAGATAGTATTATTATAAAATTCGTTTAAAGTTTAAGGTTTAAAGTTGAGCAACTTTGAACGTATTAAACTTTAAACTTTAAACAAAAAAAAATGTTTGTACGTATAGTAAAATTGAGTTTTCACGAGGAACATATTCCTGCTTTTTTAGAAAACTTTGAGTTAATGAAAGATAAGATACGAAATGCTCCCGGAAATCGTTTCTTAGAACTATATCAGGATAAAAACAATAAAAGTATTTTCTTTACCTACAGTTATTGGGAAACCGAAGCCGATTTAGAAAATTACAGAAATTCGGAACTTTTTTACGATGTTTGGACATTCACCAAAAAATTATTCAACGACAAACCGGAAGCGTGGAGTGTGGATAAATTAGTTACTTTAGAATAAAAAATAGTTTAAAGTTTAAGGTTTAAAATTGTTGGATTGGGAACTTTAAACCTTAAACATATGAAACTTTAAACAAAAAAATAAATGAAATCAATAGTTTTACGAGAGATAAAATCCTTTTTCGGTTCGCCCATAGGCTACTTAGTTATTGCGATTTTTTTAATTATCAACGGATTATTCCTTTGGGTTTTCGAAGGAGAGTATAATATTCTGAATACCGGTTTTTCTGATTTGACACCGTTTTTCACCTTGGCGCCTTGGATTTTGATCTTCTTAATTCCTGCCGTAACCATGCGCAGTTTTTCGGATGAAAAAAAACAAGGAACGTTAGAATTATTGCTGACAAAACCATTAAGTATTTGGCAAATTGTAAATGGAAAATTTCTTGGATCGTTACTTTTAATAGTAATGGCCATTATTCCAACCTTCATTTATGTTGCCGTTATTTCTAATTTAGGAATGCCGGAAGGCAATCTCGATATGGGAAGCACAATTGGTTCTTATTTTGGATTACTATTTTTAATTGCAGCCTATTCCGCCATAGGAATATTCACATCAACACTATCGGATAACCAAATTGTAGCTTTTATTGTAGCCGTGTTTTTATGTTTTTTCTTCTATTTTGGTTTTGAAGGTTTGGCTTCTGTTGTTCCAAATGTTTCTTCCATAATTGCTTCATTAGGAATGCAGGATCATTTTAAAAGCATGAGTCGTGGCGTATTAGACACAAGAGATATTCTTTATTTTACGAGCGTAACTGTGCTATTTCTCTCCTTTACTGTTTATAATCTAAAATCTTTCAAATCGTAATGACAGCTTCTAAAAAAAACAACCTAAAATCCGTATTGATTATACTTGCAATTGTATTGGTTTTAAATGCATTGGGAAGTTCGTTTTTTCATCGTTTTGATTTAACAAAAGATAAAAGATACACGCTCTCCCCTACTTCTTTAAATATTATTAAACAAGTTCAGAATCCATTGTATATAAAGGTATACATGCAAGGTGATTTACCGGCTGAATTCAAACGATTACAGCAGGAAACAAAGCAATTACTAGAAGAATTTCAGGCGTACAATTCCAATATTATTTTTGAATTCGTAGATCCTTTGGAAAACGAAGACGCCAGCATGGACAATATTAAAGAATTGTATCGAAAAGGGCTTACGCCAATCAATATAACCGTAGACGACAAAGGAAAGCAATCACAAGCGATGGTTTTTCCTTGGGCGATTGCCGTTTATGACAATAAGGAAGTTAATATTCCATTGTTAAAAAACATAATGGGCGCCTCAACTACCCAGAAAGTAATTGGATCTGTGCAGCATTTAGAATACTCTATTGCCGAAGGTTTGAATAAGATTACCAAAGCCAAGCAAAAGAAAATTGCTGTAATCAAAGGGAACGGAGAATTGCAAGATGTTTTGATGGCCAAATTCCTTTTACAAGTTCGCGAAAGTTATTTTATTGGACCTTTTACTTTGGATTCAGTGGCCAAAAATCCAATAGGAAGTTTAGAAACTTTAAAAAAATATGACTTGGCTGTTATTGCAAAACCTACAGAAACGTTTACCGATGAAGAAAAACAGGTTTTGGATCAATACATTATGAATGGCGGAAAAACTTTGTGGTTGCTTGATCAAGTTTCAGTTGAAATGGATAGTTTATACAATGCGTCTGGAGCCACGCTAGCGTATCCAAGAGATCTGAATTTGAATGATCTGTTTTTTAAATATGGCATCCGTATTAATCCTGATTTAGTAAAAGACGAGCAAGGAAGTCCCATTAAATTAGCTACCGGAGAACAAGGAAGTGCTACTCAATATCAAGAATTCAATTGGAAATTTGCGCCACAAGTGTATCCAAACAGTGCGCATCCCATTGTGAAAAATTTGGGTGGAATCAAGTTTGACTTTGCTAATCCCATCGACACCTTGAAGAACGGTATCAAGAAAACCATATTGTTGCAATCGTCACAATATTCGAAAAAAATTGGAACACCGTCAGAAATAAACCTGAATAGCGTTGCCGAAGAAACTTCGCCAAATGATTATCTAAACAAAGGGAATATTCCACTATCCGTATTACTAGAAGGTTCCTTCCAATCCATGTTTGAAAACAGAGTGCTGCCCTTTGAACAAAAAACATTTCTAGCTACAGGACAAAAGAACAAGATGATTGTGATTTCAGATGGGGATTTGATCAAAAACCAACTGGATAAAAACTTTCAACCCGTAGAATTGGGCTACGACCAAAGATCTGGCAATTTATACGATAATAAAGATTTCCTCATAAATTGTGTCAATTATCTATTGGATGACACGGGACTTATTAACATTCGAAGCAAAGATCTTGATTTACCTTTATTGGATAAAGAAAAAGTTTATGAAAACTACACGAGAACACAGCTCTTGACGATTGGGCTTCCATTACTTATTTTAGCACTTTTTGGAATCCTATTTACTTATCTTCGAAAAAGAAAATACAGTAAATAAGTCCTAAAGTATTATGTCTTAAAGTCTAAAAGTGAAATTTATAATATACTGTCTAAATCAATTTTTTAGTTATTTAAGTCGTTAACATCCAACTTTTCGAAACAAAATAAAACAACTATTTTTTATAATATAATAAATAGAATTTGCATTCAGACTTTCGACTTTTGACTTTCAGACTAAAGTAAAGATGTTAATAAAAAAGTTTCCAAACTAGAATAGTTTACGATATATTTGTAAAATGTATCGTATTTCGGATTTAGAGAAATACCTTAAAAAATAAAACAAAACAGATGAAATTTATAGTATCGAGTTCGTACTTATTGAAACAATTACAAGTTTTAGGAAACGTTATCAACAGTAGCAATACTTTACCTATTTTAGATAACTTTTTATTTGATTTAGACCATAGTGTATTGACCGTTTCTGCTTCTGATTTAGAGACTACAATGTCTGCTACTCTAGGAATTGATTCTGAAAGTAAAGGAAGCGTTGCTGTTCCTGCAAAATTGCTTTTGGAAATCCTTAAAACATTCCCAGAACAACCTTTAACTTTCACCATTGAGGATAATAGTACGATAGAAATCAGTTCTAATTCGGGGAAATATGCATTAGCTTATGCTTCTGGAGATGAATTTCCAAAATCAGTGAACTTAGACGATCCATCGGTTACACTAGTTCCTGCTGATGTTTTGGCAACAGCCATAAGCAAAACTATTTTTGCAGCCGGAAACGATGATTTACGTCCAGTTATGTCTGGTGTATTCTTTCAGTTTTCACCACAAGGATTAACCTTTGTTGCGACGGATGCACACAAATTAGTGAAATATGCTCGAACTGACGTAGTGGCTTCTCAAGTGGCTGATTTTATTATGCCAAAGAAACCTTTGAACATTTTAAAAAACATTCTGGGTACTTCGGATGCTGAAGTAAAAATAGAATACAACGATTCGAATGCTACTTTTTCTTTTGACAACTATGTTTTAATGTGTCGTTTGATTGATGGTAAATATCCAAATTACGAAGCAGTAATTCCAAAAGAAAATCCAAATAAATTAATGATTGACCGTTCTCAATTTTTGAGTTCAGTACGTCGTGTGGCTATCTTTTCGAATAAAACAACACACCAAATTCGTTTGAAAATTGCTGGAGCTGAGTTGAATGTTTCTGCTGAAGATATTGATTACTCAAATAAAGCCGAAGAAAGATTAACCTGTGATTATCAAGGTGATGATATGCAAATAGGATACAATTCTCGTTTTTTGACAGAGATGTTGACGAACTTACAATCAGACATGATTATGCTAGAGATGTCATTGCCAAATAGAGCCGGAATTCTTACTCCTGTTGATGGATTAGAAGAAGGTGAAACAGTTACCATGCTGGTTATGCCAGTAATGTTGAACAGCTAGTTCAGTTTAAAATACGCTATTAACCAAACCATTTTTATATTTTAAAACCGTCTCGTTTAATTACGAGACGGTTTTTTGCTTTTATTCATTTCTCTTTTATTTCTCAAACGAGTGAGAAATCTCTTTAGTGTTCCGTTTAATTGATTACAACTATGGCTCATTTTAGTGGGTTTGCTTCGTTCCTCGCAAAGACAAACTGAACCTTAAAATCTAAATGGTCTAAAAATCAAAGAAGTCTAAAATTCCAAACTAAATCACTCCCATTTTTTTCATTAGGAAAGTAGCGCTCCTATTTTTACAAATTCCATCCCGTAATTTATAATCAAAGTGGAGATCATTATTGACAATCTCCACTTCAAAGCATTTATTGGTTAAAATAGCAGGATATTCATTTGTCGTGAGACAAACTTCGATATCATGTGTCGCAATTGCACCAATGGCTTTTTTACCAATCACTTTTTTGACCACTTCTATTGTTCCATTTCGTTTATCATCTGAATTAGTTCCTCGTAATATTTCGTCTAATAAAACAAACGCAGGTCTGTTTTCCAATTCATCCATAATTTGCTTTAAGCGTTTAATTTCAGCAAAAAAGTACGATTCGCTATCTGACAACGAATCAGACAATCGCATCGAAACCAAAACCGGTAATGGATGCACATTAGCTTGGCTTGCACAAACGGAAGACCCCATACCAGTTAGAACCATATTAATTCCCAAACTGCGTAGAAAAGTACTTTTACCAGACATATTAGAACCCGTCAAAATCATGAAGCTTTCTGGATGAAAACGAACATCATTCCCTATTCTTGTTTTTTCAATTAATAAAGGATGACTTAGGTCCGTGAAATCAATTTCAAAATTAGTGTTCAATGTTGGATAAACGAACTCTGGATTATTATAAGACATATTTGCTAAACTATTTAGCAGCTCCAATTCCCCAATTACTTCGAGCCACTCTTCCAGTGCTTCGGCATAATCGTTTTTCCATTGAATTAATGATTGTAGCACATGCAAATTAAAAAGAAATGTACCATTAAAAACGATGGCTGTCACAAAATTAGAAATACTGTCCATTTTTGAAAACAAACCAGCTAATTGTTTCAAATGAACGCTAGCCTTTTCTTTTTTGAATACTAGTTTTTGTTGCAAGCCGATTAACTTTTCAGACTGAAAAGTTTCTTCTTCAATCTTTTGCAACAACAAACTGTATTGGTGAATGGTTTTATCAATGTTAGTAGAATTTGCTATTTCGCTCTGAATACGTTTTATAAACCGACCTAAAACGATCAAGTGAAACACAAACAAATACGACAAAACAGAAACAAAAACAAAATTAGATGTGACTGCATAAGCTATCAAAAATCCTAGAAAAAGAAGTGGAGAAAAATAAGAAATAAAAACACTAATTTTAGATAATGGCGTGCTATTGAATGTACTCCATTTCAGCAAAGTCTCATAATTCGATTGGCTATCCTTTCCAATTTTGGCGAAAGCTAAGAACTCCTGACGCCAATCTAATTTGATAGATAATTCTTTGACCGCTTGCTGATTTCTTATGATTTCGTTATTTGATGCCAGAGCTAAAAGTTGGTTTGCCAATGTTTTTTTTCCAATAAAAGTAGCCGTTCTATTCAAATTTTGAAATAAGGAATGTTCTCCAAAGACATCTAAATCATACGCATAAGGGTGATTAAAATCGTTAAATTCTTGTCCGTTTTCAAAAGGAATTTTATTTCTTTCCAAATAGGATATTTCATTTTCGTTAATATCAAATAAGGCTTGATTGACTTGCTTTTTAAAAACTAACTTGGAATGAATACGCATCAATATCACGAAAGCACCAAATAAAACTATCGAGGCAACTACAAAAATAATATCACTAGTTTTAAGGTAATAATAACTAGATATAAAAAAAAGTACAATAGTAAGAAGTCTTAAAACACTTATACTATTGTACTTTTTATTGATTGCAGTTAACGCTGTTGAAAAGCGAATCTTTTTTACTTTGTATATTTCCATAATTCAATTGATGAATTGCAAATATAACGAAATAGATTTGCTGAGAAGTCTAAATTAAAAGGCAATGACAATGCCAAACTAAATAGTATTCGAAACTTCAACTAAAATTGTGACTGCATCAATCCATATGTATTGCTAAAATAGGAATGTCAAAATTATTCGCTATTTTTTTTGTTAAACTAGGTTTAAAAATTCCTTCAAAAAAACCTCTTTTATAGGTCAGCATAGTCAATATATCAATTTCCTTATATAGAATAAAATCTAAAATAGTCTCCTTTACTTCATCACTCGAAATCACAAAAAACTCTACGGGTTCATTAATAAATTCTTCCTCCCAATGCGCCACGGTATCTTTTGAAACATCCGATTCACTCGTTTTCACATACAAGCATTTGACTTTTGCTTTTGTTTTTTTGGCAATATCTAGCACCATTTTTAAGGCTTTTTTGTCTTTCGTTCTAAAGCGCGTGGTAAAACCAATAATTTCTATTTTCTTGAACTTGGCTTCAATTGGAATACACAGCATTGGAATTTCAATTCCAGAAATAACAGATCCTGCATTAGAACCCACAAAAAAAGCATCCCATCCCGTGACTCCTGACGTACCCATAATAACAAAATCGATAGCATCTTCTTTAATCGATTTTTTAATATTATGAAGTAAATCGCCATCCATAAGTCGATGTGTCATTTTAATTTTATCCAAATGACGCTCTTCTGCCAACGCACGGAGTTTTGGAATTTCATCCTTAAACATGCCAAATTGCGCTAATTCTACTGAATTGTAAATGAGAGCATAATTTTCAGGAAAAAACTGATTGTCATAAATAGGTAGTTCAAAGGTGTGCAATAAAACGATTTCACCATGAACTATTTTTGCAAATTCCAAAGCATGTATAAAAGCATTTGCTGCCACTTCAGAAAAATCGGTTGGAAATAAAATTTTTTTCATTTGTCGTTTAATTTAAAATAGTTCATTTATTTTACGAAGCTATTGGTTTTTTGTTTTTCTAAAACAAATAGCGCAATTCAGCAACACTAATTTTATTCGTGGATGCCTAGAATAGGAACATTAATATGAAATGCCAATTTTTTAGCAAGACTAATTTCAAATAATTTTTCAAAGAAATTTCGATGGTATACATGCATTGCAATCAAATTAATTTTGTGCAACGCAATAAAATTTAAGATTATACCCTCTACATCGTCCCCTTCGATTGAATGAAAAACAACTTCATTATCCTCCATCACTACCTTCCAATCTGCCCTGCAATCGTGTTGACTTTCATCTTTTAAGTGCGCGACACGCAAACAATCAACAGGAGCTTGAAAGATCGCGGATAGCGACAATACGGTTTTAAAAGCGGCAGTATCCTCCGATTTATATTGCGTCAGGAAAAGCATTTTTTTTATTGGCTGATAAAGGCAATGTTCCGGTATAATTAAAACTAATGCTTTTACATCATTCATCACTTTGGTTGCCACGGTACCAAAAAAAGTTTCTTTTAGTCCAGTTGCCCCTTTGGTACCCATAACCACGAAATCAATTTTTTCATTCTCCGTTATTTTTTTTATTGCAGGAACTAAATTTCCAAGAATTAGAGCATGACTTATCTTGATATGTCCCAAATTATTTTGTTCTGCTATCCTTCTTAAACTCGGCACCTCATCTTTATAATTTTCAAAATTACTAAGCTCAGTAACATCATAAATTTCATGTAAATACTCTGAAATATTAATGTAATTTGCTTGCGGTAACTGATAGACATGAATGGTAATTACTTCGGCTTTAATAGATTCAGCTAATTGCAAGGCATAAATAAATGCGTTTTTAGAGGCATCTGAAAAGTCGGTTGGAAATAGAATTTTTTTGGACATAATGTTACTTTGTTGCAAATCAATTAATTATATAAATTTACGAAACTAAAAAACAAAACAGCATGATAAATGTCAGTTTGAGTAATTTTTTAACAAAAAAATAAAGTTAATGGTTTGATAATCGAGACTTGCTGCCTTATCAATTTTCCTTACTTTTGCATAAAATTGAATACAAATATGATACCTCACGATTCCATAGTAGCGCTTGCAACTCCATCGGGAGCAGGAGCTATAGCCGTAATTCGGATTTCGGGCCAAGATGCCATCACGATAGGAAATTCTGTTTTTAAATCTATTAAAAATAAAGATTTAACCACTCAAAAAACCCACACCTTGCATTTAGGCCATATTATGGATGCTTCCAAAACCTTAGATGAAGTATTAGTGTCCATTTTTAAAGGTCCAAATTCGTATACGGGCGAAAACACAATCGAAATTTCCTGCCATGGCTCTCCTTATATTCAGCAACAAATCATACAATTACTCCTCCGGAAAGGCTGCCGTATGGCAGATCCAGGTGAATTTACGCTTAGAGCTTTCCTAAACGGCAAACTGGATTTGTCCCAAGCAGAAGCTGTTGCCGATTTAATTTCATCCGATAATGAAGCGTCGCACCAAATCGCTATGCTACAAATGCGTGGTGGTTTTTCGAATGAAATAGCTAAACTGAGAGAAGAATTATTGAATTTTGCCTCTTTGATTGAACTCGAATTGGACTTTGCCGAAGAAGATGTAGAATTTGCTGACAGAACACAATTTCATGAATTATTAAACAGAATCGAATTTGTCCTTAAACGATTAATCGATTCGTTTGCCGTTGGAAATGTTATTAAAAACGGAATACCTGTGGCTATTGTGGGTGAACCAAACGTGGGAAAATCCACCCTATTGAATGCTTTATTGAATGAAGAGCGTGCCATAGTTTCAGAAATTGCAGGAACAACCCGTGATACTATCGAAGATGAATTAGTGATTGGCGGAATCGGATTTAGATTCATCGATACGGCTGGAATTCGCGAAACGGAAGATGTAGTAGAAAGCATTGGGATTCGAAAAACTTTTGAGAAAATTGAACAAGCACAAGTAGTTTTATATTTGTTTGATAGTTTAAAGTTTAAAGTTCAAAGTTCAGAATACATCATTGAAATCGAGAAAATCAAAAATCAGTTTCCGTTGAAACCTTTACTTGTTGTCATCAATAAATTAGATTTACTTTCCGAAAATGAAATTACAGCCATTCAACAAGAACTTTCAAACTTAAACATTAAACTCATTTTCCTAAGCGCTAAACAAAAGATTGGTGTTGATGAACTGAAAAACCAGCTACTATCTTTTGTAAATACTGGAGCGTTGCGTAATAATGAAACAATTATCACAAATACAAGACATTACGACTCTTTACTAAAAGCGTTAGATGAAATAACGAAAGTGAAATTTGGGCTAGAAACAAATCTTTCTAGTGACCTTATGGCGCTCGATATTAAGGAGGCGTTGTATCAATTTGGAACTATTACTGGTCAGGTCTCAAACGACGAATTATTAGGTAATATTTTTGCTAACTTTTGTATAGGTAAGTAATTTAGCATTCAGTCAGCAGTTGCAGTGTGCCTTAATTAGGCTGCCATTTTCCGCTATACACTACAAGTCCGCAGTCATTGCCCTAAAAACAGAAACCCAAAACAAGCTTCCGCTGGTCGCTTTATGGGTTTTGTTTTTTAATGGGCGCTTCCCTTACGGGCTTTTCGTTGCTATCGGAGGCAGGAAATTCATTTCAAGAAATAATAAATTGTTACACGCACTAAAATGCGGAACCAATTAAAAATAGTATCTTTAAAATATGAAAAAGCATCACACTATCATTATAGCGGGAGCCGGCGGAATTGCAGAAGCCGTTGGTTTATTGTTAATGGAATGGAGTGACGTGACTCCAACGTTATTTATTGGTGACAGAAACCACGCCAAAGCAAAAAAGGTAGCGCATTGGATTCAAGAAGGAACATCGAAAAAGGGATCTATTCAAGACTTTCATCTTGATGAATTAGAACTTACGAATGAAATGGAGACCATTTTGCGTCGAGGCGATATCATTCTCGACTGCCTTCCTGGTAGTCAAGCACCCCGTATGGCGCAATTTGCTAAAGATTTTGATATGCATTACGCCAATCTCACCGAATATGTCACCGAAACTTCCCAAATAGTAGCTCTGGCAAAAAATGCCGAAACGGGTTTTATCCTTCAAACAGGATTGGCTCCAGGGTACATCGATTTACTAGCAAATGGACTTTTTCAACAATTTTGCATGGACTTTGAAGTGGACAAAGTAGATAAATTAGAATTTAAAGTTGGCGCCTTGACCAATCATGCCGTTGCTCCACATTACTACGGATTTACTTGGAGTCCTGTAGGAGTAGCTACAGAGTATTTGAAAGATACTATAGTGCTTCGAGATTTCATAAAAACAACGCTCCCTCCATTATCAGAAAGAGCTTCTATTGTTATTGACGGTATAACCTATGAAGAAGATCTTACCTCTGGCGGAGCAGCAGATTTACCAGAAGCGCTCTCTGGAAAAGTGCGTTCACTAGATTACAAAACGTTACGTCATCCCGGTCACTATGCATGGATTCAAGAGCAACTTTCTATTTTGGAAAATACAGAAGAAGCTATAAAAATATTGCAGCAAAAAATGGAGCAAGTAATTCCACATATCGAGGATGATCAAATTATCTTATATGCTGCAGTTGAAGGTAAAGATGCTTCTGGTATTTTGCGAAGACGTGAAATTGCAAAGCGCATTACACCCCAAATAGTAGGAAAGCACAAATTGAGAGCTATACAAACAACTACTGCGGCGCCATTAGCCCAAGCAGCGCAACTATTGTTAGAATCATCGCTACGTGGTGTTGTACTTCAAAGCAAAATTGATCCCGCATCCTTTTTAAACGGAAATTATATCGTCCAGGTCTATGGAAAAACAACCTCTTAATCCAAATTAATCATTTATTTTATAATTTCGATAAGTAGTTTTCTGGTAAAATACACTACTGAAAAAAGCAAATTGTTTTGTACTTTTGAAACTTCAAAAATCAATCGAAAAGCAATAAATAAGAAGCACGCAATGAATTCCTATTACTTACACAACGGCACGGAAAGTAGCGGTCCATTTAATTTAACCGAATTGAAAGCCAAATCAATTTTAAAAACAACACCGGTTTGGTGTGAAGGAATGCAAGATTGGAAAACCGCAGGTGAAATAGCGGAATTACAATCTATTTTCAGAGTGATGCCGCCACCTATTAATACTACTACAGCACTTCCAAAACTTAGTACCGAAGAGGCAAATACTAAGATAATAGGGATTGACAAGTCGCTTTTTTACATGCTCTCCGGAATTTTGATTTTAGTAGTTGGAACTCTTATATTTAATTATTTTGAAGAAGGCAGAAGTGCTGAACTTGAACAAAAAAACAGCATTACAGAAAGGAATAATCTACAATTTCAATTACAGGAAAAAGAAATTGAAGAACAAAAGAATCGCATAATTGAACAAGAAAAACAGGAATTTGAAAGAGTTTTAAAAGAGAGAAAACTAACCCTCAATAATAGGCTTTTTGAAATTAAGGAAAAACTTGCTATTGATTTCAGTGCTTTAGATCAAGCTAAAGATAAGTTGGTAAAAGCTAAAGATTTTCAATTTTTAAGAACTGACAAGGAGAGAAATGAAGACATTAGTTTAATCGAAAATGAAATTGAAATTATAAGTACCGAGATTGAAAATTTAAAAATTGAAATGGATCAGCTTTACTTAGAATTAGAAAAAATTAAGGCTTAAAAAACAAAGCTAAATGGCAATCGTACCCAATTACAATTCCAAGTTAGTGCCATTATTTGACTTTAAAAAATATATTTTACTTTTCTATTTTGTTTGTGAAAACACTATTAAGACAATCGCTACCAACGCCATAAAAAGACCCGCGTAATTTATTTTGGTTAGTTTTTCTTTGAAAACTAAAATACCCACAAGACTCCCTATTATGATCACGCCCATATTCATTCCTGCAAAAACTGTTGACGGATTTTTAGCAAATACTTGATGCGCCTTCAGATAAAAAAGAATATTACCAAAGTTAAAAATACCCACTAGCCCACCAAAAATTATGTTTTTAAGCGCTAGTTGAACCTTATTGGCTAGCACTTCATAACTTACAACGGCAAACATGATTACCAATGCTACGCTAAAAACTATAAATAGAGAAGTGATATAAGGCAGCGTTGTAAACAGAGCGATTTGTTTAAAAAGGATGTCTATAATCCCAAAACCCAGCAGAACTACAGTAGGATAAATCCATTTGTTCTTGGTATTTTGTGAGGGTTTAGAAAGAATTAGTACTAGCGCTGGGAACCCAACGACAAGTGCCGTAACTTTAAATACATTGAAATCCTCCTTGAATATTAACCATGCAGCTAAAATCGGAATGAATAATGAAAGTCGCTGAGCGGCATCTGTTTTTACAATTCCCATGTGCTTAATGGAAATTGCCAGAAATAGAAATACTGAAGGTAATAAAATACCAAGCGCTATATAAATATGCCATGGTGAAGAAGTGTTTACTTCATTTAAATTTGGATTGAAGAATAAATAGCACAAAATAATAGCAACCAGATAATTAGCTGCAACAATTTGTGCATTATTAACGTTGTAATGACGAGAAAATTTAAACAGTATTCCCACAGTAACACTGCAAATAATACTCAAAATCAGAAATAGCATAGTACAATTTTAGAGTGCAAAACTACCATTTATTGTTGCTCCAATTGCCCTTTTTGAAAATTAAAAAACATAAAAAACAGGTTCATAGACGTAACTAAAAAATCCTCTAAATAGAAATCCTTGTCTTTAGTATGATTTATTAGAGTTGTTGCAACGCTATTTCTTACTATATAGCAGTATTAAGAAATTGAACTTACAGCACAAACATTTACACTAACACTACCAAGATATTATTTGATTTCAGCTACTTTTGTGTCATGGATTCTTTTACTCAAATCGCTTTAGGAATTGCAATAGCTGAAGTATGCGCCGGCAAAAAATTAAAGAATAAGACTTTTTTGTATGGTGCTATTCTTGGTACCATTCCCGATTTAGATGTTGTAGTTGGCCTTTTTTTAAATCCAATAGATGCAATTCTCATACACCGTGGCATAAGCCATTCGATTTTTCTTTTTTTGATTTTATCCCCTATTTTAGGTTGGTTTATTTCAAAAATTGAAAGAGCCAAAATTAGCTTCATTCTGGCCACTACTATGGTTTTTTGGTGCCTTTTAACTCATGTATTGTTAGACATGTTTACTTCATGGGGTACACAAATTTTGTGGCCGCTGGATCATCGCTTTGCCTTTAAAACCATTTTTGTAGTTGATCCGTTGTACACCATTCCGCTGCTGATTGCATTGCTTTGGGTATGGAGAACCAAAGATCCTTTGCTTCGTAAAAAGTACAATTATAAAGGATTGTTTTTTAGTACTGCCTATCTAATTTTATCCTGCTTTATAAAATTGTATGCCTTGCACCAATTTGAAAAAGCATTACTAAACCAGGGAATTCATTATTCTAAAATTATCGTAATACCTACGCCTTTGAATCTGATTTTGTGGAATGCCAATGTGGCGACGACCAATTCTTATTTATTGTCCAACTATTCATTATTTGATACCCAACCCATTTCATTTGTAGCTTACAACAAAAATAAAATTTTAGAATCAAAGCTGACAAGAAACACCGATTTTGAAAAACTAAAAAAAGCCAGCGAAGGTTGGTACATTATTTCTCGAAAAAAAGAAACTTTATACTTTAATGATTTACGCTTTGGGTTATTGAATGATAATCCTGCAAACCCTCAATTTGCTTTTAGTTATCAATTTATTGCCAACAAAGGCGACTTGAATGCAGTTGAAGTCCCTAAAAGCAAAAGAGATGGAAAACGACTTTTACATAAAATATTTAATCGACTCAAAGGAAATTAAGACACCCTTTATTTTGTACTATAAGCTACATTAAAGGAATGAAAACGAAAAAAGCTTTCGGCAGTTACTATTTTTTCCTAGATCAAATCCATTTGTATTATAGGTGATAAAATTAAAATCAAACCATTCAATGTGATTATTTAATATAAAATACAACTAAATAGTAATCTTACTTTTCAATTTAAAACATCAATCGCTCTTCAACCATCCCGTAATACTCATTCTAGTATTTTGAGTTACTAAAACTTCATGCACTAACTCATCACTCTTAAAGAAAACAGTTTTACCCTGAGTTGGAGCAATTTTTTGATTGTTATTTACTTGATGAATCAATAATTCTCCTCCATCACTTTCTTGCCAATTGCTATTGAGATAGCTAATCATGGAATATTTTCGACTAGGATTATTTTTGAATTGGTCTAAATGCTTTAAATAAAAATCACCCGATTCATAAAGTGAATAGTGAAATTCATAACCTGTTATTCCGGTATAACAACTTTGGTTCAAATAAACAATAAAGGCTTCAATTTGGGCAAAGAATTCATTTTCGAATGCATTATTGTGTTTTTTGTCAAGCCAATAAATAGAATCGCTTCGAATCGCTCCGTCATAAGAAACCTTCTCTGAGTTCCCAACTCCTGCTTCCAACAATAAACTTTGCTTATTTAAAGCAATTAAGTTCTGCTTTAAATTATTGGCTAAAGTAGTACTCAAAAAATGTTCCGATATCCCTACTTTATTTTCAATATAGGAGGCAATTAAATCCTCAAAGCTATTTTCCATGTCTTTTATATTGACTGAATATACCGCCAACGGGACAAGATAGACTAATAAAATTCGTTAGAGACTGAATCTGAAATAAATAAGATTATTTACTTATAATTCCTCTTTTTATTGCTATAACGGACATGTAATTTTTAATTTGACTCCTCTTTAGAAAAAGAAAAACACTTTATTATTAAAGTGTAAAAGGTATAATTCAAGCTATTATTTTACACCAGTAAAACCTTTAAATAATAAAAAACTAAATTTAACTAATGTAATAAAATATAATAATTTACTTATAAATGCATTATTTCATTTTCTAAAACATTGTAATAGAATCATCAGTAACTTCATAAGGCTATTTATAATCCTTGATGGTAATGGAAAAAAAATATTATCCTGCTATAATTTTTTTCCACCAGTTTGTTTTTGAAATAGATTTCCCATACCCGTAACTTTGTCCATAACCGTAGCCTCTTTTTAAATCAACCCCGTTAATTAGAATCGCCATATTAGGCAATCGCTTTTCATTGAACATCTTTTTTGGAATTTCTAAAAGCCTTTTGTCTAAATTATTAAATCTAATTATATACAAGCATAAATCAGCATGGTGACTTAACAACAACGCGTCTGTAACCATCTTTACAGGAGCTGTATCTACAACAACATAATCATAGTTATCTTTAGCGTAATCGAAAATTTCATCAAAACGACCATTCATTAGTAACTCAGATGGATTAGGAGGTACTGTCCCTGAATTTAAAATATCATAGTTTCCTTCTAAAGAAGGTTCTACTACACCCGAAACTTTTAAAGAATTATCCATTAAAAAATCGGACAATCCATTTCCTATATTTTGATTAAGATATTCATTCCTATTTGATTTTCTAATATCTCCACCTATTAATAATACTTTTTTATTAGATAGGGCAATTACCGATGCGAGATTTAATGTGGTAAAGGTTTTACCTTCTCCAACTGTTGTAGACATAATAAATATTATTTTTGCCCGACCTTTTATTTTAGAAAGCATAAAATTAATATTTGTTCGCAACATCCTGAAAGATTCAGAGATTCCCTCATTATTATTGTCATGAATTCCAATTTTATTACCTGTGACCATTTTTGGAATTTCTCCAATAATAGGTGCTTTTATAACGCTTTCAATATCTTTAATAGATTGGACTTTATTATCGAAAAAAAATTTAATATACAAGGCTATGAATGGTAATAGTAAACCTAAAGATAGCGCTGTAATAATTACAAGAATTAATTTTGGACTTGCAGGTCTACTGCTTCCATCAGCAAAATCAATTATCTTTGCATTAGGTGTAGTAACTGCCAAGGAGATAGCATTTTCTTCCCGTTTTTGTAATAGAAACAAATATAATGTTTCAATGATTTGTTGTTGACGTTGAAATTCTTTAAATTGACGTTCTTGTTTTGGCGCTGAGTAAATTCTTGAAAACACTTTGTCTTCCTCCCTTTTCGTATTATTTAAAGCGATATTTAGAGATGCTTTTAAATTTTGTAAGCCATGTGATATACTTGTTCTCAGTTGCTGCAGTTGCTCATCTAAATTAATAATAACTGGATTTTTTTTGCTTGAACTTTTTAAAATCCGGTTACGTTCCATTAATAATTCATTATATCTGGCACTATTTGTGCTAACTGCATCATCTGACAAGCCTAAATTTGAAGGTATGATTTGCTCATTGTTTTTGTTTACATAATCCGTAACATATTCAGCAACTCTTACTTGAGTATTTAAATCAACAATTTTCTTTTCTAATTCTGCATTGCTCGCTAATATTAATGAAGATTCAGAATCAATGTCGGTCAATTGATTGTTCTTTTTGAAATTTTCGACTCCCTGATCTACATTTGATAATTCATTTTTAATAAGTTCCAGACGTTCATTGATAAATATATTATTTCTTTTACCGATAAATTCTTTATCCGCAACGACATCCTTATTATACTGCTGCACTAGATTATTTAAAATATCTTGTGACTTTACCTTAATGGGTGCTTTTAAAGTTAATTGAATTAAGCTAGACTTTTTATACAGTACCTTAACTTCAATATCTTTTCTTAAATCTTCAACAATATTCTCTAATGGAACCACCTTAACTACTATTTCTTCACCTTTTCTTACGTTTTTTAATACAGTGGGCGTTACAGTAATATTCCCAAAATCTGTTTGCACATTTTCACCAAACAAATATACTTTGCTGGCAGTACCCCTACTATTTTTTAAAACAAATTTTGTGGGAGATAAAGCCTGAATTGAAAAAATAGTGTCTTTACTGTAAACTAAGGAATCCTTTAATGAAAAATTGATTTTAAATGGAATATCATTCTTGTACAGTTCTCTATTTACAAATATTCCCTTTTCATAAAAAGTAATGTTTGTTCCTAATTTTTTCACCACACTTTCCATCAAACTAAACGATTTTAGCATACCAATTTCATTATCGACAGTTGTTATGCCAAAAGTGGTCAGTCCTAAATCTTCAGAAGCTGAAAGCACTGAAGGCAACCCTTTACTGTTTTCATCGTTAACTAAAATGGTAGTTGTAACAGTATATTGTTTAGGTATAAATTTTAAATATGCAGATGCGCCTATAGCAGAAATAATTATACCAATAAAAAACCATTTCCAATTATAGGCATATTTTTCAAATTTTTCACGATAATTAACGGGTTCATCGTCTTCAAACATATAATTGTATGGGTTCTCATTTTGCATAATCTTGATTTTAAAGTTTTAGCGATTAAGAATTAATATTATTGAAATTAATGATGAAATTGATGAAAGTATAATACCTGCATTAGCGCCAACAGCTGATGAATTGAGTTTAGTTTTATTAGGTTCTACATAGATTACATCATTTTGTGCCATATAAAAATAAGGAGAATTAAAGATTTTTTTATCAGTTAGATCGAGTGTAATAAAAGCTCTTTTCCCTCCCTGTTCTCGTATTAACATTACGGTTTTTCGCTTGCCGTGTATAGTTAGATCCCCTGCTAAACTAATGGCTTCTATTACACTAATTCGCTCGTTTGGTATAAGATAAGTGCCTGGAGTTTTTACTTCACCTAAAACAGCTACTTTAAAATTTACTAATCGAATATTTACAATAGGTTTTGCAAGATATTCTGCCAAAGTCTTAGTTAATTGCTGTTTTACTATTTTGGTGGAAATTCCTTCCACTTTAAGAATTCCAACAACCGGAAAAGTAATTTCACCATCATTATCCACAATATAAGTTAAGGGTATGGGTTCCGTTGTACTAGTCGATTCATATAAATTAAAAGGAACTGCTGCTCCTTTATCAATTGCTGAAACATTAATGCTTAAAATATCTCCTTTTTGAATTTTTGGTTCATAAATCTCATAATCTTCATGAGAGAGATTATCCTGATTGCCTTGAAAATATACCATTTTTTCAGAAGAAACACAGCTGGTTAAAATTACAGTTAACCACACTATTAATAAGTATTTAATGTTTTTATTTTTCATATAATTGTTGTTGTTTATAATTTAATTTAAATTGAGATACTAGCATTCATAATTCACTTTTTTCATTTTTCTTTAAAAGAAAATAATTGAATTTACTTGTAAAAATTCTACCTACATTAAACACTGTCAGTTCTTTTAATAAACTAAAGAAAAGTAACATTACAACATTTAAAAACATTAGAAAAAAAGACATTTGAAAACTATCGAGGAATGATGAAAGCCAGAGAGAAATTATAATAATTACATAATTTAGAAATCCTAAAGTCATTGCAACTTTAAAGTGTGAAAGTCCTGAATCAATTAAAATATGATGAATGTGATTTCTATCTGCTTTAAACGGACTTTTACCTGATACCAATCTTATCCCAATTACTCGACACATATCAAATAATGGCATGAACAGTATAGCAAAAATAATTATCAATTTATTTTCAGCTTTAAATGTGAAATTGCTTAATAATGTTGCATCCATAGATAGGAATTTCAAAGTACAAAATCCTATAAAAAATCCTATAAGCAATGAGCCTGTATCTCCCATAAATATTTTTTGTCTTGTTGAAAAATTATAATAGAGATAGGCCAGCAGCATTGCTATGATACTCTATGCTGCGACCTATTCGCGATGCAACTTTTTTAGAAACTTAAGATAGTTTTTTAAGTTTTCATTTCTATTTTCTAGGCTAAAATCGGAAATAAC
>NZ_FRBU01000040.1 GCF_900142695.1 Flavobacterium xanthum | reverse complement strand
ACCTCGGAAAAGGCATCAATTTGATTCTCCAAATGAAGTATATTTACAATTATTAAACAATAATCAGGAATTCGCATTAATTAATTGAATCCACCATCTTAAATTAGGTACAATTTTCACTTTTGCTCTTTTAATTGTAGCAGTTTTCATATTGCTCTTCGTAATAAAAAAAACAATTTATAAAGCAACCCATATTGAGCTTTCAAAAAAATATTCCATCTACAGCTTAATAAAATACTTTATAATTATTTTCTCTTTTATTATAGGTTTACAAATATTTGGTTTTAATTTATCGGTTTTAATTGCAGGTTCTGCTGCCCTACTTGTAGGTCTTGGTTTGGGATTACAAAATCTATTTAGCGATTTTATATCGGGTATAATAATTCTAATTGACTCAACGGTGAAAGTAAATGACATCATTGAAGTAAACGGGATAGTATGTCAGGTGCAGGAAATTGATATCAGAACGACCACCGTATTGACTAGAGATGACAAATATATTATTCTGCCAAATTCTGATTTAACAAAAAACCAATTAATAAATTGGACCCATAGTAAAATTACGTCTCGATTTGAAATTAGTGTGGGCGTCGACTATTCATCGAATGTAAAACTGGTTATGACTATTCTAAAAGAAGCCACTGACAAACAAGAGGGAGTGCTCCAAACCCCTAGCCCATTTGTACGTTTTTCGGAATTTGGAGATTCTTCGTTGAATTTCTCTGTAATTTTCTGGTCGGACGAAGTATTTAGAGTAGAAAACATTAAAAGTGAAATCAGAATAAGAATATTTGAAATGTTTAATTCAAATAATATCACCATTCCATTTCCTCAGAGAGTCCTACATCTAAATAATGAATAAATGGAAGAGCAAATTCAGCGCTATCTTTTTAATCCTACAATAGGAAAAATTGCAGTAATTTTAATTGGTGTGCTATTTATTTGGTCCATAATTAAAGTCTTCCAGCGGAATTTTTTCTCGAAAATAAAAAACGCAGACAATCGATACCGTACTAAAAAATTCAGCAGCTTCATTGGTTATTTTTTAACTATTCTGCTAATTACGATCGTTTTCAATGAAAAACTTGGTAACCTTACGGTAGCTTTGGGAGTTGCGGGAGCTGGTATTGCCTTTGCCTTGCAGGAAGTAATTGCATCATTTGCTGGTTGGCTAGCTATTCTTTTTGGTAATTTTTATACTACAGGTGATCGCGTTCAATTAGGAGGTATAAAAGGGGATGTTATGGATATTGGAGTTCTAAGAACTACGATAATGGAAATTGGCCAATGGGTTGATGGAGATCTATATAACGGCCGAATTGTACTAATCGCCAACAGTTTTGTTTTTAAAGAGCCCGTATTTAATTATTCTGGTGATTTCCCCTTTTTGTGGGATGAAATTAAATTGCCCATTCAATATGGTAGTAATTATGAAAAAGCAACAGCCATTTTCCTTAAAGTAGGAACTGAAGTAGCAGGAGATTTAGCTGAAAAATCACACGAAAAATGGAAAACTCTTCAAAATAAATACAGCCTAGAAGATGCACAAACAGAGCCCATGGTTTCTTTAATTGCCAATGATAACTGGGTTGAATTTACGTTAAGATATGTTGTCAGTTATAAAAAAAGAAGAGCCACAAAAACCATTTTATTTTCTAAAATTCTAAAAGAAATTGATGCCACAAATGGAGAAATTAAATTTGCTTCTGCAACATTCCAATTAGTTCAAACTCCTGATTTTAATGTAAACATCAAGAAATGGTTTAGCTGACTTACTTTCCAAAAATTAAACTTAAAGTATCAAATTAATACTGCTTTAAGCGAGGCTGTATAAAGAATTCTATATTATTTTATACGCAATTAAGGCTCCATTTTAGTAGAGATTCCCATCTAAATTACTACCTATTTTATTTTTTAACTTCTACCACTTCCACCTTAATTCCAACAGCGTAAGCATTTGGTACTATTTTATTGCCATGTGCATTGGCATACACTTTAGTGAATTCAGCTCCAAAATATAAAATTATAGCCGAATAATATACCCAAATTAATATAATTATTACGGATCCTGCAGCGCCGTAAACAGTAGCTACAGTTGAGCTACCCAAATAAAAACCAATCGCAAATTTACCTATCATAAAGAAGAAAGAGGTAAAACTGGCACCTATTAAAGCGTCCTTCCACACGATATATCCATCTGGTAAAGTTTTGAAAATTATGGAAAACAAGATCGTGGTTGTTGCAAATAAGATTACAATATTGAAAACATAAAAGATATATACCGTGGTGTCAGGGAAATAAACAAGTAAACGTGTGTTTATAACATCCATGACAGTATTGACCATCAAACTCACGAGCAACAAAAATCCAACTGACGCAATCATTGAAAACGACATTAAGCGGTTTTTAATGAATTTCATAATGCCTTTATTGGGTTTTGCCTTTAACCCCCAAATAGAATTGATAGAACTTTGTATTTCGGCAAATACACCGGATGCTCCTATCAACAACATAATTCCTCCAAATATTGTGGCAAATGTAACACTGTCTGACAACTCTATATTTTTGATCGTTTCCTGAATTTGAATGGCCGCTTCATTGCCAACCATACCATTTATTTGGCCAAAAAACCGTCCAGTAACTGCTTCTCTTCCAAACAAAAAACTAAAAATAGACAATATGATAATCAATAATGGAGGCAATGAAAAGATTGTGTAATAAGACAATGATGCGCTTAACTTTATCCCATTATCATCATCAAATTCGTTATAAGTCCTTTTCAATAAACTCCAGCTAATAATGGCTATTTCTTTGTGCTTCATTTTTTTAACTCTTTTTTAATACTACCTAAAAATATAAATTCCAATATATAAGTTTCTATCGCTACATGCAGTAACAAAACTAGGCCTTTTGTTCGAATGATTCATTCCTTGTAAAAGTATAAAGATATTCTTTACCATTTAGAAGTACATTTTAAAAAAAAGTAAAACATTCCATTATTAACAAGTGAATCTCCTACTCTGCACTCCAAAATTTCTTATCTTTGAAATAAAACATATTATGAAAAAATTAGTTTTACTATTTGGAATTGGTTTAGCAGTTTTAATTGGTTGTAAAACCAATACTTCCTTAAATAATGATAAGACATTGGTGATTGCTTTCGAACCAAAAAGTAATAGCAATGTAACCGGAACGGCCACATTTGTTGAAAATAAAGGAACAGTAACGATGATTGCTAAATTAACAGGCTTAACTCCTGGCATTCATGCCATACACATTCATGAGAAATCAGATTGTACCGCTGCTGATGGAAGTTCCGCCGGTGGACACTGGAATCCAACATTTAAAAAACACGGAAAATTAGGAGAAGGCGAAGCTCATAAAGGAGATATTGGTAATTTTACAGCTGATAAAAATGGAAATGGCACCGTCACTTTTAGGACTAGTGAATGGGGTATTGGATCTGCAGATGAAACTAAAAACATAATAGGTAAAGGGTTAATCGTGCATCAAGGCGCTGATGATTATGTTTCACAACCTGCTGGAAATGCTGGCGCAAGGGTTGCCTGCTCTGCTATTATCAAATAATATTTGAAATAAATCAATGAAACCGTCTCATAACAGTTATGAGACGGTTTTTTAATTTTATTATAACAAGAAGACCATAAAAATACATAGCTTTGTATCTTCAAATTAGAGCAATGATTAACCCTTCGGCATCAGGTTGGATAGATAAATTTTTTATTGAACAAAAATTTTCAAAAGATACTGTTTCAAAAACTACGGACACTTTTTATCAAAAAGTTAGAGATACGGGATTTATCTATGGTCATATCATTTCCTTTGAAACAATTACAGCCATTGATACCAAAGGCTGGTTTAAAGATGAGATCTCAAAAGTAGCACTTTTGAATACCTTATATGGTGTTTTTTGTTTGACCAATGAGGATATTACTGCTGCTAATTTCATTAAACATGTTGTTATTTTTTACAATCAAATGCATCCTCAAGGATCTAATTTATTTAAAAAAATATTACCCAAAAACTCACCTGCTTTAACTTTAGAAAAAATTATTGATGCTCGAGTTCAAACTAATGACAGCATCATCAGTAAAAATTTTTCTCATCTTGTTACTAATGCATTATTGTTTATTGACACACTTGCGTTTCGTCAATATTTAATCCATGGAGAGATTCCCGAAAAATACCTAAAAAAAATTGAAGAGACCATTGTAAATATCGTCACATTGGCTTTAAAAATAAAATCCAAAAAATCACAGTACGATGATTTATTAATCAAACTCTTTGAAGCTTCTATTCGCTATAGTAAATTCTCAAAAGTTTCAGCTCAAAGTTTAGAAACACTTCAATTAGATTACTTTACAAATGAATTGGAAAAATATTATTTAATAGATATTGCTGGAATGGCTTTGTGGAGTGATGGTAAAATAGAAAATGATGAATTGTATTTTTTGCAATCGTTAGCTGAGATCTTGCAAATACCCGATTATTTTGTAAACGAAAGTGTCAACAGTACCCATCTATTCATTTCAAAGCACAAAAAAGAAATTCCATATTTTAATTATTCAAATCCAGTTAAGCATTTTTATGACCAAACCACTCAAAGTGTAGTTACTCTTATTGGCCGTAATAAAAACAGATTGATTAAAGAAATTTTACAAAGTAAGGAATTAATGGTGCTCCTAGCTTATTCCACTCGCAGGGATTTAGACGAGAAAGAAAAGAAAAAAGTCAAAAAACAATTATTAGAAATTTGTAAAACCGTTCCATCACTGGCTATTTTTTTACTTCCGGGAGGGAGTTTATTGCTGCCTATTCTAATTAAATTTATACCTACTTTATTACCATCTGCCTTTAATGAGAATATGGATAATGAATAGCCCGCATCAAAAAATATATTGAATTGAATTCATTTTTGTGTACTTCAAATAATCTTTTACTGACGTTTTTTATTTATTATTTCACATGTGGCTTTTTAGATAAAATAGCCCGTTTTAACACAAAATAGGATTGTATAAGTGGCACTTTATCGTTCGTCTTGAAAGCTAATCATTTATCAACTTGAAAGTCACAACAACGGTGAAAATCGATTGTTTTAGCGCTTTATTGGAAGTCAAATGCATTTAGATTTTGGAATTAAATTATTTCTACTTACAAATTGTCCCGCTCAAAAAATGATCTACCTTCCCAATTTCATATTTATTACGGAAGCTTCAAGACAAATTCACCAAGTCAAATTAGGCTAAAATCACTGCGGTTTTAAAATCTTCTTTAAGCGTATTGACAATCGCATTTAAGTTTCTATTCCAATTTCTCGTAAAAGAAATCTCCTTCAATAATCCCATCAAGTAGAATTTTAAGCTAATTATCTAATAGATTTTAAGGATTGACAAAAAGAGGAGGAATAAAAGGAAGTACTAGTGTTGGTTTTCTGCAACTTCAATTTAAAAAAACACCTAGCAAACTAGGAATACAACATATAAAAATATTTTATGTGTTTCATTACAAATATAAATAAAAATTTATGTATAAATAGTGCGAACTTTGCAGTATCAAAACACTTAAAATAAATCAAATGACTCGAATTACAGTAGCTAAAGGAGATGGAATTGGTCCAGAAATAATGGATGCAACTCTTAAAATCATTATCGCAGCCGGAGCAGAATTAGAAATTGATGAAATAGAAGTAGGAGAAAAAGTTTATTTATCAGGAAATACTTCTGGAATTGCGAGTGAATCTTGGGATATTATTCGTAGAAATAAAGTTTTTTTAAAAGCTCCAATAACCACTCCACAAGGTGGTGGTTACAAAAGTTTAAATGTAACAACTAGAAAGTTTCTTGGACTATATTCAAACGTGAGACCCTGTATGAGTTTACATCCCTTTGTAGAGACCAAACATCCTAAAATGGACATTGTAATTATTCGCGAAAATGAAGAGGATTTATATGCTGGAATTGAGCACCAACAAACCGATGAAGTAGTACAATGTTTAAAACTTATAAGCCGTCCTGGTTGCGAAAAAATAGTTCGTTATGCTTTTGAGTATGCTAAAGTGTATGGTCGAAAAAAGGTAACTTGTTTTACAAAAGACAATATCATGAAACAAACAGACGGACTGTTTCACCAGGTCTTTGATGAAATTGCTTTAGAATATCCCGAAATTGAGAATGAACATTGGATTGTTGATATTGGTGCTGCAAAAATGGCGGATACGCCAGAGATCTTTGATGTCATAGTAACCTTAAATCTTTATGGTGATATTCTGTCTGATATTGCTGCACAAATTGCTGGTTCTGTTGGATTGGCTGGCTCGGCTAATATTGGTGAAGAATGTGCCATGTTTGAAGCAATCCATGGTTCAGCACCAAGACGTGCTGATCAAAACTTGGCAAATCCATCTGGATTATTAGAAGGTGCTGTAATGATGCTAAATCACATTGGGCAAACAGAAATTGCGGAAAAAATACAAAATGCTTGGTTAAAAACCATAGAAGACGGAATCCATACTTATGATATTTACAAAGAAGGAATAAGCAAAGAAAAAGTAGGAACAAAAGAATTTGCCCAAGCTGTTATTGCCAATTTAGGTGAAAATCCATCTAAATTAAAACACGTTTCGTATGCGAAAGATGCGGTTTTAAACCTACCAAAATATGCAAAGAAACCTGCTAAAAACAAAGAATTAGTTGGAGTTGACCTATTTATACATTGGAATGGAACAGATCCAAACGAATTGGCCGAAAAAATTAAAACTATTGGTACTGATGATAAACATTTGACTATGATTACCAATCGTGGAATTAAAGTTTGGCCTGACGGATTTAATGAAACCTATTGCACGGATCACTGGCGTTGTAGATTTAAACCAACCCATGGAAAATTAATCGAGAAAAGCCAAATCATAACTTTATTATCCACTGCGTTGGATGCTAAAATTGATGTAATTAAAACAGAAAATTTATACGACTTTGATGGAAAAGCCGGATATTCATTAGGTCAAGGACAATAATCTTTAAAGCTTAAAAACATGGAAATCCCACTTATTGAAGTTGAATTTAGCACAAATGAAGCCCTAGAGCTAATTGTTAAAATGATTGAAGTAAAAATTAAATTTCATGAAAGTAAGGTTTGCAACTCACAGCAAGAAGAAGACATCAAAAGTCGTGAGAATAAAATTAAAAATCTTCAAAAATCATTGTATGACACTAGACTTTTTTTAAACACACAAAATAGTGGAGTCAAAATTAAATGTTCAATTCACATAGAATAACGGGTTGCCTTCTATTTCGAGTTTTAAAATGAAAAAATAAGGAAAATCAAATTCTGATACTAAAAAAGCCACTTAAAAGTGGCTTTGATAGTATTAAAATTTCAATTGGTACACCGCATCTAAATCTTTATTCGAACTGATATTAACCTCTAAATCAGTCACGAAACCAGAATTAAGTCCATATGCCCAGCCGTGTAATGTTAGTTCTTGACCATTTTTCCATGCCGCTTGAACAATTGAGGTCTTGGCTAAATCAAAAACCTGCTCTTTTACATTCAATTCTACAAAAGTATTAAACCGTGTCGCTTCATCTTGAATAGAATCTAAATAATTACTGTGTAATCGATATACGTCTTTAATATGACGAATCCAGTTGTCAATAATTCCTATAGAATCATTTCCCATTGCAGCCTTCACACCACCACATCCATAATGTCCACATACTAATACATGTTTCACCTTCAATACATTTACTGCATAATCTAGAACGCTCAACATATTCATATCACTATGTACAACCATATTAGCAATGTTTCTATGTACAAATACTTCCCCGGGTTTTGCTCCTATAATTTCATTTGCCGGAACCCTACTATCAGAGCAACCGATCCATAACAAAGGTGGTGTCTGCCCTTTAGCTAAATCCTGGAAATAATTTGGGTCGCTCATTAATGAGGTTTCTACCCATTTTTTATTATTCTCTAGTATTTTTTTATAAAAATCAACCATAACTTTTAAAAATTATTTTATTTATACAACCGTTTAGTCCTTGCAAATCTATTGTAAAGGAACTCATTTTTTGTTTAATTAAATGTTTTTTTCTTCCTCAAGAAATTCATCATCTGCTAATTCTCTTGTAACCATTACTCTTTTTGCAGCATCATAGTAATGTTCAATAGTCACATGATTTTGACTGTCAATCGTATTTTCCAACTGATATGCTTTTTTAAACCCTCTTAGCTTCACTTTTATATTATCATCCATTGCCCTCGTCGTTTTAAATTCATGGATTAAATCCAAAATGTCATGAGCAATGTAAACCGTATCTTTTGCATCAATGATCACCTTAGAATTTTCTGGAATTTGGCTTAATGTCTGTTTGATAGCCGCTTTATTCAAAAAAGAAACTTCTTGTGCCAAATCAATATGAATAACGTCGCCATCAGCATATTCCTCTTTTCTAAATAAGTAAGCTCGCTGTAGATTTCCTTTTAAAACAAAAATAATACTAATGATAATTCCTAAGGTAACTCCTTTCAACAAATCTAAAAATACGACCGCCAATAAAGTGGCAATAAATGGCACAAATTGGTATTTCCCTTTTTCCCAAAAGTGTTTAAATGTAGCCGGTTTTGCTAATTTATAGCCAACTAGGATCAAAATAGCTGCTAAAGTAGCCAACGGAATTTTATTAAGAATCACTGGAATAGCAAGCACACTAACTAGTAATAATAAGCCATGAATAATGGCAGACATTTTAGACTTAGCACCTGAATTACTGTTGGCAGAGGTGCGTACAATTACAGAAGTTAAGGGCAAACCGCCTAAAAGTGAACTGATCATGTTTCCAATACCTTGCGCTTTTAATTCTACATTAGTATCGGTATACCTCTTTTGCACATCCATTCTGTCTGCTGCCTCAATACTTAAAAGAGTTTCAATAGATGCAACAATAGCAATCGTTAAGGCAATCACCCATACCTTAGGATTTGCAATTCCAGAAAAATTAGGAGTTACGATGATCGATTTAAATTCTTCTAAAGAGGATGGAACCGGTAAAGAAACCAAATGTTCTTTTCCAATTGCTAACGTGCTTCCTGTTCCTATAAAAATTTCATTTAAGATAACACCAATAGTAACTGCGATTAAAGCACTTGGTACTAACTTTAATTTTTTCAAAAATGGCACTTTATCCCATGAAATCAATATTGTCAGAGAAATTAATGTAATAACGATAGAACCAATTTGAATATAATCAACAATACCAGCTAACGAAGAAAATGTATTACTTCCATCCTTTTGCATAAAGGCCAAATCTCCTTCAAAATCACTGTCATATCCAAAAGCATGAGGCAGCTGCTTTAAAACAATGATGATACCAATACCGGCTAACATTCCTTCAATAACATTAGTTGGAAAATAATTAGAAATACTTCCTGCCTTTACAAAACCCAATATTAGTTGAATTGCGCCCGCTATAAAAACAGCCGTTAGAAAAACATCGAAAGCACCTAAATCTGTAATTGCAGTAAGTACAATAGCGGTAAGACCCGCTGCAGGTCCAGAAACACTTATGTGCGACTTACTTAAATACCCTACCACTATACCACCAACAACTCCAGCTATAATTCCAGAGAATAACGGAGCTCCAGAAGCCATTGCAATACCTAAACACAATGGTAACGCCACTAAAAAAACCACTAAACCAGACGCAAAATCAGATTTAAGGTTAGCAAAAAGATTATTTTTTTTTGTCATAATACCTAACTAAAAATTGAATACAAAATGAACCACATGCTAATGTGCTAATTGATTTTAAAAAATAAAATCGAGAATTGTACTATACTTCGTTGGGAGGAGGAATAAATATGGAAGAGGTAATTTTATCGTGTTTTGATAAATTCTCCGATAGGATAACGCCAGAAGATATCTTGGATGAAGCACTAATTTCAGCAGGGGTTTCTAAATAAAAAAAAGTCTTAATTTCTTTATGAACATGCTCTTCTTCAGAAACAGTATAAAAAATAGATATATCAGCACTTTTCTCAATCACGGTAATAACTGCAGGCGTGATTAAAAAAGCAATAAACAGAATTAAAAACATTTTAGATAGTATCTTCATTGGCGCAAAAATAGAATTAGTTTGGTAAAAATGATGCCAGTTATTCTATTTTTGCTATAAATTAACAAAAAAAAAGGCAAAATGAAAAATTTATAGTTCATTTTACCTTTTTTAAATCAATATTTAACTTACAAGCTTTCTTCTAACCAAGCCTGCATCATCCAAATTGTCTTCTCTTGCTCTGAGATAAAATCACTCATCATGGCATTTGTACCTTCATCATTAATTGCTGCAGATTTATTAAGAATCTCTCTTTCAATTTTTAGTAAATGAGATAACGAGGCGACAATCAAATGAACCGCTTTTTCATCATTAGAAATATTTTTACCAACAACCAACTGATTATTTTTAATATAATCTTCAAAAGTATGAAGTGGTGTACCTCCAACAGTTAAGACTCTCTCTGCTATTAGATCAATTTTCATTTGAGAATCTGTGTATAATTCTTCAAACTTCACATGCAAATCAAAAAAACGCTTCCCTCTTATATTCCAATGAATTCCTCTTAAATTTTGATAATACACCTGAAAATTAGATAACAAAATATTCAATTCATTAACTATCAATTCTGATTCTTTAACTGGTAATCCTAAAATGTTTGTTTTCATTTCCATAGTTTTTATATTAAATTCTTACAATTGTAAATTTAGCCTAAGATTAATGAAAAACACCATAATAAAAAGTTATAGTTTTACTAAATTTGCATCAGCAATTATTATAATTATGACAATTACTCAACTAAAATATGTTCTTGCCGTAGCTGAACATAAAAATTTTACATTGGCTGCAGAAAAGTGTTTTGTAACTCAACCTACATTGAGCATGCAAATTCAAAAAATAGAAGAAGAATTAAGCATTCAGATATTTGATCGAACAAAAAAACCTATTCAACTTACTGATATTGGTCAGAAAATTGTAAACCAAGCCAAAAATATAGTCAACGAAGCAGATCGCATACAAGATATTGTTGAGCAACAGAAAGGTTTTATTGGTGGAGAATTCAGGCTAGGAATAATTCCCACTATCATGCCCACGCTGCTACCTATGTTTTTGAATAATTTCATCAAAAAATATCCTAAGGTAAAACTCATCATCGAAGAGTTGAATACGGAAGAAATTATAACAAAACTAAATAATGGTCATCTTGACGCGGCTATTGCTGCAACGCCCTTGATGGAAGATAAAATTAAAGAAATTGTACTCTATTTCGAACCTTTTGTTGCTTACATTCCAGAAAGCCACCACCATTTTCAAAAAGAAGAAATAGAAGTTTCCGACTTAAACTTGGACGAAATTTTACTACTGCAAGATGGACATTGCTTTCGTGATGGAATTCTAAACTTATGCAAAAATAATCCTCGAAGTGAAACAGGTCATTTTCAAATAGAAAGTGGGAGTTTTGAAACCTTAATAAAACTAGCCGATGAAGGACTAGGAACTACATTACTTCCCTACCTGCATACATTAGACTTAAAAGATAGCGACAAACTTAAGTTGCGCCATTTTAAAGAACCTAAACCGGCACGAGAGGTCAGTTTAATTTTTCCTAAAAGTGAATTAAAAATTCAGATTATTGAAGCGCTTCGCAGCACAATTGCTGGCGTCATAAAAGGAGCAATCGTTTTCCAGAATGTACAAATCATCAGTTCCATTCATAAAAAATAAAAAAAAGGAACCGTTAGTTAGCGGTTCCTTTTTTTTATGAATTTACTATTAATAAACATTGTTTTAATTCTGGTTTTCCAATCGTAAAATTTAATAACCATTCACGCAATTGTTCCATTTCATAGGGCAATAACATCTTGATGGCTTTTTCTAACTCTTTGCAAAAAAGCATTGGATCAAAACTTACTCTTTCTAAAACAGATTTTGTATAATCGTACATTATTTTCGACATAAGACAAGGATGAATTTGGTTAGATTAAGATTCTAATATTGACGTAAAATTACATTTTTTGATATTACATAATTATTATTTAACGTAGTTTTTGGTTTTTTATTTTACGCTATAAAACTAGACCAAACTATTAAAATAATCTAATTAAAACGTCTCTTAGCCCTTGCGAGCACGGAACATTTCTCTTTTTCCAGGAGGTCCCGCCAGTTTTTCAACAGTAAATCCTACTTCGATCATGCTTCTTTTAACAACACCTCTTGCAGCATAAGTAACCAGTACTCCATTATTTTTAAGCGCTTTAAACATTTTTCTAAAAATTTCTGTACTCCACAATTCTGGTTGGACTCTATATCCAAAAGCATCAAAATAGATTAAATCGTACGTATTGTCATCATTAATTTCTTCAAAAAATTGCTTCCGTTTGGTTAGTGTAAAACCATCATGTAAAAGTACTTTTTCTCCCCAATTGCTTTCATGAATTGTATCGAAAAGCGTACTTTCCTGATCTGCATTCAACTCAGATACGTAATTCATCTTTAAGACTTCTTCTGCAGAAATTGGATAGGCTTCTACCCCTACGTAATCTATGGTCTGCTGCATTTTTTTGGCTTCTAAAAGCGTGATAAAAGCATTTAAAGCAGTACCAAATCCTATTTCGAGTATAGCAACTTTTTGATTTTGAAATAGGGAAAGGCCATTTTTAATAAAAACATGTTGCGCTTCTTGAATTGCGCCATGCTTTGAATGATAACATTCGTCCCATTCGGTTAAATGGATCGTTGTAGAGCCGTCAAGGGTCTGAATTATTTCTCTTTTCACAATTATATGCTAGGTTATACTGCTTTATATAATATAAAACCGCTCAAATTTAATCAAAACTATTGCCTTTACCACTTAAAAACTGCGATTTTTTATATAATCACTAGAATTATGCTTGTTTTTTTTTGATTTTCAAAAACGTAAACAAATGTTAGTTAAACGCTATAATTAATGTAGTTTTGATAAGTAATTTGCTGATTTTTATTTAATTTTGCAAATATTAAAGTCCAAGAGATGGAATCGCTATCTTTTTAAGCTTTGTATTATAACTTTAAAAAAAACAAAAAACAATACAATACTATGAGTACAACTCAAACTAACAAAATTGAGATTATAAAATCTCTTACTTCAAAAATAAAGGAAGTGAATTTTGACAACTTAAGCTTCGGTTCCGTTTTTACGGATCATTTATTTGAATGTGATTTTACAAATGGGGAATGGCAAAAACCAGTCATTAAGCCCTACGCTCCTTTTTTGTTAGACCCATCAACCAGAGTATTTCATTATGGACAAGCGATTTTTGAAGGAATGAAAGCTTATAAGGATACTGATGATGCTGTTTGGCTTTTTAGACCTGATGAAAACTACAATCGTTTCAATAAATCAGCGGTTAGAATGGCTATGCCAGAGGTTCCTGAAGAAATATTCATGAATGGGCTACATCAATTACTACAGTTGGATGAGGCTTGGATAAAAAAAGGAAAAGGAAATGCGATGTACATCAGACCTTTTATGATTGCAACTGGAACGGGCGTAATTGCTAACCCATCTAATGATTATAAATTTATGATCATTTTATCTCCAGTGACATCGTATTATTCTGGTGATGTAAAAGTACTTATTGCAGAACATTTCAGTAGAGCTGCAAATGGAGGAATTGGGGCGGCAAAAGCAGCGGGGAACTATGGGGCTCAGTTCTACCCTACTGTATTAGCTAATGCAGCCGGTTTTCAGCAGGTTATTTGGACGGATGACGCCACGCATACCAAACTTGAAGAAGCTGGAACAATGAATGTTTTCTTTAGAATAAACGATACCTTACTTACTGCTCCAGTAAGTGAACGAATTTTGGATGGGGTAACCAGAAAAACACTGGTCGACCTGGCTAAAAGTGAAGGAATAGAGGTGGAGATTCGTCCAGTTTTAGTTTCTGAACTAGTTGAAGCAGCTAAAAATGGAACTTTAAAAGAAATTTTTGGAGCTGGAACAGCTGCCGTAGTTAGTCCAATCTCGGGATTCTCTTATCAAGATGTCTATTTTGAATTGCCAAAAATTGAAAAATCAGTAGCAATACAACTCAAAGACAAATTGACCAATATTCAAAATAAGTTAGAAAAAGACACTTTTGGATGGACCGTTAAAATATAATTTTTAGATTTTATCTTTACATAAAGGCGATTTTAATTTGTAAAATCGCCTTTATTGTTTTCTACAGGACTACCTATCGTCTAGAGGGCTTAGTAAATCCTATTTAAGAATAATTGAAAAATCCGGTTTAAAGTAATTTGGCCCTTTTAATACTTTTCCATCTTCCCGATAAATAGGGTTTCCATTTTCGTCTAATTTACTCATGTTACTGCGCTGAATTTCATCAAATACGGCCTCTATTTTATCCTGTAAGCCATGCTCTATAATTGTTCCGCAGAGAATATATATCATATCTCCTAAAGCATCTGCTATTTCTGTTAAATCATTATTTTGAACCGCTTCTAGATACTCCTCATTTTCTTCCTTCATTAAATTATAACGAAGTTCATGCTTACGCTCTCCTAAATTGGCTGTAGGACTTTCATTAAAATCAATTTTGAACGTAGAATGAAATTCTTTTACGGCATTAATTTGTTTTTGCATCTTTAGTATTTTTATCAAATGAAAATACAAATTAGCAAACTATTATTAAACAAATAACTAAATTTGTCAAAAAAATATTTTAATTATGTTTAGTCAGGGACAATTAGTATTTGCAGGACTTTTTTTTATTGCGTTTGTCATTGCGATGGTATACGCCTACCGAAAAGATTTAGCGTTGCACAGAATATTTTATAAAGGCAATTATAAAATATTAATAGGATTTGGAGTTTTTATTGGGATATTGTTCTTGATAAAGATATTCTTTAAACGGTAGTTTGCAATAAATAAATAATAATGTCCACTTTATCGTGGACTTTTTTATTTCAGGACCTTTTGTAAATTCAAATCTAATCCTCACTCCTATTTATATCCTAAATTATTGAATATCATTTACTTAAAAATAACGGAATAAAATTCTAAACATTATGCCCTTAAAAAAACCCTTATAATTAAAATAGATTATAACTTGCCATTCAAATCTAGTTGAACAAAAAACAATTGAATTATATTGTCCCTTTTTCACAAAAAAAGACATATATATTTATTTAACACTTTCAGTGACTTATAAATTAAATTTTTAACTTTACAGAAATTAATAAACCCGTGTATTATGAGGATTTTAAAATATTTATTTCTTTTACTACTGCTTAGTTTTGTAGCCCTATCCATTTTTGTAGCTACTCAAAAAGGAGATTTTACCGTAGAAAGAAGTCAAATCATAAATTCTCCAAAATCGAACGTTTATAATTTTGTAAATGATTTCAAAAACTGGAAAGATTTTGGTTCATGGATTACTGAAGATCCTGAAATAAAAATTACTTATCCACAAAAAACAATTGGAGTAGGTGCCTATTATTCTTGGAAAGGAAAAGACGGCTCTGGAAATATGAAAACTATTTTTGTAAAGGAAAACGACAGTATTTCACAAAAAATGGACTACAATGGAAGTTCATCAGCGGTGTTTTGGACTTTCAAGGATACGGTAGGCGGCACAAAAGTAACATGGAAGACTATCGGGAAAATGAGTTTTTCTATGAAAGTGTATACTGCCTTTAACGGTGGTATGGATAAAATCATTGGGGTCATGTATGAAAAAAGTTTGTCCAAGCTAGACAAAACTCTTGATTTTGAAATAAACACGTACAAAGTAAAAGTAGATGGCTTAACAAAAATTGCACCTACTTATTACTTAAAACAAACCTTTACAAGCAAACTTTCTAAAGTTACCAAAAATTCAAGGATCGTATTTTTCAAGATAATTGATTTCTGTAATAAAAACGATATCGAGCGCAACGGGAAACCATTTTTACTTTATCATACTTATGCCTTAGCCAATGGACTGGCTAGAATCTCTTTTTGTGTACCTATAAAAAGTCAAATTTTGACAAGTTCAGGCAGTGACATCTTAACTGGAAAACTGGAGGGCTTTGAGGCTGTAAAAACAACGTTAACTGGTGATTATTCCCACACGAAAAAAGCGATGGATAAAGCAATGGGATTCATTAATTCTAATAAAATAATAGTCGATCCTACATTTTCACATTTAGAAATCTTCAAAATCAGCAGATCCGAAATTAAGAATCCATCGAGATGGGTCACTGAAATTTATTACCCGATAAAACCAAAAGTGATTCCTGTCAGCACTTATATTCCTGCTCCAATTAAAAAAGTAGAAGCTGTAAAAGTTCCTGCACCTGTTATCAACAAAGAGGAAGAGCAATCTGAATTTTAAAACTAATAGGAAACGATTAAACCTTTTTAATAAATTCTATTCTCATCTATAAAAAACAATTTTGCAAGAAGAACAGGAATTTATAAATCAGTTATTAAACTCTAAAACGCAAAACCAAGCGTTTCAGAAGTTGATATTGGATTATCAAAGACCCCTTTACAATCAAATTAGAAATATCGTTTTGAATCACGACGATACAGATGATGTGTTGCAAAATACTTTTATTAAAATATTTCAAAATTTAAAAAATTTCAAAGGAGACAGTAAACTCTTTTCGTGGATGTATCGCATTGCTACCAATGAGGCCTTGACATTTTTAAAACAAAAATCAAAAAGAAGTGGAGTTTCATCAGAAACAATACAAAATAAAGCAATCGATAATCTAGAAGCCGATGTTTTTTTTGATGGAAATGAAATTCAAATAAAATTACAAAAAGCGATTGCTTTACTCCCTGAAAAACAGCAGCTAATTTTTAAAATGAAATATTTTGAAGAACTCAAGTATGAAGCTATTTCTGAAATACTAGGAACCTCAGTGGGTGGATTAAAAGCATCCTATCACATTGCAGTAAAAAAAATAGAAGCATTTGTAACCACTAATTAAACCTTTTTGTAATAACACTGTCTAAAAGAATATGAAAACATTTAAATTAGAAAACGATCCTAAAATTGAACCCGGATTTAAGATACCCGATCACTATTTTGAAAATTTTTCGATCAAAATGATGGAGCAATTGCCAGTAAGCGAGCCAAAAGTAATTTCTATTTTTCAAAAAAGAAAATTGTTAATTATGTTAAGTACTGCTGCCGTTTTAATTTTTGCCTTATTGATTCCAATTCTAAGCCCCACTGAGTCAAATACAAAAGAATTAGATACCGTTGCCATAGAAAATTACATTACTTATCAGTCTAATGTAAACCAATATGACCTAATAAATGGACTAGAGACGGAAGATATTGAAAAAATCAATAGTAGCATCGTTCTAGAAGACGAAACCATTGAAGATCATTTATCAACAAACTCAAATTTAGAAAATCTCATTTTAGATTAAATGAGTTTTTAAAGTTTTCACTAAAAGATAAAATTTAAAAAAATAAAAATGACATTAAAAAAATTATTACCAATACTAGTATTCTTCGTTTCCTTTAACTTTTTTGCTCAAGGCGAAAGTATGAAAGATAAAAAAGAACAGATTAAAGCGTTAAAAGCCGCTTTTTTCACAACGGAATTAGACTTCACCACAAATGAAGCAGAGAGATTCTGGCCAATCTATAACACCTTTGATGACAAACAATTTGAATTGAGACATCAAAAAATGAAAACCTACATGAGAAGAATGAATGATGGCTCCTTAGACCAAATAACGGAAAAAGAAGCTAATACTTTCTTAGCACAAATAGAAGATACGGAGGAAGAACTCTTTTTATTAAGAAAGAAATTCATGCAGAATGTGAAGAAAATTTTACCTGCAGTAAAAATAGTTAAACTTAAAAAAGCAGAGGAAGATTTTAATAGAAAATTACTGCAACAATATAGAAATAAAGGCTCCAGAAAATAAAATTTCACTTATTATTAGTTCAATAAAAACACCTTAAACTTCCGGCTAATTTGCTACAGTTTAAGGTGTTTTTTTATTTAAAACGGATGCGAATCATTTTATTCTGTCCCGCTGCAATCGCAGTTTTGTCATCAAGGAAACGTATTGTATTTAGGCTGGAATCCGTAGACAATAGCTTCCATATAGTACCGCTGTCTGAGGAATAATATATTCCAGAAGTTCCCACAGTAACAAGTGATTTTCCGCTGCTTTTGGGCACATACTGCACACAAGACGCATAGCCAAAACCTTGATTTTCAGAGACAAGCTCCCATGTTTTTCCTCCATTTGTTGTCCTTGCTTTATTAGAAAAATTTTGGTTCCTAACCTCATAATCACCTCCAGTAACCATCCCTATATTTGAGTCGTAAAAATCAGCTGTAAAAATTCCTGTCATAGTTTTGCCTTGTACAATTGGAGTTTCATAAACAGACCAACTTTCACCTCTATCAGGAGAATAAAAAACTCGCGTTTTTTTACCACCTGAAACAAGCCAAGTGTTATTATCTTTTATAACAATATTAGTGTTGCTTGCAGCAAAAGCTGCTTCCCCATCTGACACTTTTGGTAGTTTTTCGCATGATATTTTATTCCATGAATTGCCACCATCCCTTGTTACAATAATATTGAGACAGTTCTCAATTGGATCACCCATTGCAATTCCTTCATGGTTATCCCAAAATTGCATGCTATCATAAAACACTTTTTGGTGGCTTTCTTGGTAAACTAACTGCGTGCTCAAACCCGCTTTGGAAACCCGATAAAGAAGTGCAGGGTTGGCTACATTTAAAATAAAAACATGTTCTATTGTTTGAGCAATACTTCTAAATTCAAGATTTAGTGAATCCTTGCTGATTCTATTTTCAATCTTTTGATTAGAATCCAAATTATAAAAACCATATCTTCCTTTATCTGCAGCGTACCAAATTTTATTTTTATCAATTTGAATCGCTCTAATACTTATTTTATCCTGAAATAAAGTGTCTATTACAGCAGACTGAAAATTAGTTTCTTCTATTCTTTCAGACTTATAAATACTTGTTTTACAAGACACAGCAACTACTAAAACCAACAAAGACAGTAAAATATTTTTCATTTTTAGTACATTTTACTGCTAATTTACAACTATTAATAGAAATGCAATAAAGTACCCAAATTAATTGGCACAGTAATTGGATATTGAAAAAAAAGGGAAATTTAATCCAATTAATTATGAAAACGAAACTACTATTATTGAGTCTATTGACTACTGTTTTCGCAACGCAGATACAAGCGCAAAATAGAACATCAGTAAATGCTATGAATGCCGAAATCAGTGACAATCTTGACTTGAGAGCTGTTGCTTCTATTTTTGGCGATTCTAGAGACCTACAGGATTTTGAAAGAAGACTGAATGATCCTGATTTGCAAATATCTAATTTGGATTTAAACAACGACAACCAAGTTGATTACTTACGGGTGATTGAAACAGTAGAAAACAGAACACATTTAATCATCGTTCAATCCGTTCTTGATGATGATGTTTATCAAGATGTTGCTACAATTGATGTAGAAAAAGACCGAAACAACAAAATTCATGTACAAGTAGTTGGTGACGTTTTTATGTATGGAGAAAACTATATTTATGAGCCAGTATATTACAGTACTCCTGTAATTTACGCTTCTTTTTGGTCCACTAATTACCGTCCTTACTATTCCTCTTGGAATTGGAATTATTATCCCTCTTATTATTATGCATGGAATCCCTTTCCAGTATTCCGATACAGAAACAATATCAATATTAATCTAAATATTAATAATTACTACAATTATGTTAATCATAGAAGAAATGATCGCACTGTAGTTTATTACAATTCAAGACGCTCCAATGGCTATGAAAGACAAAACCCAAATTATTCTTTTTTAAGAAGAAATGCAAATGTGGTAAACCGTTACGAATTAGACCAAAGAAGAGGTTCTAGAAACGAAGTTGGCTATGCTAACAGAAGAGGCGGTTCTTCAAGAGATTATTCTCAAAACAGAACTAATTCTTCCAGAGAAGTTGCGCCACAACGAAGCGGTTCTTCACGAGATTATTCACAAAATAGAACTAATTCTTCCAGAGAAGTTGCGCCACAACGAAGCGGCTCTACAAGAGATAATTCTCAAAATAGAACTAATTCTTCCAGAGAAGTTGCGCCACAACGAAGCGGCTCTACAAGAGATTATTCTCAAAATAGAACTAATTCTTCCAGAGAAGTTGCGCCACAACGAAGCGGTTCTACAAGAGATTATTCCCAAAATAGAACGAGTCAGTCGAGACAAACTGCGCCACAAAGAGCAGAGTCACCAAGAGATAATTCTCAAAACAGAACAAACCAGGCCAGACAAGCTGCGCCACAAAGAGCAGAGTCACCAAGAGATTATTCTCAAAACAGAACGAGTCAGGCCAGACAAGCTACACCACAAAGAGCAGAGTCTCCAAGGGATTATTCTCAAAACAGAATGAGTCAGCCAAGACAAGCTGCGCCACAAAGAGCAGAGTCACCAAGAGATTATTCTCAAAACAGAATGAATCAGGCCAGACAAGCTGCGCCACAAAGAGCAGAGTCGCAAAATAGAGGAAACTCGTCAAGAGAGTCAGCACCGCAAAAAAGTGACGCTCAACGTGGGAATTCCTCTTCAAGAAATGATAATAGAAGATCCTAATAAAATAGATTAGAAAAGATAAGACACGGCTTTAAAGCCGTGTTTTTTTATTGGATAAAAAGCTCTAATTTATTTTAAAAGTGTATTTTTGACAAGTTTTTTAAAAATAGTACATGAGCGCATCGCACAAAGACCTGCATAGTAAATTAACATTAGGTGGTTTATTAATTTCATTAGGAATAATTTACGGTGATATAGGAACTTCTCCGTTATATGTAATGAAAGCTATATTAGGCGATCATATTATTAACGCTGACGTTGTTTTGGGTGGCGTATCTGCCGTTTTTTGGACCCTTACTTTACAAACTACCATAAAATATGTCCTAATCACATTAAGTGCTGACAACCATGGTGAAGGTGGGATTTTTGCTTTGTATGCTTTAGTCAAAAAAACTAAAATAAAGTGGTTGATTGTTCCTGCCATCATTGGGGGAAGTGCACTGTTAGCCGATGGAATTATTACACCTCCTATCTCCGTTTCTTCTGCTGTAGAAGGAATTAGAACTTATTATCCCGAAATAAATACCATTCCAATAGTGATTAGTATTTTATTTATTCTATTTGCTATCCAGCAATTTGGGACCAAATTAGTTGGGAAGTTTTTTGCTCCAATAATGCTAATTTGGTTTGGAATGCTCGCCATACTAGGATTATCACAAATTGGACAAAATATTGAGGTTTTAAAAGCCGTTAATCCTTATTATGCGTATCATTTACTGACCATTCATCCCGAAGGATTTTTTGTTTTAGGATTTGTATTCCTTTGTACAACAGGTGCTGAAGCATTATATTCCGACATGGGTCATTGCGGACGTAAAAATATTAGAATTAGCTGGATCTTTGTAAAAACTGCCCTAGTGCTTAATTATTTTGGACAGGCTGCTTATTTAATTCATCACGAAGGAGAAACACTTCAAACTTTGGGTGGAAAAAATGGAAATCCATTTTATCTTATCATGCCGGATTGGTTCCAACCTATAGGAATCATTATAGCAACTCTTGCTGCTGTAATAGCATCACAAGCCTTGATTAGTGGCTCATTTACTTTGATAAATGAAGCTATGAGACTGAATTTTTGGCCTAAAGTAAAAATCAAATATCCAACGGAATTAAAAGGTCAATTGTACATTCCTTCGATAAACTGGTTATTGTTTATTGGTTGTGTTGGAATTGTACTGCACTTTGAAGAATCCAGTAATATGGAACATGCTTATGGTCTGGCTATTATCTTATGTATGATAATGACCACTATTCTGCTTAACTTTTATTTGATAATGAAAAGGGTGAAACTTTACTTTATTATACCTTTAATTGCGATTTATTTAATAATTGAATTTAGTTTTCTAGCTGCCAATATTACAAAATTTGCTGAAGGTGGTTACGTAACTCTTTTTATAGCTATCACTTTAATCAGCATCATGACTACATGGTACTTAGCCAAACAAATCAACAAAAGTTATACTAAAATTGTTAAAATTGAAGATTATAAAAAAGTACTTGTTGAATTAAGTGCTGATTTAAGTATACCAAAGTACGCAACACACTTAGTATACATGACAAATGCTGGTAGAGCAGACGAAATAGAGGAAAAAGTAATGTATTCTATTTTGCAAAAAAGACCAAAAAGAGCGGATATATACTGGTTTGTTCACGTAAATATATTGACAGAACCTTACAAAGCAGAATATAAAGTTACCGAAATTGTAAAAGATGACTTGTACCGTGTAGACTTTAATCTTGGTTTTAGAGAGCCCACTAAAATTAACTTGATGTTTAGAGAAGTTATTAAAGATATGGTTAAAAAAGGAGAGGTTGATATAACAAGTCGATACGAATCGCTAAATAAAAACAATATCATTGGCGATTTTAAATTTGTTTTATCCGAAAAATTTCTATCTAACGATAGCGACTTAAGATGGCATGAGAAAATCATCATGAACTCCTACTTCTTAATTAAAAAATTAAGCTTATCCGAAGAAAGAGCTTTTGGTTTAGACAGCAGCTCTGTTAAAATTGAAAAATTCCCACTTGTGCTTCATGCACCAGAGAAGATGGACTTGACAAGAATAAAATAATCATTCTGTTTAAAATCACTTAAAAACATTGTATTCATACGATGTTTTTTTTTGGTCATAAAATTTAAAAATAACATTCATTATTTAAAATATAACATTCAATCAATAAATAGTACCTTTGCACCTCAATTATTTAAAATGAGATTACACAGAAATTTAGTTTACACAACAATAGATGCATTAAATGCCATTTTTAACGAAGGTGAATATGCTGACAAAGTAGTAGCAAGATCCTTAAAAAAAGACAAACGTTGGGGAAGTTCGGACAGAAAGTTTGTTGCTGAAACCATCTACGAAATTGTACGTTGGAAAAGATTATACGCAGAAATAGCCGAAGTAAAAGAACCATTTGACCGAGATAATCTTTGGAGAATGTTTTCTGTTTGGGCAGTTTTAAGAGGCTATCCTATTCCGGATTGGCGTCAGTTAGAAGGAACTCCAGAACGAAAAATTAAAGGCCGTTTTGATGAGCTTTCTAAAGTGCGAGCCTTAAAAGAATCTATTCCAGACTGGATGGATGAATTAGGCGTTAAAGAATTAGGAGAAAAAGTGTGGGCGACTGAAATTACAGCCCAAAATCAACCTGCTAAAGTAATTCTGAGAGTAAATACACTTAAAACTACCAGAGAAGCGCTACGTGCTATTTTGATGGATTTAAACATTGAGACAGAGACTTTAAAAAATCAACCTGATGCTTTAGTACTTAAAGAAAGAGCTAATGTGTTTTTAACTGATGCTTTTAAACAAGGTTTCTTTGAAGTACAGGATGCCAACTCTCAATTAGTAGCTGCTTTCCTTGATGTAAAACCAGGAATGCGCGTTGTAGATACTTGTGCAGGTGCGGGTGGAAAAACACTCCATATTGCTGCTTTAATGGAAAACAAAGGACAGCTAATTGCTATGGATTTGTATGAAAGCAAATTGAAGCAACTAAAAATTAGAGCCAAAAGAGACGGCGCTTTCAATATAGAATACCGCATCATTGATTCGACAAAAATCATTAAAAAACTACATGAAAAAGCAGACCGTGTATTAATCGATGCCCCCTGCAGTGGTTTAGGAGTTTTGAAAAGAAATCCAGATGCTAAATGGAAATTAAAACCAGAATTCATTGATAATATCCGTAAAGTACAATCGGAAGTTTTAGAAAATTATTCTAAAATTGTAAAACCGGGTGGAAAATTAGTTTATGCCACTTGCTCGATATTACCATCCGAAAATCAAGAACAGGTTGCCCACTTCTTGACCACAGCTATTGGTAAGGAATTTAACTTTGTAAAAGATCAAAAAATCCTAGCCTCAGAGTCCGGTTTTGATGGATTTTATATGGCTTTATTAGAACGAAAAGAAAGCTCAGAACAAAAAGAAAAAAGAGTACAAAAAGAAATCGAATAATGTTTTGATTTAGACTCTAGAATACAAAAAAAGTCTTCGAAATTCGAGGACTTTTTTTGTATTCTTATTTTTTTAGCTTACCTTCTTTCCAACTTTAAGCCTTAAGCTAAAAAACTTAAATTTTTGTATTAATCATTCATTGAGATTAAAAACTCTTCATTGTTCTTCGTTTTCTTAAAACGATCATTAATGAAATCCATCGCTTCAATTGGATTCATATCCGAAAGGTATTTTCGCATAATCCACATGCGTTGCAATGTTTTTGGATCCAATAGCATATCATCGCGTCTAGTGCTTGAAGATGTTAAATCGACAGCTGGAAAAATACGTTTGTTAGCAATCTTTCTATCCAATTGCAATTCCATATTACCAGTACCTTTGAACTCTTCAAAGATAACTTCATCCATTTTTGAACCAGTTTCTGTTAATGCAGTGGCAATTATACTTAATGACCCCCCATTTTCTACATTTCGGGCAGCACCAAAGAAACGTTTTGGCTTTTGCAATGCATTTGCATCCACACCACCACTCAATACTTTTCCTGAAGCAGGTTGCACTGTATTATAAGCTCTAGCCAAACGTGTAATAGAATCTAATAGAATCACTACATCATGACCGCATTCTACTAATCGTTTTGCTTTTTCAAGAACAATATTAGCAATTTTAACATGCTCTTGCGGTTCTCTATCAAAGGTAGAAGCAATTACTTCACCACGCACACTGCGTTGCATGTCAGTAACCTCCTCTGGCCGTTCATCAATTAATAGAACAATTAAATATACTTCAGGATGATTTGCCGCAATTGCGTTTGCAATTTCCTTAAGCAACATCGTTTTACCTGTTTTAGGCTGAGCCACAATCATTCCACGTTGTCCTTTTCCTATTGGTGAAAACAAATCGATAATTCTTGTTGAAATAGTGCTTTGTTTTTCAGCTAATTTGAATTTTTCTGATGGAAATACTGGTGTTAAATGTTCGAATGAAACTCTGTCACGAACCACTTGAGGATCGTGTCCATTTATTTTCAAAACGCGAACTAAGGGGAAAAATTTCTCTCCTTCTTTTGGCGGACGAACCACACCTTTTACGGTATCGCCGGTTTTAAGACCGAACAATCTAATTTGAGAAGTTGACAAATAAATATCATCTGGCGAAGCCAAATAGTTATAATCTGAAGAACGCAAGAAACCGTAACCGTCAGGCATCATTTCTAGAACTCCTTCACTTTCTATAATTCCATCAAATTCAAAATCAGAAGCGGCAAAATTGCTTTTCTTGTTTTTAAAATTGGGGTTTTGATTTCCATTTCCATTTGGATTCTGCTTGTGCAGCTGGTTTGGATTTATTTTTTTTGTAGGAACTACAGCTTCGGCTTTTTCTTCAGTAGTTATTCCTACAGCAGCATCGTCTTCTTTTGTCGTTTCCTTTACTTCTTCTTTATCCTTTTTTAAGGCGATTTTCTTTTCGTAAGCTGATTTATTAAACTTAATCACCTTTCCTACTTTTTTCTCTACAGTGCCAGGCTCCACTATTACGAGTGGTTCTTCTTGAACGGTAAGCGCTTCAGCAGGAGCATTATTTTCTACTGCAACTGCATCTCCTATAACAATTTCTTCAGTTTCAAATAGAGGACTTACCTGCGCTTTCTGTATTGCTGCTTTTTTAACAGGAACAATGCGAACTCTTTTAGGTTTATCATCTTCCAGATCACTTTCTGCTTTTGTATTTACTTTAGTATCAATGTTGGCCATTTGATGCTCTACTATCTGACCAATTAAAGTCTCTTTTTTTACACCGTTAAATTTTATGGTTTTAGCTGCTTTAGCTATTTCTTGAAGCTCAGAAAGCTTCATTTCTTTTAATGCAGAAATATCAAACATGAATGTTCTATGAGTTTAATTAATTTTTGGAATAATGTAAAAGATAGGTAGTAAACTTTAAATTGAATCAACCGCAGTATGAAGTGCTTACGGAATTATGATGCAATAATACGAATAAAATTCAATCAGACAATAGTATTTTTAAAAAAGAAAATATATTTTTGTAAAACATATTTAACAAATGATACAAAGAATTCAAACCATTTATTTACTTCTTGCTTTCGTAGTTACTGGCATTTTGCTATTTTTTATTCCATTGTGGACAATGGGCGAAGGTCAAGAATACTATTTCATGCAAAGCCAAGTCTATACTATATTATTAGGTTTGAGTACCACGCTAACGGTATTAAGTATTGTTTCCTATAAAAAAAGACAAAATCAATTTGTTATTGGCAGATTGAATATCATATTAAATTTGATTTTATTAGGATTGTTTGTATATCGTTCACTAAACGTATCTGGAGAAACACCTGCTGTTTCGGAGAAAGGTATTGGGATGTTTCTACCTGCAGTTGTTGTCGTGTTATTAGTTTTAGCTAATAAGGCCATCAAAAAGGATGAAGATCTTGTAAAATCTGTGGATCGATTGAGGTAAACCTATAAACTTTAGTTTATTAGTGCGAAGGAAACCCGAATGTAACAATTCGGGTTTTTTTGTGTCCTACTAGTTAAACTTTATCAATAAAGACAATAAAAACCTTATGAAAAAACCAAAATGCTATTTATTTTCTATAAATTTGGCAGTAAGAATCCTAATATGTTAAATAAAATAAGAATTCATCTTGCTGATGACCATCAAATCCTTATTGATGGAATTAGAACTTTGCTTCATACCAATCCTACATTTGAGGTCGTAGGGTTTTCTATTAATGGCACTAATTTGTACGATGAAGTGCTACGCAACAAATCAGACATTCTAATTCTGGATATAAATATGCCAGAAAAAGACGGAATTGAGGTTATCAAAGAGTTTGCTCAAAAAGGATTCCCTTGTAAAATTATTATTTTATCCAGTCACGATGATTTGAGAATAATAAAAGAAGTCATGAAATTAGGCAGTAGCGGTTATTTGACAAAAAAATGTGCTGGTGAAAATATTATCGAAGCAATTTTGGCGGTTACTAACGGTGAGGAATATTTTTGCAAGGCAGTACGAGAGAAAATATTTAGTACGGTTACGAAGGACAATCCAAAATTAATCAAACCCGAACTGAAAGGAAACTTACTTTTAACCGAAAGAGAATTAGAAATTATCATTTTAATTTCACTTGAATTGAGTGGCAAAGAAATTAGCGATCAATTATTCATTAGTGTCAACACCGTAGAAACACATCGAAAAAACATTATGAAAAAATTAGATGCCAAAAACTCGATAAGCCTTGTAAAATATGCCATAAAACATAAATTAATCAAATCCTGATTTGGTATAATCCGTATAATTATTTACTTTGTAAAAATTGAATTTACCGTATCTCTAACATAGAAATTTTTGAAGTACAGTTTTCTCAAATGGTGGATTCAATTAATTAATGCGAATTCCTGATTATTGTTTAATAATTGTAAATATACTTCATTTGGAGAATCAAATTGATGCCTTTTCCGAGGT
>NZ_FRBU01000041.1 GCF_900142695.1 Flavobacterium xanthum | reverse complement strand
CAGGGAAAAGAATTAATTTTCTTTTCTTTGTTCTGAAAAAATATTTCATCTTTCTTTGAGATTCCTAACTTTCGCATTTATTAATTGAATTCAAGTTTCCCAAAATGATGCTGAAACAGATAGGAATGAATTAGGCCCCTTGTTTTATAACACGAACCCTAATCAACAGGACATTTATGTTAAAGCTTTTAGCCCTGCTACTTTATGTGTAGCCATTAGTAAAGTTAATCTAACTGTAACGCCTCTTCCGCTAGTAAACAACGTAACAATAGTGCAGTGCGATGAAGATTCTGATGGATTTTCAGCCTTTAATTTAACTATAAAAAATAACGAAATATCGCCTACTATCTCTGCTAAAATCACCTATTATACCTCACTTATTGGTGCAGAAATAAGTGACCCTGAAAAATTAATTCCTGACCCTATCGCCTTTACAAATACTACTGCAGGAAGCATGAAGGTTTGGGCACGAGTGGAGAACACAAACAGTTGCATAAAAATTGCCCAACTTGATTTACTAGTATCTACAACACAAATCCCACCTTCTTTCACTCGCATACTATCAGCCTGTGATGACTTAACAGCAATAAATGACGATAAAGACGGAGTCGCTACATTTGATTTCAGTAGCATTAACGTGGATATTAGTTCCATACTTCCGCCTGCGACAACTCCCTACTCTATTCAATATTTCAAAAATGAAGCAGATGCTTTATCCGAAAATAATGCAATACAAAACCCGTCCAAATATAGAAATGAAGGCTATCCAAATGAACAAATTATTTGGGTCCGAGTGGAAAGTACGGCAGACAATACTTGTTACGGTATAAGTCCTTTACTAAAACTAGTCGTGAATCCAAAACCAGTTATTGAGGATGATCCAGAGGGAACTAAAATAGTTTGTTCAAACCTTCCCGCATTTTATATAACATTAGAATCTGGACTTCCGAGCGGTATAGAATCTACCAACTACACTTATACATGGACAAAAAACAACAGTTTCTTAAGTGGACAAACGAATTCAACACTTGATGTTAATACGGAAGGTGATTACACGGTTGTAGTAACAAGCCTTGCAGGATGCAGTACAACAAAAAAGATAAAAGTTTCAGCATCAGATATTGCGACCATAACAAAGATAGACATAGTAGACTTAAGTGCTATCAATACAGTAACAGTAAACACAATTGGACAAGGTGCGTATGAATTCAGCTTGGACAAACCAAATGGACCTTTTCAGTTATCTAATTATTTCAATAATGTATCTTCTGGTATTCATGAAGTTTACATTAATGACAAAAATGGATGTGGAACGGTTAGTAAAACTATTTCTGTTATTGGTGTTCCAAAATATTTTACGCCAAATGATGATGGTTTTAATGATTTCTGGAATATTGAAGGAATAAATGCCACTTTTAATGGCAATTCAACTATCTATATCTTTGACCGCTATGGAAAGCTTTTAAAGCAATTAATACCGACAAGTCAAGGATGGGACGGTACTATTGCGGGACAACCTTTATCATCTGATGACTATTGGTACACTTTGCAACTAGAAGATGGTAGGGAGGTCAAGGGTCATTTCAGTTTAAAAAGATAATTAATTTTGGGGTATATGGTAGGCCAAATAGTAAATGATTACTTTTCATATTGAAGATTAGGCAATTTTTTATGCTAAAGGAAATTTCACTTTTTAGTGTTGCTATTATTGAGCTAACTATTTCAAGTTGCATTATGCAACTCTCTCTGATGAGGTAAAAAAACATCCCGATACTACTTAAACCCGTTATAAAAGGCCATAAAAAAAGCCATTCGAATAAACGAATGGCTTTTAAATCTTATAAAAATAGAATTAGATTTTAAATCTCTTTCTATCAGTTTCTGTCAAATAAATTTTACGTAAACGAATAGATTTAGGAGTTACCTCAACATATTCATCTTTTTGAATGTATTCTAAAGCTTCTTCAAGAGAGAAAATGATTGGAGGAATAATCCTTGCTTTTTCATCATTTCCTGATGAACGTACATTAGATTGTTTTTTCTCTTTAGTTACGTTTACACACATATCATCAGCACGAGAGTTTTCTCCAATTACCTGACCTTCATAGATTTCAGTATTTGGCTCAACAAAGAACTTACCACGATCTTGTAATTTGTCGATAGAATAAGGAATCGCTTTTCCTTTTTCCATAGAAATTAATGACCCTTTGTTACGTCCTGCTATCTCTCCTTTGTAAGGCTCATATCCAATGAAACGGTGTGCCATAATAGCCTCACCAGCTGTTGCAGTAAGCAATTGATTACGCAATCCTATAATTCCACGAGATGGAATATTGAATTTTACAATCATACGCTCCCCTTTCGTTTCCATGCTTAACATTTCTCCTTTACGCATAGTAACAAACTCTACAGCTCTACCAGAAAGATTCTCCGGTAAGTCGATTGTTAGTTCTTCAATTGGCTCACATTTTTTACCATCAATTTCCTTGATGATTACTTGTGGTTGACCAATTTGTAATTCGTATCCTTCTCTTCTCATTGTTTCAATAAGAACAGATAAGTGTAATACACCACGACCAAAAACCATAAATTTATCAGCAGAATCAGTTTCACCCATTTTCATGGCTAAATTTTTCTCTAATTCTTTAGTCAATCTTTCTCTAATATGACGAGAAGTTACAAATTTTCCTTCTTTACCAAAGAAAGGAGAGTCATTAATAGTAAACAACATACTCATTGTAGGCTCATCAATAGCAATTGATTTCAAAGCTTCTGGATTTTCAAAATCAGCGATAGTATCTCCAATTTCGAAACCTTCTACTCCAATAATTGCACAAATATCTCCAGCAATTACTTCTTGAACTTTCTTACGACCAAGACCTTCAAAAGTATGAAGTTCTTTAATTCTAGATTTAGTTGTTGTACCGTCTCTTTTAACTAATGAGATTGGCATACCTTCTTTCAATACACCTCTTTCTAAACGACCAATAGCGATACGACCTGTAAAAGCGGAGAAATCTAAAGATGTAATTAACATCTGAGGAGTTCCTTCCGATACTTTAGGAGCTGGTACATTTTCGATAACCATATCTAATAAGGCTTCCACATTATCAGTTACGTTTTCCCAGTGATCAGACATCCAGTTATTTTTAGCTGAACCGTAAACAGTAGGAAAATCTAACTGCCACTCTTCTGCACCTAATTCAAACATTAAGTCAAAAACTTTTTCATGAACTTCTTCAGGAGTACAGTTTTCTTTATCAACTTTATTGATTACAACGCATGGTTTTAAACCAAGGTCTAATGCTTTTTGTAATACAAAACGCGTTTGTGGCATAGGCCCTTCAAAAGCATCTACAAGTAGACAAACTCCATCAGCCATATTCAATACACGCTCTACCTCACCACCAAAATCGGCGTGACCAGGAGTATCAATAATGTTGATTTTTGTTCCTTTGTATACTACAGAAACATTCTTTGAAGTAATAGTAATACCTCTTTCACGCTCTAAGTCGTTGTTATCAAGGATTAAGTCACCTGTGTTTTCGTTATCACGAAATAACTGACAGTGATACATAATTTTATCAACCAAAGTTGTTTTACCGTGATCGACGTGGGCAATAATTGCAATGTTTCTAATAGATTCCATCTGTGATTTTTAATGGGTGCAAAGGTACACTTTATTTTGATATAAAAAATATTTATGCAATAGTTTACATATTCTTAACCTATTAGACCCCGAAAATAATAATAAAAAAAATCCTTAAAAAATAAGTTATCACTGATGATTAATAATTCGGCAATAATTATTTATATTTGAGTAATGAAAAGCAAAACCAATCAAGTAATAATCATCTACATCCTTATTTCAATGTTTGTAGCTATTGTTATTCACAAATTATTACTACAATATATATCTAATGAAAACCTTCCGTTTTTCACTTTTACCAAGGACCTTTTATTCGTACTGTTTACTGGTTTAATTTTCAAGCTCATTCTCTCGAAAAATGACAACCGAAACGTCGCCATATTTGAAAAACTCAAAAATACAAATGACGAAATAAAAGAATCAAATGAAAAATACAACATCGTAGCTAAAGCAACTAGCGATACCATTTGGGATTGGAAGATACAGGAAGACAGCTTTTCTTGGAACAAAGGAATTGAAAGTGTTTTTGGATACAAAGAAAAAGATGTAGACGATAATTCAAATTGGTGGTTTGATAAAATTCATCCCGAAGACAGTATTAAAATGTCCATTAGGCTTTACTCTTTTATAGAACAAAAAACAGAAAATTGGCAGGATCAATATCGCTTTAGATGCGCTGACAACTCCTATAAATATGTTCTAGACAGAGGCTTTTTATTAAAAGATGATACCGGTAAAGCAGTCAGAATGATTGGAGCCATACAAGATATTACCAAACAAAAAGAGGAAGAACAAAGACTTAAATTATTAGAGACCGTAATCACCCAGTCTAAAGATTCTATTATCATTACCGAGGCTGATTCCAGTGATGCTAAAATTCCAAACATAATTTATGTAAATCCTGCTTTTTCAATCATGTCAGGATATGAAGCTGTTGAAATCATTGGTAAATCCCCCGATTTATTTAATAGCCCAAATTCAGATAGTAACGAACTAAAAAAACTGTTAGCTGCTATTAAAAATAAGGAAGAATGCCTTATCGAAACGATAAGCTACACTAAAAACAAAGAGGAATATTGTGTACGCCTCTCTATGATTCCCATTTACAACTTAGACAATGAACTTTCGCATTGGATTTCAATCCAACGAGACATAACTGATGAGAAAAAGCAAGAAAGAGAAAAAGAGCAACTCATTAGAGAACTAACGCAAAACAATAAAGACCTAAAGCAATTTTCTTATATTACCTCGCATAACCTCAGAGCACCATTATCAAATTTAATAGGCTTACTGAATTTAGTAGAAGACATCCCGATCGAAAACCAAGAATTACAGGAGATTTTAAGCGGTTTTAATAAATCTACTCATTTATTGAACGACACAATCAACGACCTAGTAAAGGTAATCGTCATAAAAGACAATCCTTCCATTAAAAAAGAGGAGGTCTTTATTAAAAAAATATTTGAAAATGTTTTTAGTCAGCTTAATTTCCAAATTGAATTACACAAGCCAATCATTAAACTCGATTTTGAAAAAGTTGCTATCATTAATATCAATAAAGCATATATTGAGAGTATATTATTGAATCTATTAACCAATTCCATAAAATACAAATCTGAGAACAGAAAGCTCAAGATAACGATTACCACTCACGAAATTGATGATACTGTTGTTTTAATTTTTAAAGACAATGGCATCGGTATCGACTTGGTTCGAAACAGAGACAAAGTTTTTGGGCTTTACCAACGCTTTCATAACTACCCAGACAGCAAAGGACTTGGGCTATATTTGGTTAAATCACAAGTTGAAACAATGGGGGGAACTATCGAAATTGAAAGCGAAGTTAATAAAGGAACTACATTTACATTAACATTTAAAAACAGACAATAATGTTAGATCAAATTTTATGTATTGATGACGATCCTATAACACTTATGCTTTGCAAAAAAGTAATTATTAGATCATCATTTTCTAATGAAATAATCACATCCCAGAATGGCGAAGAAGCTCTTAATTTCTTCAACACCATTAAGTATACTAACAACAAAACTAATCCAATAACACAACCACAGCTTATTTTTTTAGACTTAAACATGCCCGTAATGGGCGGTTGGGAATTTTTAGATTATTTCAACAGTACAGAATTTGAAGAATTCAACACCATAAAGGTTGTTGTACTTACTTCAACAATTGACCCAGAGGACTTGGAAAAATCCAAGAAATACCCAATGGTTATTGACTTTTTATCAAAACCAATCAGTCAGTCTATGCTGGAATACTTAAAAGACAAATTAAAATAATAATGGTTATATACAAAAAAAGCTCTCATTTCATGAGAGCTTTTTTTGTATATAATAAATTGTGTTAATTACAATTTAGAAACAAGTTTCGTTAATTTAGATTTTAAATTAGAAGCTTTGTTATCATGAATAATATTCTTTTTAGCCAACTTATCAATCATAGAGATCACGTTTGACAATTTAGATGTAGCATCTGTTTTATCAGTAGCTATTCTTAATGCTTTTATTGCATTACGAGTAGTCTTGTGTTGGTATCTGTTTAATACTCTTCTCTTTTCGTTAGTTCTGATTCTCTTTAGAGCTGATTTATGATTTGCCATTTTATTGCTTTTTTATCTTTTACTATTTTATTGTAGTCCGTAAGGGAATCGAACCCCTGTTACCAAGACGAAATCTTGGCGTCCTAACCCCTAGACGAACGGACCATTATCCCCTAAGTTTTATCAATCTGAATTGAATTTTGTAGCCCGTAGCGGAATCGAACCGCTCTTACATGGATGAAAACCATGCGTCCTAACCGATAGACGAACGGGCCCTACTTCCCTCTAAGTTCAGGAAAACTTTAGTCTGCAATAAAAATAGTAGCCCGTAGCGGAATCGAACCGCTCTTACATGGATGAAAACCATGCGTCCTAACCGATAGACGAACGGGCCCTGCTTCTCTAATGCGGATGCAAAAATACAACTATTTTTGAGACGCACAATAGCTGATGCAAAAAAAAATTTTTTTTTTTAATATGCCTTCGCAAACAACACCCTTCCAACTGAACTTTCTCCAGTAAAAACACAGCTTCCCGTCGCTTTTACCCTATCTAATGGAATACATCTGATGGTCGCTTTAGTCAAGTCTTTAATCTTTTCTTCCGTAGCTGCAGTTCCGTCCCAATGTGCTGATACAAAACCTCCTTTAGTATCTAAAACTTCTTTAAACTCCTCAAAACTGTTTACCTCGGTAATATGTGTATTTCTATAATCTAATGCTTTTTCGAACAATTCTTTTTGAATTTGCTTCAATAAATCACTGACATAAGTTTCAATTCCATCTTTAGAAATTACTTCTTTAGACAAAGTATCTCTTCTTGCAACCTCAAAAGTTCCATTTTCTAGATCTTTTGGACCTACAGCAATTCGTACTGGCACCCCTTTCAACTCCCATTCCGCAAATTTAAAACCAGGCTTCTGAGTAGTTCTATCATCAAATTTCACAGAGATATTTAATTTTCTTAGAGCTGCAGTCAAAACATTTACCTCAGCTCTTATAGCATCCAACTGCTCATCTGTTTTATAAATAGGAACAATCACTACCTGAATAGGTGCTAAACTAGGAGGCAATACCAATCCTTGATCATCTGAATGCGTCATTACTAATGCACCCATTAAACGAGTAGATACACCCCAAGATGTTCCCCAAACGTGCTCTTGCTTTCCTTCAGCATTTGCAAATTTAACATCAAAGGCTTTAGCAAAATTCTGACCCAGGAAATGCGAAGTTCCTGCCTGTAGCGCTTTTCCGTCTTGCATCAAAGCTTCAATACAATACGTTTCCTCTGCTCCCGCAAAGCGCTCTGTTTCTGTCTTTATTCCTTTTATAACTGGAATTGCCATGAAATTCTCGGCAAAATCAGCATATACATTCATCATTTTTTCCGATTCTTCAACTGCTTCTGCTTTTGTTGCATGGGCCGTATGACCCTCTTGCCATAAAAACTCTGCTGTTCTCAAAAACAATCTGGTTCTCATTTCCCATCGCACCACGTTAGCCCACTGATTGATCAACAGCGGTAAATCTCTGTAGGATTGAACCCAACCCTTATAAGTAGACCAAATAATTGCCTCACTGGTGGGACGAACAATTAATTCTTCTTCTAATTTTGCATTCGGATCTACCATTAATTTACCGGGTCTGTCTGGATCGTTTTTTAACCTATAATGGGTCACGATCGCACATTCTTTAGCAAATCCTTCCGCATTTTTTTCTTCGGCTTCAAACATGCTTTTTGGCACAAATAATGGAAAATAGGCATTTTGATGTCCCGTTTCTTTAAACATTCGATCCAATTCTGCTTGCATTTTTTCCCATATCGCGTAACCATAAGGTTTGATAACCATACAGCCTCTAACTCCTGAATTTTCGGCTAAATCGGCTTTGACAACCAACTCATTATACCATTTTGAATAATCGTCTGCTCTCGTAGTTATGTTCTTACTCATACTGAATAGTTTGGCACAAATTTTGCATTAATAATTTTAAATAAATAGTTCCACAAAACTAACTATTTTTGTAATGTCCAACAATAAAAACTCCATATATATGAAAACTAGTACTCTTTCCTTCCGAAATCCGACAATATACTACTTAGTTGGATTTTTGAGCATTTTGTTTACATCCTGTGGCTCTTACCAAAATAGCTCTTACTATGATTCTGATGGAATATATGGTAATACTACAAGAAGAGCTGTTGCAGGAGAGACAGAAAATACTCCAAACAATCAATATAAAGACTATTTTGGGTCTTTACAAAACGACAATCAACCTGTAGAAATTTTTACAGATGTAGACAATTATAATGATTTTAGCACTGAAGACGACTCTCTACAAGACAACGGAAGCTATCCTGGTTGGGGCAGTAATCCTCAAGGTGTAAGCATAAACATCTACGACAACAATTGGGGCATGAACAATTGGGGCATGAATAATTGGGGATGGAACGGTGGTTTTGGCTGGGGAATGAACAACTGGTATGGAAACAACTGGGGATGGAATGGCGGTTTTGGTTGGGGAATGAACAACTGGGGCTGGAATGGCGGTTTTGGATGGGGTATGAATGCCGGTTTTGGATGGAATAATTGGTATGGAAACAATTGGGGCTGGAACAATTGGCAGGGTAACAATTGGGGATATCCTAATTCCAATAATAATGGCGGTTATTCCTATAATAGAGGCCGAAGAGGTTCTTCCTACACCACCAATACGAGTACAGATAGAAGTTACAACACCCGAAATTCAGCAAACTACTCTAGAAACCAAGGAAATACCGTTAACCGTAGAAACGATTTTAATGGTAGAGGAAATACAAATACTGATTTCCGACGAAATAGTGCAAACGGATTCAATAGGAACAGTCCAACTTTTTCAAGAAATCAAGGACAATCTCAAAACAACTCGAATTACAATCCAAGTAGAAGAGGAAGTGGTAACGCTACTCGCAACCAAAGCAACAGACCAGAAAGATCCTATACTCCAAGTTCAACAAACGACAACAGTTCAAGATCATACAGCCCTAGCAATAGTGGATCAAGCAGCTCCAGAGGATCAGGTAGCAGCGGAAATTCTGGAGGTGGCGGTAGATCATCCGGAGGTGGCGGTAGAGGCGGCAGAGGATAATCACTACGAAGTTCCTTTCTTTTTTATAGTATTAAATTATAACGATTCCATTATATGAAAAAATATTTTTTTTTAGTAGCATTAGGCTTCACTATCAGCGTTGCGCAATCACAAGAAATCTCTGATGCACTTCGCTATTCACAAGATAATTTGAGCGGTACAGCTCGGTTCAGGGCTATGAGTGGTGCGTTTGGAGCATTAGGAGGAGATTTATCTTCCATAAATGTAAATCCAGCAGGTTCCGCCATTTTTTCGAATAACCAAATGTCCATTACTCTAAGTAATTACGACCTTAAAAACAATTCGAACTACTTTGGAACCTCAACGACCGAAAAAAACAATTCTTTCGATTTAAATCAAGCTGGAGCTGTCTTTGTATTTAACAGCAAAGGGAATAGCAATTGGAAAAAAGTTTCGCTCGGTATCAATTATGAAAATACTAATAATTTTGATAATGGATTATTTTCCGCAGGAACGAATCCAAACAATTCAATAGCTAATTACTTTTTGAGCTATGCCAACAATTCAAATAATGGAGCCCCTGTCCCGCAAGAATTTGTAAACAGAGTACCTGGAGAAACAATCTCAGATTTATATTCATTTTTAGGGACTAGTCTTCCTAATAATCAATATCAAAACTTAAACGGATTCTCCGCTCAGCAAGCATTTTTAGGATATCAAGGCTTCGTCATTGATGCCGTTGACACCAATAACAACAACTCTCCTTATACTTCAAATGTTCCAGCTGGAGGAAATTATTACCAAGAAAATTCTATCTATAGCACTGGTTATAATGGAAAACTATCTTTTAATGCTGCAACATCATATAATGATAAGTTATATATAGGACTTAATTTGAATTCTCATTTTACGGACTATCGCAAATCATCTACTTTTTATGAAGATAATAATGCACCCGTAACAGCAGATTATACTGTAAGCAGATTGAGTTTTGAAAACGATTTATACACGTATGGCACAGGATTCTCGTTCCAAGTAGGAGCCATTGCAAAATTGACAAATGAAGTTCGTGTGGGTCTTGCTTATGAATCATCTACATGGTACAACTTAAATGATGAATTATCTCAAAGACTAGTTGTCGTAAGGAGTGCTTCAAATGCTGATGATATCACTAATGATATAAATCCTCAGTACGTAAACAGGTACGAACTTTATAAACTGCAAACACCAAGTAAGTTAACTGGAAGTTTTGCTTATGTTTTTGGGAAATCCGGTTTAATAAGCGTTGATTATGCTATGAAGGATTACAGCAATACTAAATTCAAACCTGAAAATGATTCTTATTTTAATAATTTAAATAGTGAAATGAATTCCACTTTAGCCTCTACTGGCGAATTAAGAATAGGCGCTGAATATAAAATTGAGGCTTTAAGTTTAAGAGCAGGATACCGCTACGAACAAAGCCCGTACAAAAATGCTGTAACTGTAGGCGATTTGACTGGTTATTCAGGTGGTTTAGGTTATAGTTTTGGCTCAACAAAAGTTGATTTAGCCTACTCGTATGCCAAAAGAAATACACAACAAGGATTTTTTAGTCAAGGACTTACTGATGGCGCAAGCATAGATGCTGTAAACAACGCTGTTTCACTAACCTTGCTATTCGAATTATAAAGTACTAAAATTAGTATAAGAAATCCGTTTCGTGATTATGAAACGGATTTTTTTTAGCCCTGATGGCAGTGAAAATCCTCCCGCTTTTTAGCGGGAGATTGCAACGAACAGCAGGAATAGCTCCATAAAAAACACAAAGTTTTATGGTTCGAAACGAATTAATAGAAACTGAAACAAGTTCAGTTTAAATAAAAATTGTAATTTTGCAAAATTCCCAAATTATAGGGATTCTAATGATATGAGAACGAAGTCTTTAAAAAAGAATAAAATAAACGTGATCACTCTTGGGTGTTCAAAGAATGTATATGACAGTGAAGTACTTATGGGTCAGCTTCGCGCAAGCGGAAAAGACGTTACGCACGAAGCTCCGGAAGCCGAAGAAGGAAATATTATTGTAATAAATACTTGTGGGTTTATTGATAATGCTAAGGCAGAATCAGTGAATATGATTTTAGAGTATGCTGATAAAAAAGAAAGAGGACTTGTTGACAAAGTATTTGTTACCGGATGTTTGTCAGAACGTTACCGTCCCGATTTAGAAAAAGAAATCCCTAATGTGGATCAGTTTTTTGGCACTACGGAATTGCCTGCTTTACTAAAAGCTTTAGGCGCTGATTACAAGCATGAATTATTAGGAGAACGTTTAACGACCACCCCTAAAAACTACGCTTATTTAAAAATTTCAGAAGGTTGCGATAGACCCTGTAGTTTTTGTGCAATCCCATTAATGCGAGGAAAAAATGTTTCCCAAACTATTGAAAAACTAGTAAAAGAATCTGAAGGGCTAGCTAAAAATGGCGTAAAAGAATTAATTTTGATAGCTCAGGATTTGACCTATTACGGTTTGGATATTTACAAAAAAAGAGCCCTTGGAGAATTATTAGAAGCGCTAGTTAAGGTAGAAGGAATCGAATGGATTCGTTTGCATTATGCTTTCCCTACTGGGTTTCCTATGGAAGTATTGGAAATCATGAAGCGAGAGCCTAAAATTTGTAATTATTTAGATATTCCATTGCAACACATTTCAGATTCAATTTTGAAATCTATGCGTCGTGGAACTACTCAAGCAAAAACAACTAAATTACTAAAAGAATTCCGCGCTGCGGTTCCGGGAATGGCTATTCGTACGACTTTAATTGTAGGTTATCCAGGAGAAACGCAAGAGGATTTTAACATACTGAAAGATTTCGTTCAAGAAATGAAGTTTGATAGAATGGGTTGTTTTGCCTATTCTCATGAAGAAAATACACATGCTTATTTACTTGAAGATGATGTTCCAGACCAGGTGAAGCAAGATCGTGCCAATGAAATAATGGAATTACAATCACAAATTTCTTGGGATTTAAACCAAGAAAAAGTAGGTCAAGTTTTCAAGTGTATTATCGATAGAAAAGAAGGAGGTCATTTTGTAGGACGCACAGAATTTGATAGTCCTGATGTAGATAACGAAGTCTTAATAGATGCTTCAAAGCATTATGTGAAAACTGGCGAATTTGTTCTAATAAAAATTACAGAAGCAACAGAATTTGATTTATACGGAGAACCCGCTTAAATTTATAATATTTGATTTAAAACATTAATTATGAAACCACTTCAATCTATTCTAACGGTCCTGTTTATTGCATTATTTTCAAATACTGTTTCCGCACAATTTGGAAATGGTGGATTCAATAATGGTTATGGAAATAATAATGGTGGTAATCGCCGCATGAATAGTTCGATGGATCAAAATAGAACACAGGAAAAACCGAAGGAGATTCCTGTGGAAGTTACGGTTGCAAAAATAATCGAGCGAATAAAACCCGAACTCCTTCTAGATGAACTTCAAGTAGTGGCTCTTTCTAATATTTTGAACGAGAGCATTAGAACGCAGGGCATGCTTATGAAGGCGGAGACTAGCCAAGAACTTAAAATGGAAAACTTGAAAGTTCTTGCAGAGGTTACAGATAGAAAAATAATGGAGTTACTGAATAAGGACCAGAAAGAAAAATTTGTCGCCCTTAATGAAGCGGCAAAAAATCCGAAAAAATCCAAAAAAAAATCTAAATAATTGCTTACAGCCCATTGTTAAATAAACCTACATGAGAAAAATTTTTTATTATCTGATTTTTGCCGGCATTATTACTTCCTGCTCTCCCAATCCTTACAAAAAAAGTGAGAAAGTATATGACGAGAAACTTAAATCATTAAAAGAAACTATTTCAAATAAAGATCCGCATCCTTTGCCGGTCATTCCTAATGTAATACTAAATATTGATACTTTATACACACAGCAATTACAGACTTATAAGGACACGATTTTCAAAATGGGTTCTACCCCATTAGAAAACGGAATCAATACAGAATGGATAGGAACCGTAAATTTTAATTTAAGAAAACCTAACTTCATTATTATTCATCACACCGCACAAGATTCTCTGCAACAAACCATAAATACATTTACAAAAATAGCGCCGCAAGTAAGCTCTCATTATGTAATTTCAGATGATGGTAAAGTGATTCAAATGCTAAATGACTATTTAAGAGCTTGGCACGCTGGAAATGGTTCTTGGGGAAAAAATACGGATATTAATTCTACATCAATAGGTATTGAACTAGACAATAATGGATCTGAAGTTTTTTCTGAACTGCAAATCAACAGCTTACTGGCTCTTTTAACTAAGTTAAAAAAAGACTACAATATTCCGTCCCAAAATATTATAGGTCACGCTGATATTGCACCAACGCGGAAAAAGGATCCAAGTGCTTTATTTCCATGGAAAATATTAGCCGAAAAAGGGTTTGGAATTTGGCCTGATACTTTTTTAGAGACCCCTCCCGCTACTTTCAACATAGAACAAGGCTTACGAATAATAGGATATGATACTAAGAATTTGTCCGCTGCAATTATCGCATTCAAGCTACATTTTATTCAAACTGAAGTAAATGATCTTTTAGATGAAAAAACGATAAACACTATTTATTCTATTTATAAAAAGCAATAAACAAGTACGGGATTAAAAATTAAAAACTTCTTCTAGGCTTCTTATAAGACTATTTTTAGTTGTACTAGTTATTACACAATACCACAAAAAGCTATCGTACTACTACTAATAATATACTGTCAATCCCCTATTTTTTTAAATTGATATTTAGAAATTAATAGCCAAAAAAATTAAATTATTACGAATTCGATGGTCAACTATTTAGTACAACTGATCAAATGTACGCAAGGTTAAATCGAGAAAAATCAGTAAAATTTAATTCCAGATTCAAAAATGAGTTCATGATTTCAAAATTGATAGTCTGTGATAAAAACCTTTATTTAAACCAAAGCTAAAATATTACAAAGTGTTTAGTTCAATCATTTCATGCAGAGCAAGAGCTATTTTAACCAACGACCTTTTCAATACAATAATTCCAACACCTTTCCTCTTCTAGGATTAAAAAAGAACGAATCGTTGCAAAAAGTTCGCTTTTCAATATTTTGATTTTACTTACTTTACCTTATAAAAAAACTGCCAAAATACTTAAAAGCATTCTGGCAGCAAAAAAAAAAAATAGTATTGGAATTAGAATGAATAGGTAGTTGCGAGTAAAGCATAAGCAGTTACTCCTTTTGGTGCAGCATCACTATTTGAAAAGATATCCTCTGAGGCCATATCTACGCGAAACTCTGGTATAATAGTCAGATTTCCCACTTTATAATTTAAGGACAAGGTATTACCCACAACGCTCGTCCCAGCAAGCAAACCTAGTCCTGCGGTAGCCTCCTTAGCATCTAAATATTCCAATCTGTAGGCTAAACTTAAAGATTCTTTGAAAGTTACATTTGCATATCCTACTAAAGAAAACCATTCGCCATCTAACGCCTTATTAAAATCGTTATTAGTCATTGCGTACGTTCCATTGAATCCTAGTGAAAAAACGTCACTTACTTTTTTTGTTCCCACAAAGTCAAATTGGGTTTTATTTTCGTCTGATGATGGATTACTACTACCTGAAGTTACATTAAAGTAAGCACTCCCGCTATCTCCCAAAAATGCTACCTGCCCGATAAATGTTTTCTGAGAGGAACCCGCTTCAATTGCTGTTTTAAAATCGGTTGGGTTCGAAACACCAGCCATAAGGCTAAACTTTCCTGATGTATATTGTGCTTTTACGCCCGTATTAAAGAAAGGACCATAAGTAAATGCATAAGACATACTGTAATTCTTATTATCGACTGCATCTACTAATTCATATCCAATGTGAGTACCAAAGCTTCCAGCGGTTACTTTAAATTTATCTGAAAATTCATAAGTAAAATTCAATTGTTTAATCATAAATGTTTCCGGCCCATCATTATAAGTAAATTGAGCCGCTCTATTTCCAAAACCTAAATCTACAAAAACAGATGCTTTACCCATTTTATGGGAAGCCTCGATAGAAGCCATTCCTAATTCAAAGGAGTTATGAGAATTCGTAAAACTCGTTAAACTGTTATCTATCCCAGAAAAATCATACTTGTAATAGGCGTCCGCTGATCCTGCAAAAGTGATTGCTGGAGCAGGAGTTGTTTCTTGTGCAAATGTTAAGGTAGTTGTTAGTAAAATTACTAAAGTAGCTAGTTGGTTTTTCATGTTTGGTTGTTTTGATTCGTAATAAGTTTGATAATTAATCGGTTTTGGTTTTAATTTTTGGAGTTTTAAGACAGTATTAGATCAATAAATAATTATTTTTAATGCCTTTTATACCCTAAAATTCTCTTTTTATTAAAGCGAATTTATTAACTTTTATCCCACTTGAATTACTATTTTCTACTTTTTTATCGAGATTTAAGAAGAATTATCAATAACGAAAAATGAATAAAATTAAATGTTTATTCCCTATTTTTTAGGACCTATTTTAAAAATTCAATAATATTATTTTATTCTTTACCCCTGTTTTTTTTGAATTTTTAAATAATTTTTTAGTTTTTAAATCCAAAAATATCGTTTTTAAACGTTTTATTTTAAAGACACCCCCATTAAAAAATACATTTACAATAAAAATAAATAATTTATCAAAAAAATACAAAACAACAAATTATTTGATTTATTCTTGCTAAAATAATGTTACACCCTATTTTGACAACGCCCAAACCATCGATTTAAAGCATCGAAACAAATTGCTCTTTATTTTTTTTATGAAAATTTTAATTGTGTTTAGTTTCCTTTTTTATTATTTTTAGGAAATGAATCAAATACTGGTCAAAACTTATTTATTTTTAGCATTGGTCACTTTCTCTTTTGTATGGATAAGTGATGGATTTGCTGTACTAACTGGTGATAAAAAATTTGATTTTTACGAACAATCAGAAAAGAACTTAGAGGAAAATAATTTAGAAACCCAAACAAAAACACTTTTCCTAACGACTATTGAATGTCACCACTCTTTAGAATTTTTTACTTTCGAAAAAATCAGGATTCATTCTACTGATTTGTTTAGCATGAAGGAATATGCCTTACAAAATACTACTCCACCACCAAAGCAAGGATAACGAATTCCAGCGTCCATAAAAAAAAGGAAATACACGTACAAAAAGCTTAAAAAAACACCTAGATAAAAATCTATACTATAATGAGAAATATATTCACAATACTCGCACTTTCACTTACGGTCTCAGTGATGGCACAAACTCATGAGATTACAAAACATAACGGAGAAACAATGGAGGTAAACTTCATTAAAATTGAAAACAATTTAGTTTACTATACCAATGTAGAAAGCAACGAAGAAAAGAAAGTTAGCCAATTCGCAATTTCCCAACTACACGAAAAATCGAAAAATGAAGCTAAAACCATATCCGAAAAGATAATACCATCTGGCAAGGCCGATTATACGAAAGTCATCGTGTTAAATGCCTCACAAACCGAAGGCTTACGAGAATCCGGTACGATTACAAGCTTTTTAGGAAAAACTAAAGGAGAAAGTAATCAATCTTTTAAGGATGGAGCAGCAAGAAGATTAAAACAAAATGCGGCTGATAAAGGATATCCTTTTATTGTGATTCTTTCCACCAAGTCTAAAGATTTAAAAGCAGTTATGTATACCTATTAAGAAAGGGACATACGCTTTGCAAGGAAAGACACAAAGCGCTTTTGATCAGAGCAAAAAAATAAAACGAGAATAGATTTTGTAAATACAATTTCTATTCTCGTTTTTTAATTAAACTATAGCTTTCCCTTTTGAAGAAAAAAATATTATTCGATAACTAATGATTTCATATTCATAAATTCTTTGATTCCAACCGCTCCTAACTCCCTACCATAACCAGATTTTTTTATTCCCCCAAAAGGAACTCTCGAATCCGAACGGACTAAGGAATTCACAAAAACATTTCCTGCTTCTATTTTTCTTGCTAGTGTATAGGCATGCTCACGGTCTTCAGTCCAGATTGCAGCAGCTAATCCATATCTATGAGTATTGGCAATGGCAATGGCATCATTTTCATCTTTGGCTCTACTAACCGTTGCCAGTGGACCAAAAGTTTCTTCCTGAAATGCAATTGAATCAACGGCTACGAAATCAATTAAAGTAGGCTGGAAATTACAGCTTTCCCACTCTCCTCCGACTATTAATTTTGCTCCTTGTTTTAGTGATTTTTCCAATTGATCACCTAAAGTTTCTGCTAAATCTAATCGAGCCAAAGGTCCCATATGAATTCCTTCTTGTACTGGATTACCCTGTTTTAATGCTTTTATATTTTGCGTAAAAAGTGACACAAATTCATCAGCTACTTTTTCTGTAACTATAAAACGTTTCGCGCAGATGCAAGCCTGACCCGCGTTTAACATTCGAGATTGTGCCGCAACATGGGCGGCTTTCTCTAGCTCAGCATCATTTAACACGATAAAAGCATCTGAACCTCCCAACTCCATTACTGTTTTTTTTATGTGTTTTCCCGCCAATGAAGCTACTGAAGAACCTGCCCCCTCGCTACCGGTCAAAGTAATACCATGGACAATATCAGAAGCTATAACACTTTCGACTTGCGGTATTTCAATGCTTATTTGTTGAAAAACTCCTTCAGGAAAACCGGCTTCTAAAAAAGCACTTTCAATCGCCTTAGCACACCCAATTACATTGGATGAATGTTTTAAAAGGGTAACGTTTCCCGCCATAATTGCTGGTGCGGCATAACGCAGTACTTGCCAAAAAGGATAATTCCATGGCATTATTGCAAAAACAGCTCCCATAGGATCATAAACAGACATGCTCTTGAATGGTGTGCTATAATATTCGTCTTGCAACATTTCCTCTGCATGCTCTGCGTAAAAATCACAATTACTTGCTGATTTTTCGACTTCAGCCATACTTTCAGCTATAATTTTGCCCATCTCATTCGTAATAAGCAATCCTAATTTTTCTTTATTTTCTCTTAAAATAACCGCAAGTCTTTGCATTTTATCTGCTCTTTCTTGAAAAGAAGTAGTTTTCCAATCTTTAAAAGCGTTTTCAGACAATTTAAGCTTGTGATTGAGTTGCGTATTTGTTAATACTTCATGTTCAGCAATCACTTCTTGTGAAAATGGATTTATGGATTTAAAGATCATGTTCGTTGTATTTAAAATTCGTTGTAAAGGTAGTTAGGAAGCAGCTGAAAATGTTTTCAAATTCATGCTAAAATTATCCAATTGCTTTTTATTAGATCTGATTGAAAAGAAATCAGTTTGGCAATTATAATTCTTTACTTTAGAAGAAAGTGCCAATATAACCTTTTAGGTTCTTACGTTTTCTACTTATTAAAAAAATTGACTTTATAGAGTTCTCTAGCGTAATGGTATGGAATTTAGGAGTTAATTTCCATAAAAATCGAATCCAACAATTCAAATATTTTTTCTTTATCCAATGGTTTTGTAATGTAATCGACGAAACCAAACTGCAAGATTTTTTCTCTATCTTCAAAAGAAGAATAAGCAGTCTGCGCTATTACAGGAAGCTCTGGTTTAATGGCTCTTATTTGTTCGAATGCTTCGAAACCATTTAAAATAGGCATTTTGATATCCATAAAGACCAAACTAATATTGGGATTTTCAACACAAATAGCTACGGCTTCTTGGCCATTATGCGCTCGCAAAACCGTATGATTTTTTGATTCAATAATCTTCTTTAACAACAAGAAATTAATATTATCGTCCTCAGCAATTAAAATTATTTCGTTCTCATGATTACCCGGAAACGAAATTGACTTCTTTTGAATATTTTTATTTATTGTTTGATCAAACCGCAAGGGTATTGTAAACGTAAAAATAGATCCAAACCCAATTGTTGATTTCACATTTATTTCGCCACCTAACATTTCGACATACGCCTTAGTAATAGACAAACCAAGGCCTAGTCCTGTGGTGTCATTTGTGGAATTATCTTCAATTCTTCTGAAGCGATCAAAGATGATTTTTAAATAATTTTCACTAATTCCAAGGCCCGAATCTTCGATCGTGAACTCTAAAAGTTCTTTTTCTTTATTTATTTTATATCCAAAGGAAACAAAACCTTTCTCTGTAAATTTAACGGCATTTGTAATTAAATTTACGATAATCTGTTTCAGTTTCGTTTCGTCAGTAATAATAGTGCCTTGCAGGACCTCAGGATTTTTTACAATATAAAACTCGATATCTTTATCTTTGGGAATAGTAATCTTAATGGCGTGATATAGTTCTGCGACACATTTTTCTAAATCCAACCCTTTATAATTTGGCGTAATTTGCTTCGCATCAATTTTAGACATTTCAATCAAATCCTCAATAATGGAAACCAAGCTATTTCCGCTATTTTTTATGATTTTTAAATAGTCTATTTTTTCCTTTTCTTTCAAATTAGCATCCATTAGCAAATCACTAAAGCCAATTATGGCATTCATGGGAGTCCTAATCTCATGCGACAAATTAGCTAAAAAAGCAGATTTTAGAGTATCGCTTTCTTCTGCCTTTTGTTTAGCGATTTCTAATTGTTTCCGTTGATTGCTATTTTCTTCAAAAAGATTCCCAATATAACCAAACTCGCCTTTGGATTTCTTTAAACTCGTTATTGAATTACTACTGCCTGTTTCTAAGATATTTTTAATTAATTTTAAAGGATCGTAAACCCATTTTTTAGTATAATAAATGAAAATCAAAATATTAATGATCGAAGCTATGACCACTATAAAAAGAATTTCTTTCGTTTTACTGTAATTTAAATTAAAAGGTCTTTTAAAAAGCAACGTGCTTACTATGTTATTTTTCCAATCCTTTAAATTTAGCCCAACAGTTACAAAATCATCTTCCGCCTTAATTTTTTGATTTGCAAATGCTATACTAACTTTAGAACTACTAATATCTTCTAAAGACTCGAAAAAAGACGCATCTAAAAGTCGAGCCATAAAAAAATAACCAGAAGGTTTTGTTTTATTCTTTTTTGGATCATTAGAAGGATGTATTGTCGCACCAAAAACTTCAACAACACCTTCTGGAAGCTTAATATAGAACCTTTTAAATTTAGAGTTATAAAGTGCAGTCATCATCTCCTTAGGAATAAAGTCAAAACTTTTAATCTTAGATGATCTTGTCTTATTTAATAATTTGCGGTCTAAATCATAAATCCCAACGTAATCTGCCTCATAGGATTGAAATTCATTAGAGATGTATTTATTATACCATTTATTATCCTTTGTTTTGGTGAATTGAACTAACTCATCCCAAAATGTAACATCTATAACTGTGGCAGTTGGTGTTCTAGAGTTCAGTATAAATAAGGATTTTACTTCATTGTTATATCGACTGTGAGTAGTTTTATAAAAGTGCTGTTCTTCTTGAACGGTATAAAGGTATAAGGAAGTATAAAGTATAAAAAAGAATACAGTCGCTGAGGCGATCAGCAACAATAGCTTAAAATAGGTATTCAGGTTAATTAATCTCTTCATATTGTAGGCAGATAAAAAAAGAGAAACCAAAAACATCTTACTTGATGTTTTGTAGGATATATCACTTTTTTTGCTGGCGCAAGTTATGTTTTTTTTATGATAAAAAAAAACTGCAACTATTTAAACTCATGAAGTTCATCATTATAACATCTGTTTTACAATCGTAAACTTTCCAACAAAATCTTTAACTTAACTGTTGCCAATTTTAAACTACACAATAGATTTTTTCCAACTAATTTTACAGATTTACTACTTGTTACATTCCACTTTGTTTTTATCTTTTAAAGGACAAGACGATCAAGTTGAAATGCTAACTTTTGTTCCACCACTACTGCAACTAGTGTTGTAATACGCCATTAGTAAATTCAGTACTAGGCGTCTTCAAATTAGTTGCTTGGAGAAATTTAAAATGAAATTATAATTAATTTAAGCGTGTAATGGTTAGATTGTGGTGTGTTGCTAAAAATTTTTAGGATATTGGGTTGCCAATACAATTCGTAATTCTAAATAAAAATAATTTTGACAAGTAATCTATATTCTCTTAGCTACAGGTTCAATCTGAAAATTCCCTTGGTACTACTATCCCTTCAATACGTGCAGTCATAAAGTCAATTTTACTTTTTTTTCACTTCATTTACATTAAAAGTGTACCCATAAAAAAACCAGCTGGATTAGAGCTGGTTGTTTTATTTTTACCCAAAAAATTACAAAGGAATGTTTCCGTGTTTTCTATTCGGAGTGATACTTTCTTTATTTTCAAGCATACTAAATGCTTTTATCAATTTGCGGCGGGTATCTTGTGGTAAAATCACCTCATCCACAAAACCACGTTGTGCAGCAGTGTAAGGATTAGCAAACAAAGTGGCATATTCTGCTTCTTTTTCTAATAATTTTGCTTCATGATCGTCTGCATCACTGATTTCTTTTTTGAAAATAATTTCAGAGGCACCTTTAGCTCCCATTACGGCAATTTCAGCAGTTGGCCAAGCAAAATTCATATCGGCACCAATGTGTTTTGAATTCATCACATCGTACGCACCTCCATAAGCTTTTCGTGTAATAACCGTCACTCTTGGCACGGTCGCTTCGCTTAAGGCATACAATAATTTAGCTCCATGAACTATAATACCATTCCACTCCTGATCCGTTCCAGGTAAAAAACCTGGTACATCCACCAAAACCAATAAAGGAATATTAAAACAATCACAAAAACGGGTAAATCGTGCCGCTTTTTTGGAACTGTTCACATCCAAACAGCCTGCTAAAACCATAGGTTGATTAGCAATAATACCAATGCTTTTTCCTCCCAATCGAGCAAAACCCACCAGAATATTTTCAGCATAATTTTTATGAACTTCAAAAAACGAATCTTCATCAATAATCCCGCCAATTACACTATGCATGTCATACGGTTTATTAGGATTATCAGGAATTATATTTGATAATTGCTCCCGAATCTCATCTCCTAATTCATAAGGCAAATCGCGGGCTATTTCTTTATTGCTCTGTGGCAAATAGCTCAGCAATCGCTTGAGATCCTCTAAACATTCTACATCATTTGCAGAAGTGCAGTGCGCCACACCTGACTTAGTTGAATGTGTACTTGCCCCTCCTAATTCCTCTGAGGTTACAGTTTCATTGGTTACGGTCTTAACAACATTGGGTCCTGTGACAAACATATAACTAGTATCTTCTACCATCATAGTAAAATCAGTCATGGCAGGAGAATAGACCGCTCCACCAGCGCAGGGGCCCATAATAGCTGAAATCTGAGGAATCACTCCTGAAGCTTGAACGTTTCTATAAAAAATATCGGCATAACCACCCAAAGAACGCACACCTTCCTGAATACGTGCTCCGCCAGAATCGTTTAATCCTATCATTGGCGCTCCCATTTTGACCGCCATATCCATGACTTTACAAATTTTTTCGGCATGAGTTTCTGACAATGAACCGCCAAAAACAGTGAAATCTTGGGCAAATATATAAACCAATCTTCCATTTATAGCTCCGTATCCTGTGATAACACCATCGCCATAATACAATTCTTTTTCCATTCCAAAATCAGAAGTACGGTGTGTAACTAACATACCAATTTCTTCAAAAGATCCTTCATCCATTAAATACTCAACACGCTCTCTGGCGGTTAATTTTTTATTGGAATGTTGTTTCTCGATGCGTTTTTTACCACCACCTAAATGCGCTTCGGCAATTTTATTGTTTAATACTTTTATTTTAGATTCCATAATTTACTGAATTGGTAATCGTATGATTTTCTGATCTTCAAAATACTGTTTCATAGCCACAAGAGCTGCAATTTCGGCTTCTTTAGCCATTTGGTTTTTCAATATCTCCGCATTGTAATATTTCTTTACAAAATGAGTGTCGAAATTTCCCGAACGAAAGGCTTCATGTTCAAAAACAAACTTCCCAAAAGGCAAAGTAGTTTGTACTCCTTCCACATGATACCCATCAATCGCTTTAATCATCAACTGAATCGCTTCTTCACGAGTTGCTCCATAAGTAATTAACTTGGCCAACATAGGATCGTAATAAATAGGGATATCCATGCCTTGTTCAAAACCATTATCGACGCGTATATTTTCGCCCACAGGCAATTCATATACCTCCAAGTTCCCAACACTTGGTAGAAAGTCATTTGTAGGATCCTCTGCATAGACTCTCAATTCGACAGCGTGACCTTTGATTTTTAAATCTTCTTGCTTCATCGATAAAACTTCGCCTCTCGCTACTCTTATTTGCAATTCTACTAAATCAGTCCCTGTAATCCATTCCGTAACAGGATGTTCTACTTGCAAGCGGGTATTCATTTCAAGGAAATAGAAATTATTATTTTCGTCCAATAAAAACTCTACTGTTCCCGCACCTAAATAATCACATGATTTAGCCACTAAAACAGCCGCTTCTCCCATTTGCTTGCGCAATTCAGGCGAGAGAACGGATGAAGGTGCTTCTTCAATTACTTTTTGGTGACGACGCTGGATGCTGCATTCCCTTTCGAATAAATACAATATATTTCCGTGACTGTCAGCCATAACTTGAATTTCGATATGCCGTGGTGAGGCTACATATTTTTCGATAAAAACAGAACCATCCCCAAAGGCTGCAATTGCTTCGCTAATTGCACGGTTCATTTGAGATTCAAAATCACTTTCACTTTCCACCACACGCATTCCTTTTCCACCGCCACCGGCTGAAGCTTTTATAAGAATAGGAAAACCGATTGCTTTAGCAGCTACTTTTGCTTTTTCGATATCTGTAATTGCCTCGTCTACACCTGGAACCATAGGAATATTATAGTCTTTAACAGCCTCTTTAGCTGCTAATTTACTCCCCATAACCCTAATAGCTTTGGATTTTGGACCAATGAATATGATGTCATTTTTTTCACACTCTTCAGCAAAATCTGCATTTTCACTCAAAAATCCATAACCAGGATGAATTGCATCTACATTTAAGGCTTTGGCTACCTCAATGATTTTGTGTCCTAGCAAATAGGATTGACTTGAAGGTGCTTCACCAATCCAAACCGCTTCATCAGCAAATTTTACGTGAGGTGCATTTCGATCTACAGTTGAATAAACGGCAACTGTTTTAATGCCCATTTTTTGTGCGGTTTTCATTACCCTGATGGCAATTTCCCCTCTATTGGCAACTAATATTTTTTTCATTTTGATTATTTTAACCACAGATTCGCTGTTTTTTAATTCTACTAGACTCCCTTATGTTGGGGTCCTCGATTTTAAATGAGCAAATTAGCGGTAATTTATTATTCGAATTCAATTAAAAGTTGCCCTTTCTCTACTGCATCTCCCATGGCAATTGAAATAGATTTGATAACCCCATCACGTGGCGAAAGGAAACTGTTTTCCATTTTCATGGCTCCAAGAATGATTAGATTATCGTTTTCTTTCACTTCTTGACCCACCACAACACTAATTTCCAAAATTAGTCCAGGCATAGGAGCTTTAATGAAGTTTACCTGCTTGGTAAGACCCACTTCAAATCCCATTTCCTTGATGAGCAAGTCGAGGTGATTTGCTATCGATACGGTATAAGTGTTGTTGTTTACCTTAACGGTATAGCTTTTTTGATTGAAATCGGACGTTAGGATTTCCGCTTTATAAGGGGTGTTTTCATCTAGTATATGGAATTTATTTGTTTCCATACGCACTGCGTCTAATTGTGAAATATCCTTCTTTTCAATATCAAAATGAAAAGTGTCATTTACATTTACTTTATAACCAATACTCATAAGTACATTTTTTATTGGATGTAAAAATAAGTAAAGAAAACGTTTGCGTACCTTTAAAACAGATGTTTTATGCTAATTTAGTATAGTTTTACTAAAATAACTTTACAAAACTAGTAACCCAAATTCTCTTAAGGTTTTGATGGGTTTTGAATACCAAAACAATTCGAAGTCTTCCAATTGAGTTTCAAAATCGAATTTAATTTCTTGAAAAGTATAAATTTTAGCATTGGAAACGGAGATTTTTAGAAGTATTTCGGTCAACCATTCCCCTTCCTTTTTATTAGTTTGAATGCTAAAACTTTCTTTTTTATCATGAAAAGTCAACGTCATCAATTCCCAAGAATTCCCTTTTTTAGATTTAGTAAAATGTTCTATAAAGGGCTTCCCTCCCAACCAAACAATTTTGGCAGTTGGTTTTATATTAAAATCATCCTCTTCTTCTAAAGCATCAAAAATGAAATCAGGCGAGATTTTAGTTTTTGGAATTTTAAACTCGAACCAATCCTGCAATTCATAATCAAAACAGATTCCGTGCATGAAGTTGAACAAGGATTTCTTAAGTCCAAAACTGAATTTATCATGATCGATTCCGGTTGAATCGGTATAATTAATATCGTTATTAGCGAAAGTTCCAATCGCTTCGGTTTCCTTTACCACACCAAATTTTTCAGGATACAAGCCAACTGGACTATGTGCCGTCATAGCAAATTGATGCCAAAAACCAGATTGCAATACGCCAACTTCAAACAATTGTCTTACCATTTCGAGACTGTCCACCGTTTCCTGAATCGTTTGCGTGGGATAACCATACATCAAATAGGCATGAACCATTACACCTGCTTCAGTGAAATTCCGAGTCACTTTCGCGACTTGTTCGACCGTAACCCCTTTATCTATTAACTTTAATAATCGATCCGAAGCGACTTCGAGACCACCAGATACAGCGATACAACCAGAAGCTTTTAGTAGCAAACATAAATCTTTTGTAAAACTTTTTTCAAATCGAATGTTCGTCCACCACGTAACTGCTAATTTCCTGCGAAGAATTTCGAGTGCCAAAGCCCGCATTAGAGCTGGAGGAGCGGCTTCATCAACAAAATGAAATCCGTTCTCGCCTGTTTGAGCAATCATTTCCTCCATTCGATCACACAATAAATTGGCAGCAACGGGTTCGTAGATCTTAATATAATCCAAAGAAATATCACAAAAAGTACATTTTCCCCAATAACAACCGTGTGCCATAGTTAGCTTATTCCAGCGACCGTCGCTCCACATGCGGTGCATTGGATTCACAATTTCGATAACCGAAATATATTTATCCAAAAACAAATCAGAATAATCCGGAGTTCCTACTTTTGACTGCTTATAATCTGGTCTTGATGAATTATTTTTATAAACTACTTTTCCATCTTCTAATAAAAAAGTCCTCTTATATAGCTTCTCTTCTATCGACTCCGCACGGGATGACGCGCTCAAAGTGACAGCATTTATTAATTCTTCAATTGGTCTTTCGCCATCATCCAACGTGATATAATCAATGAACTCAAAAACGCGTGCATCTGAAAGCGAACGCAGTTCGGTATTTGGGAAACCGCCACCCATTGAAATTTTAATTTTCGGATAATGCTTTTTGACCCATTGTGCGGAACGAAAAGCCGAATATAAATTCCCTGGAAACGGAACTGAAATCAGCAACATTGTGGGTTGAATATTCTCTATTTTTTCTTTTAGAATCGAAAGAAGAATAGTATCAATATAGGTTGGTTCTTGCTGTAAAGCTTGATACAATTCATCAAACGAATTAGCGCTTCGACCCAAACGTTCCGCATAGCGACTGAATCCAAAATTAGAATCAACACGTTCCACAATAAAATCAGAGATATCTTCAAGGTACAAAGTCGCCAAATGTTTCGCTTTGTCCTGTGTTCCCATAGTACCGAAAGCCCAATCTAATTCTTCTAATTGTGCAAATCGGGACGCTTCTGGCAAGAAATCTTCTTGACAAATTTGGAGTGCTAATGTTGGATTTTTTCCTTGTAAAAATGCAATTACAGGATTGATTGTTTTGATGTATTCGTCTTGTAAAGCGTAAATACGTTTGGAATTATCTGAAATTTTTAGAACGTTAAATTTTAAACTTGAAACTTTAAACAAATCTATAAGCCCTTCTTTTGAAAACAATTTCAAAATCACTTCGATACCTAAATCCGCTTGTACCGATTCAATGCCTTTAGTATTCAGAAACCCTTTAATATATGCGGTTGCTGGATACGGTGTATTCAGTTGGGTAAAAGGCGGCGTAATTAAAAATAATTTAGTTTTCAAAAGAAATAAGTTTTGTGCAAAAATAAGGGATATTTAAATAGTTATTGTCAAAACATGCTAGAGACTGCCGTTATCTTTTTAAATAAAAAATTATGCTGCGACCTATTCGCGATGCAACTTTTTTAGAAACTTAAGATAGTTTTTTAAGTTTTCATTTCTATTTTCTAGGCTAAAATCGGAAATAAC
>NZ_FRBU01000100.1 GCF_900142695.1 Flavobacterium xanthum | reverse complement strand
TCTTCTTGTTCTTGACATAATTCTGCTAATTTAAGGTTTTTAATCCTATCTTAAATTCACACAAAAAGTTGTACGTTTTTTGGGGAGCAGCATAGCTTTTGCTCTGTTTTTATCAACGGTAGATTTTAATTCATCAAAACGACCATATTCGTTAATATTATTATTTGTTAAGCCTAAAGTCATTAAGGATCTGAGTTTTGATTCATCTAAACCTAATACTTTAATTATGCTATTAATTTGTTCGTTTTTGGCATTGAATTGATATTCTGTAATGTACTCTCGAAAGGTTTTATCACTTTTTATACTTACTTCGCCACGTTGTACATCACGTAAAAATATACCCGCATATTTTTGTTGTTCTTGGGTCAATGAGGAGAATGAACGATGTAATTCATCTAATGTTTTTTGAACTTCTTCTTTATCGGTTTGGTTAAGAAGGATTTTAAGGTATTTTTCAAAACGTGAATTCATGTAATCGGCATCAATTTTATCGGTATCGATTTCCGTTAAATGACCTTGAATTTCAAAGGGTGCATTATTTGTTCCTGTGCCGCCACCTCCGCCGCCTCCGCTAAATAATTCTTTATAACGTAGTGCTAATATTAAATAGGTGGTTTCGTCAAAACTCATTTCTATTATTTTCTTAGTACTTCCTTTTCCAAATGTGAATGTGGATTTATTCCACTTAAATCCCTGAATTTTAGCTGCTTCTAGAAAAAGGTTTAATTCATTAAAAAGTTTAGCAAATTGACCTCGTTCTGGAATGCCATCGGGTGCTTTTTCGAAATTTTCAATCCCTGCATTTGTAAATAATAATGATATATTATAAAAAACGGCATTTAAGTTATTTAAATTTTGGTCTAATTTTTCAACAAATAGTGCTACAGGTTTATCTCCCGAATATAGTTTTATTGCTTTTATAATATGCTGTTCCATCGTATGTGGATAACGATAATAGCGTATCGTACCAAAAGGTTTGTCTGGACCGAATAGACGATTTGTATGCTGCTCCCCAAAAAACGTACAACTTTTTGTGTGAATTTAAGATAGGATTAAAAACCTTAAATTAGCAGAATTATGTCAAGAACAAGAAGAG
>NZ_FRBU01000079.1 GCF_900142695.1 Flavobacterium xanthum | reverse complement strand
GATCCTTTAACTTATACCACTCAAGGAACCTACACCATCACTTGGACTTTTAATGATGGAAATGGAAATACAACGACTGCTACTCAAAAAGTAATTGTAAAAGATACTACTAAACCAATAAAACCAATTCTTGCTGATGTATCTGGACAATGTTCAGCAACTGCAATTCCACCAAAAGCTATAGATGAATGTGCTGGTAACGTAACAGGTACTACATCTACAGTGTTCCCAATTACAACTCAAGGAACTACTGTAGTGGTTTGGACCTTTGATGATGGCAATGGTAATATTATAACATCAAATCAAAATGTAATCATTGATAATACAAAACCAATAAAACCAATTCTTGCTGATGTAATTGGTCAATGTTCTGCTACTGTAACACCACCTACTACTACAGATGCATGTGCAGGTACAATTGTAGGTACAACGACAGACCCATTATTATATACAACTCAAGGAGTTTACGTTATTAATTGGACTTTCAATGACGAAAAAGGAAATAATGTCACAGCTACTCAAAATGTTATTGTAAAAGACAATATCAATCCAACAATTACTTGTGCAGCTCCGGTAACTGTGAATGTGGATGCCGCTTCTTGTACAACGGATAAAGCTAATGTTACTCTTGGATTACCTACAACTGCTGACAACTGTGGTGTGAAATCGGTAACTAACGATGCCCCTAGTGTTTTCCCTATCGGAAATACAACCGTAACTTGGACCGTAACTGACAATGCTGGAAATACGGCTACTTGTACACAAATCGTAACTGTAGTTGATAATATCAATCCAACCATTACTTGTGCTGCTCCTATAACAGTGAATGTAGATGCCGCTTCTTGTACAACGGATAAAACTAATGTAACTCTGGGTCTGCCAACTACGGCTGATAATTGTGGTGTGAAATCCGTAACTAATGATGCCCCTAGTGTATTCCCTATCGGAAACACAACGGTAACTTGGACCGTAACGGACAATGCTGGAAATACGGCTACTTGTACACAAATCGTAACTGTAGTTGATAATATCAATCCAACCATTACTTGTGCAGCTCCGGTAACCGTAAATGTGGATGCCGCTTCTTGTACAACGGATAAAGCTAATGTTACTCTTGGATTACCTACAACTGCTGATAACTGTAACGTGAAATCGGTAACTAACGATGCGCCTAGTGTTTTCCCTATCGGAAATACAACCGTAACTTGGACCGTAACGGACAATGCTGGAAATACGGCTATTTGTACACAAATCGTAACTGTAGTTGACAATATCAATCCAACCATTACTTGTGCAGCTCCAGTAATTGTGAATGTAGATGCCGCTTCCTGTACAACGGATAAAGCTAATGTAACTCTTGGATTACCTACAACTGCTGACAACTGTGGTGTGAAATCCGTAACTAACGATGCCCCTAGTATTTTCCCTATCGGAAACACAACGGTAACTTGGACTGTAACGGACAATGCTGGAAATATTGCTACTTGTACTCAAATTGTAACTGTAGTTGACAATATCAATCCAACCATTACTTGTGCTGCTCCGGTAACAGTGAATGTAGATGCCGCTTCTTGTACAACGGATAAAGCTAATGTTACTCTTGGATTACCTACAACTGCTGACAACTGTGGCGTGAAATCGGTAACTAATGATGCCCCTAGTGTTTTCCCTATCGGAAACACAACGGTAACTTGGACTGTAACTGACAATGCTGGAAATACGGCTACTTGTACACAAATCGTAACTGTAGTTGATAATATCAATCCAACCATTACTTGTGCTGCTCCGGTAACTGTGAATGTGGATGCCGCTTCTTGTTCAACGGATAAAACTAATGTAACTCTGGGTCTGCCAACTACGGCTGATAATTGTGGTGTGAAATCCGTAACTAATGATGCCCCTAGTGTATTCCCTATCGGAAACACAACCGTAACTTGGACCGTAACGGACAATGCTGGAAATATTGCTACTTGTACTCAAATCGTAACGGTGGTCGATTCTATTCTACCAACCATTACTTGTGCAGCTCCGGTAACCGTAAATGTAGATGCCGCATCTTGTACAACGGATAAAACTAATGTTACTCTTGGATTACCTACAACTGCTGACAACTGTGGTGTAAAATCGGTAACCAATGATGCCCCTAGCGTTTTCCCTATCGGAAATACAACCGTAACTTGGACTGTAACGGACAATGCTGGAAATATTGCTACTTGTACTCAAATCGTAACGGTGGTCGATTCTATTCTGCCAACTATTACTTGTGCAGCTTCGATAACCGTGAATGTAGATGCCGCTTCTTGTACAACGGATAAAGCTAATGTAACTCTTGGATTACCTACAACTGCTGATAATTGTGGCGTGAAATCGGTAACTAATGATGCGCCTAGTGTATTCCCTATCGGAAACACAACGGTAACTTGGACCGTAACGGACAAGGCTGGAAATATTGCTACTTGTACTCAAATCGTAACGGTGGTCGACAATATCAATCCAACCATTACTTGTGCAGCTCCGGTAACCGTAAATGTAGATGCTGCTTCTTGTACAACGGATAAAGCTAATGTTACTCTTGGATTACCTACAACTGCTGACAACTGTGGCGTGAAATCGGTAACTAATGATGCCCCTAGTGTTTTCCCAATCGGAAACACAACGGTTACTTGGACCGTAACGGACAATGCTGGAAATATTACTACTTGTACTCAAATCGTAACGGTGGTCGATTCTATTCTGCCAACCATTACTTGTGCTGCTCCTGTAACAGTGAATGTGGATGCCGCTTCTTGTACAACGGATAAAGCTAATGTAACACTTGGATTACCTACAACTGCTGACAACTGTGGCGTGAAATCGGTAACCAATGATGCCCCTAGTGTTTTCCCAATCGGAAACACAACGGTAACTTGGACTGTAACGGACAATGCTGGAAATATTGCTACTTGTACACAAATCGTAACTGTAGTTGATAATATCAATCCAACCATTACTTGTGCTGCTCCTATAACAGTGAATGTAGATGCCGCTTCTTGTACAACGGATAAAACTAATGTTACTCTTGGATTACCTACAACTGCTGACAACTGTGGCGTGAAATCGGTAACTAACGATGCCCCTAGTGTTTTCCCTATCGGAAATACAACCGTAACTTGGACTGTAACGGACAATGCTGGAAATATTGCTACTTGTACTCAAATCGTAACGGTGGTTGACAATATCAATCCAACCATTACTTGTGCAGCTCCGGTAACCGTAAATGTAGATGCCGCATCTTGTACAACGGATAAAACTAATGTAACTCTGGGTCTGCCAACTACGGCTGATAATTGTGGTGTGAAATCCGTAACTAATGATGCCCCTAGTGTATTCCCTATCGGAAACACAACGGTAACTTGGACCGTAACTGACAATGCTGGAAATACGGCTACTTGTACACAAATCGTAACGGTGGTCGATTCTATTCTACCAACCATTACTTGTGCAGCTCCGGTAACCGTAAATGTAGATGCCGCTTCTTGTACAACGGATAAAACTAATGTAACTCTGGGTCTGCCAACTACGGCTGATAATTGTGGTGTGAAATCCGTAACTAACGATGCCCCTAGTGTTTTCCCTATCGGAAATACAACCGTAACTTGGACCGTAACGGACAATGCTGGAAATATTGCTATTTGTACTCAAATTGTAACGGTGGTCGATTCTATTCTACCAACCATTACTTGTGCAGCTCCGGTAACCGTAAATGTAGATGCCGCTTCTTGTACAACGGATAAAACTAATGTTACTCTTGGATTACCTACAACTGCTGACAACTGTGGCGTGAAATCGGTAACTAACGATGCCCCTAGTGTTTTCCCTATCGGAAATACAACCGTAACTTGGACTGTAACGGACAATGCTGGAAATATTGCTACTTGTACTCAAATCGTAACGGTGGTTGACAATATCAATCCAACCATTACTTGTGCAGCTCCGGTAACCGTAAATGTAGATGCCGCATCTTGTACAACGGATAAAACTAATGTAACTCTGGGTCTGCCAACTACGGCTGATAATTGTGGTGTGAAATCCGTAACCAATGATGCCCCTAGTGTTTTCCCTATCGGAAATACAACCGTAACTTGGACCGTAACTGACAATGCTGGAAATACGGCTACTTGTACACAAATCGTAACGGTGGTCGATTCTATTCTACCAACCATTACTTGTGCAGCTCCGGTAACCGTAAATGTAGATGCCGCTTCTTGTACAACGGATAAAGCTAATGTAACTCTGGGTCTGCCAACTACGGCTGATAATTGTGGTGTGAAATCCGTAACTAATGATGCGCCTAGTGTTTTCCCTATCGGAAACACAACCGTAACTTGGACCGTAACGGACAATGCTGGAAATATTGCTACTTGTACTCAAATCGTAACGGTGGTTGACAATATCAATCCAACCATTACTTGTGCAGCTCCGGTAACCGTAAATGTAGATGCCGCTTCTTGTTCAACGGATAAAGATAATGTAACTCTGGGTCTGCCAACTACGGCTGA
>NZ_FRBU01000060.1 GCF_900142695.1 Flavobacterium xanthum | reverse complement strand
ACCTCGGAAAAGGCATCAATTTGATTCTCCAAATGAAGTATATTTACAATTATTAAACAATAATCAGGAATTCGCATTAATTAATTGAATCCACCTAGTGAAAAGTGAAACTGCTTTTGTTCGCTTGCAAAAAATAATCACTGCTATTTTTAAATACCAAAAAATGGAAAAAGAATTAAATTGGTATATGGATCGAATGTAAAGTAATTACACAAGTACTACTTCCCAACTCATTTCTAATTAGATTAATCACACTTAAATTTGGTTCTATTAAAACCAATATTATTTAAGAAAAATGCAGTATAAAGACACATCAGATCTGGAGATTTCATTGCTATTAGAAGCAATCTATCGGAAATATGGGTACGATTTCAGAGAGTATTCGCAAGCGCATATTAGGCGTCGAATACTGAATAGAATGGCACTTTCTGGCTTTGAAGATATAGCTCAAATGCAATCTATGGTTTTAAATAATGTACCATTCGCTTCAGAACTCTTACAAGATTTATCAATAACGGTAACCGAAATGTTTCGCGATCCTGCATTTTATAGATCATTACGAGAAAAAGTGATTCCTATTTTAAAAACCTATCCTTTTATAAAAATATGGCATGCTGGATGTGCTACAGGAGAGGAAGCGTATTCGATGGCAATTCTATTGCAAGAAGAAGGTTTGTATGATAGAACGACAATATATGCTACTGATTTTAATCAGCTGGCGTTGAATCGTGCTAAAGAAGGTATTTTTTCGAATAAATTAATTAAAGAATACACTTCTAATTATCAATTATCAGGAGGAAAAGAATCTTTTTCAAGTTATTATACTTCACATTACGATAATGTTATTATGAATCAATCTTTAAAAAAAAACATTGTTTGGGCCAATCATAATTTAGTAACTGATAGTATTTTTGCCGAAGTACATTTAATATTATGTCGGAATGTCTTAATTTATTTTGATCAAAATTTACAAAATAAAGTTCAAACTCTTTTTTACAATAGCCTGATAAATGGAGGTATTTTATCGCTGGGATCTAAAGAAAGTATTCGGTTTACCGATTATTTTGAACATTATAGTGAATTAGACCTTAAACAACGAATATTTAAAAAGAAATACTAAAAATGCAGTACGAAGCAATTGTTATAGGAGTTTCTTCTGGTGGTATGAATGCTTTGAAAATTATATTCGCAGCTATGCCGGCACATTTTAGTATACCCATGATTATTGTGCAACATGTAGGTGCTCAATCTGACGGTCAATGGATTACTCTTTTTAATGATAAAAGTCAGCTTGAAATCAAGGAAGCAGATGAAAAAGAAAAAATTAAAAAAGGCACCATTTTTATTGCTCCTCCTAATTATCATTTGTTGATTGAAAAAGACAAAACCTTTTCCCTCACTATAGATGAACGTGTAAATTATGCAAGACCATCCATTGATGTGTTATTTGAATCAGCTGCTGAAGCCTACAAAAACAAATTAATTGGAATCGTACTAACTGGCGCTAATAATGACGGTGCAAAAGGCATTACACGAATACAAGAATGTGGTGGTCTAACTATAATTCAGGATCCAAAAACAGCAGAATCAGCCTATATGCCAAAGGCGGCTATTGCAGCTATTGAACCCAATTTTATTGGTTCATTAGACGATATAGTTACGTTTTTATTAAAAATAGAACAACAAAAAAGATAATCAAAATCAATTTTACAACTAACAAAATGAAAATGACCCTTGGTAAAAAAATAGCGACAGGATTTATTGCTTGTGCAATAGTACTTTTAGGAGTGGCAATTTTCTCCTATAAAAACAGCGAAAAATTCATCGCCTCTAATACCTTAGTCAATCATTCTAATTCTGTTTTGTATGAATTCGAGCAAATTTTGATGTTAACTGTTGATGCAGAAACAGGAATTCGAGGCTATGTAATTACTGGAAATGATGATTTTTTAATTCCTTTTACCTCTGCCAATGTCAATATAATTCCACAACTCAATAAAGTTAAAGAACTAACAAAAGACAATCCAAACCAGCAAAAGAATATTGAAGAGCTAAAGAAGCAAACTAAAATGCGTTTTGATAATTTTAGGAAATGCATCGCTCTTCGTAAAAAAGATTATACACTAGCCCAAGAATTTGTTGCTTCTGGGGAAGGAAAACAGATCCAAGATGAAATCAGAAATTTAGTTGATCAGGCTCAGGAAACTGAAAATCTCTTACTTACAGAAAGGATTCAAGCCAGTGAACAAGATGCTAGTAGATTTAACATTGTATTTGCTATTTTATTGTTAATCATTACTTTAATTCTTCTAGTAGTTTATAATATAGTGACTACCAATTTAAAAGCACTAAAAAAATCCGAATTAGAAACGGCTAGCAAAAACTGGTTGCTTACAGGAAACGCGATGCTTAATGAAAAATTAATAGGTGACCAAAGTATGATCGAATTGGCAAACAATACTATTAGCTTTTTATGTTCCTATCTCCAAGCCAACATAGGCGCCGTTTATTTATTAGATGAAAAAGAAAATACTCTTTTACTGAGTGGAAAATTTGCTTTTACACCTGCAAATGAAGCTAAAGAAAACTTTAAGTTGAACGAAGGATTGATTGGACAAGCTGCTTGGGAACAAAAACAACTTTTGTTTACAGCCATTACTGATGATCAAATTCGCATTACTTCTACCGTGCTAAATGCCAAACCAACAAATGTTCTGATTACTCCTTTTTTATTAGATGGAAAAACAAAAGGAGTGATAGAGATTGGAAAGCTTACTGATTTTACCGAAACTGAAAAGGAATTTATTGCTGTTTCTATGAGTAGTATAGCAATAAGTGTGAACACGATTCAACAAGCAGAAGAAAAGGAAAAAAGAGCTGCGGAGTTGGCTGTAGCCAATACAGAACTTGCTTATCAAAATCAAGAAAAAGAAAAACGAGCCGCAGAGCTGGGAATTGCTAATAAAGAATTAGCATACCAAAATGAAGAAAAAGAAAAACGAGCAGTCGAGTTGTATTTTGCTAATAAAGAACTTTCTAATCAAGCTGAAGAACTTCAAATACAACAAGAAGAACTTAGACAATTAAATGAGGAATTAGAGCAGCAAGCACAAAATCTTAAGCAACAACAAGAGGAATTGCGAATGACCAATGAGGAATTGGAAGAGCAAACGCAATCATTAGAAGAGCGAAACAAGGAAGTAGAGGCTTCTAAAGATAATATTGAGAAAAAAACAAAACAACTTGAAATTAGCAGCAAGTATAAGTCGGAATTCCTGGCTAACATGTCGCATGAACTAAGAACACCACTTAATAGTTTACTCATTTTGTCCAAAGATTTATCAGAAAACAGAAAGAAAAACTTAGATGATGTGCAAGTTGAAAGTGCTGAAATTATTTATAAAAGTGGTCATGATCTTCTTGTATTAATAAATGAAGTACTGGACCTCTCTAAAATTGAAGCAGGAAAAATGTCTATTAATGTTGAAAAAGTATTCTTGAAAAATTTCACAGACGAACTACTGCTTAATTTTAAACATCAAGCAGAACAAAAAGGATTGCTACTCACCTGCCAATTGGCTACTAATTTACCTGAATTTATTCACACCGATTTACAGCGTTTGAATCAAATATTGAAAAACTTGCTATCCAACGCCATTAAATTCACAGAAAAAGGAAGTGTAACTATACATATTAATCCGGGCACTGAGACTACATTAGTCCTATCGGTTTCTGATACAGGTATTGGAATATCAGAAGACAAACAAGCTGCAATATTTGAAGCTTTTCAACAAGCCGAAGGTGGTACTTCAAGAAAATATGGAGGTACAGGATTAGGCCTTTCAATTTCACGCGAACTTGCAAAACTATTAGAAGGCGAGATTAGAGTAACAAGCAAACCGGAAGAAGGATCTACATTCTCACTCCACATCCCGCTAGAAATTCATCCTGAACAAGAGCCTACTTCTTCAACAGCAACACAATCTTTACGCTATATTCCACGTACTGAAAATAACGTAAACTTTCTCAATTATAAAACAATTGACGATGATAGAGACACCATAAACGCTACTGATAAAATTGTACTCATTATTGAAGACGATCGAAATTTTGCAGGAATCCTTTTAAAACAGGCCAACAAAAAAGGATTCAAATGCTTATCCGCAGCCAGCGGTGAAGATGGTTTGATACTTGCTTCAAAATACTTACCACAAGCTATCATCCTTGATATGGGCTTACCAGGAATCAATGGGAAACAAGTTTTGCAGGAATTAAAAGCAAATCCTATGGTACGGCATATTCCAGTTCATATTATTTCGGCAAACGATCGTTCCCTTGAACCAATAAGAGAAGGTGCCGTAGAATATTTAATGAAGCCCATCTCTAAAGAAGGTTTAGAAGAAGCTTTCAACCGAATTGAAAATTTTGTCAATAGAAAAATAAAGAACCTTTTGATTATAGAAGACAGCGAGAATTCTAGAAAAGCAATGAAAATACTCATTGGAAATGGTGATGTAAAATGTTTTGAAGCAGAAACAGGTAAAGAAGCCTTGGAAATTTATCAGGAAAATCAAATCGATTGTGTAATACTGGACATTGGTTTGCCAGACATGAGCGGATTTGATCTTATTCAAAAACTGGAGGTTATTAAAGGGCACAGCATGCCTCCTATTATTGTCTATACAGGAAAAGAACTTACCAAAGAAGAAAATAATCTACTTCATAAATATGCAGAGAGCATTATTATAAAAGGAATAAAATCCGAAGAACGATTACTGGACGAAACGGCTCTTTTTCTGCACCGTACTATTAGTAATTTGCCCAAATCAAAGCAAATAATGATTAATAGTTTGCATGATAAAGACACCATATTTCAATCAAAGAAAATACTTTTAGTAGATGATGATATGAGAAATGTTTTTGCATTATCTAAAATATTACAAGAACGAGGAATCGAAGTCATCAAGTCAGAAAACGGCAAAAACGCTCTAGAGATGCTAGCTACACATCCTAACATTGATTTAGTTTTGATGGATATTATGATGCCAGAAATGGATGGTTATGAAGCAATGAAACGAATACGATCTCAAATGAAGTTCAAAAAATTGCCTATAATTGCACTTACCGCAAAAGCCATGAAAGATGATAAACAAAAATGCATTGATGCTGGAGCCAACGATTATATTACAAAGCCAATTGATATAGAACGCCTCTTATCTTTGATGCGCGTATGGTTAAGTAAATAATATAATGCTATAGAGCAGGATCTGCATCGAAAGATAATAAGCTTATTTTTTTGTTAGAACTTCAAAATTCGTTTTAGAGTATTTAACATTCAAACATTTATTTTACAATAAAAATGAAAATAAACAGCCCAGTCAAAATTTTACTGGTAGATGATTTACCAGAAAATTTATTTGCCTTAGAAGTAATTCTTTCTAATGAAAATTATTTATGTGTCAAAGCAAATTCAGGGAATGAAGCCTTAAAAATTCTGCTGCACCAGCAAGATTTTGCCATCATTTTAATAGATGTTCAAATGCCAATGATGGACGGGTTTGAAACAGTAGATTTAATTCGCCAAATCGAAAAGCTAAAACATGTTCCCATTATTTTTTTAACAGCCAGTATCGATAATTCTTCACAAATCTTTAAGGGTTATCAAGCAGGTGCCGTAGATTATATGATTAAACCACTTTCGCCAGAAATATTAAAAGCAAAAGTGGCTATTTTTGTGGATTTACATGAAAAGAATCAGGAATTATTAGTTCAGGCAGAACAACTGAAAAAACTAAATACCGACCTTACTGCTGAAAAACTACTGTCAGAATATTCCCTTAGTTTAATAGAGGCAAGTCATGATCCTCTATTTGCTATTAGTCCAGAAGGAAAAATAACGGATATGAACAATGCCTCCGTAAAAGCAACGGGTGTATCTCGCAAAAAATTAATAGGCACTGATTTTTTTGATTATTTCACAGAACCGCAAAAAGCGCGAGAAGTGTATCAAAAAGTGTTTGAAAAAGGACTCATAACAGATTATCCGTTGATCCTCCGCCATAAGAAAGGAACGATGATTGACGCGCTATTCAATGGATCAGTGTATCAGGATGACAAAGGGGAAGTACTAGGAGTAGTAGTTGTAGGCCGTGATGTTACGGATCAAAAAAGAATCGCAACGGAGCTAGTTGAAGCCAGAGTTTTTGCCGAATTAGCTACAGAAATTGCAGAAGAAGCAAAAATAAAAGCAGAAAGTGCTACTCTTATTGCTGAAAATGCAGTGAAAGCAAAACAGCAATTCTTGTCTAATATGAGCCACGAAATTCGGACTCCTATGAACGCAATTATAGGATTTACAAAAGTGGTCTTAAAAACAGATTTAAATGGTAAACAAAAAGAATATTTAGACGCAATTAAAATAAGTGGAGATACATTAATTGTACTTATCAACGATATTCTGGATTTAGCAAAAGTAGATGCAGGTAAGATGACGTTCGAAAAAACACCTTTCAAAATGAAATCTTCTATTTCAGCCATTCTTCATTTATTTGAGACTAAAATTGTGGAAAAAAACATAAAATTAGTTAAGGAATATGACAATAAAATTCCCGCTGTTTTAATAGGAGACCCTGTTCGTTTGCACCAAATTATTTTAAATCTTGTTAGTAATGCTGTTAAATTTACTAAAAAAGGAAAAATTACGGTAAGTATAGATTTATTATATGAAGATGAAGCTAAAATAATTCTAAAATTTGCGATAGCAGATACAGGAATTGGAATTTCCGAAGAAAAAATAGGATCTATATTTGAAAATTTTCAGCAGGCAACCAGCGGAACTTCAAGATTATATGGTGGCACTGGACTTGGTCTAGCAATTGTGAAGCAATTAATAGAGCCACAAGGCGGTAGCATTCGTGTAACAAGTACGTTAAATGAGGGTTCAATATTTAGTTTCACATTACCTTTCCAAAAGACAAATGCCGATGCAGAACTTGAAAACGAACTAAATGAAATCCATTCAGAGATGAAAAATATAAGAGTATTAGTGGTCGAAGATATTGCACTGAATCAATTGCTAATGAAAACACTTTTAGATGATTTTGGATTTATCAGCGACATTGCTGAAAATGGTAAAGTAGCTATTGAAAAGCTACAAAAACAAGAGTATGATGTTGTACTTATGGATCTGCAGATGCCAGAAATGAATGGTTTTGAAGCTACGCAATACATTAGAAATACGCTAAATTCTACTGTACCCATAATTGCATTAACCGCTGATGTTACTACTGTTGATGTAGAAAAATGCGCAGCGTCGGGAATGAATGATTACCTAGCTAAGCCTGTCGATGAAAAACTTTTATATAGTAAAATAGTAACTATTGTAACAACAGCCCAACCTGATAAATTTATAAAAAAATGCAAGGAAAATAAGAATTTTGAGGTAAAAAGAAAATACACTGACCTGAACTATTTAAAACAGCGGACCAAATCAAATCCAAAACTAATGATGGAAATGATTTCATTATATTTAGCTCAAACCCCACCGTTACTGCATACAATGGTACAAAGTTTAGAGCAGGAAAATTGGACTTTATTAGATGCTGCCGCCCACAAAATGCTACCCTCTTTTTCAATAATGGGAATCAGTCCAGATTTTGAAACGGTAGCAAAAAAAATTCAGGACTTTGCAAAAGACCAAGAAAAAAATGAGGAAATACAAAGTTTGGTACTGCAACTGGAAACCGTTTGTTTACAGGCATGTGCTGAGTTAGAGGAAGAACTTCTGCTACTCAAAAATAACATCTAAAATCTATTTATTCTTATCCAAATTCAATATTTATTGGTCTACAGGTTTATAAATCATAATTATTTTATCCTTTTACAAAACATATTTCCTTATATTTAATGAATATTTTTTAAGCTTTTTAATGTGTGAGGTATCCTGAATTACTGGATAAAAAAAATTTATAGCCAATCTCATAACTATAAAATAACAATACATATTTAATATTATGAAATTAGCTCAGAAAGTCACTTCAAATAAATTAAGCCCGGAAAAAGAAGTAAAAAAAAATTCTTTTCCCGTGGTAGCCATCGGTGCATCAGCTGGAGGACTGGAAGCGTTTAGTATTTTACTTAAAAATCTATCGGTAAATACTGGCATGGCCTATATCTATGTTCAACACCTAAGTCCTGACCATAAAAGTTTACTGACTGTAATTCTTTCTAAGATTACTAAAATGAAAGTCCAGGAAATTGATAACATGGAAAAGATGGAACCAAACAATGTATATGTAATTCCACCCAATAAAGTAATCGAAGTAGTTAATGGGCATATTCAGTTGCACCCACGCATAAAAAAAAGCAGCCCTACGCTCTCAATAGACTTTCTTTTTTCCTCACTTGCTGAAACCCATAAAGCAAATGTCATTGGAATCATACTTTCAGGTTATGCCAGTGATGGTATGATGGGCCTCAAAGCCATTAAAGATGCTGGAGGCATCACTTTTGCGCAAGATGAAACGGCTCAAGCTAATAGTATGCCAAACGCAGCAATTTCTACGGGAGTGGTAGACTATATTTTACCACCTCTAGAAATTGCCCGTAAAATAATTCAACTTAGCAAAAAAGGAATACCTACAACAGAGAGTCAGGACAAAGAAAGCAACGCAGAAGAAGGGTCTCTTAATAATAACAATTACGATATAAATTCAATTTTTGAACTTTTACTCAAAGAAACGGGAGTGGATTTTAGTCATTATAAAATGCCCACCATTAAGAGAAGAATAAACTATAAAATGACTCAATATGGAATAAAGTCGATAGAAGAATATGTAAAACTTTTACTTCAAAAAAATAATGAAATTGAAATTCTCTACACGGATTTATTAATAAATGTAACTAGTTTTTTCAGGGAAAAAGGAACTTTCCAATTTTTAAAAACTAATTTATTAACAAAACTTTTAAAGAATAAAACTGCTGATGATACACTACGAATATGGGTTCCAGCATGTTCTACAGGTCAGGAAGCCTATTCTTTTGCCATGATTATAGCCGATTTGCAGGAAGAAAAAACAAATACAATTGCTGTTCAAATTTTTGCCACTGATTTAAGCGAAGAGGCTATAAGAAAAGCCCGTATTGGTGACTATTCTCAAAGTGATGTCGAATCCATACCTAAAAAATATTTAAATCGATTTTTCACAAAAACAGGTGAAAATTACCGCATTGTTAAAGAGCTAAGGGAAATGTGCATATTTGCGCCACACAATATTCTACGCGATCCTCCTTTTTCGCGAATGGATCTAGTAAGTTGTTGTAATCTTCTAATTTATTTTGATTCTGCCGCGCAAAAGAAAGTTTTTGCATCCTTACATTTTGCTTTGAATGATATTGGATATTTGATACTTGGCAAAGCCGAAAGCATTGGGACAACATCACAACTTTTCACATTAGTTAACAATAAATTTAAAATCTATTCTCGAAAAAATAATTTGGGAGTTCGAAAGATACTTGAATTAACACCACGTTTTACACGCACTACTATGTCTAATAAAAAAGTAAACACTACCTCTAAAAACATAAGTGTCAATCAAGAAAGTATAGAAAATGCTATTGACGCTGAACTTCTTTCTAATTACATGCCAGCCTGCGCTGTGGTGAACAAAGACATGGAAATACTCCAGTTTAGAGGACCGGTCTCCTCCTACTTAGAGCATTCATCCGGTAAAGCCAGTCTAAATATTTTTAAAATGGCCAAGCCAGAATTTGCTTTTGAACTCCGGAACGCGATTAATAGAGTTATAGAAACAAAAAAAACAGTATCTAAATCAGGCATAGAAATCAAAATTGAATCCGTTTTAAGGTTGATGTCTTTTGAGGTGCGCCCACTTAAAATTGAGTGGGACGAACCCTTACTTCTGATTGTTTTTAAACCGCAGGAACTAGTAGAAAAAATTAATGAATCTGACGTTGATGGAACAAGCAATGCCAAACTCAAAGATTTAAAAATAAAAAAACTGACGGAGGAACTCATTGCTACTCGCGCTGAAATGATTACTATTGTTAAAGCCCAAGAAAATATTTATGAGGAATTACAAGCTGCAAACGAGGAAATCGTTTCGTCAAATGAAGAATTCCAGACTTTAAATGAAGAATTGGAAACCTCAAAGGAAGAAATTGAAGCCACTAACGAAGAACTCATTTTTACCAATCAGGAATTACAAATGCGCCATGATTTATTAATAGAATCACATGCCTATTCTGAGGCTATTATTGCCACCATACATGAACCTATGCTTGTTTTAAATAAGGATTTTCATGTAATATCCGCTAATAAATCTTTTTACAAAAAATTTCTAGCAGATAAAAAGGAAACCGAAGGAAAACTATTATTTGATTTAGGTGATAAACAATGGAACATTGCAAAACTTCGTGAAGTACTAAATGATATCCTTTCTAAAAATAATAGTTTCGAAAATTTTGAAGTAACCCACACCTTTTCTAGCATTGGAGAACGAATAATGTTACTTAATGCGCATTTGATTGTTCAAAAAACAAACAGCAAACCACTCATTCTTTTGGCTATTGAAGACATAACGGATCGGTCTCGATATTATCTCAAAGAAAAATATTCACTTAGTCTTATAGAAGCAAGTCTTGATCCTCTGACAACAATAAACAATGAAGGAAAGATTACTGATATGAACAGGGCAACTGTAAATATAACGGGATTGTCACGAGAGAAATTAAAAGGAACTGATTTCTTTGGCTATTTTACAGAGCCTGAAAAAGCTCAAGCTATTTATAAAGAAGTCTTCGCTAAAGGTTTTATCACTAATTCTCCAATTAAACTTCGTCACAAGAGCGGAAAACTTACTGATGTGTTATTAAACGGCTCCGTTTATAAAGATGACCAAGGTACTGTATTAGGAGTGGTTATTGTGGCAAGAGATGTAACGGATCAAAAAAGAATTGAAGCTGAATTAATAGAATCAAAAGTATTTGCAGAGTTGGCAACTTTAACCGCAGAAGAAGCAAAAATTAAAGCCGAAGAAGCGACAAGAGCTGCAGAGGACGCTGTAAAAGCGAAGCAACAATTCTTATCCAATATGAGCCATGAAATTCGGACTCCGATGAATGCAATTATAGGATTTACCAGCGTGCTTTTAAAAACTGAATTAACCACTAAGCAAATAGAATACTTAAACGCCATACAATTAAGTGGTGATACTTTGATCGCATTAATAAACGATATTCTTGATTTAGCAAAAGTAGATGCTGGAAAAATGGTTTTCGCAAAAAAATCATTCGAAATGGACGTTTCAATAGCCTCAATGCTCCAATTATTTGAAACAAAAATTCAAGAAAAAAATTTAAAACTGGTCACTCACTATGACAAAAAAATACCCAAACTCGTTTTGGGAGACTCCATCCGATTGCACCAGATTATTTTAAATCTCGTTAGCAACGCTGTTAAATTTACTTCTAAAGGCACTATTAAAGTCAGCACTAACTTATTGTTTGAAGATGCTGATAAAGTAATAGTTGAATTTGTAATTGCTGATAGTGGCATCGGTATTCCTGAGGATAATATAGATTTAATATTTGAAAATTTTCAACAAGTTAGTAATGGATCTTCCAGCAATTATGGAGGTACGGGTTTAGGATTAGCCATTGCGAAACAATTAGTAACATCACAAGGAGGCAGCATTCGTGTCAAAAGTAAAATAAATGAAGGCTCCACATTTAGTTTTACGCTATCTTTTCAAAAGACAAAAGGCAATACCGAGAAACAAACTAATTTAATTGAATCCAATACTTTATTAAAAAACGTAAAAGTTTTGGTGGTTGAAGATATGCCACTCAATCAATTATTGATGAAAACAATTTTGGATGATTTTGGTTGTGATCGTGAAATTGCTGACAATGGAAAAATTGCTATCGAAAAACTGGAAAAAAAATCATACGATATTATTTTAATGGATCTTCAAATGCCAGTAATGAACGGTTTTGAAGCTACAAAACACATTCGGGAAATCATGAAATTAGACACCCCAATTATTGCGCTTACGGCTGATGTTACGACAGTAGATTTGGAAAAATGCAAAGGTGCGGGAATGAATGATTATATCGCCAAGCCCATTGATGAAAAATTATTGTATTCTAAAATTGTCGAACTGATACAATAAATTCTATGTGCTTTATTCAGTAACTTTAGAATAATACTATAAAAGTTTCAAAAATTGATACTTACCTTCCTACATAATTATTTTTATAGTCAAGTGTGAAAGATATAACTTTTATTAACAATTGTATAACACTTGCAGGAGCCAATCAAAATACATTTGTAATGTAATTAGTATGCTGTGAAAAGCGGTACTAATTAATTTAAATGTTTGTTTGTAAACCAATCGGTTTTTAAGCAAACATTTAAAAAAAGTATTAATCATAAAAATTGAAAATCATGAATCTTAAAAGAATCTTTGGAGCGTTATTAACAGCTCTTGGAATAGGTGGTCTTATCTACACAGCAGTTATCTTTGCTGGAACTTCAGGCGAAACGAGAGATGTTAAATCGTTAATCATATATGGAATATTAGGAATTATTTTCTTTGTATCTGGAATTAGCTTAGTTCGTACAACAAAAGACGAATCATAATTGTATTCTTTTACAAAATATAGGATTTATAGTAAAATCTAGTGTCGGACTGCAATTAAATTGTACTATATTTTGAGTGAAACTCATAAAATGAATCTTTTAGATTAGTATTTTTCAAGTTATACCCAGTAAAATATTTCATTGTAAGAAACAGGATTAAAGACAGAATGAAATAGAATCTTTTTCGTTGGAAAAAGGGTTAAAGAATGGGTGTAATTTGCATTCAAAACTAATTTCAAGACAATAAGCACATCCTCTCTGGTTTATAATCAGAGAGGATTTTATTTTCATATCAATCCTATTTTATTTATTATTTCAGTACATTCTTTTATTATCGGTGGATTCAATTAATTAATGCGAATTCCTGATTATTGTTTAATAATTGTAAATATACTTCATTTGGAGAATCAAATTGATGCCTTTTCCGAGGT
>NZ_FRBU01000044.1 GCF_900142695.1 Flavobacterium xanthum | reverse complement strand
CTCAAACAAGATGGGATAATTTATCGGCATACCTATTAGATGGTAACTTGCAAATAGATAATAATCTGGTGGAAAATGCAATCAGACCAGTGGCCCTGGGTAGAAAGAATTATCTTTTTGCCGGATCGCACGATGCTGCTCAAAGAGCGGCTATGGCCTATACCTTTTTTTCTAACTGCAAAAAGCATAACGTAAATCCTTTTGAGTGGCTAAAATATACCCTTGAGAATATCCAATCTATAAACCACAAGAATATTAAAGACCTGTATCCCCACAATTACAAGCAGCTAGCGGAATCTAAACCATTGTAAAATTACGCTCCTATCATTAATCTTATTGAACTAAACAATATGTAGTTGCTCGGGTGGATACAAACGAAGGGTATCTTCAAGTAGATGAGACTACCATCAAGGTGTTAGACGATAAGAAAAAAGACAAAACACATCTAGGTTATTATTGGGTGTATCATGCCCCCATATCCAAGCTGGTGCTGTTCAATTACAGTCCTACTCGTGCAAGTAGTGCTGCATTAGCTGTTTTGCAACACTTTAAAGGGTATCTGCAAACTGACGGCTATGCGGGTTACAAAGCGTATGGGAAAAAATCAGATGTTACTCATCTGGGCTGTTGGGCACATGCGCGTCGTGAATTTGAAAGAGCATTAGATAATGATAAGCAAAAGGCACAGTATGTTTTAATTGAAATACAAAAGCTATATGCGGTGGAGCGCAAAGCAAAAGAACAAAACCATATGCCTGAGCAAATCAAAGAGCTGAGACTTAGGGAAAGTTTACCTATTATAAACGAACTAGGGAAATGGATGTTTTTACAAATCAAATTAACGTTGCCAAAAAGTCAGATTGGTAAAGCCATTGCATACTCGCAAACAAGATGGGATAATCTATCAGCATATCTATTAGATGGTAACTTACAAATAGATAATAATCTAATAGAAAATGCAATCAGACCAGTTGCCCTTGGTAGAAAGAATTACCTTTTTGCTGGATCACACCCTGCGGCTCAAAGAGCGGCTATGGCTTATACCTTTTTTGCTAACTGCAAAAAGCATGGTGTTAATCCATACTCTTGGCTAAAATACACCCTGGTGAATATCCAGTCAATAAACCACAAGAATATTAAAGACCTGTATCCCCACAATTACAAGCAACTAGCGGAATCTAAACCATTGTAAAATTACGCTCCTATCATTAATCTTATTGAACTAAACAATATGTAGTTGCTCGGGTGGATACCTGTAAGGTGCCATTAATTGTTTGAATAATACTGTCTCTGTGTTTATCAAGGGATAGTATTGTCTAAAAAAAATGCTCAATACCCCCATTCCGTATGACTTACAGGCAATCTATTCAATTCTTCTTTTACTGCTGCCCAATTGGGTAAAAAACTATTCATCAAAGCCACAAACCGTGTATTGTGGTTTCGTTCCAATAAATGCGTCATTTCATGAATAATGATATATTCCAGACATATTGCAGGTTTTTTTGCCAATTCCAGATTTAGCCAAATCCGTTGTGCTTCAATGTTACAAGTACCCCATTTGGTTTTCATTTTTTTTATTCCAAAATCATTTACTTTCACACCCATAATTGGTTCCCATTTAGCAATATATTTTGGGACTAATTCTTTGAGTTGTGTTCTATACCACTCTTCTAGGATTTCTTTTCTTTTTGCTGTATTGGTTTCGGGTCTAATATACAATTCGAGGGTATTATGTTTTAGCTTTACAGTTGGAACAGCATTATGTTCCATCACCTTCATCAAATACCTTTTACCCAAATAATAATGACTTTCTTTGGTTAGGTATTCCCGCGCTGCTTCCCGTTTTTGCGCTTTTATTTTTGCCTGCTGTTTTCGAATCCAACTTAACTTTGAAATAGCATAAATGCGAATGGTGTCTAATTCCATTCTATTAGGTGCGGCAATTTTTACCTGACCAAAAGGCGGATACACGCTCAGATGGACGTTTTTTATATCCTTCTGAGTCACTTCAACGGTAATGTCCCCTAGATGAATCTCTTGCATTTAATATTCCTTTTGATTGACAATGATTTGGAAAATACGTTCTACCTCTCCGTCATTATTCAGCAATCCAAATAATGCTTTTTTGATGTTTCTTTCCTTTACCAAATCTCCTCTAAAGTTATCTTGTTTACTGTACAATACCGCTTCATCACATGCCATAGCTAATTCGGCATCCTGATTCAAATTATTATACAATGCACGTTGCGATTGGGTCGTCAGTATTTTTGGCACATCATCTTTCTTGCCTTCGTTTACTTTCTTGGTTAAACTGGCAATTTTTACCAGATAATCACCATACGATAAGGCTTGGTTTTTTCTTTCGTGAATAATTGCGGTTAGCAACGTAGACATTTCTTCAAAAAAAGCAGGATCAATCAAATGATCTCTTATGATTTTTTGGCGCACATTGTTTTCTATGGTTTCTGCAACGGCTTGTTGGTTGGATTTGATTCCAGTGGGTAATGAATTGATGGCTTCAGAAATTCCTGAATTCACAATTAAATCTAGTAATGGAATATCTCCAAAAGGGGAAACAATCGTAGATTCCTCCGCTTGAATATAATGGTCAATTAAATGGCGCATATCCGCTTCATAGGTTTTTAAATCCAGAGTTTCTCCACTATGAATTCGTATTTCTTCTCTCAATTTCAAATAGAAATCCAAACGGTTTTTGATGTGTGTACATTCTTTTTCGTTATAACCGGCTTCTTCCATGTCGGCTACAATATTGGCGTACGCTCTTATGAAAGTCACGGTTCCCTTATACAAAGCGGTTCTTTGTGGTTCACGCTCTTTTAAATCGGATTCTAGCTCTGAATTGCCGCAAAAATAATGAAAGTACTGCAATTGTCCTTTTGGCGGGGCAACTGGCTCGCAAATCATTTCTAACTCTTCCAAAGCGTTGTCCAGTCGTTCTCTTCCCATTTTGAGACGGTCTTTCAATAGGACTTCGCAATCTTCTTGATTAAAAGTTTCCGTGTCCAGTTCTGATGTATAGACATTGATAGCATCAGACACATTTTCGAAAAGGTTTTTATAATCGACAATGTACCCAAAGGTTTTATCATCAGTATCCAAACGGTTTACCCTGCAAATGGCCTGGAAAAGCGTATGGTCTTGCATGAATTTATCAATATACAAATAAGTACAAGGAGGTGCGTCAAATCCTGTCAATAATTTAGAAACCACAATGAGCAGTTTCATGTTGGCAGGTTCGTCTCTAAATTTTGCTTTGGCGTTATCCTCGTAGGTTTCAGTTTTGGTTTGATTGGCATTGGCAGATACTTTTTCGAGTAAATCAGAATAGATTTTATAAATGTATTCTTTGTCAGTTTCCGTATTAGCTCCTGTGTCTTCGGTAGTGATATCTCTGGTGGCGGGATTATAGGAAGTAATTACAGCGCATTTCCCTTTTAACTCCGTTCTGTTGAATAATTCAAAATATTTGCAGGCTTCATAAATGCTAGAAGCCACTAATAAGGCATTTCCTTTTTCAGAAGACAATCTGGGTTTTGTGCTAAAATCAAAAAGGATATCACTTACCACTTTTTCCATTCTGGAACGGGAGCTCAATACGTTTTGCATCGTTCCCCATTTTTTTTTGAGTTCTGATCGTTGAAAGTCATTCAATCCTTTGGTTTTGGCTTCAAACCAAGCATCTACTTTTGCAGGAGAAGATAATTTCTGGTCGATGTCTCGACCTTCATACACCAAATCTTTTACCACTTCATCTTCTACCGCTTCATTGAATTTGTAGGTATGAATATAAGAACCAAAAACTTCCAATGTCGTTTTCTTGTCTTGTTTTAATAATGGAGTTCCTGTAAACCCAACAAAAATGGCATTTTGCAACATGGTCTTCATCACTAGATGCAATTTACCGCTTTGTGTACGGTGGCATTCATCCACAAAAACATACAATTCACCAATGGTTTGCACCGGGTTTTCTTCCAGTTCTGTGATGAAATCCTCAAAGTTGTCTTCACTTTTTTTGCCAAATTTATGCACTAATGAACACAATAATCTTGGCAAAGGCTGGGTCAACTGTTGCAGTAATTCCCGTCCGCTTCCTGTTCTTTTTATAGGTTCTCCTGCATCATTAAACACGCGCTCTATTTGTTTGTCCAGCTCGGTTCTGTCGGTTAGGATTATCACTCTGGCATTGGCATTGTTTTCCAAAATCCATTTAGCGAGCATCACCATCATGATACTTTTTCCAGAACCTTGGGTGTGCCAAATAATTCCGCCTTCCTTCTTGTGGATGCGTTCCTGCGATGCTTTCAACGCAAAATATTGGTGGGGGCGAGGCAGTTTTTTTACACCCGCATCAAATAAAACACAGTTATAAATAACATCTAAAAAACGTTCTTTATTACAAAGCTTTTTCAGGTATTTGTCTATTTTGAGTTCGGTGTTATCCAGCTCGTCTTCTTTCCAGTTGAGGAAGTACTTTTCTTTGGTCTGAATCGTTCCGTAACGCAAGCCCTGAGTATCATTTCCTGCCATGACAAACTGTACGGTAGCAAAAAAAGACTGAATAAACCCATCTTGTTGGTTGGTTATATTCTGGCGAATTCCTTCTGCCAAATCAATCATACCGCGTTTGAGTTCTAAAACGCCCAACGCAATCCCATTAACATAGACTACAATATCAGGACGTTTGTCCCGATTGCCTTTTATGGTCACTTCTTCGGCAATGGCAAAATCATTGTTGGCCCAATTTTTCCAGTCTATCACCTGAACGGTGATGTAATTGGTACCAACGTCTTCTTTTACTTTTACACCATATCGAAGCATGGCATATATTTTTTTATTCTTTAGGTACAAATCATCGCTAAAACTATCTGCCACTTGTTTGAGTTCATAGATCGCTTTGCTGAACACAGTCACTGAATAGCTTTGTTTGAGCAAATAACTACCCAAATAACTTTCCTCGATATTGCTGTTTTTTTCACGGTCTTCCCAATTGCCATAGTAGGTGTAACCCAACTGTTCTTTGAAGAGTTTGACAATTCGGTTTTGGGAATGACGTTCTATTTGTCCGATGTTATTCATCATTTTTTTGAGCGATTTTATTTTGAGCAATTTCTACTGCTCTATGCAATTTTTCCTGTAATAGTTTTTGGGAAGGTAAAATAGTCAAATAGTCGGCTACTTTGATATTACTTTTATCCAATTGTAATAACTCCACATGTTCTTCATTTTTACCGGTACAAAGTATCAGTCCTATGGGCGTGTTTTCACCTTCCACTTGTTCGTATTTTTCCAAATAACGCAAGTACAATTCCATTTGACCTTTGTTACTGGCTTCAAATTCCCCGATTTTTAAATCGATGGCCACCAAACATTTTAAACGGCGGTGGTAAAAAAGTAAATCGATGTAATAATCCCGATTGTCAATGGTTATTCTTTTTTGACGTGCCATAAAAGCAAAATCGCTACCCAATTCTATGATAAAACGTTGCAGTTCGGCTAAGATCGATGTCTCCAAATCTTTCTCGGAATAGGTGTCTTTTAAACCTAAAAAATCCAAGAAATATGGGTCACGAAAAACCAAATCCGGGCTTAGCATTTTTTCGTTTTTGAGCAATTCCAAATCGTTGATGATGGTTTCTTCGGGTTTTTTGCTGATGGCGGTACGTTCATAAAGCATCGATTGGATGCGTTCTCTAAAAGTGCGAACACTCCATTTTTCATGTACACACATTTGAATATAAAACTCTCTTTTTATATTGTCTTGGATAGGGATAAGTGCTAAAATATGTGTCCAACTCAATTGTCGTATCAGTGATACGACAATCTTTTCGTTCAAAAAAGTATTTGCAAACTGCATCATATTGAATAGATTACGCCTAGAAAATCCTTTGCCGTATTCGAGTGTTAATTGTGCAGACAGTGATTGCACAATTTGTTCTCCATATTCTGCACGATTATTTTGTAAAACTTCCTGATTGATTCTTGCGCCTATTTTCCAGTACAACATACTCATGGTGGCATTAACCGTGATGGCAATTTGTTGTTTGCTTTGCTCGATCAGCAGTTTAATATCAGAAGCAACTGGAGATAGGTTGTTGATTTCTTTAGACATGCTTTATGGTTTTAAAATTTCAGTTTTAGGAATGGCATTTTATTTGTTTGAGATTATTAATTAGTTAATTCTAAATAATCATTAATTATTATCTCCATTTCGTTTTGATGTCTTATCGCTATTTCATTGTTCCAACTATCATTTTCGTATATTAAATCCATTTTTAAAGAATCCAGTTTTATGCGATTGTTATTTACAAAGCGTTGTTTTTTCTCGTTAAAAGGCAAATTGCTGTACTCAGAATTTATACTTCTTGAAACTAATGAAAGATTTCCAAAATTATTAAGCATTTCTTCTGTAACAGTATTGGTATCTGTTGTTTTTTGGGTTTGCGGTGAAATATGTTCTACAGAGTTTTTAGCGGTCATTTTAAAATACTTCCATCTATCACCTTTAGTTGATGAAAATTTTTCCCAAAGAATATATTCTAGTTTATAAAACCAATAATGTGGAAACGCGACTCCTAATGCATCATTAGCATCTTTAATTTTCAATATTTCAGTACTTAAATTAGTTTCATAGTCTTCATTTATAATAAATTCTCGAGTACGTGAAGACAAAGAACCTTGTACTGAAGAGCAAAACAAATGATTGTCTAACTTTTTTAAATAATTATATCCATTTTGCCCATTATGTTTTAATAGATAATTCAGGTACGGAGTAAGCCAATAATGGGTTGTAATTTGTTGAGAATGATACAACATACTTTGAAGCAAGGCTTCTCCTTCATTTGTAGTTGGTTGTCTTCTTCTCAGATAATAATTATTCTTGCTTTCATATTTTTCTAATTTGCATATTAGATGAGTTTCGCTATCTTCTTGACGAACCCATTTAATAATATGCTTATCAAATAAATATCTAACACTCCAAAGCAACTCGATGAAAGACTTTATATCTGTATCTTTTCTATCTGGTGTAAAAAAACTATTTGTAAATATTTTTAGTAATTCTTTATCGAGAATTTTAGGAATGTCATTTTCTTCTTTCTCAGCTAAAAAAATTCGTAAAGTATGCTGAAGTAACATTGGAAATGAGATTATACTTCTTACTTCATCAGCCTCATACTCATCTATATCGGAACTTGTTTGTTGTTCATAGGTTTCTGAGGAGTTTAAAATATAAGAAAGGCTAAGTGAGCTAAAGCTATCATTTTGTATTGAATTAATTACGTCCAATAAATTTGAGGGTTTGGCAAGTTTTTCTTCTCCTTCTTTGGACGGATTATTTTCATACAAATCCTGAATTCGTATTTTGGCAATGTCTCTAATGTTTTTTTCAATATAGCTTTCCATGTAAGAGCAAGCATCCCATATATGGCTGTATTTTAGTCTTTCATCGGAAGGTATTTTATTTATTAGTTGTGATTTTAGTATTTCGTGATGTTGTAATTGTACACCTCTGTTATTAATGATTTCAAATAGTTTATTTAAATCAGTTTGAAATGGCACTTCAGTAAAAATTAATTTTACTTTTTCATTAATAAAAGTTGCTATTTCAAGTGATTTCCCTGCTTGTTCTAAATCAAATTGCTCTTTAAATTTAGTAATTAAAGACAATGCATTTACAATTTGAGATGTAGCTCCCTTAACAGTAATGTTATTAATATATTCCTTGAAAAAAAGATAAATATCGTCACGAATAGCAAAAGTAACTCTATGTCTGCTTTTCTGTTTTTCATTTCTTTCTACAAATGGCGTCAGATCACCACCAAATATAATCGATATCATCCATAAAGTAGTGAACCTTTGTTGACCATCAATTAAATCATATACTTTACCATTGTCTAAAGTATCGTTTTTGACAACCAAAACACCACCTAAATAAAATAATTCCTTGCCATCGGAAAAAGCGGTTTCAATATCCTCTAGTAAGGTCTTTATTTGATCTTCTTCCCATACATATAAACGCTGGTAAATAGGTATGTTAAAGAAAAATTGGTTTTCTTCTACTTCTTTTAAAGTTATAAGTGTTGAATTAATGTTCATTTCGAATTCAATTTTGTATTAATAAAATTTTCATTAATCCAGTTATGTTTTTGGTTAAAATCAGATTTATCATAATACCCTAAGACATTTTGTTTATACCAACCTTGTACTCCTTTACCACTTTTTATTTTTTCATTAGAATAAACAGCTCTTGTATTGTTGATTTTTTTTAAGAATAGAATTACTTCTTCTGTACGGAATGCTTGGCTAATTACATCAAGTAAGTTATTGTCTGATTCTTTCAAAAATTTTAAAGGAGCTTCTTTAAAAATATACTGTTTTTCAATTCGAATGGCCCCTAAAACGTGGTCTAGCCAAAGGCAATATTCTAATAATTTTTCGCTTCCAAATTTATCATAATACATTACAGTAGACAACACATACAATTCTTTGAGATAGAGCGATACATTAGACCATACCTGGTTATAGAATACTCTAAAAGCTTTAATTTCATTGTCTTTTAAATCTTTATCAACCAAAAGTAAACGAACCAAATCAGCATATTTTTCAGCAAAAAGGAAAAAACCTAGCCCATCACTTATAGGTTGCCTTAAAGTAAAAGGTAAATGAGCACTATTGTTACTTGATTCAATATTTGCGGGTTGTATTGTGTAACCTTGATTGACTTTTATTGTTAGTTTTTTGCCTAATGTATTGTTGGCATTTGGATATAAAGGTATAGTAACAGAGCTTTGATTAGGTAGCGTGTTTTTTTGAAATTCATTCAAAACTTCATTATCATTTTCCCTATAAATAACACGTTGACCACGCCAAACTCTTGACCTCCAAAGGAACTGGTGAAATAATTCTGCGGTATAATCTTTCTTTTGTCCAAATAATGTGTTGTAGGATTGTATTTTTTCCCACCTGCTGGCACAGTTTATTTGTATGTCTAAATACTCTGCATTTCCAATGGACCTTAAATGATATGCTTTCAATAAATCCGTTGGATTTAATTTTACTCCCCGATTGTTTTGTGTGTCGAAAAAAGTAAATGCCATATCTTCTTCAAGAGTAGTAATACAAGTTAGGTTAATATTGGAGAACAAAAAATCAGCCTTGTCCTTCCACTGTTCTTTAATTCCGTCAAACAGCAATTGTGTTTTTTTTATATTAAGCGTTGAAAGAGGCGAATGGTATTCCATTGTCATTTTGTCGCCATCAGTAAACTTACCGTTGAGTACAAAATATAAAATACTTAATGTTGTAAGACGTTGTTGTCCATCAATAATAAATAATTTTTGTTTTTGATTGTGTTGGTGTAAAAGCACATTGCCCATATAGTAACACAAACCTTTAGGGTCTTTTAAATACTCTGTTAAGTCATTTATCAATTCTTGAACTTTATCTTCACCCCAAACATAAGGGCGTTGATAGGTATCAATCCCGATGGGAAAAATGGCTTCTTTGGTAAATAACTCAAGAAAACTACAAACAGTTACTTTTACATCTTGCTCTTTCATATTAGTCTTATCCTCCCCGTTAACAACTCCTGCATCATCCCCAACTTGATCTTTTTATATTTTTCTAATTTGGCTTCTAATGCCGTCAACTCTGCATCCATATCCGAAAGTATTGTGGCGATGCGGGTTTGTTCTTCTGGTGATTGAGGAAAATAAATGTCAAATGATTTTAGTGTAGCATTTGTTAGTTGATTTATTGTCGCACCCATATTTTCATCAATTTGAATTTGTATGTAATTAGATAAAAAATAATGGTAGATGTATTTATTATATTGACTTCTAATTATAGACATAAATGCTCCAAACGCTTGACCTTCATTCTTTTTGTCAATCAAAGCGCATTTTCCGATTAACTGTTTACTACCATTTCTAACGCATACAAGTATGTCATTTTCTTTAACAATTACTCGTTGTGGTAAATCCATTTCAACAAATACATTATTTTCAAATGCCAATTTATTATTTTGAATATTTGAGCTTCTCAAAACTAATGTTCCATGGTCTCTAACATCATTTGGCGAGTATGTTAATCCTATAATTACATCGCAAACTTCCCCCAACTTCTTCACTTCCCAACCTTCTTTTGGTTTCAAAAGTTCTTGCATGGCTCCTTGTTTGATGTCTCGTTTTTTGGCGATGAGTTTTTCTAAAGCCGTAATCAAACCATCTGCATCGGATAGGGCAGTGGCAATAGCAGTTTGTTCGGCTATTGTTGGAATTGGAATTGAAATATATTGTAATTGACTTGCACTTATATGTACAACAGCATCTCCTTGACCTTTACTTGCTTTTTGTTTTTGAATAAATGGAGCATTTAATAAAAAACCTAAATAAAGAGGCGATTGATTAATTGGAGATAAAATAACAATATCACCACCCGCGTATGCTTCAAAGTCATTTACGAATGCAACATTTTTACCAATATCTTCTTTTGTCTCTCCTGAACCAGCAAATAAAATATCACCATATTTTAATTTTCGAGATGTAAGTGAAATATCTCTTGAAATAAAAGAGTAAAATTGCTTTACATAATCATTATGTCTAGTATATAATTCTCCATATCTAACGCATGGGATGTCTCCACTTTGTGCGTCATCTTTTCTAATTCCTTGACCTTTAGAAAACTTTCCTATTTCTCCCAAACTTTTAACCTCCCAATCCTCAGGAATCACTCCAATCTCCGTTTGTTTGTAACCTGTTCTTAATTCCATACCAATCCCATTTTTGCTAAATGTGCGTTTACTTTTTCTTCCAGTAGTTCCACTACACTTTTTAGTTGTGGCATTGGGTTAGCGTAACGGTTGGCCAGTTCGGTAATGCGTTGGGTCAATCCTTGGCTTACGCGTTCCATTTCGGTGGTAATGGCAACATCCAAAACCTGCATCCATTTGTGCTCTACCACCAATGTTTTTATTTCGGTTTCGGTTAGAGTTGGGTATTTGGCAATCACGTTTTTCTCTAAGGCTTTCAACGTTATTTTCAAGTCGGCATTTATTTTGCTGTCCTGTTCCAAGAGTTTCAGGTAGGTTTCGCATACTGCCAATTCTTCTTTGGGTGCTTTTTCTATCTTTTTCTCTTTGAGTAATTTGGTGACTTCGGCTTTGTTTATTTTGTCTAAATTACCAAATAATCCGCCTTCGGCTCCGTGTTCTTCTTCGAGCTCGGTTTTGGTGGCTTGTCCTGCTTCTTTTTTGGCATTCAAATCATCAATAGCGTTTTGTTCTTTGGCAAAATAATGCGCAATCAATAAATGGGGTGGGATCAATCGGCCTTCCAATCCGTCGAGTCCTTCCACGTCTTTACGCACGGTTTCTTTCTTGCTGTTTTTACTTTCTTTAGCCAAACGGTTTACTTCGTTACCGGCTTTCCATCCATCGGTAGCCAATACATAAATATCGTCTTGCATGGTTTCGCTCCAATAGGTCATCAGGTGTTGGTAGACATCGTATTGGTCTATCAAGGCGCGATTGTCATACGTATGCAACAAGGCTTCGGCAGTGGTATGGATTACTTCTTTTGGTCGGCAACCTGCTTCCAGGTTTTTGAGCTGGATGGTGGTTCGAGTCTTCCAGTTTTCAAAAACCGTTTTCAAATCATTGGTAAACGAAAGAAATTCAGGATGGGTGAAAATGGTATTTTTTAATTGCGAAGCTTCCACAGCCAATTCCGAATAAATGGAATTAGTAATGGGCTTGAACAAAGCATTTTTTAAGGTTGGATATACTTTCCAATAGGTATTAAGTTTTACAATATCTGCATTGGGAATTCCTCCTTTGAGGTGTGCCAAGATATCTTGTATGTCTTCGGTTTCCTGACTGTCTATGTATCTTGGGATGTTGAGGTTGTAATCGTTTTTAGGATCTGCAATTTCGGCAATGGGTACCATGCGACTGTATTTAGGTACCGGAATCTGATTGTTGAATACATCTACAATCTTATGAATGTCTTGGTCACGCAGGCGGTTTTTGTTACCGTCTTTGGCGAAACCTTTACCAGCATCGACCATAAATATCCCTTTGCGGGTGTGCGCATTTTCTTTGTCAATCACAATAATACAAGCTGGAATTCCCGTGCCATAAAACAAGTTGGCAGGCAAACCGATAATTCCTTTTATCAATCCTTTTTTGATGATGTTTTTGCGAATTTCACTTTCTGCATTTCCTCTAAACAAAACACCATGCGGTAAAATGATAGCTCCTTTTCCTGTGCTTTTCAGCGATTTGATAATGTGTAGCAAAAAGGCATAATCACCATTTTTGTCTGGCGGTGTTCCAAAATCCTGAAAACGTCTGTAAATATCATTTTGAGCATCTACACCATTGCCCCAGTTTTTTAAAGAAAAAGGAGGATTGGCTACACAATAATCAAAAGTTTTTAGTTTTCCGTCTTCCTCCCAACGGGGTTTTGCAAGCGTATTGTCTGCCCAAATTGTTCCTGAGGGTTTGTTGTGCAAAATCATGTTCATGCGTGCCAGACCAGCCGTTGCGGTTTCTTTTTCTTGTCCGTACAAAGAGATTTCTTTCTCGGCCTCATCGGCAACTTTTAGTAAAAGCGAGCCCGATCCGCATGTTGGATCGTATGCCGTGGTTTGTGCTGTACTATTGGCATCATTGATCCCAATAATTTTTGCCAGAACCTTACTGACTTCAGCTGGCGTATAGAATTGTCCTTTTGATTTACCCGATTCAGTGGCAAAATGACGCATCAGAAATTCATAGGCATCGCCCAGAATATCATCGCCTTCGGCTTTATTCTTGCTAAAATCCAGCTCTGGTTTGTTGAAAATCAGAATCAATTTAGAGAGCGTGTCTACCATTTCCTTTCCGCTTCCCAGTTTAGAAGGGTCGTTGAAATCAGGAAAATCAGACAGCTTGTTTTCTTCCTTTAGTGGGTTTAGAATTTTCTTATTGATGTCGTCGCCTATGGTATCTTTACCTACCAGAGCCACCATGTCTGCAAAACTGGCTCCTTCTGGAATGAAAATTGGAGCATATTTATCACCAGCATATTTATCGGAGATGTATTTCACGAACAACATCGTGAGTACGTAATCTTTGTATTGAGAAGCGTCCATTCCGCCTCGTAATTCATCACAACTTGCCCAAAGTGAGCTGTATAATTCAGATTTTTTGATTGCCATTATAATATTCTATTCTTAATATTTCGGTTTTTTTGAACTACTGCTTTTCCAATTTTTTATTTGATTGTATGGATTCGTTCTTGTCTTGGCTAAAGTAAAGATTATTTAATTAGTAGAGATAGGGAAAACCGTAAAGGAGTGGAAAAAAGGAAAAAAGATTTTTGAGTATTTTTATCTGAAAGTATCTAAATAATATTGTAATTCATACAAATGGATTAATGCTTCCTCGTTTTTAGGAAGTTGTGCCAATTGAATAAAATTGATGTTTTGAAATAATGATTTTTCACCCAGAAGTTCTTGCAGGATAATATAGATAGCTTGTGTCGCCGTTTTTGTATCGCAAAGTACATTGTAGTTTTTTAGAAAAATGATGATGTCCAGTTTGCCACAGTGTTCATTGTACTTGAGTAGTTTGAATTTGAGTTCGCTAATTTTTAAAGTAATGTCTTGAAAAATGTATGGTTGATCCAAACCATCCATGATTTTATTAATTTCAACAGTTACTTGAATGAAAGCGGTGAATTTCCAACTTTTTAAGAGGGGAGCATTATCCACTAAAGTAATTACCTGATTGAAATACTCTGAGTTACCATTTGCTGTGATAATGAATTCGGGTTTGCTGTTCCCGTTTTTTGGAAAGACAATCAGAAAGTCAATTTCCTTGCAGTAGTAGCTGAGGTTTTTGTTTATCCAAAATGCGATATGCTTTTGGTTTTTAGGCGTTTCGTTAATGATATTTTTTATGGTGTGGTGGTTGTCTTGGAACCAGTTCCAGAAGGTGTTGATGGATTTCATTTTTAGAAGTATTAAGAATTGAGTATTAAGAATTAAGATGAGTTCCTAAGCCTGTGCTTCGACTTTACTCAGCACTAGCTATTTTTTTAGCGTTTATCTTTGGCGGTTTTGTCATAGGCGATCAGATTTACCATTTCGCGTAGTCGGCTCCGGACTCTATTGCCGTAATGGGTTTCTATTTCGGAAGCAGAGAGGTTTGTTGTGATGTGAGTTAGTAGTTTTTTGGAAGAGAATAAATCGTAGCGGGATAACAGTATTTCCGCCATGACGTTGCATTCATTTCCGAAATATTTCAGATTGTTCTCTGTACCTAGATCATCGAAACAGATTGTTTTGGGCTCAGATACGTAGAGCTTGCCTTTGCTGTACTTGTGGATAATTTCATAGCCATCCTGGATAAATTCGAAACTGATGTCCCGGCATGGTTTTACTGAAAATTTGTGTTCGATAGGAGTGAGGTGTTTCATGATATTCATTAAAGAAGTTTTACCACAACCCACTGGACCACTTAGCATAATTCCCTTGTTGAGGTTGATATTGAATTGAAAACAAGTTTGCTCATCTTTTAGAAAATAGGAAATGAGTTTGTAAATTATGGGATAGTCCGTTTCTAGGATTTTGAAATGAGTGCCATACAATTCCACTCCTTTTTTTTCAAGCCAAACGATTACTTGATCGTAGTTGTACTCGGATTTTATTTCTGTTTCCATAGTGTTTTTTTAACCGCAAAGACCGCAAAGAGCGCAAAGATTGACGCAAGGTTCGCTAGGGTTTCTTAAAGAGTTTAGAATAGTTTAGAACCTGTCCCTCGACTGCGCTCGGGATGACAATTCGGGTTAAAGTGGTTCTGAATAGTCTTTGTCTGTTCCGGTGTTGAGTTGCCTTGATCGGTTTGCGGGTTCTATTTCTGTATTGTATTTGAAATTAGGTGCGTTTAAAATCCAGTTTTGTGCTGCAGCTTGCCAATCAATCATGGGTGTTTTTCCACCAACGAGCCAACCGTTGCTTGAGAAATAATTGAAAAACTTATTGGCTTCGATTTCCGGAAAATTATTTTCGACGAAATAGGATTTGACATCTTCGATTTTTGGAGTAATTACTTTTTCTTTTTTGACGGAACTTTTTTGCCGACTGTTTGAAGTGTGCTCCGCATCGTAGTCGGCGAATGCCAGAATTGACGATTCAGGTTTTCTTTCAACAAAATGGTCTGGCATTTCTTTTTCTTCTTTTTTGCCGGAAATTTTTTCTTCTTTTAAATTTTTAGTTTCATTTTTAAAAATGATATTATCTTTAATTTGAAAATTTTGTGCTTGCTGGATTCCGTTTACACTCTTTAAATCGTTTGAAATGTTTGGTATGTTTGTATTGTTTATATAAGATACCAGTGCTTGTTCAGTGCCAGTCTCACTACTAGTACAAGACTTGTTCACTACTTGTTCATCGACTAGTTCAAAAATAGGTTCATTTTTTGGTACTGTTATTTTTTCGCTTTTTGGGATTGGTTTTAAATCGTCTGAGAAATTGAAGAGGTAGACGTGGCTTCCTTTGAATGGATTGTATGATGGTTCGTAGTTTACATAGCCCAATGAATGTAAATTTTTAAGGCATTTATGGTAGGTCGCTTTTGAACTGATTTTGCTAATTCTCATTAATTCATCCCGAGAAATACTGATTGGATTTTTGAACCGATTGCAATTCCAGAATTGAAATAACGACATGTATAAACTGACGTGTGTTGGATTGAGTGCTTTATCTACAGCTACTTTTTCAAAAAATCCTGTTAGGTGTTTTATGTAATTCATTTTTTTTTTGCGTGAATGGTGAAAAGTGAAAGGTGAAAAGGAAGAATTGAGGATTGAACAATTCGGCAAGTTCACTGTGAAATGAAAAGTTAAATGGATTTTATTTGAAAAGAGTAGGTTGTGCATGGATCTTGTTTCCATTTAATAATTTATCAATGGTATCATTATCATAGTACATGATTCCACCAATTTTAGTGTATGTTAAGGTTCCATTAATGCGGAGGTTTTGGAGAGTACCTGGGGAGATGTTAAAAAGCTTTCTGACTTCTGTAGATTTTAGCCACTTTTTGGCCTGCTGGTTCTTGCCTTTGAGTATTTCTTTAATATCTTCTAAAAGAGATTTGTGAAATTGATTTAGGTCTTCTTTTGTAAGGATTTCGATTGCCATAACTTATGTTTTAGGTTGTTATGATACAAAAGTGTTGGTATTGGTTGATTTTATATCACAAGTGGTTCACAAGTTGTGAAAGAAAAAAGGGGTTTTTATTTTGAAATGGTTGTGGTTATTGACTTTTTTTATTAAATCAACTATTTTGATTTTAATGAATTTTTTCTTTTGCCTTGATGCAAAAGAAAGAAAAGATCAAACCTGAAAATCAAAAGCTTGAAAACTACCACGAAGTTCCGTTCCGCAGCCGCAGCCGTTCGTCCTCAACTCGCGGACTGCTGCCATTTCACTTCTTCGTTGTTTTGCTATGCTTTTTATTTAAGGGCGGGGAGAGGAGGTTGCAATTGAACGTTTATTGGTTTAGTGCTGTTTTTGTTTATTAAGAGATTCTTTTTCTTTTGTCTTGCGCAGTCGATTTTGGATGTCTTGTTATTATTTATGAATGTTGTTGGTTTTTTAATTCACTGATGAAGTAGGTGGGAGAGAGGCCTGTTTGATTTTTGAATGCTCGTGTAAAGTTTTGGGTAGAACCGAAACCAGCTTCGTCAGCTAATGCCTCATTTTTGTAATTGCGGTATAGGTTTTCGTTTTTGAGTAACTCTACAATATGTTCAATCTTCAGATAGGTGATATATTCGACGATTCCTTTTTTTCGATAGCGTGTAATAATTTTAGAAGCGTATTTTGTATTGGTGTTTAATAATGAAGCCATTTTTGCCAAATTCATGTCTTTTTCGAGGTACTTTTTATTGCGCTCAAATTTTTCTAGATTTTTTAGAACAGCTGTAATTAGTTCAGGATTGATATCGAGTTCTTTACTGGTATTGTTTGAAACCAATGATTGGATGGTTTCGGGTTTGCGATTCATTAATTCTTCAAATAATCTTTTATTTTTATAGTGTCTGTACACTAGTATTACAATGATTGCTGTCATTATGGTAATTATAATGGTCCAGTGGTGTTCAATGTTTCTTTGAGTTTGAATTAAATTTTTTGTGTCGTATTCTTTGTGTATTTTCCCTGAAAGGTATTTATAATCCTTAATCAAAACTTGGTCAACTTTTAAAAGGGCTGTGACATAATATAACTCTAATTCTTTGTCGTTTTGTTCCTGATAGTAATGAATTAATAGTTCATAAGCTTCCCGTAAATCAGGGCGTATGTACTTTTGTTTTTGGAATGCCTCATCTATCTTTTTTAAGTAGGGTAATGCCTTTTCCTGCAATTTTAGGGCCCAATAGCTTTTACCGATGAAAAAATAGGCCGTCGTTTCGTTTGTAAGGTCTTTAGTCTCTTTCAAAGCAGGCAGTACCTTTGTCAACTTCTTTATTGCGTCAGGATAATTGTGTTTGAAATATTGATTTACGCCTTCAGAATGGATGAAGTAGGATTGCATTTCTAGGTTTTTAAAACGCAGACCTTCACTTTGCCCCAGCTGATTCATCTGGCTGCATAACTTATATTTACCTGTGCGGTTGTAAGAAAGCCCTAAAGAATGAAGTGTATTCAGATACGCACGGCTATTTTCTTCCTTGAAATACCCAAGACATTCTTTAAATAATGCTATTGCCTCATCGTAAAACCCAAGGTAATATTTGATCTGAGCAATGCCATATTTTACTTTGTAGATTTGGTATTGATTGTTTGTTTTCGAAATGTATTCATCCGCTATCAGGTAGTTGTCGAGTGCTTTCATGTGCTGTTTACTATCATATAGTATAACCCCTTTTGTCATGTAGCCCGATCCGATTAATGCGAAATCAGCTGTTTTTTTTGCCGCTATCAGCATACGATCGGCATATATAAGTTGTAGTTTTTTGTCGCTTGTATAAATTAAGGCTTTATAGGATTGGGCCATTTGTCCGTAATTTCTCTCCCGTTTTGCCTTAGCTAACCATGATTGTGCATACAGACTTTCTTTGATACTGTCCCTTTCCTCATAAAGTATGTTTTTACTAAAATATTCATAGTCTTTAGTTGAAAGACTATCCGGAATAACAAAATTATTTTGTTGTGGGTATGCATTATAATACAGACATAACCATATTATAAGTAAGTATTTTTTCGTCATATTTCTAAGAGATTGGGGGGCTTACTGATTAGAAAACATAAGATTAATGTCTTTGAGACTGTATTTTGTAAAATAAATGTAGCTAAAATAATGTAATTGATTACAAGAATTACCCTTATTAAGGATTCTTTCGTTTACTTGAGTCTAACTTGCTGTTTATTTGGATTTTAGAGTAAAATGTAGTGTGTTCAATTCGGGAATTACATATCATAGATTCCCGAATTGAACAGCTATTGGCTTGCCGGAGAGGAAAGGGGCCATTAGTTTTGCCTTGAATTCAAACGGTTTTGTTATGAGCAAAACCACCATCAAAATTGTTCAGATTATCCCGGGAGAAATGAACTGATTAAAAAGTAATCAGTAACATTTAAAACATTATCAAAAATGAAAAAATTCTATTCAGGTTTTAGTACATTAATTTGTTTGGCCGTCCTTTTTGCACTTGCTTCCTGTACAACCGATAGTCCTCTTGTAGCGGGCGATACTGTAGGTAAGTCAGATATGAAGAACGAAAATCCTTATTATACCACCAAGAAGGGGGATACAGTGCTCGCTACGGAAAGTTTATCGACTAATACAGTTACAATGCAGGCAGATGAAACCGTTGATCCAGACTGGAAAAAGCTTATCACCCATTTTACAGGAACTACAGGGAGCAACGAGTAGTTGAATCCAGGTTTAAGATAGGAGTTATTACAATCAAAGCTAGAAGGCTGCTCATTTTAGTGTGAGCAGCTTTTTTTTAATTTTCATCTGCATCATCCATGCGGATTATGAGTTTGTTTTTGAGTGTATTCATAAATTTTGTCCTATCGGATTTCCTGTTGCGGATTTCCAAAAAAACCCTGTTGAATTGGCCCAAGTCTATATCAAAAGCGTATTCAAAATAACTTACTACTTCTTTTAGTCCCGATTTTCCATTATTAAAAACACCTCCTGTATGTAATGCGTAGATTATTTCAATTAATTCAACTTTTGAACCTGTCCATTTCTGTTTTTTGGAAGATAGAATAGTTGGCTGTAGCTGGTCGCTGTTATGCCCTAACTTTGTAATTTCTGATTCTATGTAGGATTTAATTAAATCATTGGCCAAAATTTTTGCCAATTTATAGTCATGTGAAGTTGAGAAACTCTGGTCAGCTTGAAAGTAAAAACTATCCAGTGTGAGTTTAATATCATATTTACCTCTTACAAAATACTTTTTGTCAAGGCATCGATTATTTGTACGGTGGTAGCGGTAAAATTCCTGATTATCTTCGAAGAATGTTTTTAATTTTAATAATTCAGAGTTGTAGTATTTACGAAGTGTTTTTTTTGAACCGTAGGGTTTATTGGTTTCAATATTATAAATTTCGTTATAATAAATGAGCTTTGCAGCAAACATAGGTTTGATATTCCGGAAAAATTCAATCTCCTCATTTTTATCTTGGAATTTGTATTTTATAAAGAAGGTTTTTAGTTTTTCTAAACCCGCAATCATGATTTTTATGGCCTCTTCGTAATAATGAACTGTATGTGTACATTCTACCGGTATCAATTCTAATTGTCGGTCTAATTCCGACTGTAGGGATTGAGAAAATAATTTCATTGCAGGATTTTTAGATTTTGTGATCTTGATTGAATCAGAAACAAATCTATAGGGTGATTGTATTCGGTGCAAATTATCTAGTGTTTGATTCCCGAATTGAATAGTGAAATTCCCGAATTGCATACTAGGAATATTATCATAATTTAAATTGATTGATTAAAAAAAAATACCACTATATTTACTACAAATCATTATAAAACAGCATGGTTGAAATTGCCAAAGTTAAAACAGAACTTTTATTAGAAGAGACAAAAACAAGTGGTCATGCACCATTGAAGTTTATTTGTAATGATGGTAATCTCTATTACTGTAAATACTTAGTCGATTTTGACCCAAATGAAATTAATTGTCTTGCTTATGAAATAGTTTCCCATTATCTATTGAAAACTTTAAATATACCAACCCCAGATATTGCTTTGGTTCAAATTTCCGAAGGAACTTTGGATAAAAGTAAAATTATAAAAAATAGACGACTTCGTGTAAACTATACTTGTTTTGGATCTAAAGGAATAGATCCTTCAGAAGAAATTAACGAATTTGAAACTTGTAGCAATAAAAGAGATTACAGTCGAATTGTAAATCCAGAAGACGTCATTAAAATAGCCCTTTTTGATTTATGGATTAATAATGTAGATAGAGGACGGTTTATCAATCCAGGATTTAATTATAATCTTTTGGCTGTTAGATTTGGTAATAAACGTAAAATAATGGCATTTGATCATGCTTTTGTTTTTGGTGGCGTAGCACAAATAGGCGTTTTTAATTCAAAAATGCCTTTCGAAAATCAAGATAAATTTCATCAATCGGATTTTTATAAGAGCTTTATTAGCTATATGGACGAAGAAGAAATAATTAAAATTGTTGATAATTTCATACCTTTGTTGAAAATTTCCCATATTGAGGTTATTGATGCTGTTATTTATCAATTACCTGATATATGGAAATTAGCGCCTAATTTAGCGAACCGAATACAAGAATATTTGTTTTGTGAAGAACGAATTGAAAAAGTAAAAGCGGTTATATTGAACAGTAAATCTATTTATTAAAATGAAAACATTTTTTAGCATAGTCAGTATTCAAACCAATCCTATTTCCTCGGAAAAAGTGGTTATGGGCGTATTGGCTATTACCGAAAATGAGATTTATTTTGATTATTCTAAAAACAAATTGGGATTACTAGATAAATTGGCTCCTACCAAAATAGGGATTGGAAGCATGGCTAAAAATGCCTTGCAGCAAATAAAGCAAAAAGTTACTGAGGCTAACAAAGCACTGACTAAAGATCAAAAGAAATTAGTGTTTGAAAAATCGATTTTCTCTAAAGATTATATTTCTTATTTGAATAAATACAATAATGGAATTTTGTTTTTTTCGGAACCTGCTTCTTTATCTTTTGATTTTACTGCCGAGAAATTCATGCAGTACTATTACAACTTTGTAGGTGAAATGGTAGCCATCGAAACTAAAAAAGAAATGGTGACTTTTGCCAAAAAGATAAAACCTGCTTTTGAAAAAGAAGGTCTCGACGAAAAAGCGGATTTAAAATTTACTTTTGACCCTTTTACTTTCAATGGTATCCTAAAAGAAACACACATACCGTTGATTACCAAGAATGGAGCAATTAGTGCCATTCAAATCGTTGATTTTAGTTTAGGAGAGCAAACGGTGGTTCATCATTTGTATGAAACAAAAATTTTGCAACAGGTTTTGAATGTCTTTGCTATAAAAGCCAAAACTGCAGTCAATAAAATTAAAATTGCATTTGAGGAGCCAAATGAAGGTACATTGCAGCACGAATTGTTTGATTTGAGTTTTCAAAATTACAAAGACGATTTTGATTTTATTACACCAGATAAATTAGAAAAAGAAACAGACATAATTAGCAACTCCAACAATATTAAATTCTCTGAATTTATTTTGACTTTAGAATTTTAAAAAGGGCTTTTCAGCCCTTTCTTTTATACAAGACGTTTTCTATTATTGTGCTGTTCCTCTTTTAACCGCACTTCACTCATTGCGCTAACTATTGTGTGTAAATCCAAGCGGTCTGGTTTATAGCTATCTACGTTATAAACGCTCTGTTTTATCATTCTAAATACATGGTGCTCGATGCAATCGAGCACCAGAACTGTGGGCAAATGAGCACCAGCGGGAGCCAAAATGTTGTTGCAAACGAGGACGAGAGGGAGTTGTACGTTTCTCATTCATAATCACCGAATGCAATTTAGCGCGATCGGGAATAATGATCAAATTGTTTTAGAAATAGATTTAAATTGATTTTGATTTGTGGATGAGCGAGACGCTCGCATTAATGGGCTAAAAATATCAAACCTATTGGGATTTATGTTCTTCAATTAAATTAATAATTGTTTCGTTGATACTACATATTTCATTAAAATCCAATTTAAACCATTCTCCTCTCGTGCGATTTTTTTTGTATATTTTGTGAAGTTCTTTTTCAATTTTTTTATCACATTGCCAAGCTTTTAATAAAGCTACATTTGGTTGCTTAGATTGCAACGTTCTTTCTCTATATTTAGGGTTTTTACTTTGTCCAATTTTAAAAGTAAAGTCATCGCAATTCATCATTATATATACATATTCCACATCAGGAGCTAAATTTGTATAATTTTCTGTTTCTAAAAAACTTCTATAAAAATTTACTCGATTGTAAGTTTTTATAACTTCTATTTCTGAAGGCGAAAATAAGAATCCTTTTCCTGATTTTTGAAAATCTGTTGTAGTGACTGTAACGATATCTTTTGCTTCAAGAAATGTTCTTAGCTGATGTATAAATGTATTATAAACCGATAGAACTTCTAGCTTTTTATTAATTTTGGTAATTTCCAATGAAAAGAGAAGTAAAATATTATAAAAATTATTTTCTTTGAATTTTAATTCTAGCATGTACCCCGGATGTTCATGTGAAAATTGAACGTACACAAATTGTATTTCATAAGATTGTTCAAAATTCGCTGATAAAGCAAAACATTCATTTGTAAGCCCTCTAACGACATTACCAATTTCTAGATTATCTTTTGCCCATTGCCTAATAGTTTCAAATTTGAGATTAAATAATTTACTGTCGAATTCATTATTCAAATCTGTTCTCATTGAATTGGTTCTTTAAGGTGTAGTTTTTTTGACTTATACTGAAGTGTAATCGATTCATGAAAAATAATAAGTTTCATCTGTTTTTAAGCACAGTTCTTTGTTAGGTGATGTTCATTCTTTCAATTTAAACTCAATATCACATATAATTTTATACACATTTTCAAAAAAAACCAATGCATCTGTCTTAGACGAACGATCTTGTTGTAATTGCGCTATGGCTGGAGAAGTTTTAGTGATATCAATTATTCTTGTAATTTTAACATCTTCATTATTAATTAAATTATTTTTTACTTCTGAAAAATTAAAGAGAAAGCCGGAAAAGAATTGTGGTAAGTCTTTATTTATGACTGAAGTTTGAGCGTGCGAATATGCATCCCTTAATGATTTGGCCTTTTCATTTAAATATTGGAATTGAGCTGAAGAAATTAGTCCTTTACTTTTCGCAAGTGATACTGTCTTTGGCAATTTTAAATGATCAAATTGACTATGTGCATGATTTACTGACTTGTTATATTTTTCAAAATCGGAATATGTCAAACCTTTTGTTTCAAACTTAATCAAGGCTATTTTCATCGTACGTTCAAGCAAATGACTTGTTGAATTAATGCTTGCGGTATACAAACCAAATAAAAGACAATTTAAGGCCTCCATTTTCAAAGAATTAATCTCACACATTTCAATTAAGTTGTGATTATAGTACTTTTTAAGTTCATCAAAGTTATGATCAATTCTTTCTGAAAAATGATTTTTTAAATTTTCTTTATTGCTCATAGTTTATTATGAATTTCGTCTAACATTCCCGCGCTTGGCTACGTTGCCAATCAAAGCGAGCTGCGTTGTTTCGGTGAAGATAAACTTTCTTCGTAATATTGCTTTCCGGTTAGTTAGTATTTGCAATAATCGCTTACTGTGTGTTATGGGAAGTGCTTTTTATACAATTTCTATCTCTTCTTCTCTTAGCCAACCAAAATCTAATAAGTTTTTTTTTAATGTTGTTGAACTATCTGTATAGGCTACAATAGCTAAACTTTCTTTAGCTCTACTACAAGCAACATAGAAAAGTCTTGATGTACGATCTATTCCTGTTTCTTTACCGTCTGCAATATTTTTATTATCTGCTGGAGTTAGTGATTTTGTGCCGAATAACTTATCGTAACTGAACATAAATCCTTTTGCTTCAACATCATCGATAACAACCATTACTCTATCATACTCTAGTCCTTTTACACCTTGATGTGTTCCAAATCCTGAGTTTTCAGATATGTAGTCATTGTATTTTATTATCTCATTAAAATCTGCATTTAATGCAATATCCCAAGCAAGTAATAATTCATCATCTTCCTCTTCTTCCTCTCCAGTTTCAACGAGAGTGATAGAAGATCGTTCTATAGCTAACTTTAAGTCAGCGGGTAATTTGAATAACTTTGAACCATTTATATTGTTTAGTATTTCTAATAATATAGGTGATTTATTGTCATCCCAAAGTTTTAGAAGTTTTTCAACATTAGTGTTAGCTGTTTTTAATATACTGATTTTATCACTTTCGTTTTTGATGTTTTCCTTATCAAAAAAGGGGGATTGCTTTTTAATAATATTAGCTATTTCAAAACTATTATTGCTTTTATGAGCTAGTAATAATGGTAAAATTATTTTAATGAAAAAATTAACTGATGAGGAGCTACCATCTAACAAACCAGTTTTCATTTTATCAACAGAATATAATGGATTAAAAAAAGTCGAGAACCCCATCCTAACAGCAGCCATATGGTGTTCAAGGGTTAGAGTCTTTACAGGAATATATTTTTTATCCTTTGGAATATTTTTGTCTGTCCATTTATCGTCTTCCGTGATTGATGACATTTTCTGTTTAATGGATTCTTCAGTAGATAGTTTATCTAATCCCCTCTGAACGATAAAAAATCTAACAACACCACCTGAATTTTCAATTCTTGGAATTTGCTGTTGTTGATCCCCATCTTCTCTGATTTTGTTGATTAGTTCAATTATTCTAGACTTTGAACGATGATTCATTTGTTTTACCGGCTTCAACCAATCTGGTGGTAAATCTTCTCCTAATTTCTCTTTACCATCACTATAAATACGTTGCATAGTATCACCAAAAAGGCCTAATGAGAATTTTTCTACGTTCAGCGATTGTAATGAAAATAAAGCCTCTATTAGATCTTTTTTGGTATCTTGACTTTCGTCAATTAAAACAATTGGATATTTATTAATTAATATCTGCTTAAACAAATCTTTTGAAGCGATAAAGTGAGAGGCAATTGAAATTACCTCAGCGTGATTTAATGAATCTTTACTTAAATTATCGCCATTAGGATTATAGATAAATTTAGAGTATGCTGCGACCTATTCGCGATGCAACTTTTTTAGAAACTTAAGATAGTTTTTTAAGTTTTCATTTCTATTTTCTAGGCTAAAATCGGAAATAAC
>NZ_FRBU01000045.1 GCF_900142695.1 Flavobacterium xanthum | reverse complement strand
CTCTTCTTGTTCTTGACATAATTCTGCTAATTTAAGGTTTTTAATCCTATCTTAAATTCACACAAAAAGTTGTACGTTTTTTGGGGAGCAGCATAAATAGTAGTTTTGTTTTGTAGATATTTAATTACATGCACAGTCCTTATAATAACTCGAATGAAACATATAGTACTTTCCTTTTTATTATTAATTATTACTCCTTCTTTTGCACAACAAAAAAAGAAATCAATAGGTTTCATTGAAAACAAAGGACAAATTACAGACCAAAACGGAAAACCAAATCCAGCCGTTCAGTTTTTATTAAATACTGATGGATTAAACGTTCAAATAAAAAAACATGGATTCTCCTATGATATTTATGAAGTTATAAAAAAGCCTGTAAAACAGCGTATCGAGGGCAGCAATACTTTTTCATCGCTAGCAAAAAACGATAATAAAACACCGGATTACACTTTAGAATATGTATTTCACAGAGTAGACATTGATTTTGTTAATTCCAATCCAAACGTAGAATTAGTTACAGCCGAAGCTTCAAAAGATTATGATAATTATTACAATGTCCCGAATAAACCCGAGGGTGTCGTTAACGTGCATCTGTACCAGCAAATTACATATAAAAATATTTATCCCAATATTGATGTGGTTTTTTTTGTTCCAAAAGACACTTTAAAAACAGTGGAATATAATTTTGTGGTACACCCAAAAGGTAAAATTTCGGATATTCAAATGAAGTTTAATGGAGTCAAAACGGATTTAGTCGATAACAAAATCCAAATGAATGTTCGTTTTGGTAAGATGGAAGAAACCCTACCCGCTAGTTGGAGAGAAGAAGGAGAAATCAAAAGAAAAATTACTGTTGGTTACAAAAAAATCAAAAATAATATTTATGGTTTTGAAACTGCAAATGCTATTTCTAATAAAACAGTAATTATAGACCCTGTTCCGGTGCGGTTGTGGGGGACTTATTATGCCGGAAATAATAGTGAATACTCAACTGACATATGTAATGACAAAAATAATAATGTTTATTTTTCAGGCTATACATCAAGCACCACAAATATAGCTACATCAGGATCTGCACCAGTACCATATTATTATAATAATGGATTTATAGTAAAATTCGACTCAAATGGAACAAGAATTTGGGGTGTTTATTATTCTACTACTCCATCAACTATTAAAGTAGATTCTAATGAAAATCTATACTTCACAGGAGAAACTTGGGGAGAAACAAATGTATCAACTCCAGGATCACATCAGCCACTACATGCGGAGTATGACGATGCCTATTTAGTAAAATTAAATTCTTTCGGAATAAGAGAATGGGGAACTTATTATGGAGGCTTTTCATCCGATAAAGGAAATGATATTAGTTTTGACAATGACAACAATGTTTATTTGGTTGGTGTTACAAGCAGTTATGGAAATATTGCAACAAATAATACTCATCAACCTACCCATGCATTAGGGTACCTTGATGATGATGGTTTCATTGCTAAATTTACTACTCAGGGAGTTAGAGTTTGGGGCAGTTATTTTGGTGGAACCGATGGGGATCAAATTCTTTCATCAAATATTTCTGATGATGGATTTTTATATATAACTGGTAATACCCGCAGCACTGCAGGTATATCAACTTCAAATTCTTACCAACCAAATATGATTGGCTATGCCTCTGGTATGATTTCTAAATTTACTTTAGATGGACAAAGAATTTGGGGTACCTACTTTAATGGAAATACAAGTGCCTCTATTACAAAATCAAAAATAAAAAACAATTTATTATATTTTACTGGGATTACAAATAGTCGCGATAATTTGAATAGTAATGGAACTTTTAATGAAAATTACATAGACTTACCAAGGAATTTCGGTTTCAGTAGTTATATTTCCAAATTTGATCTTACTACCCAAAGTTTAGTTTGGGGTACTTATTTTGGAGAATTCATACAGGATTTAAAAGTAAATTCAAACAATAAAGTTTTCGTTACAGGATGCACAGATCAGGATACAGGTATTGCAACTACTGGATCATTTTCTTCAAGCAGGCAGAGACAAGATGCCTATCTAATAAAGTTAAATGAAATCGGACAAAGAGAATGGGGCACTTATTATGGAGGAGATGGTAACGAAGGAGTCAATGGAGCTGCAGATGTTAATAATAAAATGTCATTGGATCAATTGGATAATATTTATTTAGTTGGTAATACAACCAGCACTACCGGGATTTCAACTGCAGGGGCACATCAAGAAAATTACATGCTAAATTCAGTAGGTGGATTAAATAATATATATTTAGCAAAATTTCAAGACTGCCTATCGAATCCTTTAGCCTTTAGCAATTCCCCAATCTGTATTAGTAATACCATCGAATTAAATGCTTCCGGCGGAACCAATTATACTTGGACGGGGCCAAACGGATTTACTTCTACTCTACAAAATCCAACTATTCTTAACGCAACAACTTTAAATAGCGGCGAATACCGTTGTTTAATTACGGGAACAGGCGGTTGTGATGATACAAAAACAGTCGCTGTAATTGTTGGAGATATTGAATTGCCAATTCCAGATAGTACAACCCTACCAACACTTACCGGAGATTGCAACACAGTAATTACTACAATCCCAACAGCAACAGATAGTTGTGCAGGTACGATTACAGCGACGACTGCAAGTGCACTTTCCTATAGTTTACCCGGAACCTATACGGTGGTTTGGAATTATAATGATGGAAACGGAAATACAGCAACACAAAACCAAACGGTTACTATTACTCCTCAACCTTTACCAACTGCAACTTCTCCCCAAACTTTCTGCATCCAAGAAAATGCAACCATTAACGACATAATCATCTCAGGACAAAACATAAAATGGTATGATAGTTTAACCAATGGATCACTTTTATCAATTACAACTTCATTACAAAACGGAAATACTTATTACGCTTCTCAAACCATTAACAGTTGCGAAAGTGAAAGAATTCCTGTCCTCATAAACATTCAAAATACACTCGCTCCAACAGGAAATGCAAATCAAACTTTTTGTTCCAGTCAAAACCCTACTTTAGACACCGTCCAGATTTCTGGAACTTCTATAAAATGGTATAACTCCTCTGGAACGCTATTGTCTAATTCAACTTCTTTGCAAAACGGCATGACTTATTATGCAACTCAAACTATAAATACTTGCGAAAGCGAACGAATTGGAATCACCATTTCAATTGTAAATACGCCCGCTACTCCAACTGCAAATGCAAATCAAAATTTCTGTAAAAAAGAAAACGCAAGGTTGAGCGCTATCCAAATAGCTGGACAAGACCTAAACTGGTATGAAACTAATTTTAGTGCAATTAGTTTACCAAATTCTACTTTACTTGAAAATAACAAAAGCTATTATGCCTCGCAAACTATAGGTTGTGAAAGTGACAGAATTGCTATTTTAATTCGAATTTATGACACTCCACCTCCAACAGGTAACACTAATCAACAATTTTGTATTGATGAAAATGCACAAATTTCCAATCTAAATATTTTGGGTTCCAATATTAAATGGTATGATGCCTTAACCAATGGAACGGCTTTAGCTGAAACAACTGTATTATCAAATGGCGTAACCTATTACGCTACGCAAACATTAAATGACTGCGAAAGTGAAAAAATAGCAATTACGGTAACGATTCAGGATACACAAATACCCATTGGTAATCCAAACCAAACTTTCTGCATTCAAGAAAATACAAAAATTAGCAATATCGCTATCGAAGGACAAAACATAAAATGGTACACAAGCCTTTCCTCTTTAACTACATTATCTGAATCGATTGTACTTGAAAATGAAATGACTTATTACGCATCTCAAACTATAAACAACTGCGAAAGTTTACGAACTCCGATAACAGTGAATATTCTTGAAGCAACAAATGCAGGCTGTCTTGATTTAGTAGATGAACTTCCTTACCCAAAATTCTTCACGCCAAACGGAGATGGGTTTAATGATACTTGGACTATTAATTTTGCTTATTTGAAACCTAATACCGGAATTAAAATCTTTGATCGCTATGGGAAATTAATAACAGTTCTAAATCAAAATGAAACTTGGAACGGAACTTATAATAATCAACAACTTCCCGCCACTGATTATTGGTTTATAGCCACTCGAGCAGATGGAAAAGAAGACAAAGGGCATTTTAGTTTGAAACGATAGAAAAAGATCGGCTGAAAAATTTCAGTCGACCTTTCTATTTTAAAATCTTTTATATTTTAAAATTTATGCTCCTCTTTATTAATCACCAGTAATGCAAACAACGAAATACAAGCCGCTATGGTCAGATAAAATCCAACGTAAGTCAAACTATAAGTGCTTGCTAACCAAATCGCAATCATGGGTGCAAAAGCAGCTCCCAAAATTCCAGCTAAGTTAAAGGTCAAAGAAGCTCCTGAATACCGAACGACAGTTGGAAATAATTCAGACAAAAAAGTACCCAACGGACCATAAGTAAATCCCATCAAAGCCATTCCAGTGCATAAAAATACAGTAATCATGACCGAACTTCCTGAGTTCAAAAAGTAAGAAAATGCAAAACCAAACACCGCAATAGCAGTTGTGGCAATAATCAGCATTTTACGTCGCCCGATTATATCAGCAACAACCGCCGAAATGGGAATAAACGCCGCAAAAAACAGTACCGAAAACAACTGAATCAATAAGAAATCTCTTTTTGCAAAACCTAAGTCGGATGTAGCCCAACTCAATGTAAAAACTGTCATTAAATAAAAAACTAAAAAGGTAGTCACGGCAGCAAAAGTCCCAAAAATTAATTGGTTTTTATACGATTTAATCAGCGTTAAAAAGGGGATTTTTACCTCTTCCTGTTCTTTTTTTGAGTTTTCAAAAGACGGAGTTTCAGTGATTTTAGTTCGAATATAAAAACCGATTACGACCAAAAGTGAACTAGCTATAAACGGAATACGCCAGCCGTAATTCATAAAATCGTCATTACTCAAGGTATCGGTCAATAACAAAAATGTTCCGCCGGAAAGCAACAAACCAATAGGAGCACCAAGTTGTGGAAACATGCCGTACCAAGCTCTTTTATTTGGTGGTGCATTTTCAATAGCTAACAATACCGCTCCTCCCCACTCGCCTCCTAAACCAACACCTTGCCCAAATCGACACAACATCAACAACAAAGGAGCCGCAACTCCAATACTGGCATAACTGGGTAAAAAACCAATAGCTACAGTCGAAATTCCCATAGTCAATAAAGCAGCTACCAAAGTAAATTTACGTCCTATTTTATCACCATAATGTCCAAAAAACGCGGAACCAAGCGGACGCGATAAAAAAGCAATTGAAAAAGTAGCTAATGATTGTAAAGTCGCCAAGGTGTTATCTGAACTTGGAAAGAATAATTGTGGAAAAACCAATACAGCGGCATTCGCATAAATATAAAAATCAAAAAACTCTATCGTAGTACCTATTAAACTACCAAAAAGAACATGTTTTACTGAGTTTTTAGCGTTAGGCATTGAATTATCTTTCATAAGATTGTTAAAAATATTTCAATAAAAATGATACTATTTTTCGAAAGTAACAAATAAATAATTCCAATAATTAATGGTAAATTAGCATCTTATAAAATTTTATTATGCCAACCGACTGTATCAGCTATCAGAATTCCGGATATTTCTCTCCTTTGATGAATGATTATTTAGACCAAAAAACCAATTTATCATCCTTATATAACAGATTTCCAACACTTGAAAGCTTTGAAGCTCAAATTCTTGAAAAGCAAAATAACTTTGATAACGCTTCCCGAGAAACGCTGGTTACTGTTTTACAAAAACAATATTTAAAAGTTGAAACTTCCGCAATAACGGAACAAAACATTAAGGATTTAGCACTTCAAAATACATTCACCGTTACCACTGGGCATCAATTAAACTTATTCAGCGGACCGCTTTATTTCTTGTACAAAATCATTTCGACTATTAATTTAACAACCGAATTAAAAGCGAAATATCCAACCTATAATTTCGTACCCATTTACTGGATGGCAACCGAAGATCATGATTTTGAAGAAATCAATTATTTCAATTTTAAAGGCAAAAAATTCCGTTGGAATAAAGAAAGCACAGGTCCCGTTGGACGATTGTCTACTGATGGTTTAGCTGATTTCCTAGACGTTTACAAACTGGAATTGGGTTCCAATACGAATGCCGAAACGTTGAAAAAATTATTTGAAGATTCTTATCTATCGCACAACAACCTAGCCGATGCTACACGTTTTTTGGCAAATGCACTTTTTGGCGCGTATGGATTAGTTATTTTAGATGCTGATAATGCCGATTTAAAACGTCATTTCATTCCATTTGTAAAAGAAGAATTACTACACCAATCCTCCCACAAATTAGTTTTAGAAACTGCCGAAAAATTAAAAGAATATACGATTCAAGTTAATCCCCGTCAAATAAATTTGTTTTACATCGAGGATAATGTTCGCGAGCGTATTCTTTTTGAAGAACAGAAATACAAAGTAAATCATACAAAAATTGAGTTTTCTAAAACAGAAATTCTAGCATTATTAGAAAATCATCCAGAAAAATTCAGTCCTAACGTAATTATGCGTCCATTATATCAGGAAGTAATTCTTCCTAATTTATGCTATATCGGCGGAGGTGGAGAAATTGCCTATTGGTTGGAATTAAAATCCTTTTTTGCTGCTGCAAAAGTAACTTTTCCAATCCTTTTACTTAGAAACTCTGTCCTATTGGCAACTGAAAAGCAAGCTAAAAAAGCAGACAAATTAGAATTGAATTGGGAGAATTTATTTTCGAAACAGGACCATTTAGTAACTACTAAAACCAAAGAATTATCAGATTTCCCAATCGATTTAGTAGATTTGAAAGCACAATTACAAAAACAATTTAGTAGTCTATATGATGTAGCGAACAAAACGGACGAATCTTTCCTTGGAGCTGTAAAAGCACAAGAAAAAAAACAAATCAAAGGTTTAGACAATCTAGAAAAACGTTTGTTAAAAGCTCAAAAAAGAAAATTAAATGACGTGTTAGAACGCATTACCAACTTACAAAGCGAGCTGTTCCCTAACCAAAGTTTACAAGAACGCCAAACTAATTTTTCGGAATTTTATTTGGAATTCGGCGAAAATATCATTCCAGCGTTGGTTCAGCAACTCAAACCATTGGACAATCAATTTGATATTATTGTACTTTAATCAGACAACCGTTATTTGAATGCCGAATTTGTAAAAATAATCAATAAAAAAATACTATTTTTGCACAAAATTTAAAAAATAAAAAGATGGCTACTAATAGAACATTTACAATGATTAAGCCTGATGCTGTTGCTAACGGACACATCGGAAACATACTTGCAATGATTACAACTGCAGGTTTCAAAATCGTTTCTTTGAAATTAACACAATTAACAATTGCTGATGCTCAAGCTTTTTACGAAGTACACGCTGCAAGACCTTTCTACGGTGAATTAGTTGAATTCATGTCAAGAGGACCAATTGTTGCTGCTATTTTAGAAAAAGACAATGCAGTTGAAGATTTCAGAACTTTAATTGGTGCTACAAATCCTGCTGAAGCTGCTGAAGGAACTATCCGTAAAGCATACGCAACTTCTATTGGTGAAAATGCAGTTCACGGTTCTGATAGCGATGAAAATGCAGCTATCGAAGGTGCGTTCCATTTTGCTGGAAGAGAGCAATTTTAATTTCAGATTTCAGATTGCTGATCTGAGATTTCAAATTTTAATAAAAAATTCCCGTTTCCAATAGAAGCGGGAATTTTTATATTTACTACAATCTGAAATCAAAAATCGTTAATCAGCAATCTAAAATCATTATCGCAAAACCACATCCTTCACCACGTCACGTCGTAGTTCCTCATTTATCATCGCAACAATTTTAGATTTCCCATGACTTAATTCTTCCCGCAAAACAGACGAAGTCAACTCAACATACAACGTACTTCCTTTCAAAACCACATTGTTCGTATAACTGTTCACGCCATTTCCCATTAAGTTTTTCCAAGCGTCTTTCACGTCAATTTGGTCCATTCCGGGTTGCAGTTTATTCACCTGGATAATTTGTTTCAAAACATCCCCTATCGTACTTTGATTATTTAGTCGTTTTGCCATCGCCCAGTAAATTTATTGGTGTTGCTTTTTTGTAATGATATTCTACTTTTTCCTTGTTCAACAGCACTAATTCTCCCGCTGAAACAGCAATTAATTCCTCACTCCACTTCATATAAGGCGTCGAATAGTCTAAGAATACTTTGTCATCCGCAAATCGAACTGTTACGTTTTCATACGTATCGTTCACCACAAACGTACCGTCTAATTGCGGCATCACTTTCTTCCTAATCCCTTTATTATTCTTTATTTCGAAATAATCATACACCTCATTCATCCCGTATTCTTTGTCCTTTATGGAATCAAAAACTACCTTCTCCACTTCCCAATATCCATTTATTTTTGAAATATCTTCTGGCTTTACCTTTTGCTGACAAGCCACAAAAAGAAATGCCAAAAATAGAATGCTAACTGTTTTTTTCATAATACTAATTATTTTTAGGAGCTGTTTCCTGCTTTACGCTTCAATCTTTTTATCCGCTGAAAAAGCGGCTAAAAAAGGATTTACGCTGCAATCAGGGCTAGGGAATTTGTGATTAATCGCGTTTATTCTAGATACAAAGTTACTCTTATTAACTTCAAAGAAAACAAAAATTTCAGAAACACTTTAAACTATTTTCTATATTTTTGGTGGTAAAGGAATTAGAACTAAATCAGTAGCAAGATGTCAAAAATAATCTACAGTCTCTTCATCGTATTATTGTGCAGCAGCTGCAGTTCTGAAACCACGGAACCAATTCCTACTCCACCAACAACTGAAAACCTTTATTTTCCACCTTTAACTGGTACTACTTGGGAAACAAAATCAATTGCAAGTTTAGGTTGGAAACAAACCGCTGTACAACCGCTACTAGATTATTTAGAACTCAAAAAGTCTAAATCTTTTATCATTCTTGTCAACGGAAGAATCGTAATGGAAAATTATTTTAACGGTCATGACGCCAATACTTTTTGGTATTGGGCAAGCGCCGGAAAAACACTAACCTCAACTGTAACAGGAATAGCACAACAAGAAAACCTCATCAACATCAATACTAAAGTTTCACAATACATAGGAACCGGTTGGACGAGTTTGCCTTTAGCTAAAGAAAATTTAATTACAAACAAGCATCTACTCAATATGACTTCCGGATTAGATGATAGTACAGATGATGTTGATCCAGCAAGCCTTAAATATAAATCTGATGCAGGAACGCGTTGGGCGTATCACAATGTATATGTGAAATTACAGGATCTGATCGCGCAAGCCTGCGGACAAACTTGGAATTCCTATTTCAATACCAAATTGAAAGATAAGATAGGAATGGATGGCGCTTGGTTTCAATTAGGCAACAATTCCGTTTATGGAAGTAATTCGCGTTCAATGGCGCGTTTTGGTCTTTTAATCTACAACAAAGGAAAATGGGAAAGTAACACGATAGTGAATGAAAACTATTTATATGAAGCTACAAACACTTCACAAACAATCAATCTAGGATACGGTTATTTATGGTGGTTGAATGGAGAATCAAGTTATCATTTGCCGCAAAGCCAACTGCAGTTTAATGGAAGTCTAATACCAACAGCTCCGGCCGATATGTACATGGCATTGGGTAAAAATGATCAAAAAATCTATGTAGTTCCCAGCAAGAAAATGGTCGTTATCAGAATGGGTCATATTGCAAATCCAGACAATCCAACTTTTGCCTTATCCGATTTTGATGAAACCTTATGGCAAAAAATAAGTGCTTTGTATCAATAAAATTACTTAGTTTTCAAACGTTTCATAAAACCCAAAACAAAGAAAACCAAACCTATTATCAATAAAAAATAATAGAAACCAAGACTTTTATCTCGGACAAGGTTTACCAATATAAAAGAAATGACACTCACTAAATAAAGATACATCGGAGGTGTATTTTTTAAAGACGAAAAATCCATTCTAATCACTATTTAAAAAAACTATCTACAAACTCATACTTATTAAACACCTGAAGATCCTCAATTCCTTCTCCAACACCAATATATTTTACTGGAATTTGAAATTGATCTGAGATTCCTATTACAACCCCGCCTTTGGCAGTTCCGTCTAGTTTTGTAACAGCTAAGCAAGTCACCTCAGTAGCTGCTGTAAATTGTTTTGCTTGTTCAAAAGCATTCTGACCAGTTGATCCATCCAAAACTAATAACACATCATGTGGTGCATCACCAACTACTTTTTGCATCACTCGTTTTACTTTGGTCAACTCGTTCATCAAGTTAATTTTATTATGCAATCGACCTGCCGTATCAATAATAACGATATCCGCATTTTGAGCAACAGCAGATTGTAAGGTATCAAAAGCTACTGAAGCGGGATCACTTCCCATATCTTGACGGACAATAGGAACACCTACTCGATCTGCCCAAATTTGTAATTGATCAATCGCCGCGGCACGAAAAGTATCGGCAGCACCCAAAACAACATTATAACCTTGTTTTTTAAATTGATACGCTAACTTGCCAATGGTAGTAGTCTTTCCAACACCATTTACCCCAACTACCATCAAAACATAAGGCTTGGTCTGAATTGGAATTATAAACTCAGTACCCTCACCAGAATTGGTCTCTGACAATAAAGCCGCAATTTCTTCTCTGAGAATTTGATTGAGCTCCTCTATTCCCATATATTTATCTGAGGCAACACGACTCTCTATTCTTGTAATAATTTTTAGAGTTGTATTGACACCAACATCTGATGCAACAAGGATTTCTTCTAAATTATCTAAGACTTCATCATCAACTTTTGACTTTCCTGCAACAGCTTTGGTTAACTTCGAAAAGAAATTTGTTTTTGATTTTTCAAGACCTTTGTCTAATGTTTCTTTTTTCTCTGATGAAAATATTCTTTTGAAAAAACTCATTGTATAAATAGTATTAAGAATGAAGTATTTAAGTCCAAAGAACCAATACGTTTTCTAATGGTAAATATAGAAAATAAAAAAGCTACTTCCGAATGAAAGTAGCTTTTCTATATAATGTTAATTGAATATTATTTCTTTTTCAAGAATTCATCAACTGATTCTGGTGTCATTATAGATTCTACGAATGTATATGCACCTGTTTTAGGAGATTTCACCATTTTGATGGCTTTTGATAATCTCTTAGAAGCTGTCTGTAAGGTTGCTACTGTTTTCTTTGCCATGACTAATAATTATTTAATTTCTTTATGAACAGTTACACGTTTCAAGATTGGATTAAATTTTTTAATCTCTAATCTGTCTGGAGTATTTTTTTTGTTCTTTGTTGTTATGTATCTTGAAGTCCCTGCAACACCTGATGTTTTGTGTTCAGTACATTCTAAAATTACCTGGATTCTATTACCTTTCTTTGCCATCTTGCTATTTTTTTATTTTGGAAGGGATTATTTAATAAATCCTTCTGCCTTCGCTTTTTTCAAAACTGCAGCGATTCCATTTTTATTAATTGTTTTTATCGTAGATGCTGCTACTCTAAGAGTAATCCATCTATCTTCTTCTGGAAGATAAAAACGCTTTTTAACTAAGTTCACAGAAAATTTTCTCTTAGTTTTGTTCATAGCGTGAGAAACGTTATTTCCTACCATCGCTCTTTTACCTGTAAGGTCACAAACTCTTGACATTATACTTATCTTTTATCGTTATTCAAAATCAGGGTGCAAAGAAAAGAAAAATAAACCTATTAACCAACATTATTAACGCACATTTTTTAAAATTTCTTTCTGCAACAGCTCTAAACTTTTAATTACTGCTCTATCTATCACTTTTTCACGGGGTTGACCAAAATTAAATTCTTCAACAATTATTTCGCTTGGCGTTGCCAATGCAATAAAAACAGTCCCAATTTCAGCATTAGAGTCCCCTTTTGATGGTCCTGCGTTTCCCGTTGTCGCAATTGCATAATCTGTTTTCATCATCTTTTTAACACTCAAAGCCATCGCCGAAACTACTTCCTTACTCACCACAGAATATTCCTTTATGAGACTTTCTGGTATGCCTAAAACATCAATTTTAACCTCTGTTCCGTAGGAAACTACACTCCCTTTAAAATAACTTGAAGCACCAGCAATAGCGGTCAAAACCTGTGCGATTTTACCTCCAGTACAACTTTCAGCTGTTGATAACGTTTTATTTTGTTTTACCAGCATTTTACCCACTACAACCTCTATCGTCTCATCATCGTCAAAACCCACGATAATATCATTGATTAAAAGATCCAGCGACTTTACATTTTCAGCTAGAGCAGCTTCTAATTTTTCTTTGTTAGTACCCCGTGCCGAAAGACGCAAACGAACTCTTCCAGGTGCTGGCAAATAGGCCAATTTAATAAATTCTGGAAGATTATTTTCCCAATCCACTATTCGTTCCGCTACTATACTTTCGCCTTGACCGTAGGTCAGAATGGTTTTATGAATTATAAAAGGACGCTCGTATTCCCGAATTACTTTTGGTATAATTTCGTGCTCTACTATATATTTCATTTCATAAGGAACTCCGGGAAGAGAAATAAAAACAGTATTCTCTTTTTTCATCCACATTCCAGGCGCTGTCCCCAATTGATTATGCAAGACCGTACATTTTGAAGGGACTAATGCTTGATCTCTATTAATTTGGGATGCTGCTCTATTCATAACCCGCTCAATAAGCTCGACTACATGCTTCTCTACTGTTTTATCAACAATTAGTTCATCTTCAAAATAATCACAAAATGTCTTCTTTGTAATATCGTCTTTGGTTGGTCCCAAACCGCCCGTGATAATCACTAAATCTACTTTGTTTTGTAGCGCAGCAAAAGTGTCTAAAATATGCGCTTTATCATCACTTATCGAAATCATTTCATTGATTTCAACGCCAATTTTATCCAATGACTTGGCTATAAAACCAGAATTAGTATCTACAATTTGGCCTATTAAAATTTCGTCACCAATGGTAACTATGGTTGCTTTCATTTTTCTAATGCTATTTATTTTATACCGTTGTAATCAAAAAGAGAAACATACTATAGTTAGCACATTTCTCTTTTTCTTAAGGAAGTATTTTACCTAATTTTATTTTCATCGGAGCTTCTTGAAATTTGTTCAAAGCGAAAATCTTCTCTCATCAAAGTATTAAAACGAGACCAGAATAATCGCAACGAGTAGCCCGACATACTTTTCAGTGAGTCAAGACGTAATATTACAAATCAAAGTCTTTTTTGATTTCTTTGATCGCGTCGTTCACTTGATTTTTCACACTCTTAAAAGTTTCTTTGATGTCTTTCTTTTTTCCCTCGGCTTTGGTCCACGCTTCGATTTGAAGAATCTCTTCAAAAGCCACATTTAAACCCATTAAATCAAGCGTTGGTTTTATCTTGTGCGCATAAGCATAAGCATGCTTGTGGTCTTTCTTTTTTATTCCTTCTTTGATTTGCAATAAATCTTCTGGAACTTCAGTAACAAACAAAGTTAGAATTTCGTTTACAAATTCTGGATCGTTGTCTGAAAGTGCGTACACTTTTGAAAGGTTGTAATTTATAGCCATTATTTTACTTGTATTCTAAATAGTTGTTGTCCCTCTAAAAATCCTTCTAGTACATCATCGGGTTTTACTGCTGCAACCCCTTCCGGAGTTCCTGTAAAGATAATATCACCAATTTTTAACGTAAAAAACTGAGAAACGTATGAAATAAGCTCATCAATTTTCCACAACATAAGACCGGAATTACTCATTTGCACGGTCTTACTGTTATTTGTTAATTCAAAAGTAATATTTTCTAATGAACTAAATTGACTTTTAGGCAAAAATTCACCTAGTACTGCCGAACCGTCAAATGCTTTGGCTTTCTCCCAAGGCAATCCTTTAGCCTTTAACTTATCCTGTAAATCGCGAGCAGTAAAATCGATTCCGACACTAATTTCGTCATAATATTTATGAGCAAACTTAGGTTCGATGTATTTACCGACTTTACTAATTTTGACAATAATTTCAATTTCATGATGCACCTCTTCTGAAAATTCAGGAATCACAAATGGATGCTGCTTCAACAAAACAGCCGAATCCGGCTTCATAAAAACCACGGGCTCCGTAGGTCTTTCGTTATGCAATTCTTCGATATGATTGGTGTAATTTCTACCTATGCAAATAATTTTCATTTCGTACTTTATTAAATAATGGAAGAGTTCAAAATTAGCTAAATTTATTATTCAGTTTTCGAAGTTTGATAGCAGTCAATACTTTTTTAGTATACAAAGGAAAATCAGCATTTTGAATCCAACTAAAATAACCAGGCTCTGTTTCCAGAATTTTATCCACTTTGATTCCTTTATGCTTTCCAAATGCAAAAATCTCTTCATTATCTTTATCAAAAGCAATCATTCCTGCAAAATCAGCAATCTTCTTTCTTGTTGAAAATTCCGAAAGTAGCTTCATGTCATTTTCCAATTCAGGATAGCGATCCAATTGCGCTTTCAGGATTTCATAGGTTGCCATAGTATCCGCCTCCGCAGAATGCGCATTTTCCAATCCTTTATCACAATAAAATTTTAAAGCTGCAGATAACGTTCGTTCTTCCATTTTATGAAAAATAGTCTGAACATCTACTGACACTTTTCCCTTCATGTCAAAATCTACTCCAGCACGCAATAATTCCTCCGCCAACAACGGAATATCAAAACGATCCGAATTAAATCCAGCCAAATCACTGTCTTTTATCATATTGTAAACTTGCGCAGCCAACTCATTAAAAGTAGGTTCATTAGCCACTTTTTCGTCGGTAATTCCATGAACGGCTGTGGTTTGCGCCGGAATTGGAATCGTTGGATTCACTAACCATGTTTTACTTTCTTTATTTCCGTTTGGAAAAACTTTGAATATTGAGATTTCTACAATTCTATCTTTTCCGATATCTATTCCAGTTGTTTCAAGATCGAAAAAGCAAATTGGTTTATTGAGTTTGAGTTCCATTTTTAATTTTTGTGTGATTACAAATATAGAAATTTGGGATTAATTTTGTTTCACCTTTGACCTTTAAAGTTCTAAAAAACATGACAAAAACAAAAAACCCGACCAATTTATAAAAACGAGTCGGGTCTAAAATACTATTATCTATTTTTAAATATCTCTGTTGACGTCAAAAGCTTCTAAATATTCAGCTACACGTTTTACAAAACTACCTCCTAATGCACCATCTACAACACGATGATCGTAACTGTGCGATAAGAACATTTTTTGGCGAATGCCTATGAAATCACCTTCCGGAGTTTCAATAACTGCTGGCATTTTACGAATAGCTCCCAATGCTAAAATTCCCACTTGTGGTTGATTTAAAATTGGTGTACCAAAAACACTTCCAAAAGTACCTACGTTCGTTACTGTATAAGTTCCACCTTGCGTATCATCTGGTTTTAGTTTTCCAGCTTTAGCACGACCTCCTAAATCGTTTACCGCTTTGGCCATTCCTACTAAATTCAATTGATCTGCGTTTTTAATAACAGGAACAATTAAGTTTCCGTTAGGTAACGAAGCTGCCATTCCAAGGTTGATGTTTTTCTTTTTGATAATGAAATCACCATCTACAGAAATATTCATTCCCGGGAAATCTTTCAGTGCTTTTGCAACTGCTTCCATGAAAATTGGCGTATACGTCAACTTCTCCCCTTCTCTTTTTTCAAAAGCATTTTTATTTTTTTCTCTCCATCTCACAATATTCGTCACATCCACTTCTATAAAGGATTGTACGTGCGCAGATGTTTGTACGGAAGCCACCATATAACCCGCAATTAATTTGCGCATTCTATCCATCTCAATAATTTCGTCTCCACCACTTACTGATACTGGAGCCGCTTTTTGAGCAACTGGAGCCGAAACTATTTTTTGAACTGCCACAACCGGAGTCGACACAGCTGGCTGATTTGATCTGCTTTTTACGTACTCTAAAATATCATTTTTAGTTACTCTTCCTTCTTTTCCAGTTCCTGAAATCGCTTCTAATTCCGCAACAGAAACCCCTTCTTCTTTGGCGATATTTTTCACTAAAGGCGACAAGAATTTTTCAGAATCAGAAAAGTCTACTGGAGCGGCAACACTTTCTTTAGCAGCATCAACAGTTTTTGCAACTTCAGCTACGACAGCAGCAGGTACCGCTTCTTTAACGATTGATACCAAGTCACCGCCTTCGGTTTCGATTATCGCAATAGTCTGACCTACTTGAACCAGATCATCCTTTCCAAACAATTGTTCGACTAAGATTCCCGAAACTTCGCTTGGCACTTCACTGTCTACTTTATCAGTAGCAATTTCAAGTACTGCTTCATCGGCTTCTACTTTGTCTCCAACTTGTTTCAACCAATTTGTAATGGTTGCTTCTGCAACGCTTTCTCCCATTTTAGGAAGTTTTAATTCAAATCTTGCCATATTGTTAACCTAAAAGGTAATTTTGATTTTCAGTTTGCGAAATTACTAAATATTTCAATTATAAATTACATTAAATGCAATTTTTTACTCGATTTTAATAACCTCACCTCTTTCGCTACTATTGTTACTTCCTATTAAAAAATTAGCTTTTTTTGGTATTATTTTAAACGTAAAGCCTGTATTCTTTAAAGATTCAAGAATAGCGATGCTTTCTTTAAATGAAAGGAATTCGTTATCCAGAATAATTTCCACTCGGTCTTTATTTTTAATAGAAGACGAATTTACCATTTTTTCTGTTTTTAAATCGTGAAACGATACTTTTTTTTGCAATACAACGCGGAGTTTATCTGCTAATTTTTCGTTAGATGAAAATAAAAGATAGGAGTTTGGACTGCTTTTTACTTTGGATTTCCCTTGAAACATTTTTACAAAAGAAAAAAATACAATTCCCATTTTCATAAAAACAGAAAAAAATGCGGAACTAAAACCATCGGAACTAAAATGTTTTTGATAAAAGAAGTTCATGGCCTCTTGAAAACGCTTCATATAAGTCCCATCCTTGATTGTACTTTCGCCTTTGTAGTGAACAACAGTCGTTTCATGGAAATAATAATTGAATTTCCCTTTTTTAGAAATCATGTAGGACAAATCAATATCATCGGAATACATGAAACAATTTTCATCGAATCCACCTACTTCACAATACAACTCTCTTTTCATCAGCATAAAAGCACCCACCAAAATTGCAACTTTTCCAGTTTGATCTTGGTTTAAATGTTGCGCATAATAACTCCCAAAAAGTGGTGATTTAGAAAACAATCGATACAATCCAGTGATTTTGGTAAAAGCCACCCAAGGCGTGGGAACACCCCGCTTACTTTCACGCAGAAAATTGCCAGTTCCATCAATCAGTTTACAACCTATAATCCCTAAATTAAATTGTTTATTGGCAAAAGCCAACACTTTTAAAAACGTATCTTCGGCAACAACGGTGTCAGGATTGAGAATGCAAATATATTCCCCACAAGCTTCAGCAACAGCGCTATTATTTGCTTTCGAGAAACCAGCATTCTCCTTGTTTTGAATGAGTTTTATGTTTGGGAAGCGTTGCCTCATCATTTGACAACTATCATCCTGCGAATTATTATCGATGACAATAATCTCGCCATCAATGTCTTCTAATGCACTTTGAACGCTTAAAACACATTGTTCGAGAAAATAGCGAACGTTATAATTAAGGATAATAACTGATAATTGCATTTTCAAAGATAGATTTTAAGATGTAAAGCCACAATAATTCCAAAAAAAATACACGGTTTCTATTTATCGTCCAAAATCATCTTGCAAACGAACAATATCATCCTCATCTGAAGGATTTTCAGCATCAGTGTGTTGCCAAATTTCAGCTACAATTCCCCAAGAATCTAAACCTATTAAACGGTGTCGTTCCCCTTTTTCTAGTTGGATAAAATTTCCTGGTATAAGTTGCTGAATCTTACCTTCTTCATCTGTCAAACTGGTTTTCACCCCTACAACTCCTGAAAGTATCTTCCACAACTCTGCCCTGCGAAAGTGATATTGCCAAGACAAACGTTTGTGAGGCGCAACTACCAGAATCTTTGGGCTTAACTTATTGGTAATTTTAATTGTTTTCAGATCAAGATGCGGAAAAAATGCAGCGGCAAATTCAGGAGCTTGGCTTTCATCAATAACAAAAAAACCTCCCCAAGGTCTTGTCTCATCTTGTTTTTCAATCGTAAAGCTTTCCTTTTTTAAAGCTGCTACTAGTTGTTCAAAAACAGCTTTTTTTTCTAAAGTATCCGGGATATTAAGATTCATTTTTAGTGTTTTAAAAGTATAAAAGTGTTATTTTTAATGAGATGCATGCTACCAAAAGTTTCTACAAATACTAAAATCACTTACTTACCATGTATTCTATCGAAAGATTTTTCACTCCTCTTGAGAGGCTCTTCCTTTTTTTTTTCCAAAGTTAAGCATAATTGTGATTTTATTTCCTTCAAAAAACTAGAGAAACAAGATTTGTTGCTTGTCTATTGCGGTTAATTGACATTTCTATACCACAAATTGTTTTCCTATCGACTAAGTTAGAATTCTTTTTTCGAGAGAAAACGTGCTACTTCAAATTCATGTAAACAAAAATCATTCTTTCTCAATTCCTTCTTTAGTCTTTAAAATCGCTTACTTTTGAAAGATAGAAGGAAGTATTAAACCTAATCTAATTGAAGCATTGAGAAAGACACTCTTATTATTATCGCTACTAACCGCTAGCATTGTTCAATCCCAAATTTCAGGATGTACGGATCCACTTTCAAAAAATTACAATCCAAAAGCTACCACAAATGATGGCAGTTGCCACTATGCTTCGGTAAAAATCAAGCCAAAATATTCTGTAAAATTAAATGCAGGTCTAAAAGAAACTTCTGGTTTAACACAAAGTGATTCGCTCTTTTGGACAATCAATGACGATACCGATACCGTTCTTTATGGCGTTGACACAATTGGTATTATTAAAAATAAAATACCGCTCAAAAAAGTATCAAACACAGATTGGGAGGAAATAGCGCAAGACAATAACTATTTTTACATAGGTGATTTTGGAAATAATGCCAGCGGAAACAGAAAGGATCTTCGTGTTTTACGAATCGAGAAGGAAGCACTTTCAAAACCGATTCAGAGGATTGATACCATTTCGTTTTCCTATTCCAATCAAACTAATTTTAATAAAAAACCTGCTAATACTACTGATTTTGACTGCGAAGCTTTTATTGTTTCCGATGACAGTATTTATTTGTTTACGAAGCAATGGAAGCACAAAAAAACAAGTGTGTATGCCTTACCAAAAATTCCAGGTACTTACATTGCCAAGTTGAAAGAGACTTATAACACAAAAGGATTAATTACTGGAGCAACCTATTTACCTAAAAAACAACTACTTGTTTTATCAGGATACAATAGATTTTTATCGCCTTTTATTTACCTTTTATACGATTACAAGACAACTCATTTTTTCTCTGGCAATAAAAGAAAGATCAAAATTGCACTTCCTTTTCATCAAATAGAAGGCATCGCTACGCTAGATGGCCTACATTTTTATTTGACCAATGAAAATTTTGTCAGAAAACCAGTAGTCGATGTAACACCGCAATTGCACCAACTGGATTTAAGTCCGTTTTTAGGTAATTTTCTTAATCAATAAGTCTTGAAAAGCTTCATATTCAAACAAACTATTCGCAATTAGTCATTTAATAGTTTACTTTTGCCAAAAATTTAGCCTTGTGAATTACTTATCAGTCGAGAATATATCCAAATCTTTTGGGGAAAGAACACTTTTTGAAAACATTTCTTTTGGAATTAACAAAGACCAAAAAATTGCTTTTATAGCCAAAAACGGTTCGGGGAAAACCACTATTATGAGCATTATAAATGGCTTGGACGAGTCGGATACCGGGCAAGTGGTGTTGCGAAAAGGCATCAAAATGGCTTTCTTGTCGCAAAACAATAATTTGCAGGAAGAATTGACCATTGAAGAAAGCATTTTTGCCTCTGATAATGAGATTTTGAAAGTTATTGAAGCCTACGAAAAAGCATTAGAAAATCCAGAAGACGAAGAAGCGTATCAAAAAGCTTTTGACGGAATGGACCAGCACAATGCGTGGGATTTTGAAACGCAATACAAACAAATTTTGTTCAAATTAAAGTTGGAAGACTTTAAACTGAAAGTAAAAAACCTTTCTGGTGGCCAGAAAAAACGTTTGTCATTAGCTATTATTTTAATCAACCGTCCGGATTTATTAATCTTAGATGAACCTACCAATCACTTAGATTTAGAGATGATTGAATGGCTAGAAACTTATTTTGCCAAAGAAAATATTACGTTGTTTATGGTGACGCACGACCGTTTCTTTTTGGAACGTGTTTGTAACGAAATCATCGAACTCGACAACGGAAAATTATATTCCTACAAAGGAAATTACTCCTATTATTTAGAGAAAAAAGAGGAGCGCATCGCTTCCGAAAATTCGAGTGTCGATAAAGCACAGAATCTTTTTGTGAAGGAATTAGAATGGATGCGCCGTCAGCCAAAAGCGAGAACGACCAAATCTAAATCGCGTCAGGATGATTTTTATGACATCAAGGAAAAAGCACAAAGTCGCCGTCGCGAAAATAAAGTGGAACTTGAAATCAACATGGAACGCATGGGAAGCAAGATTATCGAGCTTCACAAAATCTCCAAGAAATTTGACAACCATGTGATTTTGGATAATTTCAGTTTTGACTTTCAACCGGGAGAACGCATTGGGATTATTGGAAAAAATGGTACAGGAAAATCAACTTTTTTAAATTTATTGACTGGTGGAATTCCGCTTGATGGCGGAAAAGTAGTGATTGGTGAAACCATAAAACTAGGCTACTATACCCAAAGTGGTATTAACCCAAAGCCGGGACAACGCGTTATTGATGTCATTAAGGAATACGGTGAATTTATTCCATTGATGAAAGGAAGAATGATTTCGGCTTCACAATTGTTAGAGCGCTTTCTTTTTGATGCCAAGAAACAATATGATTTTGTTGACCGATTGAGTGGTGGTGAATTAAAGCGTTTGTATTTGTGTACCGTTTTGATTCAGAATCCAAATTTCTTGATTCTCGATGAGCCTACGAATGATTTGGATATTGTGACTTTGAATGTCTTGGAAAGTTTTCTTTTGGATTACCCTGGATGTTTGGTAGTGGTATCCCATGATCGTTATTTTATGGATAAAATTGTAGATCACTTATTCATTTTTAGAGGAAAAGGTGTTATTGAAGATTTTCCTGGGAATTATTCTGATTTTAGAGCCTATGAAGATAGTGCTGATGTAGCGCAAAAAGAGGAAAACAAAGCTGAGAAAAAAGACTGGAAGCAAAACAACCCAACAGGAAATTTAACTTTCAATGAGCAAAAAGAATACCAAAAGCTTGAAAGAGAAATCAAGGATTTGGAGCTAGATAAAACTAAAATCGAGCAGTTATTCGCCGATGGTAAAGTGGCTGATGCCGACATTGAAAAGAAAGCCAAAGAACTCGAAAATATCATCAACAAAATTGAAGACAAAGAGGAAAGATGGTTTGAGCTGAGCGCAAAGATAGAAGGATAGCCCCCTAACCCCCGAAGGGAATAAAAGTAAACATTTTATATTATTTAAAACCCCAACACTTTTAGTGGTACTGAAAATGTTGGGGTTTTTATTTAAAATTATAATCTTAAAAAGTTTTTGTACATTAGCTAATAAATAATAAAAATCGAAATGAAAAAATATCTCCCTCTTTCTGATTCATCATCAAGGAAACCAGTTAAAATAATGCGTATATTTATACTAATAGCCTTTATCGTTTTTGGCATATTCCATTTAGGAAAGGATTGCGCAAATTACGACAAACGTCATGCTGCATCTTTAAACAAAACTAGATAGGCAGTTTTTAATACTTGCATACTAAGTTGAAAAAAAACCACAACAAAATCCAATTCTGCTGTGGTTCTTTTATTCTATAACCTTTTTAATTCCCCTTTAGGGGTTAGGGGCCCACTACCAAGGAATAGGATTGTAATCCTTCAAAAACTTCCCACACCAATGTTTTCCGGTATTGATTCCATCAAACAACGGATCCATCACACGTGCCGCACCATCTACAATATCTAATGGCGGTTGGAAATCTTCTTCTTCCTGTTTTCTTTTTGCTAGTTCAGCTGGATCTTCATCAGTCACCCAACCGGTATCCACGGCATTCATGAAAATTCCGGCTTTCGCCAAATCTCCTGCTGCAGTGTGCGTCAGCATATTTAGAGCCGCTTTAGCCATATTGGTATGCGGATGACGGGCTTCTTTAAAAAAACGATGAAACTTACCCTCCATTGCTGAAACATTGATGATGTGTTTTTTTCCTGTATTGTCTTTTTTCATCACTTCCGAAAGACGGTTGCACAATACAAAAGGCGCCACGGAATTAACGAGCTGCACTTCGATCATTTCGGTAGTTTCGATTTGGCCTAGTTTCAATCTCCAACTATTGGTTTTGCGCAAATCGACTTGCTGCAAATCGGCATCAAGCTCTCCCTCTGGGAAAACTTCAGTCGCCACCAATGCATTATCAAACGAATATGGAATTTGAGATAATTTGGCGGAAGCCCGCAAACCAATTCCTGGCTCTGGTCCGTGCCAAGTCACCGGCATATTTTGATTGGAAGAAATCCCAATGGTTAACACTTTTAATTCCTCCAAACAATCCGTGTGATCTAACAATAATTCTTGCGCTTGTTTAGGCAAAGATGCGATTTGACGTTCTTCGTTTTCCATCAAATGTGCATAAAATCCTGCTGGACGTCTCACCGTTTGCGCTGCATTATTAATCAGTATATCCAATCGTTCGTATTTTTGCTCAATAAAATTGCAGAAAATTTCCACGCTAGGAATGTGTCGCAAATCCAATCCATGAATTCTGAGGCGATGTCCCCAATCTGCAAAATCATCTTCTTTAGAAAATCGCAAAGCAGAATCCACCGGAAAACGAGTCGTAGCAATAACAGTAGCTCCACCGCGCAACAACATCAACGTAATATGATACCCAATTTTCAAACGCGAACCTGTGATAACAGCAACTTGCCCTTTGACATCAGCGGTTTGAAACCGTTTGGCATAATTAAAATCGCCACAATCGGTACACATCGTATCATAAAAGTGGTGCATTTTAGTAAACTCGGTTTTACAAACGTAACAGTTTCGTGGCGTTTCCAGCTCCAACTGCTCTTTGTGGGCAAGATCATTAAAAGCCAGTAATTTTGGCGCCACAAAAATACTAGCTTCGCGAGCATATCGGATTCCTGTCTCTTTTCGGGCGGTTCTATCTTGCTTTTCTTTTTTGCGTTTAGCGACTAATTTTCCGTCTTTTTTTCTACGGGAAAGCTCTTCTCGATCGGGTCTAGAAAACTGACCTGCCACTTTTATTAATGCCGTTCGTTGATCTTTAGGGATATCAAATATTTGGTCCGTATCGGAATTTAATTGTGCTAAAATGGCGATACATTTCTCTATTTCGTCTGAAGTTATGGCCGTTTTGGTATCTGTTAGTTCAATCATTATTGTAAAAAGTGAATATAATTCTGGTGCAAATTCTAAGCGCGCAAATATAGACTTTTTAAAATCGGAAAGTTTCAAAGTCAAAACGCTATTTCACAGAGATCCTCAAAGGAAACGCAGAGACTCGCAAAGTTTAGTTTATTGATTTTCATATTTCAATAAATCTCCATATGTCTTTGTGTTTTTGCTTCTTGAATTCAATTAATAAATGCGAAAGTTAGGAATCTCAAAGAAAGATGAAATATTTTTTCAGAACAAAGAAAAGAAAATTAATTCTTTTCCCTG
>NZ_FRBU01000097.1 GCF_900142695.1 Flavobacterium xanthum | reverse complement strand
GAGTACTACCATCACTTTGAAACGCCTAAAACAACGTGGTTATCACTCATTAACAGATGTTTACATCGAACTTAACCCATCTCTTTGCGAACCGCTGAATACGTGACCCGTACGTTCGGTGGTGTGAGAGGCGCACTCCGTCAGTTACTGGCGGAGCCGTCTACTCGATTGTGCACAGTACTTATTCAATAATATTCATTTTCCGCTCAAACAATTCATTTTTTATTTTTAATTCTGAATGTTTATAAAATTCTGGGTGTAAAAAATTATCACAAAAAAAGTTGTGATATTCAGCACACCAAATAAATTTTTCAAAAACTCTTTCATTAATATTATTCGAAGTAAGTTCCTCTTCTATTGCGTTTTTATGTAATATCATTTCTTTACTTACATAAGTATAATTTGGGTAATCAACTTCAAAGTTTTCTATGAGAAAATACAAATAATTCAAAAAGTAATATCCATCTTTATCAATTAAATATGTCGATTTTTGTGGAATCGGAAAGTCTTTAGCATAAAAATTGATATGTTGGTTTACAACTTCTTTAGCATTTTCAGAAAGTATTATTCGTGGATATATTGCGTGACTTTCTTCTAACTTATACGATTCAATAAGTGCAGGTCCGATTACAATGTTCTCGTCCATGTATAGATTACTATAACTTATTGCACCTTTTATAAAAATACCTTTCTGTGCAAAAGTTAATTGAATACGAGATAAAACATCAAATAAATCACCTAATTCAATTTCGCCATCTTCGTGATTCCATGGATATCTGATAACAAAATTATCTGTAAAAATTTTAAGTTCAAATCTTTTTCTTCCTTCTTTATTTTCAAAATCATGTTCGGTATTTAAATAATTTAATTCGCCTTCTAAGACCTTTAAATAATGATTAAAAAAATCTATATTTTCATTTTTAACTTTTTCAGCAAATCCAAGTATATCAAAATAAGCGCAGAAACTTATACGATAAATTTTCTTCCCATTGTCTGATTTGTATCTTTTAAAAATTCTTTCCATTTTTTATAAAATGTGTTTTCTACCGCGATTTTTTAGTATTGTGCACAACGTCCCGCTGCTTTGAGATGGTGGGGAATTCGTAACCTTTCAATTTTCTGCTTTGCAGAATTATGATGCGAAACGGTAATTCCACTAAAACCCCACTATATCAAAACAGCTGTGTGTGCCCTGCATGAGCAGGAAGCAGATTGTAAATCGTTTGTTCTCGATTCGAAAATACAAATTGTCGAATTAGAAAACAAAACTTACAGCGTGTATTTTTCCAGAGGGTGTAAGTCCCTTATGGGCGGATTGAAAACCCGA
>NZ_FRBU01000098.1 GCF_900142695.1 Flavobacterium xanthum | reverse complement strand
CTCTTCTTGTTCTTGACATAATTCTGCTAATTTAAGGTTTTTAATCCTATCTTAAATTCACACAAAAAGTTGTACGTTTTTTGGGGAGCAGCATATTCATCGATTACATGCGACGTTTCTAAACTAATTTCTTGCTCTTTTTTTAAGATACTATATAAAGCATCTCTATAAGTTGATTGCATAATAATTAAAAAGTGTTAGAGAAAAAATTGAAACATAAATTGGTAGGCCAAAACAGTATAAATTAGGTATAAAAGCAATTTTTCACTAAAAAAGTGATCTACATGTCATTTTAAAAATGTAACCTAAGTCGGTAGCTCGTTGGAGAGATTCCAGTGCCTCTTTTAAAAAAATTACTAAAGTATGATGCATTTGGAAAATGTAATTCATCGATAATATCCGAAATACTATAGTTACTATCTAGTAGCATTATTTTAATTTCTAAAATAAGGGCTTCTTCTATAAACTGTTTTGGAGTTTTACCTGTAATCGCTTTAACCAATTTATTGAGATGACCCGATGTTATGAATAGTGCATCCGCATAAAATTTCACTTGATGCTGCGAACGGCAATTTCTCTCTAACAAAGCAAAAAACCTAAAAATAAGTACTTGTTTTTCAGAGTTTATGACTTGAATATTTTGATAATATTTATCATAGAATCCTGCTATTTCATATAAGAGTAAATTAAAACTAAACAACAGACATTCTTTTCTAAATCTGTTTTTGTGAGCGCTCTTTGTTTGATGTTTTAAAAAATTAAATATTTCAAGTACATGAATTAACTCTTTTTGCTTTAATGCTATCCCATTTGGACGTGTATTAATGAAAATTTCAAAATACCCTATCCAAGGTTTAAGTATACTATTTTCATTAGCAAATTCAGAAGAAAATGAGAGTAAACAAATTTGTAATGGATTAGTAACTAGTAAATTTTCAACAAATGTCCTTTTAGGAATTACAATTATTTCATTAGCTGAAATACTGATATTGATTTGGTTCACTTCAAAAGAAATAGAACCATAATTAACCAATACTATTGAAGTATTTTCTAAAATCAAGAGTTTACGAAGCACATTTTGATAATATATAACTTCTAAAAGCGTAACCTGAAAAGAATTATCAAAATATATTTTTTTCTTAGCTACCAATACAATAAATTTTTATTGCCTAATGATTTATTTAGTATAGTCTGTTTTGTACAATATTCTATATGCTGCTCCCCAAAAAACGTACAACTTTTTGTGTGAATTTAAGATAGGATTAAAAACCTTAAATTAGCAGAATTATGTCAAGAACAAGAAGAG
>NZ_FRBU01000101.1 GCF_900142695.1 Flavobacterium xanthum | reverse complement strand
GTATTTACAGCATTGGCACCAAATACTTATACTTTATACGTGAGAAATACAGCGGATAACACTTGTGTAACTCCGTCATCGACTGCTATAACGATCAATGCTATTCCAACACCTCCAGTTGAACCAACCACGGCTAGTGTGGTGCAACCTACTTGTGGAATTCCTTCAGGAAGTATTACAATCACAACACAAGCAGGAGTAGCCTACAGTTTGGATGGAATAACGTATCAGAGCTCGAATGTATTTACAGCATTGGCACCAAATACTTATACTTTGTACGTTCGAAATACATTGGATAACACTTGTGTAACTCCGTCATCAACTGCTATAACGATCAATGCTATTCCAACACCTCCAGTTGAACCAACCACGGCTAGTGTGGTGCAACCTACTTGTGGAACTCCGTCAGGAAGTATTACAATTACAATACAAACAGGAGTAGCCTACAGTTTGGATGGAATAACGTATCAGAGCTCGACTGTGTTTACAGCATTGGCACCAAATACTTATACTTTATACGTACGAAATACAGCGGATAACACTTGTGTAACTCCGTCATCGACTGCTATAACGATCAATGCTATTCCAACACCTCCAGTTGAACCAACCACGGCTAGTGTGGTGCAACCAACTTGTGGAATTCCTTCAGGAAGTATTACAATTACAACACAAACAGGAGTAGCCTACAGTTTGGATGGAATAACGTACCAGAGCTCGAATGTATTTACAGCATTGGCACCAAATACATATACTTTATATGTTCGAAATACATTGGATAACACTTGTGTAACTCCGTCATCGACTGCTATAACGATCAATGCTATTCCAACACCTCCAGTTGAACCAACCACGGCTAGTGTGGTGCAACCTACTTGTGGAACTCCGTCAGGAAGTATTACAATTACAACACAAACAGGAGTAGCCTACAGTTTGGATGGAATAACGTATCAGAGCTCGAATGTATTTACAGCATTGGCACCAAATACTTATACTTTGTACGTTCGAAAT